>CAZDOC010000014.1:0-61929 GCA_964506945.1 uncultured Gammaproteobacteria bacterium
GGCCGGGGCGGACAGCTTGTGCGAGGCGCTGCGGGCGGTTTTGCCGGAGGACGCCATCCGCTATGCTGGCGCATGTGCCGGGGCACGGGATCGTTAACGGGAATTCACAGAGGCGAAGATGAAACTGGCAAGATTCACCCATCAGGGTCTGACCCGCATCGGCGCGGTGATCGACGATCGGATCGTCGATGGCGCCCTGGACCCGGAGCTGCCCCGGGATATGCCGGCCATGTTGCAGGCCGGTGAAGCGGGCAGGCGCCGTCTGCTGGCGCTGGCGGGCAGTGATGCGCATTGCCTGCCCCTGTCCGAGGTCCGGCTGGAGGCGCCGATCGCGCGGCCGGGGAAGTACCTGGCGATCAGCCTGAACTATTCCGATCACATCAATGAAACGGGCTTCGAGCCGCCGGAGTTCCCTTCCTTCTTCAACAAGCAGACGACCTGCGTGATCGGTCCGGGCAGGCCTGTCCACCGCCCGCGTGTCTCCGAGAAGCTGGATTACGAGGGTGAACTGGCGGTGGTGATCGGCCGGCGCTGCCGGCATGTGCCGGCCGAGCGGGCGCTGGAGGTGATCGGCGGCTTCATGGTGGCCAACGATGTCTCGGTCAGGGACTGGCAGATACGTTCACCGACCTTTACCCTGGGCAAGTCCTTCGATACCCATGGACCCATCGGACCCTGGATCGTGACCGTGGACGAGATCACGGACCCGCATGACCTGCGGGTCCGGACCTGGGTCAGCGGGGATCTGCGCCAGGACTTCAACACCGCGGGCCAGATCTTCGACATCCCCCACCAGATCGAGACGCTGTCCACCGTTTGTACCCTGGAACCGGGGGATATCATCGCCACCGGTACCGGCAGCGGCGTGGGGGTCAAGATGAAACCCCGGGGTTACATGAAGCCCGGTGATGTGGTGCGCATAGAGATTGAGGGGATCGGCGTCCTCGAGAATCCGGTGATCGAAGAGCCGGACGACAGCGCCTTCATGGGCTGAGCCTACAAGCCCGCGTGATAGTAACGCAGGCGGGTGCCGTGCTCGATGGACATCAGCAGCTCATCGGCCCTGACCTCGACCGGGAAATAGGTGCCGGAGATGTTCGCGGCGGCGAAGCTGGCGCCCTCCAGGCGGGTGTTGCGCAGGTCCAGGCCACGCAGATCGGCCATGCGGAAATAGCAGTCGCTGAGGTCGAGGCCGTCGGCATCGAGTTCACGCAGATCGACGCGGCTGAAATCACAACCTCGCAGGTCGCAGTCCTCGCCGTTCTGGCGGCGCTGGTTGAATTCGGCCGCCTTGCCCTCGCGCAGCAGCTGATACATCGGATCCTCGGCAATCCTGGGTCTGGACATGTTCTGCTCCTCGGTCTGGGTACCCTGACTCATTGCCTGTAGCGGCGCCGTGGTCAGGGACTTGAATCCTGAATCAGATGTCTTTCAGGGTCTGCATCAGTCTCCGGGGCAGTCCGTCGAAGCCGCCATTGCTCATCACCAGCAGGTGATCTCCGGGTCGCGCCCGGATCCGCAGATCGGCGATGATGTCCTCGGTCCGGGTGTAGACGCGCATCTTGCCGGCGAGGCCGGCAAGGACCTCGCCGGGATCCCAGTCCAGTCCCGCTGGCTGCAACAGCAGGACCTGGTCCGCAGCCTCGAGCGCCCGGGCCAGGGCATCGCCATGAATGCCCATGCGCATGGTATTGGAGCGGGGTTCAAGGATGGCGCGGATCGGGGCCTGACCGACCCGCTGGCGGAGCGCCTCGAGGGTGGCCCGGATGGCGGTGGGGTGATGGGCGAAATCGTCGTAGATGCTGATGCCGCGAGGCGCGCCGAGTTTCTGCAGGCGGCGTTTGACGCTGCGGAATCTGGCCAGGGACTCGCAGGCCTGCGCCGGGAGGACACCGGCATGGCAGGCCGCGGCCACCGCGGCGATGGCATTCTCGGCATTGTGGCGGCCGATCAGCGGCCATTCGACCTCGGCGATGGCGCGCCCCTGATGGGAAAAGGCCAGCCGGCTGTAGTCGGCGTTCAGGGGGCGTACCGACCAGGTGGCGGGAGCCCCGACGCAGAAGTCCTGGCGCTGGCTCCAGCAGCCCATCTCCAGCACCTCGGTCACCGCCGGGTCGCGGCGTGGGTGGATGACCTGGCCCATGCCCGGCACGCAACGCAGCAGGTGGTGGAACTGCCGCTGGATGGCGGCCAGATCCGGAAAGATGTCGGCATGGTCATACTCGATATTGTTGATCACCAGCGTGCGCGGCCGGTAATGCACGAACTTGGAGCGCTTGTCGAAGAAGGCGGTATCATATTCATCCGCCTCGATGACGAAGAAGGGCGCCTCGCCGAGTCTTGCCGAGAGGCCGAAGTTTTCCGCCACCCCCCCGATCAGGAAGCCAGGCCGGAGGCCGGCATCTTCCAGCAGCCAGCTCAGCAGGGCCGTGGTCGTGGTCTTGCCATGGGTGCCGGAGACCGCCAGCACCCAGCGTGACTGCAACAGCTGCTCGCTGAGCCATTGGGGCCCGGAGGTATAGCGCAGGCCGCTGTTCAATACGTGTTCGACCAGCCGCTGTCCCCGCGAGCAGGCATTGCCTATGAGTACCAGGTCCGGTTGCGGTGACAGGTGGGCGGGATCGTCGCCTTCCATCAGGGTGATCCCCTGGTCGAGGAGCTGGGTGCTCATGGGGGGGTAGACATTGGCGTCCGAACCGCTGACCTCATGTCCCAGGGCCCGGGCCAGCAGGGCCAGGCCACCCATGAAGGTGCCACAGATGCCGAGAATATGCAGCCTCATCGCTACCGGCCTCCGCTGACGGATCTAGATCCTTGGCAGCAGGGCACTGAGGATCACCAGTTGCAGCCAGAAGTAGCCTATCGCCAGCAGCAGACCCGCGGCGAAGAGGGTGGAGAGGGCGTGTCTGAAGATATGCGCGATGATCAGGAGGTTCCAGATGACCAGCGCCAGCATGATCAGGGAGGGGATGGTGGCATCACCCTGAGCCTCGCGGGCGGCGTGCAGCCAGATCAGCATGGGGAGGGAAAACAGGCTCAGGATCACACTGGCGCCGGCCAGCGCGGTCAGGGTCTGGGTGATGCGGGCGCTGAAGCCGCGCAGCATCAGGAGCAACGAGGTCAGCAGGACCAGCAGGCCGATGTCGATGGCGGCCGCGAGCAGGGCCTGGCCCAGGGGCATGTTCAGCGCCGAGGTGGCGAGACTGAGCAGCAGATACAGGGACAGGGCGAGATTGCGCAACAGTGGCGCGGCGGGCAGGTCCTGGGGACCGTCCTGGAGACGGCAGATACGGAAAAAATGGCCGAAAAGGGTGCGGGACAGCTGATTCATGGAGGTGGCGGTTCCAGGTCGAAATGATGGGCCTATGATAGCCCAGATCGGCCTGCATGGAGGGATCCGGATGCCATCTCCCGTTCAGCGACCGTGAAGATACAGTTCGTCGCGGAAGGTGGTTACCCATTGCGGGGCATAGACGGTGAACAGGGTCAGCAGCATGCCGGTGACGAAGGCCTCCGGGAACATCAGCAGCAGGGTGGTGCTGAGATGGGCCCGCTGCAGTTGTGGCGCGGCATCGCTCAGCATCAGCAACAGCCCCCCCGCGAGTCCGCTGCCGGCGATGGCCAGGGCCGCGCCACCGAAACAGGCGGCGAAGATATAGACAAAAAAGTTGTGTGGCAGACGCCGTACCACCAGCCACGCGCATAACCAGCTGCTGCTGATGGGGACTATCCCGTCCAGCAGCAGGTTCAGGCCGAGACCGGCGCCCTGCATATGTCCATTGACGGCTTCCAGGCCGGTCACCAGCGCCAGCGCGATGACGGCGAAGCGCCAGCCGAACATCAGGGTCAGCAGGGTGGCGCCAAGCAGATGCACGTGCAGGCCGGAGCTCAGGCGGGCCTGTATCTGCCAAAGAACCATCACGCCGGTGGTGGTGGCGAGGTAGATGTGCAGAGATTCCGGGTCGCGGAACCGGCGCCAGTCAGCGCGCAGCAGGGCATGCAGGACCAGGCCCCAGGCCAGTAGCTGGGCCGCGAGTAACAGGGGTGCTGGGAACGGGGTGGCGGGCAGGTCCACGCGTGCAGGCTCGGGCTATCGTCGGTGGGGTTCGGCGTATTGTAGCATGAGCCTCTAGGCCGCGGATGCGGGAGCGGCGGACAGCTCCCGCAGGGGCCCAGCGGGAGCTCCCGGGGGTGCATCAGGCGGCGCGGCGGCAGTCGCTGAGGGCGCCCCCCGGGCTTGCGGCGGCGCTGATAACGGGTATGCTGTAATGCAGCCTGAGCTACGGGATCCGGGAGTGGACATGTCCAAGGTTATCGATATCAACAAGGTGAAGATCGCCTGTCAGGAATGCTCCCTGGCGCAGCTGTGCCTGCCCGCCGGGCTCGAATTCGAGGACATGCAGCGTCTCGATCACCTGATCGAGGAACGCAGCACCTATCAGCGTGGCGAGATCCTCTATCGCAAGGGCCAGGCCATGCGCTCGATCTACGCGGTGCGTTCCGGTTGCGTCAAGTCCTATGTCATGGGCGACCGGGGTGAGACCCAGATCGTGGGTTTCCACCTTCCGGGTGAATTGATCGGGCTCGACGCCATCGCCACCGGGGTCTACAAGACCACCACCGAGGCCCTGGAGCCGAGCAGTGTGTGCCGGGTTCCCTTTGACAGCATCGAGGAATTGTCCCAGGAGCTGCCGTCGCTCAATCACCACCTGTGGCGTATCATGAGCAAGGAGATCTCCCGCGAAGGGGATGTCCTGCAACTGCTCAATGGCAAGAACTCGGCGGCCAGGATGGCCAGTTTCCTGCTCAGCCTGTCCGAGCGCTACCAGGAGCGCCACCTTTCCGTCAGCGAGTTCAACATGAGCATGACCCGGCACGAGATCGGCAACTACCTGGGCATGGCGGTGGAGACGGTCAGCCGTACACTGACCTCCTTCCACAATCGGTCGCTGGTCAGCGTACGCGGCAAGTATGTGCGGATCATCGATTTCGCCGGCCTGCACGAGATCGCCGGACTTCCCCGGGGCGCTGCACTGGCCAGGGAGCAGCGTGGCTGAGGGCCGGTGATGGCGGCATCCCGGGCAGCCCGGGATGCCGGGATCAGTCCGGGCGCTGGAAGATCAACGTGGCGTTGGTGCCGCCGAAACCGAAGCTGTTCGACATCACCGTGGTGAGCGATACGCCGTCCCTGCGCTCGCGCACCACCGGCGCATCACCGACACCGGGGTCCAGCTCCTCGATATTGGCCGAGGCGCTGATGAAGCCGTTAGCCATCATCAGCAGGGAATAGATGGCCTCGTTGACCCCGGCCGCGCCCAGGGCGTGGCCGGTCAGGGACTTGGTGGAGCTGATCGGCGGCATCGCCGCGCCGAATACCTCGCGCACGGCATTGATCTCGGTGATGTCGCCGGCCGGGGTGCTGGTGCCGTGGGCATTGATGTAATCGATCGGCGCGGTGACGGTTTCCATGGCTTGCCGCATGCAGCGTACCGCGCCCTCGCCGGAGGGCTTGACCATGTCATAGCCATCCGAGGTGGCGCCATAGCCGACCAGCTCGGCGTGGATGCGCGCGCCGCGGGCCAGCGCATGTTCCCGTTCCTCCAGCACCAGCACACCCCCGCCTCCGGAGATCACGAAGCCATCGCGGTGGGCGTCATAGGGCCTGGATGCCCGTTCGGGGGTGTCGTTGTAACGGGACGAGAGGGCGCCCATGGCGTCGAACAGCAGGGTGAAGGTCCAGTCGACCTCTTCCCCGCCACCGGCGAAGACGATGTCCTGTTTGCCGTACTGGATCTGTTCCATGCCATTGCCGATGCAGTGCGCGCTGGTAGAGCAGGCGGAACTGATGGAATAGTTGACGCCCTTGATGTGAAAGGCCGTGGCCAGGCAGGCCGAGTTGGTGCTCGACATGACCCGGGGCACCCGGTAGGGGCCGACCCGGCGCAGGCCCTTGTCGCGGAGGATGTCGGCGGCCTCGATCATGTTCGCCATGGAGGCCCCGCCGCTGCCCATGATCAGGCCGGTACGCGGGTTGGAGATATCCTCCTCGGCCAGTCCCGCATCGGCGATGGCGTCGCGCATGGCCAGGTAGTTGTAGGCCGTGCCCATGCCCATGAAGCGCATCAGCTTGCGGTCGATCAGTGCCGCCGGATCCAGGTCGATGGCGCCATGAATATGCGAGCGGAAGCCCAGATCGGCATATTGCTGCTCGAAGACTATCCCTGAACGTCCTCTACGGAGGGAATCCAGCACCTCCTCATTGTTGTTGCCGATACTGGAGACGATCCCCATACCGGTTACGACGACACGTCTCAAGGTCTGTCCTCCTAAAATGTCTCGGTGGAAGTGAACAGTCCGACCCGCAGGCCCCTGGCCTCATAGATGGTCTTGCCATCGACCTCCATGTAGGCATCGGCCTCGCCGATGTTGAGGTTGCGCATGATCAGACGTTTGATATCTATATGATAGGTGATCAGTTTGTTTTCCGGGGTCACCTGACCGGTGAACTTGACCTCGCCGGCACCCAGCGCGCGGCCACGTCCGGGAGCGCCGCGCCAGGCCACGTAGAAGCCGATCAACTGCCACATCGCATCCAGGCCCAGGCAGCCGGGCATGACCGGATCCCCTTCGAAGTGACAGGCGAAGAACCACAGGTCCGGACGGATATCCAGCTCCGCTATCATGTTGCCCTTGCCGGCATCCCCGCCATCTTCGGTGATGGTGGTGATGCGGTCGACCATCAGCATCGGCGGCATCGGCAGCTGGGCGTTGCCCGGGCCGAACAGTTCACCCTTGGCACAGGTGATGAGATCCTCGCGGGAATAATGGTCTTGTCTGTGCATTCGATTTTCCGCTACAGGTTAGGAGCCTGTCGGATTCAGGCGATGGTGGCGGCGCCAAAAGGGCTTTCCCGCGGCAAATCAGTCCGGATTTCCGACAAACTCCTGAAGATTGTCTGGGCCGCGGTCGATGCCGCGGGACGGCTGCGTTTCAGTCTGGAAGTCACTCCCCGCATGCGCTCGATGGCGAGCGGTTTGCGTTACCGCGTGAGTACGGGTAGGCTTCGCGCCCATTATCGCACGGATGAGCCGATTTTTCCCGTGGGCCATCGCCGGCGATAATGCCACACCCCGGGATCCGGTCGGGGCCGGGCCGGTCGCGGCCGGGTCCCGGGCCGCAAACAGAGGAAGGTGAACCTTCGTGGAGAATGATGATTTCAGACTGGCATCTCCGCGCCTGAGCGATGCCCAGATCGCGCGCTTCAGGAGCGATGGTTTCGTGGTGATGCCGGGTGGCTTCGACGCCGCCGCCGCCCGCCGTATCGAGGCCTGGACCGGTGAACTGGCCGCCATGCCCGAGGAACCCGGCAAGCAATGGGTCTACCATGAGCAGAGCCAGCTCAATGCCGATGAACGACTGATCTGCCGGATCGAGAATATCTCGCCATTCCACCCGGGCTTCGCCGCCTTGTCCGCCGCCCTGGCGGCGCCGATGGCGCAGCTGCTGGGCGAGCCGGCCGTGCTGTTCAAGGAAAAGGTCAACTTCAAGATGCCGGGAGGCGATGGTTTCAAGCCACACCAGGATTCCCAGGCCGGCTGGGAAGAATATGCCGATTACTTCATCAGCGCGATGGTCTGCATCGATGAGGCGACCATCGAGAACGGCTGCCTGCAGATGGTCAAGGGTCATCAGCGCAAGGGCCTGTACCGTGAATGGGAGCCCCTGACCGATGCCGACATGGCGAACATGGATTTCCGCCACTACCCCACCAAACCGGGGGATGTCGTCTTTTTCGACTGTTATACCCCGCATGCCTCGGAGCCCAATCTCAGCGATCGCATACGGCGCATGTATTTCGCCACCTACAATCGCCTGTCCGAAGGGGATCAGCTGGCGCGTTACTATGCCGACAAGCGCGCTTCCTATCCGCCCGACATCGAGCGGGTAGCGGGCCGGGAGTACGTCTTCAGGGTCTGAGGGGCTTATGCGCCCATCTATACGGTGCGGGAATAGCGGTTCTCGCTGGCGACCGACAGGTAGCGGTCGAAGACCATGCAGATATTCCGGATCAGCAGGCGCCCGGCCGGCAGTACCGTGATCCCCGTCGCATCCATGCGCAGCAGGCCATCGGCCTGCATTTGTTCCAGGGCGGTGAGTTCCGGGGTGAAATAGTCTGGAAACGAGACCGCGAACTGATCCTCGATATATCCGTAATTCAGGCCAAAGTTGCATATCAGCCTGGAGATGACCTCCCGTCGGAGAAGGTCATCGGCATTGAGTTCCAGGCCCCGGAAGATCGGTATATGGCCGGCATCGATGGCGGCGTGGTATTCCTTCAGACCCTTCAGATTCTGGCTGTAGCTGTCGCCGACGCGACCGATGGCAGTGATGCCCATGCCCACGATATCGCAGCCGGCATGGGTGGAATAGCCCTGGAAATTGCGATACAGGCGGCCTTCACGCTGGGCGATGGCCAGCTCATTGTCCGGTTTGGCGAAATGGTCCATGCCGATATAGACATAGCCGGCCGCCCCCAGCAACTCGATGCAACTCCGCAGGATGGTGAGTTTTTCCTCCGCCGCGGGCAGATCGGCCTCCTTGATACGGGTCTGGGGTTTGAACATCCGTGGCAGGTGGGCGTAGTTGTAGACCGCGATACGGTCTGGTGACAGCGCGATCACGGTCTCCAGGGTGGCGTCGAAGCTGGCCCGGCTCTGGTGTGGCAGGCCGTAGATCAGGTCTATGCTGATGGAGTCGAAACCCTCGTCCCGCGCCGCCTCGATGACTGCGCGGGTCTGGGCCACGCTCTGGATGCGGTTGACCGCCTTTTGCACCCTCGGGTTGAAATCCTGGACCCCCAGGCTGATGCGGTTGAAGCCGCATTCCCGCAGTACCGCCATGGTGTCATCGCGGGTTTCGCGCGGGTCTATCTCTATCGAATATTCCCGCTCCGGATCGTCACGCAGGGTGAAATGCTCCGCGGTGACCGCCATCAGTTCACGCATCTGGGCATGGCTGATGAAGGTCGGGGTGCCGCCGCCCCAATGGAGCTGGTCCACCTTGCGATCACGATCGAAGTGTCGGCCCTGCAGGCGCAGTTCCTCATGCAGGTGTTCCAGATAGGGGGTGGCGCGTTCGCGCTGACTGGTGACTATCTTGTTGCAGGCGCAGTAGAAGCAGACGGTATTGCAGAAGGGCAGGTGGAAATACAAGGACAGAGGCTTGGGGATCAGGTCTTCGTTCGAGCGCCGGACCTGTGCCAGGTATTCCGCCTCGGAAAAGCCCTCATGGAACTGCAACGCGGTAGGATAGGAGGTGTAACGGGGACCCTTGCCGTCATAGCGGCGGATGAGCTCCGGGTCGAAGATCAGGCTTTGGTCCATGGGTGTTCTGGCACACGCTGCGGGATGTGACGGTCATGATAGCCTCACCGGGAGGTGTTGAAATTGATCTGGATCAACTAATCCGCGGATCGTGTCCTCACCCGCCTTCAGGCCGGGTCCTTGACCGCGTAGCGTCGCTGTACATAGTCATTGACGATCTGCTTGAATTCCCCGGCGATATCGTCACCGCGCAGGGTCATGGCCTTTTCCCCATCGATGAAGACCGGCGCCACCGGGGCCTCGCCGGTGCCCGGCAGGCTGATGCCGATGTCCGAGTGCTTGCTCTCCCCCGGGCCATTGACGACACAGCCCATCACCGCCAGGCTCATGTCCTCCACGCCGTGGTAGCGTTCGCGCCAGATCGGCATCTGCGTGCGCACATAATCCTGGATGTCCTCGGCGAGTTCCTGGAATACGGTGCTGGTGGTGCGGCCACAACCGGGGCAGGCGGTCACCATCGGGGTGAAGGAGCGCAGGCCCATGGTCTGCAGAAGCTCCTGGGCCACGATGACCTCGTTGCTGCGCTCGCCGCCCGGTTCCGGGGTCAGGGAGACACGGATGGTATCGCCGATGCCGTGTTGCAGCAGGATGCCCATGGCCGCGGTGGAGGCGACGATGCCCTTGGATCCCATGCCGGCCTCGGTCAGGCCCAGGTGCAGGGCATAGTCGCAGCGCTCACCCAGCTGGCGATAGACCGAGATCAGTTTCTGTACCCCGCTGACCTTGCAGGAGAGCACGATGCGATCCCGGGGCAGGCCGATCTCCTCGGCCCTGGCCGCGCTGTCCAGGGCCGAGCGGATCAGGGCCTCCTGCATGACGATATCGGCATCCAGCGGTTCCGCCAGACGGGCATTGTCATCCATCATGCGGGTCACCAGCTCGGCGTCCAGGCTGCCCCAGTTGACACCGATACGCACCGGCTTGTGGTGTTCCATGGCGGTCTCGATCATGCTGGTGAACTGTTCGTCCTTCTTGCGTCCGAAACCGACATTGCCGGGATTGATGCGGTATTTGGCCAGGCCCTGGGCGCAGTCCGGGTACTTGTTCAGGAGCTTGTGACCGATGTAGTGAAAATCACCGATCAGCGGCACCTGGCAGCCCAGCGCATCGAGACGTTCGCGGATCCGGCCGACCGCGGCCGCGGAGGCCTCGTTGTTGACCGTGATGCGCACCAGCTCCGAGCCCGCCGCTGCCAGCTGCTGGACCTGTTTGACCGTTGCGGCCACATCCGCGGTATCGGTATTGGTCATGGACTGGACGACGATGGGGGCGCCCCCACCGATGGTGACGGGGCCGACCCTGACCCCGACACAGTGACGCCTGACGGGTGGATAGACTGGCTTGTTCATAGGGGGCTGTGAAATCCGTGAATGTTGAAGCACAGGCAGTGTAAGCCAGCCGCGGCCACTGTCAAGCGCCGGTATCCGGCCCGGCATGGCACCGGCGCCGGCGCCGTGAGTCTATAATGTAAGCTGTGGATGCCGGTTGCGTCCCGGAGACAAACCTATGTACAGCAAGGAAATACTGGCGGGACTGATGAGCTGGGCCGTGCAGTTGAGCAGCTATTCGCCACCTGCGCAGCCACCGCATGTCAGCTATGTCCCCGCCCAGGTGCTGGTCGAACAGGCCTGCGCCGGACGCCATTGCGGCGCCCTGGCCTGGTATGACAACCAGGGACACATCCTCATCGACGAGCGTTATCGCCAGCAGGACTCGCCCTTTCTGCGCGGCCTGCTGGTGCATGAAATGATGCATTACCTGCAGGACCTGAGCGGCCGTTTCCATGGTGACGGTTGCAGCGATTACCGTGCGCGCGAACGCGAGGCCTACGCCATACAGCGGGAGTTCATGGCCCGCGCCATGGGACGGGTGGCCTTCATCCGCATGCAGTTCTGGAACTGCTGAGGGCGCCGGCCATGGGTGGGGGCGGATGGGTTCTGGCGAGGTTCGTGGGCATGTCGCTGCTGGCCGTGGCGCTGCTGGCAAGCGCCGGCGCCGCCCTTGCGCGTGATCGCCATGTGATACCGCGGCTGGGGACGCTGGAACTGTCGCCACCGCCGGACTGGCAGGTGAAGTTCGTCTATCGGGAGGACCTCAGCGACTATCCGCGTTGGTATCTCGCCCCCATGGGAGAACGGCTGCAGTTGTTCCTGACCCTGATGTGGCCACGGCCCGGACGGGTGGGGCCACCCGCGATCCCGGATCTGCTCGCGCGCGTCGGCCGCCGGGTCCTGAGCCTTTCCGATCAGACCCGCCTGCGGATCATCCAGTTCCCCAGCGACGCGCATGCCCTCTATTACTATGATCTCAGTGATCGGCCGGCGCAGCCGCCGGAATATCGATACCTGCGCCAGGGTGCCGTGGTCCTGGATACCTACGTACTGGTATTCACGCTGTTGCAGAATCAGCCGGATACCGGGGATACCGAGCGGGTGATGAAGATGCTCGCCGGACTGTCCTGGCGGCCGCTGGCCGGGATCTGATCCCGTGTCCCTGCCCGCAACCCCCCCCCTGCGCATCGGCCTCGACCTCGGCGGGACCAAGATCGAGGCCATAGTGATGGGACCCCGGGGGGAGATACTCCGGCGTGTACGCCGGTCGACGCCCGGGCACGACTATGCCGCGATCCTGGGACGGGTCGGTGACCTGGTGAGGGAGCTGGAGGCCGGCGGGGCCGGACCCCTGCCGGTGGGGATTGGCCTGCCGGGGGCCATCTCTAGCGTCACTGGAGGGATCAAGAACGCCAACACCGTCAGTCTCAACGGCCGCCCCTTCCTGGAGGATATCGAGGCCCTGCTTGCGCGCCCGGTCAGGCTCGCCAACGATGCCGACTGCTTCGCCCTGTCCGAGGCGCGCGATGGCGCCGGTGCCGGCGCCGGTAGCGTATTCGGCGTCATCATCGGCACCGGTACCGGTGGCGGTATCGTCATCAACGGCGAATTGTTGCGGGGGGCCAATGCCATCACCGGGGAATGGGGCCATAATCCACTGCCCTGGGCGACCCCCGCCGATGCTCCTGCGCCCCCCTGTTACTGTGGACACGATGGCTGCATCGAGACCTATCTCAGTGGTCCCGGCTTCAGCCGCGACTTCCGGGAGCAGACCGGCCTGTCCCTGTCCCCGGCGGAGATCGTCGCTGCCGCCCAGGGTGGAGATGAGGATGCCGGCAAGGCCCTGGAGCGTTATCTTCAGCGCCTGTCCCGGGCGCTGGCTTCGGTGATCAATATCCTCGATCCCGAGGTCATCGTCCTGGGTGGGGGGATGTCGAATATCGACGCCATCTACCGGCGCGTGCCGCAGATGTGGCGTGACCATGTCTTTTCCGACCGGGTCGATACCCGCCTGCGCCGGCCCCGGTACGGCGATTCCAGCGGGGTGCGTGGCGCGGCCTGGCTCTGTGACGGTGCGCTAGGGATGAAACTGTGACGGCCATCACGCAATCGGCGGAGGATGCCCGGGATTCTGTGATTGCGGTCACAGAGAGGCGGCATCCGGACAACTAGACTGTAACCAACATCATCTTCCTCCATTGTGATCATTCACCCGGGCGCTGCAATCTCCTCCCTCCCCCCACGCAGCACCGGGTTTTTTTTGCGCGCACGCATTCTTTTCCCGCCGGGGCGACATGCCGGCATCCCCGCGGTCCGGTTGTGTTCGAGTCCCCATGTCTGCAATGCTATGGCTTTGCCACCAGTCGGTGCACACACGGATTCCGGGGCAGGGGAGTGGGCCCGCCCTGAAGCCAGCGACAGCATTCGTATCCCGTGGAGGAAGGCCATGAACGTCAAGACAGTCAAGACCGAAGAGGAGTGGCGGGCACAGCTGGGTGATGAGCGTTATCGCATCTGCCGCCAGAAGGGCACGGAGCCGGCCTTCTCCGGCGAGTATTATCATACCGAGGAAGCGGGCGTCTATCACTGCGCTTGTTGTGATGCGCCCCTGTTCGACGCGGAGTGCAAGTATGACTCCGGTTCGGGCTGGCCCAGTTTCTGGGCCCCGGTGAACGATACCTGTCTGGCTACGGCGGTGGATGAGAGCCATGGCATGCGGCGTGTGGAGATCCTCTGCGCCCGTTGCGACAGCCATCTCGGGCATGTATTCGATGATGGCCCGGCGCCCACGCACAAGCGCTATTGCACCAATTCCGCCTCCTTGCGCCTGCATCGCCAGGGCGCCAGTTGATGCAGCGCCAGCAGGGTCATGCGCTCGGGTGGAACCAGGCCAGTTTTTCCTGCAGGCGGACGACATCGCCGATGATCAGCAGCGACGGGGGACTCACGTCGGCCTCCGCGACGATGCCGGGCAGTGTCTCCAGGGTGCCGCACAGGACACGCTGGTTCTCGGTGGTTGCCTGCTGCACCAGTGCCGCGGGCAGATCCGCGGCCAGACCCCGTTTTATCAATTCCTGACAGAGCACCGGCAGGGCCTGCAGGCCCATGTAGACGACGATGGTCTGGGCGGGCTGGACCATGGCGTCCCAGTTCAGATCCATCGTGCCATCCTTCAGGTGCCCAGTCACGAACAGGCAGGTCTGGGCGTGGTCGCGGTGGGTCAGGGGGATGCCGGCATAACTGGCGCTGCCGGAGGCGGCGGTTATGCCCGGTACGACCTGAAAGGGTATGCCCTCATCGGTCAGGGTCTCTATCTCCTCGCCGCCACGGCCGAAGATGAAGGGATCGCCTCCCTTCAGGCGCAGGACCCGCTTGCCCTCCCGGGCCAGTCGCACCAGCAGGGCATTGATCTGCTCCTGGGGCAGGCTGTGCATGGCGCGTTCCTTGCCAGCATAGATGCGTTCCGCATCCTGGCGTACCAGCGCCAGGATCGCCGGGGCGACCAGGCGGTCGTAGACCACCACATCGGCCTGCTGCATCAGGCGCAGGGCGCGGAAGGTCAGCAGGTCCGGGTCACCCGGTCCGGCCCCGACCAGGTAGACCTCTCCCACCGTGGTGTCCACCCTGGGATCGTCCGACAGCAAGGCCTCCAGCTCATTGAAGGCCTGCTGCTCGTGACCGGCGTACAGGAGTTCGGCGACGGCGCCATCCAGGGCCTTTTCCCAGAACCGGCGGCGCTGGACGGCGTCGCCGATGCGGGCATGCACCTTGTGCCGGAAATCCGCCATCAGCGCCGCCAGCCGGCCGAAGGAACGGGGGATCAGCGCCTCCAGGCGGGAGCGCAGCAGACGTGAGAGTACCGGCGAGGCGCCCCCGGTGGATATGGCTATCTGCACCGGGTCACGCCGGATCACCGAGGGGGTTATGAAATCACAGAGTTCCGGGGCGTCGACGACATTGACGAGCAGACCCCGCTGGCGGGCCATGCGCGCGATGCCGGCATTGGTCCCGGCATCGTCGGTGGCCGCGAAGACCAGGGTCTGGCCATCCAGATCGGAGGCATGGAAACGGCCCGCCCGATACTCCAGTTCACCGAGTTCTATGCGTTCCTGGAGTGACGCCACGCACGCCTCCGCCACCACGGTGATCCGTGCGCCACATTCCAGCAGGCGCAGGATCTTGCGCGCGGCCACCTTGCCCCCGCCAACGACGAGGACGGCGCGGGATTCGAGTTCGAGGAAGAGGGGATATGTTGCTGTCATGCCTGGGTTCCCGTTGGCTGGCGGTCATGTTCGCCCGGGCATTGGCCGATACATTTATGAGCGCACTGTGTGGTTAACATGAAGTTGCTGGCTTTCGAAGTCCGAATGTTACAATATTGCGGCCTGAAAAACCGTCCGCGACGCCCGCCACGCCCTGGCGAATGATATGGAACAAGACGCAGCCCGATGATGCCCGACTATGACCGACAGATCGATACCTCCGGTCTGAATTGCCCACTGCCGATACTGCGGACCAAGAAGGCCCTGGCGAGCATGGCCAGTGGCCAGACCCTCAGCGTGATCGCCACGGATCCTGGCTCGGTGCCGGATTTCAAGGCCTATGCCCGCCAGACGGGCAATGAACTCCTGGTGGCCGACGAGCAGGATGGCCGTTACCTGTTCCTGCTGCGCAAGGCCTAGCGACCTGCCGGTCCCGGGATCGATCGATTCGGCGACCGCCTTCCCCCCACGGACATCCCGACATCTCCCTCCCTGCAGACCGGCCCGCTTGGTCCTCCGTGCCTCCTCGCATCCCTGCGGAGAGGCGCCCACCCCCGCCGGCCGCAGCGAAGGGAATCGTCCTCCCATACCACGGCGATGAGCGGTGAATCCGGTGATAAGCGCTTTTCCGCGGTCAATCAGCCCCAGGTCCGGCGGACTCCCGGGCAGCGGTTAAAGTAAACGGGCGATAATCCGATATATACTCACGCAGGCGCAAGGGCGGGTCGGGCAGGACGGGGCCGTGCCCATCGCCTGCCGCGCGGGAATCACTTCAAGGGGAGATGCGGGTGGATCTAGCAACATTAATCGGGTTTGTCAGCGCCGTCGGCATCATTCTGGCGGCCATGGTGCTGGGTGGCGGTTTGACGCCGTTCATAGACGTTCCCTCCATCCTCCTGGTGGGCGGGGGCACGTTTGGCGCGGTGATGATGAAATTCACCCTGGGCCAGTTCCTCGGCGCCTTCAAGGTGGCGATGAAGGCCTTCCTGTTCAAGAGCACCGACCCGGAGGAGCTGATCGCCACCATCGTCGACCTTGCCAACGAGGCCCGCAAGGGTGGCCTGCTGGCCCTGGAAGGCAAGGAGATCGAGAATGAATTCATGCAGCAGGGCATCCAGATGATGGTGGACGGGCATGATCCCCAGGTGGTGCGCGACACCCTGACCAGCGAGATGAACCTGGCCGTGGCCCGGCATGAGTCCGGACAGGAGATCTTCAAGGCCACGGGTGACGCGGCGCCGGCCATGGGCATGATCGGCACCCTGGTGGGATTGGTGCTGATGCTCGGGAACATGTCGGATCCGAAGAGCATCGGCCCTTCCATGGCCGTGGCCCTGCTGACCACGCTCTATGGCGCGCTGCTGGCGAATGTCTTCGCCATCCCCCTGGCCGGCAAGCTGGCCTTGCGCAGTAGCGAGGAGCGCCAGCTCAAGTCAATGATCATCGATGGTCTGGCCGGGATCCAGGAGGGCCGCAATCCCCGCGTCATCGAGGAACTGCTGCGCACCTATCTGCCGGGAGGCAAGCGTGGCGGCGAGGCGGCCGAAGAAGCGGCATGAGCTGCATGAAGCGATCCGGAAGCTGAGGCCGTGAGCAACGCCCCCCCTCCCAAAAAGCCTGATCCGGGTCTGCCGGCATGGCTGGCGACGTTCGGCGATCTGATGTCATTGCTGGTGGCCTTCTTCGTGCTGCTATTGTCTTTTTCGCAAATGGACGTGGAGAAATACAAGCAGGTTGCCGGTTCGATGAAGAACGCCTTCGGCGTGCAGCGTGACGTCAAGGCCATCGAGGTGCCCAAGGGCACCAGTATCATCGCCCAGGAATTCAGCGCCGGGCGCCCCGAGCCGACGGCCATCAACGAGGTGCGCCAGAAGACCGAGGACGAGAACAAGCAGACGGTGGAATTCACTGATGAAACCGGGGGCGAGCAACAAAGTGAAGCGGAGCAGCAACAGCAGCAGGCGCCTGTCGAGGCCCCCAAGGTGAATGAACAGACCGCCCGGGATGCGGAAAAGCTGCTCGAGGCCCTGGCGGATGAGATCAAGGCCGGCATGATCGAGATCGAGACCGATGGTGACATGATCATGATCCGGATCAAGGAAAAGGCCTCCTTTCCTTCCGGCAATGCCGATCTGCGCGGGGCTTTCCTGCCGGTGCTGAGCAAGCTGCGCAATGCCCTGGTGGACATCCCCGGCGAGGTGATCGTGGCCGGTTATACCGATAACATCCCGATCCATACCGCCCGCTATCGTTCCAACTGGGACCTGTCCGCGGCCCGTGCCGTGTCCGTGGTCCACCAGTTGATCGAGGATGGCAGCCTCAAGCCCGATCGTTTCGTGGCCGAGGCCCATGGTGACACCCGTGCCCTGGTTCCGAACGATACCGCCGAACACCGCGCCATGAACCGGCGGGTGGAACTGACCATAATCCAGAATCAGGGTGAGGCGCCACAGGGGCTGGAGCAGGGGGTGGAAGAGATGGGGCAGGCGCCCCAGGGTTGAGGCAAACTCAGACAAGGGTCTACTATGGACGAACGCAGGCGTTATTACCGGATCACCGACAATGTGATCCTGAACTATCGAGAGGTCAGCGCCGAGGTGATGGCGCATGGCATAGAACAGTTGAAGACCAACCGCATGGGCCGGGCGCAACTGCAGAGCGCGCTGCTGGGCATGGATGTGCGCTTGCAGGAACTGATCACCCAGATCGGTCGCGCACGCGAGGATTTCGCCGAGGTCCTGGACCTGATGAACAAGAAGGTCAGCCTGCTGGAGCGCATGATCAATGCCTGGATGGATGACCGTGAGACAGAGCCCGTGATCGAAAACGCCCCCAGCGAGGTGACCCTCAGCGCCGGCGGCCTGTCCTTCGAAGCCAGCGCCCCCTTCGAGCTGGGGGCCCACCTGGAACTCGAGCTGGTGCTGCTGCCCAGTTACCAGTACATCAAGGCCTACGGAGACGTGGTCAGCGCCGGCGAGCATGAATCCCGGCAGGGATACCATCGCATTGCGGTCAATTTCGACTGGATCCGCGAGGAGGACCGGGAAGAGATCATCCAGCAGGTGTTCCGCAAGCAGGCGGAGGATCTGCGCATCCAGCGCGAGAAGAAAGAGCAGGGGGGCTGATCCGGGAGTGCATGGCCCGCGTCCGCGACCGAAGCCGGGACTCCCGGGTTTTCAGGTCTTGGGCAGGGTGACGCCCTTCTGCCCCTGGTACTTGCCGCCGCGATCCCCGTAGGAGGTTTCGCAGACCTCGTCGGACTCCAGGAAGATCACCTGGGCGACCCCCTCGTTGGCATAGATCTTGGCCGGCAACGGGGTGGTGTTGGAAAACTCCAGCGTCACATGGCCCTCCCACTCGGGCTCCAGCGGCGTGACGTTGACGATGATGCCACAGCGGGCATAGGTCGATTTGCCCAGGCAGATGGTCAGGACCTTGCGCGGGATACGGAAGTATTCCACGGTCCGCGCCAGGGCAAAGGAATTGGGCGGGATGATGCAGACATCGGATTTGATATCGACGAAGCTGCTGGCATCGAAGTTCTTTGGATCGACGATGGCGGAATTGATATTGGTGAAGATCTTGAATTCATCCGCGCAGCGGATGTCGTAGCCATAGCTGGAGGTGCCGTAGGAGATCAGGCGGCCGTCGGCGTTTTCCCTGACCTGGTGCGGTTCGAAGGGCTCGATCATGCCTTCCTGTTCCACCATCCGGCGTATCCACAGGTCCGATTTGACACTCATCCTCGTATTTCCCCCGCCGGCCCGGATCAGGCCTTCTCGATGACGATATTCGGGAAGCGGGCGGTATAGTCCCGCGCCCTCAGGGCCAGCTTCGCACCGACCTTGCGGGCGATCTCGCGGTAGGTCTGGCTGGCGCTGGAATCCGGCTGCATGGCCATGGTGGGCTTGCCGGCATCGACCCCCTCGCGAATGGCGATATCCAGGGGCAGGGAGCCGAGCAGGTCCACCTGGTACTGGCGGGCCATGAGTTCGCCGCCTCCCTGGCCGAAGATCGATTCTTCGTGGCCGCACTGACTGCAGACGTGGGTACTCATGTTCTCGACGATACCGAGTACCGGCACATCGACCTTTTCGAACATCTTCAGGGCCCGGCGCGCATCCAGCAGGGAGATGTCCTGCGGGGTGGTGACGATCACCGCGCCGCTGACCGGTATGCGCTGGGACAGGGTCAGCTGGATGTCCCCGGTGCCCGGGGGCAGGTCGATGATCAGGTAATCCAGATCCTGCCAGCGGGTATCGTTGAGTAACTGCTCCAGGGCGCCGGTGGCCATCGGGCCACGCCAGATCATCGGGGTCTCTTCATCCACCAGGTTGCCGATCGACATGCACTGCAGCTGGTAGCTGCGCTTGGGTTCGATGCTCTTGCCATCCGGGCTGTCCGGCTGGCCCTTGCAGCTGAGCATGGTGGGGATGCTGGGGCCGTAGATGTCGGCATCGAGGATCCCGACCTGGGCACCCTCGGCCTGCAGGGCCAGGGCCAGGTTGACCGCGGTGGTGGACTTGCCCACCCCACCCTTGCCGGAGGCCACGGCGATGATGTTCTTGACCCCCGGCAGGGGCTTGACGCCTTTCTGCACCGCGTGACTGACGATCCGGGTCCGGACCTGGCAATCGATGGTGCCGATCCCCTCCACGGAGGCCAGGGCGGTGCGGATCCGCTTCTCCAGTTCCCCGGCGTGGCTGCCGGCGGCAAAGCCGAGCTGGATATCCAGGGCGACCTTGTCGCCATCGATGCGGATGTCCTTGACGGCGCCCGCGCTGACCAGATCCTGACCCAGGTAGGGGTCCTGGCAGCCTCGCAGGGCCGATTCTATGGTGTCACGGGTTATGCTGCTCATTTCATTGCCTGTCAATACAAGGGCGGGGTAGTTTACACTATTGCCGCGTCTCTGTGGTCAGTCGGGGGGCCAGCCGGGCGGGTCACGATGACATCACCCAGTGCCGGTGATACCTTATGCGCCACCCTGTCCGGGCCCGGAAGGCCCCCACATCACAGTTTGGGAACATGTCGAAAACACACAGAAACATCCTGGTCACCAGCGCCCTGCCCTACGCCAACGGGGACATCCACCTGGGCCACCTGGTGGAATACATCCAGACCGATATCTGGGCCCGCTTCCAGAGGATGCGCGGGCATGCCTGTTATTACGTCTGCGCCGACGACGCCCATGGCACCCCGATCATGCTCAGGGCCCAGAAGGAGGGCATCAGCCCGGAGCAGCTGATCCAGCGCGTACACCGGCAGCATCAGGACGATTTTCGTGGTTTCGGCATCGGCTTCGACAATTATTACACCACCCATTCCGAGGAAAACCGGGTCTTCGCCGAGACCATCTACAATCGCCTGCGTGATGCCGGACATATCGAGCGGCGGGTGATCCGCCAGGCCTATGACCCGGTCGAGAACCTGTTTCTGCCGGACCGCTTCATCCGTGGGGAATGCCCGCGTTGCGGCGCCGCGGATCAGTATGGGGACAACTGCGAGGCCTGTGGCGCCACCTATGCGCCCACCGATCTGAGGCATGCCGTCTCGGCCATCAGCGGAGCGACCCCGATAGAAAAGGAATCCGAGCACTATTTCTTCCGCCTGGCGGATTTCGAGGACATGCTCAAGGACTGGACCCGCGGCGGGCACCTGCAGCACGAGGTCCGCAACAAGCTGGAGGAGTGGTTCGAGGCGGGCCTGCAGCCATGGGACATCTCCCGCGATGCGCCCTATTTCGGTTTCGAGATCCCCGATGCCCCGGGCAAGTATTTCTATGTCTGGCTGGACGCGCCCATCGGTTACCTGGCCAGTTTCCGCAATCTCTGTGACCGCGAGGGCCTGGACTTCGATGCCTGGTGCGGTGCCGGCAGCCAGGCCGAGATGGTGCACTTCATCGGCAAGGACATCATCTATTTCCACGCCCTGTTCTGGCCCGCGATGCTGGCCGGCAGCAGTTTCCGCCTGCCGACGGCGGTCTTCGCGCATGGCTTTCTGACCGTCAACGGTCAGAAGATGTCCAAATCTCGCGGTACCTTCATCACCGCGCGCAGCTATCTCGATCATCTGGACCCGGAGTATCTGCGTTACTATTTCGCCGCCAAGCTGGGCCCGGGGATCGACGATATCGATCTCAATCTGGACGACTTCAGGGCCCGCGTGAATGCCGATCTGGTCGGCAAGGTGGTCAATATCGCCAGCCGTTGCGCCGGCTTCATCCACAAGCGTTTCGATGGTGAGCTGGCCGGCGCCAGCGCGGAGGCGGACTTGCTGGCGGAATTCCAGGCCGTCCGTGAAGACCTGGCCGGGTTCTACGAGCAGCGCGAATATGCCCGCGCGATGCGCGAGATCATGCGGCTGGCGGATCGCGCCAATCAGTATATCGACGACAGGCAACCCTGGGTGGTGGCGCGCGAGGCGGGCCGGGATCAGGAATTGCAGGCCATCTGCAGTGTCGGCATCAATCTGTTCCGGCTGTTGCTGATCTACCTGAAACCGGTGCTGCCGCTGCTGGCGGCGAAGGCCGAGGCCTTCCTGAACGTCGCCCCCTTGCAATGGGACGATGCCGGGGAACTGCTGGATGGGCACCGGATCGACAAGTTCAAACCCCTGATGACCCGTGTGGAAGAGGAGCCGATAAAAGCCATGATAGACGCCAGCCAGGAAGACCTGGGCGCCAGCGCCCCCGCCAGCACAGCCGAGGGACCCCTGGCCGATGACCCCATCGCCCCGCGGATCGGCTTCGATGACTTCATCAAAATGGACCTGCGCATCGCGCGCATCACCAGGGCCGAACGGGTCGAGGGCGCCGACAAGCTGCTGCGCCTGACCCTGGACCTCGGCGGTGAGACCCGCAATGTCTTCGCCGGGATCAAGTCCGCCTATCAGCCAGAGGCCTTGCAGGGTCGCCTGACGGTGATGGTCGCCAACCTGGAGCCGCGCAAGATGCGCTTCGGGGTCTCGGAGGGCATGGTGCTGGCGGCCGGCCCCGGTGGCAGCGAGCTGTTCATCCTCGCCCCTGATTCCGGCGCCGAACCGGGCATGCGGGTGAAGTAGGCCCATCGATGACCCTGGGTGAGCTGTTGCTGATCCTCATCGGGACCGCCCTGGCCAACAATCTGGTGCTGGTCTTTGCCATCGGGCTGACCCCGTTGCTGGCCCTGAGCCGGCGTGTCGAGGTGGCCCAGGGCATGGCCGTCGTGAGCCTGATCGGCATGCCGCTCAGCGCCCTGATCGCCAAGGCCTGCGCGGATCTTCTGCGCGTGAGCGGGCAGGAATTCCTGCGTCTGCCGCTGTTGTTGCTGAGCCTGGCCCTGGCGGTGGATGTCGCCGCGCAGTGGCTGCGGCGACATCCACGGTGGCAACTGGCCTACGGCGCCTATCTGCCCCTGCTGGGCCTCAACAGCCTGCTGCCCGGGGTGGCCCTGCTGAGCCTGCGGCAGGGGTTCGGCTGGGCCGGGGCTGCCGCCTTCGGTCTCGGTTGCGGCCTGGCCTATGCACTGACCCTGATCCTATTTGCCAGTCTCTATGGACGCCTGGTGGATCGCCATATCCCGGCACCCTTCCGCGGTGCCCCCATCGCACTGATTTCACTGGCGCTGATGTCCATGGGCCTGGCCGGTCTGGCCGGTCTGGGCTGAGACCATGTTGCTCGCCATGGTGCTGCTGCTCATGCCCCTGCTGCTATGGCAGCTGTTGCCCGCGCGCCGGGCAGGGGCGGCCGCATCGTCGCGGACCCTGCCCCAACGGGTGGATGCGCTGTTGCCGCAGACCCAGTGCGGGCGCTGCGGCTACCCGGGTTGCCGTCCCTACGCCGAGGCCATCACCCAGGGCCGGGCCGCCATCAACCAATGCCCTCCCGGCGGCGGGCATACCATTACCGCGCTGGCGGAGTTGCTCGGCGAGGAACCCCTGCCGCTGAATCCCGCCTATGGCCGTGAGCAGGCGCCGAGCCTGGCGCACATCGATGAGCCGCGTTGTATCGGTTGCACCAAATGCATCCAGGCCTGTCCGGTGGACGCCATCATCGGCGCCACCAGGCAGATGCATACGGTTATCGATTCCTTGTGTACCGGTTGCGCCCTGTGTCTGCCACCCTGCCCGGTGGATTGCATCGACCTGATCGAGGTCGGCGAGCCCCTGGATCCCCCCGTGCCGTTCAGGAACTCGCTGGGCTGATGTCGCGCCTGCATGATTTTCCCGGGGGGCTGCGCTTGCCCGGGATGCGGGAACTCTCCAACGGCCATGATGCCATCGATGCCGGCATCCCCGGACAGCTCTATCTGCCCCTGCAGCAGCACATCGGCCTGCCCGCGCGACCACTGGTGGCTCCAGGAGACAGCGTCTCCAGGGGCCAGGCCATCGCCATCGCGGACGGTTACGTGAGTGTATCCCTGCATGCCCCGACCTCCGGTCGCATCCGCGCCCTGCAGCGTCATCCGGTGGTGCGTCCAGGTGGCGGCCATGAGCTCTGCATCGTGCTCGAGGCCGATGGCGAGGACCGCCTGTTTCCAGACCTTCGGGGGCACGAGCCCGATACACCGGAAGGCCTGCTGCAGGCGCTCGGCGAGGCCGGGCTGGTGGGCATGGGCGGAGCGGGGTTCCCCGCGCACGTGAAACTCCGTGAAGCCCGTAACCAGCGGGTGGATACGCTGATCATCAATGCCGTCGAGTGCGAGCCATACATCACTTGCGATGATCGTCTGCTACGGGAACAGGCCACCACGGTCGTGGCCGGGGCCTTGTTGTTGCAGCGCGCGCTGCGGGCCGATCAGTGCCTGCTGGCGCTGGAGGAGGACATGCCGCAGGCCTGGGAGGCCCTGCGACAGGTGGACCTGGGCGGGATCTCGCTGCGGAGGGTGCCGGCCATCTATCCGGTGGGAGGCGAACGCCAGCTGATCCGCATGCTCACCGGGCGCACGATCCCCCGTGGCGGTCTGCCCGCCAGTGTCGGGGTGCTGGTCCATAATGTGGCTACCGCGGCCGCGGCTCAGGTCGCGATCAGCACCGGCATGCCGCTGATAGAACGTTATGTCACGGTAACCGGCGAGGTGTCGCGTCCCGGTAATTATCGGGTGCGGCTGGGCACGCCGGTGTCCTGGCTGCTGCGGCGCGCCGGGGGCGGCGGCGCCGGGAGGGTGATCATGGGTGGAGCGATGATGGGCCTGCCCATCCCTGACCAGGCCACGCCGGTGATCAAGACCAGCAATTGCATCCTCGTGCTGGCGAATGCCGGCAGGCCGCACCAGGCCGATCCCTGCATCCACTGTGGCGAATGCGTGAGCGTATGCCCGGCGGAGCTGCAGCCGCAGGCCCTGCACCGGTATGCGGGTACAGGCGATTATGACGCCATACAGGATTTTCACCTGTTCGATTGCATCGAGTGCGGCTGTTGCGACTACGTCTGTCCCAGCCATATTCCCCTCACTGCCGGTTTCCGCGCAGCCAAACGGGAGGTCAATGCCCTGGATCGGCGCCGGCGGGCCGCCGCCGCCGCCCGCCGGCGTTATCGTCGGCGTCAGCAACGCCTGGCCCGGCTGCGACAGGAGGCGGGACGCCCTTCGACGTCGCGGGAGGCAGGCATGAACAGTGGCGCAACGACAGAGCCCGGAGCAGACCGGAAGGAGGTCCTGCAACAGCGCCAGGCATTTGTCCAGGCGGCCATCCGTCGTTCCCGCGAACGACGCGCGGGCTTGCCCGCGCAAGAGGAGAGCGATGATGGGGAGGACTGATGCCGCAGTCTGAACGGCAGGCCCCGTATCTCCTGGCCGACGACACCTCGGTCGCGATGATGATGCGCCAGGTCCTGCTGGCACTGATCCCGGCCCTGGTGGTGGCCCTGTGGGCGTTCGGCTGGGGGGTGCTGTACCAGGTCCTGCTGTGCGCCGTCTTTTGCCTGCTGGGCGAGGCCCTGGTGCTGATGCTGCGTGGCCGACCCGTGGCCAGGACCCTGGCCGATGGCAGCGTCATGATCACCGCCCTGCTTATCGCACTGGCCTTGCCGCCACTGGCGCCCTGGTGGATCAGCCTCCTGGCCTGCCTGTTCGCGGTGCTGATCGGCAAGCAGGTCTATGGTGGCCTGGGCTACAACAGCTTCAACCCGGCCATGGCCGGCTATGCCTTCGTGCTGTTGTCGTTCCCCGCGCAGTTCGCACTGTGGCCGGCCCAGGGTCAGGAACTGGGTCCGCTGACGGCCTTGCAGGCGGTGCTGGGGCTGTTGCCCCGGGTCGATGGCTTCAGCGCGGCGACGGATCTGGCGCTGTTGCGCGATGGCCTGCGCCAGATGCGCATGCTGGCGGAGATCCAGGCCGGCCTGCCGGCCTTGTCTGCCTGGATGTGGATGAACCTGGCCTATCTGTCTGGCGGCCTGTATCTGCTCATCCGTGGCGTGATCGGCTGGCGGATCCCGCTGGGCGTACTCGCCGGCGTGGCCTTCCCGGCCCTGCTCCTGTACGCCCTCGATGCCGATACCGCTGCCTCGCCACTGTTTCACCTGTTCCGCGGGGCCAGCATGTGCGCGGCCTTCTTCATCGCCACCGATCCGGTCTCATCTCCCGCCACGGCGCGTGCGCAGCTGATCTATGCCGTGGCCATCGGGGTGCTGATCTATGTGATCCGCCGCTGGGGGATATACCCGGATGGCGTGGCCTTCGCGGTACTGATGCTGAATGCGGCCAGCCCGGCCCTGGACCACTGGTACGGGCGCCGGTCGAGGTCCGTGGCCGGCGGGTCATGAACGGGATCCTCTCGCGCATGTGGGAGTCCCTGCCCCTGCTGATCCTGGCGCTGGCCAGTGCGCTGATACTGGTGCTGGCCGATCGCTGGTCGGCGCCACGGATCGGGGTGCAACGAGAACATCTGCTGTTGCAGCCCGTGGCGGATCTCCTGCCCGGGGGGCTGGTTACCGACGATCTGGGGCCGGGTCGGTGCTTGTTGGCGCGGCGGGTGCTGGGCAGCGATGAACCGGTGCGCATCCACCGCTTGCAGCAGGGTTCACGCTGGCAGGGGGTTTTGATCGAGATCCTCAGCCATGATGGCTATCGTGGCGACATCCTGCTGGGGGTGGTGATCGATGCCGATGGCCGGCTGCTGGGGGTGCGCGCCCTGGTTCAGCAGGAGACCCGCGGCCTCGGTGATGGCGTGGATTACCACGTCTCTTCTTGGATGGATCAGTTTTCTGGACGAACCCTGACGCCGGTAACCGCATGGCGACTGCGCGGCGAGGGAGGGGCCATCGATCAACTGAGTGGCGCCACCGTGACCTCAAGGGCCGTGGTCAGGGCGGTGTATGCAGCGCTCCGGCTGTTTCATGAGTATCGTGATCTGTTCGAGGCCTGGCCGCGGCCTGATTGTCCGAAACTCAGTCGTGATCCAGCGGTTTGCCGGTAAACCGCCGGCGGACCCGTAGTGTCGCCAGCCTGCTCCTGACATATGCCGGACCCCGGCGGACAAAGCTGGTATGGATCTGGACCAGCGAGGCCCCGGCATTCAGTATCCGCCCGGCATCCCGCCGCGAACGTATGCCCCCCACGACGATGAGCGGAAAGGATGCCAGTTGCGCCCGCAGTGTGGCCAGGTAATCGCAGATGCTGGTGATATCCGGCCAGTTCTCGAATGCGATGATCGCGCCGTCGAATCCTTGTTCCTGGATGAGCAACAACATGGGCATGAGCTGTTCATGGCGGGAATGATCGACCGCGATCTTGACGATGATGGGGGGCGGGGCTGCATGCCCGGTGTTCAGCCTGCCATGGTGCCGCATCAGACTATGGAAAAAACGGCTCAGGGTTTCCATCCGCGGGCGTACCGCGCGCGCGGGGCTGCCTGGGCGGCTCAAATTGATCACCAGGTAATCGGCATGTCGCCAGAATAGCTCCATTCCCCTGGCGTAGTCCTGCGCGGATTTGCGGGCGAGGGCGTGATCGAGGCTGCCAAGGCTGATCCCCCACAGCTGCCGGCGTTGTCCCTTGGGGCATGCAATGGAGGCGTGTTCGAGCCGGCGCAGGACCCGTGTCGCATGAGGCTCGGACCCTTTTTCCGAGTCAATATTGATGGTGCCGATCTCCACATGGCCCAGGCCGGTGGCAGGCAGATGACGCAGCAGGGCACCGTCACGATCGAATCCGGCGGCAAGACCGACGGGGCCCGGGAAAGACAAGCCCATGATCTCGATCGGCGCAGGGGGGGGGCCGGATGCGGATGCAGGGGAGCGCGACAGCAGGCAGTACAGGCAGGTATAGCGATAGGCGAAGGCACGGGCGAAATCATCGCCGGCCCGCGCTGCCATCCCTATGAGCAGACGGTAGCACATGTCCCGAACCGGGTATCGGCCGAAATGGGCTCAGCCACCACCGTCATGCCTGGCCGAATAATCGCGCATGAACCCGATCAGCGCCTCCACCGCCTCAAGCGGCATGGCGTTGTACAGGCTGGCCCGGATCCCGCCGTGAGCGCCATGGCCCTCGAGATTGAGGAAGCCGTTATTTCTGGCTTCATCGATAAAATCCGGGGTCAATGAGCCACCGACGTCGAAGCAGACATTCACCATGGAGCGATCCCTGGGCAAGACATCGCAATGGAACAGGCCGTCGTCATCGATGACGGCGTACAGGCTCCGGGACTTATGCCGGTTCTGTTGCTCGATCACCTCCAGGCCACCCTGCTTCAGCAACCATGAAAAGATGAGGCCGGCGATATAGATGCTGAATATGGGGGTGGTATTCACCCGGCTGTCATTCCTTGCCTGCTGGCCGTAGTTGAAGACGATGGGCAGGGTGTCCATGGCCTGTTCGAGGAGATCCTCGCGGATGATGACGATGGTCAGGCCCGCCGTGCCAAGGTTCTTCTGGGCGCTCG
Source organism: uncultured Gammaproteobacteria bacterium (assembly GCA_964506945.1). Taxonomy (GTDB): domain Bacteria; phylum Pseudomonadota; class Gammaproteobacteria; order CAZDOC01; family CAZDOC01; genus CAZDOC01. The sequence goes on from CAZDOC010000014.1 coordinate 27,838, forward strand.
CGTAGACGAGGCCAAAGCGTGAGATATCGAGTTTTCGGGTCAGCAGGTCGGAGGTGACATCGGCGACCAGGGGGACATCACCGGTGTCGGGCAGCCAGTGGAACTGCAGGCCATCCGCTGTCTCATTGCTGGTGATATGGCAATACGCGGCCCGGGGGTCGAGGTTCCAGTCGGCATAAGGGGGAATGCGGTCGAAGTTCGACGCTTCCGCGCTGGCGGCTATCCTGATCTCGCCGATGCGCCGGGCCTCGGTGATGGCCCGGTGTGACCAGTGCCCCGTATGTACATAATCGGCGGCGCGGTGTCTGCCCATGAGATTCATGGCGACCAGGGCGAAGTGTGCATACGCCCCGCCCTGAAGGAAGAGGATCCGATAACCCTCATGCAGGTCGAGCAAGCTGCGCAGATCGCGCATGGCGCAAGCAGAGATCTCCTTGTATTCATCTGACGAGAAGGGCAGTTCCATGACCGACATGCCGCAGCCATGCCAGTCGAGCATTTCCTCCCTGGCCCGCGCCAGGACTTCCTTGGGAAGCTGGGCTGGACCGGCCGCGAAATTGAACATGTCGGGACTCGCCCTGCTCAGGTGTACAGAAACAGGCCGTGGGCGCCGGAGACCATGAAAAACAGTGTCGCTATGGACAGGATGGTATTGCTCCTGGAGGAGAGAAAGGTGATGCGGGAACAGCGGATGCGTTCCTCATCCGGCGCGGGGGTGAAGCCGAGTACCTTTTTCTGATTTGGCCACAGTACGAACCAGAGATTCATGACCATGATCATGCCGGTCCATGCGCCGATGCCGATGACCGCCGCGTTACCGGACAGGCTCAGGGCGTCGACGAGTATGCCCCGGTACCAGAGCATGTAAAAACCTGTTGCCAGGACGACCAGGGAGGCATAACGGAAGGTACCATGCTCACGCTTCATCGCCGCGATCATGGCGCCGGGATCCTGTGGCCGCGCCGGCCTGAACCCGGGATTCTGAATGACATTGGCGTAATTGTGTCCCATCCATACCAGCAGGCCCATGACATGCAGCCAGCGGGCGAAGACATCGAAAGATGCAGCCATGCTCATCGGGTGTTTCCGGTTCAGAAAATGGCGCCGGAAACGAGCAGGCGGGCGACCAGGAAAAGCACGGCACCCAGGACTATGCCGGCCGTCAGACTGCCGCCCAGGCTTTCATGAGGCAGTCTCATTCCGTCGTTTCAAGAAAATCCGTGCTGATGGCGCCCTTCCGGCGAAACACGAGCGGTCTTTGCATCCGGTGTTCATTCGCGGCTTCGGCCACGCTGGCCTCTATCAGGCCGTGCATGGGGGACTTGGAGCACACAGGGTCCGTATTGGCGGCGTCACCGGTCAGCAGGAAGGCCTGACAACGACAACCGCCATGGTCCTTCTCCTTCTCGTCGCAACTCCTGCAGGGTTCCTTCATCCAGTCATCGCCGCGGAAGGCATTGAACACCGGTGATTCATTCCAGATCCAGTCCAGGGAGTGTTCCCGGACGTTGGGGAATTCCAGGCCCTTGATCACGCGAGCCTCCTGGCAGGGGAGGGCGGCGCCATCCGGCCCTATGGTCAGATGTATCGCCCCCCATCCATTCATGCAGGCCTTGGGGCGGTCATCGAAATAGTCAGGGATGACGAAATAGATCGCCATATTGTTGCCAAGGCGTTTCCTGGTTTCCTTGACCGCGTTCTCGGCATATTCCAGCTCCTCGCGCGTGGGCAGGAATTCAGCGCGGTTGAGCAAGGCCCAGTTGTAATACTGGACGTTGGCGAATTCGATATATTCGACTTCCAGATCCTCGGCCAGTTTGAGTATGTCCTCGGTCTGCGAGACATTTTGCTTGCACACGGGGACATTCAGTACCATGGGGAATCCCTGTGACTTTATGTCATAGGCAACGGCGATTTTCTGATCGTAGACGTCCGCGCCCACGAGTTTGTTCGTGATATCACGGTCGCTGGATTGCAGGCTGAGCTGTATCTGCTTGAGCCCGGCGCGCTTCATCGCCCTCAAGCGCTCGGGTGTCAGGCCGATGCCGGAGGTTATGAGGTTGGTGTAGTACCCCAGTTTTTCAGCCTCGGCCACGAGTTCTTCGATATCATCCCGCAGCATCGGCTCGCCACCGGTGAAACCCAGCTGCAGGGAGCCAAGCTGCCTGCCTTCATGCAGGACCTTGATCCATTCCGCGGTGGTGAGTTCGTTTTTGAATTTATCGAAGTCCAGGGGGTTGCTGCACCATGGACAATGCAGCGGGCAGCGATAGGTCAGCTCCAGTGTGAGCCACATCGGTATCCCCAAACCATCAAGACTTAACTCTGATCCATCCTTTGGCATAGGACACCTCCAGGAATTTGTAGACGCTCTCGCTCACGTCCGTTTCATAGGCAGCATTCAATTCACCGGCGATCGCCTCAGCCGTATGGCTGCCATCGCAATATTTCAATATCGCGGCTCCGGTCTCATTGAGTTTCACCACGCCTTCCGGATAGAGAAGAATATATGCCTGCTGTGGCTCTTCCCACCGGAACAAGTACATTGGTGCCAGTTCAATCACATCACTGGTCGATATCGTTTCAAGCATGTAACAACCTAATCAGTAGGATATTCATCGCATCCAGGATGCGGAAAGGGGAGCAGGTATTACTGCTCCCCTTTGGGTACAGGGTCCTATCGGTTCAACGTACGTAAACGTACGCAGTCACCTCAAAACCCAAACGCAGGTCACAATATGCTGGATCAACCCATTGCATGGAAGTTCTCCCGTTTTTTGCTATTGACGTTATGTCCGTCAGTATTGCCGGACAGCATCGAATCTGCATTCCGCGTGCCAATGGCCGTCGATCCGGAAACAGAAAAAAACTTCCTTGATCCAGATCAAGTCGAAGAAAAACAATCGCGGAAAAAAGCCCTGGATCGGCGCCCGCATGGGAAGATTTCCAATCATCGCCTGTCAGCTTCCGAGATGTTTTTATTCATTTCTGGTCGATAACGACCAGGGTGGTTCACGATATGGTCCATATCACACGGATGCAGGGGCTGAAGGCCGGGACAGGGACGCCAATGGTCCTGTCGCGGCGCATGCCGGGGGTGGGCGGAGGGCGGCATGCCCGCCGGGGATGGAAGCAGGGGAGGGCGCGATGCCCCCCTGGGTATGGATGCCGGCGCAAACCGGGTTCCGAACCGAGTCGGGCCTGCAGCCGGTCCGTTCGTCCGTCAGCCGTGCGCGATCGGCTTGTCCGTGAACAGATAGTCCCGCAGTTCCTTGTCGAAGCTCGGGTCCTGACGCCGGATCCACTCCAGCACCATGGCTGCGTGTTCCTTCTCCTCGTCGCGGTTGTGCGCCAGGATGGCGCGGAGTTCATCGTTGCCGCAGGCATCGACGCGCTGGTTGTACCAGTCCACTGCTTCCAGTTCCTCCATCAGGGAGGTGATGGCGCGGTGCATGTCGCGGGTTTCGATGCTGAGTTCGTCCAGGGGTTCATGATAGCCTTCGTTTGCCATGGGGATTCTCCTCGATGTGGTCTTGCATAGTCTAGCAAAGGGCGCCACCGTGGTGGCATGTGTGGATGCCGGGTACCGGTTCAGGCCTTGTCGCGCACCGCGCTGAACAGACCGCCGATGGCCTTCGTGAGGGACTCCGGCCGTTCGGGCTTGCGCAATTCGCCCTGGATGAGTCCACGCAGGCCGGGCAGTCCGAGGGCGTCGCTGATCACGGCATTGAATACCTCCTGACCCGCGGAATTTTCTGCCAGGCGCAGCAGATAGGCCTGACGTATCGCGGCGTCTTCCAGCACCGTCCAGGCGCGGGCCACGATCGCGGCCAGGACCTCGGGGCTGTTCGCGTGTTCCCGCGCCAGGCTGGAGGCGACCAGTTGGCGGACGATGTCCGCCTCACGACAGCCGGACACGGCGCGGATGGCCAGGGCCAGCAGGGCGGGGACGGGTTCATCGTCCTGCACCGGTTCGTGTATCCGGCGGATGACGGCCCCGGCCAGGGCCCCGTCTATGGCCTGGTGTTCCAGGCACTGGCAAAAGGCTTCCAGCGGGCGCACCGGCAGCCGCGCCATGGCCTCGACCAGCCGTTCCTGGTTGTCGTCTTCATCCAGGCGGGCGCAGACATCGGCGATCCCCTGCATGCCGACGAAGGCCCATTGTTCATAGCCCTGGGCGCCGCCCAGGTATTCCCGTGCGTGTCCGTAGAATCGCGATGGCGGCTGGCCGAGTTGCCTGGCGGCCTGGGCGTGGAACACCGCCAGGTGTTCCTGGCGGGGGCTGAAGCCATAGGGGTTGTTTCCCTGCCCGCCATCACTGGCCGGAGCCTGTTCCTGTCCGCCATCCGTACGACGACCCAGATCCTCCAGCAGGTGAAACAGCAGATCATCGCGCGCGCCCGGGTCCAGCATGCCCTCCTCGTCCACCGGCAGGCGCAGGAACCAGATCGTGTTGGATTGCGGTTCGTGGATGTCGTAATGCAGGATCCCCAGCCAGGCGGCGCGCAGCAGGGGTGCCGGGTAGGGGCGCCGGCCCGCCTCGATGTCACGGAACTCCCCTGCCGGGATCGGCCCGATGCGCCGGCCCATGTCGAAGAAGCGGGTGGCCATGCCCCGGCTTTCCAGCAAGGCGCCGAGGCTGTCGATAGCTTGATGCATGTGTCGGGACCGTAAGCTGACCATGGGGGGGAAGGGATACCGGACAGGACCATAGACAATAAAGCCTCCGGTTTCAATCCTCGGGCCCCGCCATCGTGCAGGCGCAGATCCGCCGGGTGCCGGACACCGGACACGCGCTCCTTCGCCATGGGCCGGCTGGTTGCCAAGCTGTTACTATAAGAGACCAGACCTGACCGCCGACCGGCTCCCGGGGTGTGGCGGCCCGGCCTCATGCATGCCCCTGGCGAGAGATGGGCAGGCGGCACCTTCTGGGGATGCAAGCGTTGCGGACACCGACAATAACAAAAAAATACGCCGAACTGCTGCGACAGGGCAAGCGCGATGACTACTACCGTGAACTGACACGGGAGGGTTTTGTCTGGTGGTTCAACATGGACATCCCCGGGCTGGCGTCACATCTGCAGGCCTTGCCAGGTCCGCTGGCGCCGGGTGATGCGCCATTGCGACTGGTCCTGCTCGGCCGACTCATTGAAGCCGATCTGAACGAACCCGCCCTCGCGGATCTCTATGCCAGTTGCCTCGCCGCAGGGGACTGGGAGGCGGCCTGCGCGGCGGCTGGGGCCGGTACCGCCGCGGTCTGGGACAGTGGCCATGATTTCCGCCGCTTCCAGCCCTGGCTGGCACGCATTGACGCCCTGCTGGCCGACGCCCCGGAGGACATCCCCCTGGCACGCGCCTCCCTGCTGGGCTTCAAGGCCAATGCGCAGATGAACGGACAGGGCGACCTCGCGGGCTCGGCAGCGACCTGTCATTTGCAATTGCTGGCGGCGGAAGAGGCCCGCTCCCCGTCATTGTGCGTCTTTCACGCTGCCCTGCAAACCTATTGCCATCTCTGGCAGGGCAGTCTGACCAGTGCCGGCCTGATATTGGAGGATGCCGAGTATCTCTGTGACCAGGGCGGAGCCGCGCTGATCCCGCAGGTCTTTCTGCGTAGTTCACGGGGCCTGTACCACACCATCAATGCGGAGCCGGAAATCGGTCGCGGGATCCTCGAGGCGCTTGTCGCGCAACCCTGGATCGAACAGTTGCCTTCCTCCCTGTGGCTGCTGGTACAGGCCAACCTGTTGTTCGCCATCGCCAATTGCGAAGATCGGTCCTCGCTGTCCGCCGTGGCGGAGCGGATATGCCGGTGCGCGGTACCACGGCAGAATGCCTTCCACCACAGCTATGCCCACTTCAGCCGGGGTGTCGCCGCCCTGGGTCTTGGCCAGCCCCGGCAGGCCCTGGCCCATGCCCAGCAGGCCATCGATCATGGTGTGGCTGCTCGTAGCGCCGTAACCGAGCGTATGCCGGTCCTGCTGAAGGGGCAGGCCCTGGCCGATCTGGGCCTGGACGAGGAGGCATTGAGCCTGTTCGAGGACTGGATGCCGACCTGGCAGGCGTCGGGATTCTGTACCGTTGCCGCCAGTGCGGCGCAGGAGGCGGCCCGGATATTCCTGGGCCGGGGGGAGCTGGAACAGGCCCGGGCCTGGCAGGCGCGGGCCGAGGCAGCGGTCCCCGAAGGCGAGACACCGCCCCTGTTCCATCGCCCGCCACGCATCGCCGAGGAACTGCGCGCGGGTCTTTCCGGGATGTCAGTGAGGGGCCTGGTGCCACGGCCCATCCAGATCCGCTGCCTTGGCGATTTCCGGGTCGAACTCGGTGGGCAGGTTCTGCATGATCGCAAGTGGCGCGGCGGCCGCACCATGACCTTGCTCAAGGCCCTGATCGTGCTTGGTGGCGAGGATATCGCCGTGGGACATCTGACGGACTGGCTCTGGCCCGATGCCGAGGGCGATCAGGCCTACGGCAATCTCAAGGTACTCATCTGGCGTCTGCGTCACCTGGGACTCGACAAGGGTCAGACGCCCCTGCCCTGGTTGCAACTGCGCAAGGGACATCTCTCTCTGGCGGGGGACCTGTGCTCGGTAGACGCCCTGTGTTTCATGAAGGGACTGAAGGCCGCCCTGCGGCGATCGGACCGAAACTGGGCGGGCATCAAAGACGCCCTCGATCTCTACTCGGGCGACTTCCTGCCCATGGACTGTAGCACAAACTGGATCATCGCCTACCGCGAGCAACTGCGCCGGCAATACCTCGAAGGCGTGCTGACTCTGTCTTCATCGGCGGGGAATCCGGCGCAACGCGAGGAAAGCCTGGTGTACCTCCAGCGGGCCTTGGAGTTCGACATCCTCGATGAGCGGATCTATCTTCAGCTCATGCAATACTATCTGCGGGACGGTTATCCAGCCAAGGCCCTGGAGGTCTATCATGCCGCCCAGTCTGCCCTGGAACGGGGGCTGGGTATCGACCCCGGCCCCGCCCTGGTCGAACTGGCCCGCCGGGCCGGTGGTCACGCCCAGGAATAGTCTTCCCCCCTCGCCGGTCTTCGCCGGCGATCATCGCGAAGTGTAACCCAACCTGTTACCGGGCAGAAACCCGGTTCCGCCTATCATTGAAGACATTCTTCCGGCCCTGCCGGGAGGCATATGTCTGGATGGATGCGAAGAGGTGTGATAGTGGAACAGTCAAACCCCCGTCTTTCTCGCAGCACGGCAAGGCGTGTCCTGGCCGGTTTGCTGCTGATCCCCGGGGCGGCGCAGGCCGCCACACTGACCTGGAACTGCACCAACAACTTCTGGGACATCACCAGCTGCTGGTCTTCAAACAGCACGCCAACCGGTAGTGACCTCGTGGAGGTCAACCCGATTCTCAAATCGACGACCCGGTTAAAGATAGACAAGGTCACCGGGAACGCCAATGCAAAACGTATCAACCTCGGTTCGAGTACCGCCCTTGCGGCAACGCTGCAACAGACAGGGGGCACACTCTCGACCACCGATGAGTATGTCGGCAACACTGGCATAGGCATCTTTACGCAGTCCGCTGGAAGCAATACAGTCTCCAATCATCTCTACCTGGGTTATTCATCTTCAGCGAACGGAGACTACAGCCTTTCCGGGACCGGCAGTCTTTCGGTGTATTCGGAGAGTGTCGGATTCTATGGAACGGGGGTCTTTACCCAGTCCGGCGGGACCCATACCGTCAGCGGCAGTCTGGATATCGGTCACGGCCTCGGTGGGACAGGCACCTACAAGCTGAACTCAGGCAAGCTGACGGCACACGCTGAGATTATTGGTGACGTGGGCGCGGGCAACTTCCTCCAGGGCGGTGGTACGCATACAGTGACTCAGGATCTTTCACTGGGGATGCATTCCTCCAGGCATGTGAGCTACACGCTCAATGGCGGCTCACTCAACATCGGCGGCAACATCGTCACTGGAATCGGCCACAGCCGCTTCTCCATCAATGGTGGAACGCTCGATGTGGCAGGCACGGCAATCGGTCTGGGCACCTTCAGCATCGGTGCTGCTGCCGGATCGAACGGCAATTTCGAATTGCTGGGTGGTCAGGCACTCACGGTCAATTTCGAAGAAATTGGCCGTGATGGAACGGGGACGCTGACCCAGTCTGGCGGGACGCATACGATTTCCAACAGCGGACTGAGCCTTGGTGCCAATAGCGGTGGTAATGGCACCTATATCTTGAGTGGAGGAACGCTCAATATCCTGGGAGTCATCGCCGATGGCCTGGGCAGCAGCAGCTTTCATATCGATGGCGGCACGCTCACGGTGGCGGGCGCCACAATCGAACTGGACAATTTCCGCATTGGGAATGCATCGGGCTCCAACGGCGCTTTCAATCTGGGCGCGGGCAAGACCTTGACCGTTGCCAACGAAACCATTGGCAACTACGGAGCAGGGACCATCACCCAGACTGGCGGGGTCCATTCCATATCCAACAAGCTGTCTCTTGGCATCAACAACGGTAGCCAAGGGGTCTATACCCTCAGCGGGGGCACACTCAATGTCGGTGGCAACATCGTGTCCGGGTCGGGTGGCAGTATCGTCAACATCGATGGCGGCAGCCTCAATGTCACGGGTAACACGATCACTGCAGGCAGCTTCCGGGTTGCAAACGCAGCGGGAAGCATCGGCAGCTTTACACTGGGGAACGGCAAAACCCTCACCGCCGGTCACGAAGTCATCGGTGGCTCCGGTTCCGGCGCATTCACTCACTCCGGGGGGACGAACAGCATCAGCAATGATCTCACCCTTGGGGTGGTTGCGGGCAGCTTTGGCCGTTATGTCCTCGACGGCGGCACGCTCAACGTCGGGGGCAACATATTGCACGGAGCGGGTGGTAGCGCCCTCGTCATTGGTGGCGGCTCCCTGAATGTGGCCGGCACCACGATCAATCTCGACAGTTTTCTCATCGGCGATGCACCGGGCACCAATGGCAGCTTCACCCTGGCTGGCGGTCAAACCCTTACGGTGGGTGACGAAAGCATCGGCAACTCAGGTTCGGGCACATTCACTCAAAGCGGGGGGGCGAATCACATCAGCAATGACCTGGCCATCGGGACAGGGACTTATCATCTCAATCTCGGTGTTCTTGATGTCGGCGGCAGCATCATTGATCTTTCGACATTTTTCGTCGATCGCCATGTGGGGACATTGAATCTCAATGGGGGCACGCTTCATGTCGGAGGGAGTTTGATCGCCCTGGACCGGTTGCGCCTGGGTCATGTTTCAGGTTCCGCCGGCAGCTTTACCCTGACCACTGGCAAGACGCTTGATGTCGATGATGAGGTGATCGGCGGTTCCGGCACGGGGAACTTGACCCAGACTGGAGGCGATCACGTGATCAATCATGAACTCTCTCTCGGACTCGCCAATGGCAGCAGTGGCAACTACCTTCTCCAGGGTGGTTCACTGAGCGTGACAGGAAATATCGTGAACGGGGCGGGCACCAGCATATTCAATATCGATGGTGGCAGCCTGAGCATTGGAGGAGGCAATGGCAGTATCGACGTGGACAGTTTCCGTGTCGGTAACGGGGCTGGCACGACGGGCAGTCACACGCTCTCCGGAACGGGGAGCCTGCTGGCGGCGTACGAGTATGTCGGTAACGCTGGAACAGGTGTCTTTGTCCAGTCCGGCGGAACGAATACGGCGACGAATGTGCTCGAGCTGGGTCTCAACGCTACCGGCAACGGCAGCTACGAACTTTCCGGAACAGCTGTCCTGGCGGCGGGAAGCGAGTTCATCGGCGATGGCGGAGTGGGCAGATTGACCCAGTCCGGTGGAACGAATACGGTGACGCATGATGTCTATATCGGCAACAGCGCCGGAGGTGACGGCAGCTACTATCTGAATGGCGGCACGCTGGCTGTAGGCGGCAATATCGTCAACGGCGCCGGTATCGGCGCACTCAACGTCGATGGCGGCACCCTGAGCGTCGGTGGAGGCAATGGCAGCATCGATGTGGATATCTTCCGTGTCGGTAGTGCGATCGGTTCCAGCGGTGGCCATACGCTCGCTGCCGCAGCCAGACTGAAGGCGTCCCAGATGATTGTCGGCCAGAATGGCACCGGCATCTTCAATCAGCCTGGAGGGACGAATACGGTCTCCAGTCATCTCAGCCTCGGCATCGCATCCATGGGCAACGGCAGTTATGTGCTTTCCGGCGCAGGCAGCCTTTCTGCGGTCAGTGAATATATAGGACTCGCCGGGACCGGTCACTTCAGCCAGTCCGGCGGAACCAATACGGTGGCGAATAACCTCTACATTGGCAACAACCCCGGAGGCAGTGGCACCTACGACCTGAATGGCGGCACGCTGACCGTGGCCGGCAATATCGTCAACGGAGCCGGCAGTGGCACGCTCAACATCGGTGGGGGCACCCTGAGTGTTGGCGGGGGCAGCGGCGGTATCGATGTGGACGTCATGCGGATCGGTCATGCGACTGGGGGCAACGGCAGCCATACGCTTTCCGGCGCGGGTGTCCTCAAGGCCGGCAGGGAGTATGTCGGCGATTCGGCCAGGGGCGACTTGATCCAGACCGGCGGGACCCACCTGATCGGCCATACACTCCATCTTGGCTGGCAATCGGGATCGATCGGCAACTACAGCCTCAGCGGCAATGGTTACCTGTCCGCCGATGAAGAGTACATCGGTCATGGCGGCACCGGCACCTTCCGCCAGATCGGCGGAACCAACACGATCACTTTCGACGCCAGCTCCAGCTTGTACCTCGGTTTCGATTCCGGGTCGAGCGGTACCTACGAACTCGGCGGCAATGGCAGCCTCTCGGCCAGCAGGGAGTTCGTCGGCGTCGGCGGCACCGGCAGCTTCATCCATACCGGCGGTACCAATACGGTCATGGGAGCAGGCCTCGTCCTCGGTGACGGCGGCATCGGTGCCAGCGGCAATTACGAGCTCAGCGGCAACGCCAGCCTCTCTGCAAGGGAAGAACGGATCGGCCAGTCGCGTACCGGCGCCTTCGTCCAGAGCGGCGGGACGAACAGTATCGAGGCATTGCTATACATTGGTTCCATGGCCGATGCGACAGGGAGCTATGACCTGAGCGCAGGCAGCCTCTCGGCCTCGAGGGAGTCGATCGGGGGCTCGGGCACGGGCGCCTTCAGCCACAGTGGAGGAAGCAACTCGGTGTCGAACGGCCTCGACCTGGGATACAGCGTCTCCGGTCATGGCGCCTATGTCCTTTCCGGCAGCGGGAGACTTGCCGCTGCCGATGAGAACATCGGCAATGCTGGCTCGGGCGCCTTCACCCAGACCGGCGGCACGAATACGGTGACCAGCACCCTGACCCTCGCGGCGAACCCGGGGGCCACGGGGACCTATGATTTGCAGGGGGGCAGTGTCTCGGCGGCAACGGTCCAGCTCAACCCGGGAGGGACCTTCACCCGCACCGGTGGCAGCCTCGCCTTCACCACCTTCAACCAGGATGGCGGGACGGTGGCTGGAACCCTGATCAATCCCGCGGCCTTCAATTACAATGCTGGCCTCTTCAGCGGCCGTCTGGTGAACCAGGGCACGGTCAATTTCAATGCCGATTTCACCGCCGGCAATGGCATGCAGAACGATACCTCGGTGAATGTCGCCAGCGGTCGTACGGTGAACCTGAACGGAGCGGGGCTAGACAATGAGGGCAGCTTCACGCTCGCCGGCGGTACCCTGGCCGGTGATGGCGCCCTGGTGAATAACAATGTCGTCTCAGGCTTTGGTTCCATCGCCGGCACGGGTGGTTTCACCAACAATGCGCTGGTTTCCCAGAGCGGTGGCCACCTGACCCTGGCCAACAGTGGCAGCAACGCCAACTACGGCAACATCGATCTGGCCAGCCCCTACCAGCTCCGTCTCGCGGGCGCCACCCTCGACAACCGCGGTACGCTGAACATCAATAGCGCCGTGGTCACCGGCAGCGGCATGCTGAACAACGGCTACGGCGGCACCATCGCCGGGCGTGGCACCATCGCCTCCGCCTTCGGCAACAGCGGTGGCGTGGTCGTCGTGAGCGGTGGCGCCACCCACATCACCCACGCCTTCGGTAACGCCGGCACGATCCAGCTCGGCGGGCCGACGGCCAACCTGGTGGGTGGCGCGATCACCAATACCGGCACCATCGAGGGTATCGGCCACATCGGCAATGACATCGCCAATACCGGCATCATCCGTGCCGGCATGGGCACCCTCGGTCTCAGTGGCGCCACCATCAGCAACGGCGCCGGCGGCTTGCTCACCGCGGCGCATGGAGGCACCTTGCTCGTGATCGGTGGCATGGCCACCAACGAGGGCGTAATCAATCTTGCGGGTGGCACATTTGACAATAACAATCACACCCTCGCCAACAACGGCCAGATATCCGGCTATGGCAGCCTGCGCAGCGGTGGCCTGACGAACAGCCACAGCTTGACCCTGGCCGGTGGCACCAGCATGATCAACGGTGCAGTGACCAATGAGGCGGGAGCGACCATCGAGGTCGCGCACGATCCGGCGATCTTCACCGGCAGCGTCCTCAACCAGGGTACGGTGAAGACCACCGCCACCACCGTGACATTCGCCGGCAGTTACACCGAGAGCGGAGTCTTCATCAGCGATCCGTCGGATAATTACTTCACCGATGTCACCATCGATGCCAGCGGTTACTGGACCGGTGGAACGGGGGACAACTTCTATATCAGCGGCAACTTTATCAATCACAGCCAGCAAAACATGCTGTGGAATACCGGTGCGGCGAGCCTGTTCCTCACCGGCACGGTCATCCAGGATATCGCCATCGCCGGCAGTGACCTGGGGAGCGTGCCCTCTGCCTACGACAACAACTTCGCCTGGGGTGAGTTCTCGCTGGGCTCCGGGGCCAGCATGAATCTCCTCGACGGCAACAGCGATCCCACGGCTGCGCTGTACGTGCATCTGTTCGAACTGGCCGATGGCCTGCCGCAACTCGGTGGCATCCACAGCAACTACAACATCTATTACGATCCCAATGCCAGTGGCAATGCCTATCTCGGTGGTCTGAGTTATGCTCTGAACGGCAGCGGACAGCTACTGCCCGCCGCAGTGCCCGTGCCCCCGGCGCTGTGGCTGATGGTCTCGGGCCTGCTGGGGCTGTTGGCGGTCACGAGAGGCCACGATGGGCGGTTCAGGAGCGGGACCGATCGGACGCGTAGAGATCCGACGAACAGGGGGTGGGCCGATTGCGCTATACCCGAGCCCATCAGCTGCCCGGGTGGGACCGCCCAATACCGTCGCCGTTGATGATTGTGCTCAGGTGCCGGTATCACGGCATGACCGGGATCCATCCGCAGGGAAACGCCGGTTCCGTGCACCATACGATGGCGTTTCCCCGATGCCCAGACCGGTCGCCCTTGGCTGCCGTGATACCGGCCGTCCACTGTTCCTGCCAGGGTCCGCCGATGCCGGCATCCCTCTGACGAAACCCGGATCAATCCGTCCCTGGTCTGATCAGGTCCATACTCCCTGCAACTCAAGGAAGTGAATAAAGATCTTCCTCGAGTTGCGCCACGCAGGGGCGATCGGAGTACGCACTCCGCTCGGCCCGGCGGCGCTGGCCAGGCCGTCCCGTCGGGATGCAACACCGGCTGTTAACCGGTATCATGACCCTGTCCTGGAATCACGAACGGCCCACGGTCCTGCTGCGGTCTTGGCGCTGCGGAATGCCCGATTCCGGATGATGGCTCGATTGCAAGAATCACGAAGCACGGGCTGCCAGTGGCAAAGGGATGGATGCTTGAGATGCCGATGAAGAGAGACTGGGCCCTGGGCAACCAGCAACCGGTGCTGGCCCGCCTGCTGGGTCTGACCCCGGTGGTGGCGATGTCCTCCACCCTGCTGCAGGGCGTCGTTGCGGGAGTGGTGCTGATGCTGGTGCTGACACTGGCCTGCGTCCTGTCATCGGCCCTGCGCTGGTGGTGCCCGGCGCGCCTGCGCGGGGCCATGCTGGCCCTGATCTGCGCAAGCCTGGTGAGCCTTGCCGGCATGCTGCTACAGGTATGGGATCCCGGCCTGAGCGACGCCCTGGGGATCTACCTGCCACTCCTGGCGGCCAGCAGCCTGTTGCTGGTGCCGCTGCATGAACAGGCCCTGCGCCTGCCGGTGGCGGCGGCCGGCCTGGAGGGCCTGCTGCAGGGGGTCTCCTTCACCGGTCTGATGATCCCCTTCTCGGCCCTGCGCGAGTGGCTGGCCTGGGGAACCCTGCTGCGTGGCACGGCGCTGGAATCCAGTCTGCCGGGTCTGGAACAATGGGGCGGGCTGCCATTGCTGGCGCAACCGGCGGGGGCCCTGTTGCTGCTGGCCGTGGTCCTGGCCGGACGTAATCAGGTCATGCAGATGCGGCAACTGGCCCGGGTGCGGACCGCCGCCGCACAAGGGGATGATCCTTGAATCGCGACAAGCGTCGGGCGATCTTCGAGATCCTCAGGGCCCGCAATCCGCATCCCACCACCGAGCTGAACTATCATTCCCCGTTCGAGTTGCTGATCGCGGTGATGCTGTCGGCCCAGGCCACCGATGTCAGTGTGAACAAGGCCACGGCCGGGCTGTTCAAGGTGGCCAACACCCCGCAGGCGATGCTCGAACTCAGGGAGGAAGGGCTCAAGTCCCATATCCGCACCATCGGCTTGTACAACAGCAAGGCCGCGAACATCATCAAGACCTGCCGCCTGCTGCTGGAACGGCATCAGGGTCGGGTGCCGGACGATCGCGAGGCCCTGGAGGCCCTGCCCGGGGTGGGGCGCAAGACCGCCAACGTGATCCTGAATACCGCCTTCGGTCAACCGACCCTGGCGGTGGACACGCATATCTTCCGGGTCGCCAACCGCACCGGCCTGGCGCGGGGCAGGACGGTGCTGGAGGTGGAGAAGAAGCTGTTGAGATCCATCCCCCGGGAGTTCCTGCAGGATGCTCATCACTGGCTGATCCTGCATGGTCGCTATATCTGTACCGCACGCCGGCCCAGTTGCGGGGAATGTCCGATCCGTGAGCTGTGTGAATGGCCGGAGAAATCCAGGTATGGCGCCTGCACGGGCAAGGTCCTGCGCCCGGTGTCTCAGGCATGAACGACGGCGGCAGGGCGAATACCCGCGCCTTTTTTATCGGCGTGTGGCGGAAGACCCGGGCCGGTTCCGCACTGGAGCCGCTGGAGCAGATGGTCAGTGCGGTGATCCTGCAGCATCCTGAATACCATCACCTGCTGCAGCGCGGCAGCGAGGCGCTGGCGGAGGAATTCACCCCGGAGCGGGGCGAGACCAATCCCTTTCTGCACATGGGCCTGCACATCGCCCTGCGGGAGCAGGTGAGTACGGACCGACCCGCAGGCATTGCCGCCATTTACCGGCGATTACGCCTGCAATACGCGGATGAGCACGAACTGGAGCATCGCATGATGGACTGTCTCGGCGAGGCCATGTGGCGGGCCCAGCGTGACCATGAGCTGCCTGATGAACACCTGTATCTGGAGAATCTGAGGAGGCTCGATGCCCGGTGACAAACTCTATCGGCTGGTCAGCGGCACCCAGCGCTACAGCCTCGATGACCAGCTCAGTGTGCTGGCGGAGATCACCCAGGGCTTTGCCAGTTCCCTGGATGTCCGCGCCACCCTGCAGACCGCCATCAACCGCTTCGTGGATTATCTCGATGCCGAGGCGGTATCGATCTTCATTCTCGAAAACGACGGCCATGAACTGGTCTGCCAGGCCTGCGCCGGTCCGGTGGACATACTGGGACTGAGGATGGATGCGCACCAGGGCATCGTTGGCAAGACGGTCAGGGACAATAGCTGCCAGATGGTCCGGGATGTGCTCCAGGATCATGATTTCGAGGCCTCCATCGACGCCGGAACCGGTTTTGTCACCCGCTCCATCCTTTGCGCGCCCCTGTGCGTCAACGGGGTCTGTATCGGTGCCCTGGAACTGATCAACAAGCGTGGCGGGGATGGGCTCTTCGATCTGCGCGACAAGCACCTGCTGACCGCCCTGGCCTCCGCCGCGGCACTGTCCATCAACAACGCGCGCATGGCCGAGGCCCTGATCGACAAGCAGCGCCTGGAGAAGGAACTGGAACTCGCGCGCGAGATCCAGGAAGGGCTGTTGCCAAGCCAGCCCACCGCCGGGTTCCCGGTGGCGGGTATGAATATCCCGGCCCGCCAGGTGTCCGGCGATTTCTTCGATTTCTTCCAGCTGCCCGATGGACGCATCTATTTCAATATCGGTGACGTCTCCGGCAAGGGCATCAATGCGGCCCTGCTGATGGCCAAGACCAGCAGTCTGCTGCGTTGCCTGGCCAAGACTTGTGAACGTCCCGGGAAACTGCTGGAACAGGTCAACGAAGAGATCTGCGAGACCATCACCCACGGCATGTTCGTGACCATCGTCTCCGGCTTCATCGATCCCGCGGCGGGACTGATCCGTTTCGCCAATGCCGGTCATCAGCCGCCATTGTACCGGCGTCTGGATGGTGATTTCGTTGAATATCCGGCGCAGATGCCCCCCCTGGGGGTGCTGCCCGGCATGACTTACCCCGAGGAGGAATTGCTGCTCGACGGGGGCCAGTTGTATCTGTTCACCGACGGCGTGACCGAGAGCGTGACGGCGGGCGGCGAGGCTCTGGATGTGGCCGGCTTGATGACGATGATAGAGGGTCTGGCATCCGCCTCCCTGATCGAGCGCCTGGAGCATATCGTTGCCGCGGTACAGCATCCCGGGCAGGCACAGCATGACGATATCACGCTGATGCTGATCGAATGCCGCACGGATTTGTCGGAGACCCTGCCGCCCTGGCGGCGGCCATGAAGCATGCTTGAGAAGTCCCTGCTGAAGATGCGTTTCCACGCCGATCCGGTCCTCCTCAAGGGGGTGCGCGAGCGAGTGGGCGAGGCCCTGGACGGCATCGCCTGTGATCGGCGCACACGCGCCGACGTGGTGCTGGCGATCAACGAGGCCTGCATGAATATCATTCAGCATGCCTACCGCGGTGATAGCTCAGGTGAAATTATTCTGGAGATCCTTGATAATGAACGGCAACTGGTCGTCGAGTTGCATGACTATGGTCGTCAGGCCGATCCGGCCTGTATCCAGCCCCGGGCCCTGGATGACATCCGTCCAGGGGGGCTGGGCACCCACTTCATGCGCAGTCTGATGGACCAGTGTGATTATGCCCGAGATGGCGAGCGCGGCAATCTTCTGCGCATGACCCGTGGCATGGGTGAGAAGGGGAAGCTCTGATGACATATCCAGTACATGAGGAAGGCGGCTACGCCGTGGTGGAAC
The DNA here is from genome assembly GCA_964506945.1 of uncultured Gammaproteobacteria bacterium. Taxonomy (GTDB): domain Bacteria; phylum Pseudomonadota; class Gammaproteobacteria; order CAZDOC01; family CAZDOC01; genus CAZDOC01. Next base: position 45,149 of record CAZDOC010000014.1, read on the forward strand.
TGAGCGGGGATGTCGACCTTTCCTGTTCACCGGAGGCCAGGGAGACCATCCTCGGCTGCCTGCACCAGGGACAGCGGGTGCTGGTCGACCTGTCGGGCGTCACCTATATCGACAGCTCCGGTATCGCCTCGCTGGTGGAAGGCTACCAGACCGCGCGCAAGCAGAATCTCGACTTTGGCCTGGTCGGTGTCAGCGAGGCCGCGCTGGGCGTGTTGCAACTGGCGCGCCTGGACAAGGTGTTTCCCATCCATGCCAGTGTCGACGAGCGTCTGCAGGCGGATGCCTGAAACCACCTCCAATCCGGTACTGTATCCCATCGAAAAGCTTGGCCGCGCCAGTGTCCGCGCCATAGAGGAATGCGGTTATATCAGCGCCCTGCTGGCCGAGAGCCTGTTCTGGATCCTGCTGGGGCGTTTCCGTCATCAGCGGGTGCGCATGCCGGCGGTATTCGCGCAGATGATGAGCATAGGTATCGCCGCCATCCCCATCGTCTTCGTGTTGTCGTTCGCGGTCGGGGTGATGCTGGCCATACAGGGGATCCACACCCTCAAGACCTTTGGCGCGGAATCCCAGGTGGTGGTGGGGATAGCATTGTCGGTCACGCGTGAGTTCGGGCCGCTGATCACCGGCATCCTGATTGCCGGGCGCACCGGCTCGGCGCTGGCGGCGCGGATAGGTACGATGCAGGTATCCCAGGAGATCGATGCCCTGCGGGTGATGAGCATCAATCCGGTGCGCTACATGGTCTCGCCGGTATTGCTGGCGATGCTGGTGATGGTGCCGGTGCTGACCTTCTTCGCTGACCTGGCGGGTATATTCGGGGGCGCCATCTACAGCCGGCTGGAACTGGGCCTGGGTCTGCATGCCTACAGCGATCGCTGTTTCGAGGCCCTCGCGCTTGACGATATCATGCAGGGACTGATCAAGAGCGTGGTGTTCGCGGTGATCATCACCCTGGTCGGTGTCAGCAACGGTTTTTCCGTGACCGGGGGCGCGGAGGGTGTCGGCAAGGCCACCACCCGGGCGGTGGTGGCATCGATCTCGCTCATCGTGATAGCGGATATGCTGTTTACCTATGTCCTCAACAGCTGATGTGATGAACGACCCCGACCCGGTTACAGCCGTCGAGGTCCGGGACCTGGTGACCCATTATGGCCAGCGCCTGATCCTGGATCGGGTCAACCTGGAGGTGCAAACGGGCGAGGTGATGATCATCATGGGCGGCAGCGGCTCCGGCAAGAGCACCCTGCTGCGCCACCTGCTGGGCTTGCACAAGCCGACTTCGGGGAGCATCCGCATCCTGGGCCAGGATATCACCCGCATCAGCAGTGCCGAGATGCATCGTCTGCGGACCTCCATGGGGGTCGCCTTTCAGGGTGGCGCCCTGTTCAGTTCCATGACCATCGGCGAGAATGTGACCCTGCCGTTGCGGGAGCATACCCGCCTGGACGAGAAGACCATGGGCATCATGGCGCGGATGAAACTGGAGGTGGTGAATCTGGGTGGCTTCGAGAATCTCAGGCCGGCCCAGCTCTCTGGCGGCATGCTCAAGCGCGCGGCGCTGGCCAGGGCCATCATCATGGATCCGAAGCTGCTGTTTTTCGATGAGCCCTCGGCCGGTCTCGACCCGGTGGTGGCCGCCGAACTGGATGATCTCATCCTGAAATTGCGCGAGGTGATGGGGATGACCATCGTCGTGGTGACACACGAACTCGACAGCGCCTTCAAGATAGCGGATCGTATCACCGTACTGGACCAGGGGCGGATCCTGATCACCGGGACGGTGTCGGAGGTGCGCAGCAGCAAGGATGCGCGCGTTCAGGATCTGCTCAATCGGCGTGCCACGCATGAAGAGATCGACGCCGATGCCTATCTCGACAGGCTGGCGGGCGACAACTGATAGAGAAGGGATCAGGGAAGGGGAATGAGACGGGAAAACATCAATTATTTCGTGGTCGGCTGTTTTGTGCTGGCGCTGGGCGGGGGCTTCGTCTATGTCATGCTCAGGCTTGCCGGCAGCGCCGCACCGGCGGATCAGTATCATATCCATTATCGCAATGTCGCTGGTCTGAAATTCGGTACCCCGGTCTACTATGAGGGCTACCAGGTGGGACAGGTGGAGAAGATCCAGCCGGATCACAGCCAGGATCACATCCGCTACCTGATCACGGTCAGTATCATCAAGGGCTGGCCGATCCCGGAGGACAGCGTCGCGCGCATATTGTCTTCGGGTCTGCTGTCGGCCAAGTCCATCGATATTCATGAAGGACAGAGTCGTCAGCGGCTGCTTGCCGGGGGGGAGATACCGGGGCAGCCGGCGATCAACGTGATGGATTCCCTGAGTTCGGCGGCGGACAGCTTTCGCGAACTGGCGCACAACATACAACCCCTGGTCAAGTCCCTGGAGAGCCAGTTCACCAATCTGGTGGATCAACTGACCGGGGTCACCAACGGCAGTGTCCGGCCGCTGCTGAACAGCATCCAGAAACGGGTCGAATCGCCCGAGACCTTTGCCAAGCTGGATCATCTGCTGGAGCAACTCAATCAGAGCGCAGCCAGTCTGCAGGTGTTGCTGGGCAAGGAAAACCAGCATCATGTGACGAATTTCCTCGCCGGCATGAGTGATGTGGCCGGCAATCTCAACGGCCTGGTCTCGCGCATCGAGGAAACCCGCGTGCAGATGAACCAGGTGCTGCGGCAACTGGATGGCCTGGCCCGTGACAACCGTCCGGCGCTCAAGGCCTCGATAAGAAGTCTGCACCGCAGCCTCGAGGTGGTTTCCCAGCATATCGACGCCATCACCCACAACCTGGAAGGCAGTATGCGCAATATGAATGAATTCAGCCGCGAGTTGCGCGAAAACCCCGGCCTGCTGATCCGTGGTTCGGCACAGCCTGATGAAGGTCAGCGTCAATGAAGCGCGCAGTGGCGATCCTGGCCATCGTGGTGCTGGCCGCCTGCGCCAAGGCCCCGCCGGTGCCCCCGGACACCTTCTACCGTCTGCCGGAACCCGTGACCGGCAAGGTGACGCTGCCGCCACTGAGCCGGGGTATCTTGCTGGTGCGGCCGTTGCTCAGTGACGGCTTGCGTTCGGAGCGCCCGATCCTGTTCAGCGACGACCCCGCCGGCCTGACCCTGCGCCAGCATCACTACTACTTCTGGGTCGATACCCCGCAGCGACTGGTACAGAGGCAGCTCATCGCCTATCTGCGCGCGGGCCACGCCGCGCCGATGGTCGTGGGCGAGACCGATATCGCCGCCGATCTGGTCGTCAGTGGGCGCATCATCCGCTTCGAATACAGCCGTGGCGGCGATCATGACACGGCGCACCTGGAACTGGAGTTGCGGGTGGACAAGGCCGGGGACGAGCGGCCTTTGCTGTTGCGTGACTATCGCGCCGACGTGCCCGTGGAAGATGGGGGTATGGATACCCTGGTGCAGGGATTCAATGAGGGACTGGAGCAAATCTTCACCCGCTTCACCAGGGATGTGCGGGCGCGAGTGCAGGTCCGGCGCAAGGGGACGCAATGACAAAAATATTCGAAACCCTGAAAAAACAGTGGATACGGATCCTGCTGAGTCTGCTGATGCTGGGCTTCGCGCTCCTGCATGTCAGCGGGGAGCTGAGCTGGCGATTTATCGACCGTATCGAGAATTTCGCCTATGACGCCCGCCTGGTATTCACCATGCCCAGGGACAGGGATGACCGCATCGTCATCGTCGATCTCGACGAAAAGAGCCTCGCCGCGGAAGGCCGCTGGCCCTGGGGCCGGGACAAGATGGCGCGCATGATGGACCGACTGTTCGATCACTACCAGGTCGGCATCGTCGGCTTCGACGTGGTCTTCGCCGAACCCGACGAGAGTTCCGGCCTGAAGGTGCTGAAGCGCCTGGCGGTATCCGAGTTCCGCGATGACCAGGACTTTCAGCAGCGGCTGAGAAAACTGGAGTCGTCGCTGGACTTCGATGCCCTGTTCGCGGCGAGCATGAAAGGCCGGCCCGTGGTGCTGGGCTACTATTTCAACGATGAGGGACAGCAGGGCCTGGCCACCAATTCCGGTGTGCTGCCGCCACCCACCTTCGTCAAGGGCAGCTTCAAGGGCAAGCGCATCGATTTCATACACGCCAGTGGCTATGGCGCCAACCTGGCTGAATTCCAGGCCAGTGCCGCCGCGGCGGGACATTTCAACCCGGCGGTGGACGAGGATGGCATCGTTCGTCGCGTCCCCCTGCTGTATGAGTATGAGGGCGCGGAGTATGAAGGCCTGGCGCTGGCCATCACGCGCCTGATCCTGGGCGCCGAGCGTATCGAGCCGGTCTATGCCCCGGTGCCATGGGGCAGCAAGAACTATTCCGGTCTGGAATGGTTGCGGGTGGGTAACCGTCTGATCCCGGTGGATGAACGGGTGCAGTCACTGGTGCCTTACCGTGGCACGCAAGGGAGTTTCCCCTATGTGTCGGCCACCGATGTCCTTCATGGCAAGGCCGATTCCAGGATCCTCAAGGGCGCCATCGTACTGGTCGGCACCACCGCGCCCGGCCTGCTGGACTTGCGCGCCACCCCGGTGCAGCGGGCCTATCCCGGGGTGGAGGTCCATGCCAACCTGATCTCCGGTATCCTGAGCCAGAGCATCATGCAGAAGCCGGCCTACATGCTGGGCGCCGAACTGGTGTTCCTGGTGCTGATCGGCCTGGTCCTGGCCCTGGGACTGCCAATGCTGAGTCCCATGTGGGCCACGGTGCTGACGGGCGGCGTCCTGCTGTTCACCCTCGCCTTCAACATGTACCTGTGGATCGCCGGTCAGCTGGTATTGCCGATAGCCACCAGCCTGATCCTGATCGTGATGGTCTATGTGGTCAACATGTCCTATGGCTATTTTGTCGAGACCCGTGGCAAGCGCCAGCTCAGTGGCCTGTTCGGCCAGTACATCCCGCCAGAACTGGTGGACGAGATGAGTGAAAATCCGGGCAGTTATTCCCTGGACGCCGAGAACCGCGAGATGACCGTGCTGTTCTCCGACGTGAGGGGGTTCACCACCATCTCCGAGGGCCTGTCTCCTAGGGAACTATCGGAATTGATGAATGCCCTGCTGACGCCGATGACGCATATCATCCACAGCCACCGCGGTACCATCGACAAGTACATGGGGGATGCCATCATGGCCTTCTGGGGTGCGCCGCTGCGCGATCCGCAGCATGCCCGTCATGCCCTGGAGGCCGGCATCGAGATGCAGCGGGAGCTGCTGCGCCTGCAGCCCGAGTTCGATCAGCGGGGCTGGCCGCCGATCCGAATCGGCGTCGGCATCAATACCGGCGAGATGAGCGTCGGCAACATGGGCTCGGAGTTTCGCATGGCCTATACGGTGCTGGGAGACGCGGTCAACCTGGGTTCACGCCTGGAGGGTCTGACCAAGGGCTACGGGGTCGGGCTGATCGTCAGCGAGACCACGGTCAAGGCGGTACCGGAGTATGTCTATCGTGAGCTGGATCGCGTGCGCGTGAAGGGCAAGGACGAACCCGTGGCCATCTTCGAACCGGTCGCGCCGGCCGCGCAGGTGGAAAAAGCCGTCCGTGACGAACTCAAGATCTACCATCAGGCGATTCGCTATTATCGCCACCAGGAGTGGGATATGGCCGAACTGCAGTTCCTGAACCTGAAGAAGATGGCGCCGGAGCGCAAGCTCTATGATGTCTATATGGAACGCATCCAGCATTTCCGTGAGCATCCACCCAGCCCGGACTGGGATGGCGTCTTTACCCATACGAGCAAGTAGCACCGGTTTTGACACCGGCGGGAAGGCGGTCGCGAGGGACTTGCGGGTCAGCTCATGGGTCGTTCGCTGGTCCGGAACGGGCGCGGGTGGCCCGGCTCATGCCGCAACAGAAAGAAAGGGGAGCGAAGCTCCCCCTGCCGATCCGCGTGGCGCGGCGGGTCATTCCATGCTGAATTCCATCTTGATCCCGGCCAGTTCTATGATGTCCTCGTTCTTCAGGGCGTAGGCCTTGGAGCCGATCTCCTCGCCATTGACGACCGGATATTGATGGGTGCTGCCATTGCTCTCGATATGGGTGAGGAAATAGCCCTGTGGCCGGCGCGAGATCACCGCCACCTGCACCCCGGGTTTGCCCAGGGTGATCAGGGCCTTGGTCAATTCCAGTTCCTTGCCGGCGATGGGACCGTTGAGAACCGCCAGCTTGGCCAGTGGCATGCCCGACCCCGGCGTGGCGGCGGGTGCGGCGACCGGCGCGGCCTGGGTGCCGGCCGGGGGCTCCGGTTTGATCGCCGCGGCACCGGCATTCTCGGCAGCCTTGGCGGCGGCCACCGCGGCACTGGCGCTGCCGGGACGGATGATCATGGTCTTCTCGAAATCATCGTCATCGGCCGAGGCATGCTCGTTGACATATTTCAGTTCATGCTTGCCAATGGCGATGACATCACCGTTTTTCAGCGCGTGTTTCTTGATCAACTTGCCGTTGACGTAGGTCCCATTGGTGCTGCCCAGATCCTCCAGGAACGAATCGTCCAGGATGGTGATGATCAGCGCATGTTTGCCGCTGACGGCAAGATTGTCTATCTGAATGTCATTATCCGGCTTGCGTCCGATGGTGATGCGTTCCTTGTCGAGTTCATACTCTCCCTGGACAGCCCCATTCAAGTTCAGAACTAGTTTTGCCATAGCTCAGTCCTATCCGATGACCCGTTGTTTAACCAGCCAAATAGCTTTGTGTACCATCCGGCCCTTGCCGGGAATGCCTGCGTGGGACGGATCAGTATCACAGATATGTTGTCCTTGCCGCCATGCGCGTTGGCTTTATTCACCAATTCGTTGCCAGCTTCTACAAGATTAGCACTGTATTTACTTAGTGTTAAGTGAATTTCTTCATCATTTACCATATCATTGAGCCCGTCCGAGCACAGGAGATAGATATCTCCCGGCATCGCGGCATCCTCCAGGATATCGACCTCTACCTGCTCGTCTATCCCAAGTGCCCGTGTCACAAGGTTTTTCGGCGTGTTTTCGGCAGCCTCCTCAGGAGTATAGAAGCCCCGGTCGATAAGTTCCTGTATCAGCGAATGATCGGTGGTGATGGTTTCCAGATTTTCACCCCGCAGGCGGTACAGGCGCGAATCACCGACATGGGCCACGCTGAAGCGGTTGTCGTAGAAGAGTATGGCGACCACGGTGGTGCCCATGCCCTGGCATTGCTCCTCGTGATTGGCGGTATCGAAGATCAAGCGGTTGGCTTCATTGATGGCCTTGCGCAGGAGCAGGGACTGGGGGCTGTAGGCGCTATCCTCATCACTTGCCTGCGGTGGGGACTTCATGCCCTGCTGCACGATCTGGAGTATGGTCGTGACGGCAATGGCGCTGGCGACCTCCCCGGCCTTGTAACCGCCCATGCCATCGGCGATGACGGCGAAGCCCAGGCGGGCATCACTGGCGCTGCTGTCCTCGTTCTGCGGCCGTTTCATCCCCTCGTGCGAGAGGTTGACGATCTCGAGTTTGTCCGCCAGGCTCATTTTGCCTTGGCGGCGGCGATCTGTTTGGCGCAAGCGCGCAGGTCGGCGGCCATTTCCGCGCCAGTCTGATAGCGTTTCTCGATATCCTTCTGCAGGGCCTTGTCGATGATCCTGGCCAGGCAAGGGACCTTTTTGGCCAGGTCGGGACGGATCTCAAGGACATTCCGGTGCGGCTCGTTGGCGATCTTGTACATCAGGGTCGCCATGGAGTCCCCCTTGAAGGGCAGTTCACCGGTGAGCATCTGATAGAGCATGACGCCCAGGGAGAACAGATCCGAGCGGCCGTCCACCTTCTTTCCGGACAGCTGTTCCGGAGACATGTAGGAGGGCGTGCCCAGGACCATGCCGGTCTTGGTCTTGCTGGAATCGGTGATGCGGGCGATACCGAAGTCGGTCAGCTTGAGCATGCCGGTCTTGGCGTTGAACATGATGTTGGCCGGCTTGATATCGCGATGAACGACATTGTTGCCGTGGGCGTAGTTCAGGGCCTCGGCGGCCTTGTATATGATCCCCATCACCTTGGGAATGGGCAGCAGCTTGTCCGGCTTGGTGTAGGGGGCCAGGTCCTCGCCATCGAGGAATTCCATGGCGATATAGGCCAGATCGTGCTCTTCCCCGGCATCGTAGATGGTGACGATGTTGGGATGGGTCAGGCGACCGGCGGTCTCGGCCTCGCGGAAGAAACGCATCTTGACCTCTTCCAGCTCGTCCGCCTCGAATTCCTGCGACAGGGCCATGGTCTTGATGGCGACGACGCGATTGATCTTGGGGTCACGGCCGAGATAGACCACGCCCATGGCGCCCTTGCCCAGTTCCTTCTCCACCTGATATCGGCCCAGCATGGGTTTCTGCACCCCGTCACCCCCGTCGAGCATCAAGGTGGCGGTGGGGCCTCCGCCGGCACCGCCGAGCATGACGGTATTCTCCAGGGTCTTGGCGCGGTTCATGCGATCCTTCAGGTCACGGAAGTCGGGGTCGAAGTCCGCCATGTACTGATAGACCGCGGTGGCCTTGTTGAACTGGCGCTTGCGCTCGTAGTCCAGGGCCAGGTTGTAGAGCGGGTCCAGCATCGAATCGTCCAGTGGCGACTTGCGGAATTTCTCGAAGGCCATGTCCAGTTGGCCCTGCTGCTGGAAGGCCAGGCCCAGCATGCGGTTGCTCTCCGCCGACTCGGTCTCCGAGCGCAGCTTGCCGGCCTCGGTGACCAGGTAGCGCTTGGTGGTCAGCAGCAGGTGGCCGATGAACAGCAGACTGGCGGCGCTGACCAGCGGGACCCACAGGGCCTGGCCGACCATCAGCCCAATCTCCGTGCCCAGCAAGGCCAGCAGCAGGATGCTGGAGAGCATGGCGGCCATGCCGGCGCGCAGCCGGGGCAGCAGGGCGATCAGGTAGGTGGCGACCAGCAGCAGGGTCAGCCAGGACGCCCAGCCGGCCCACTCGGGTTCAACGAAGAAATCCTCGTTGAGGATGCTGGATACGGTATGGGCGAGGATGCGGGCGGGTTCGGTGGCGCTGGAGACGGGTGTCGCCATGGTCGTGCCCAGGCCATAGGCGGTGGCACCGATGATGACGATCTTGTCGCGGTACTTGCTCACCGGGATCTTGCCGGTATAGACATCGAAGAAAGAATCCACCGGGAAGGGATCCCCGCCATCCTCGCTGCTGTAGTAGAAGGTATGCATCATCAGGTAGGGATCAGTGGTGATCTTGAGTCGGCCCAGTTCGATGCCCTCGCCGAGATTGATCTTGATGTCCTTGACCCCGAGATTGAGGCTCAGCGCCGCCAGTTGCAGGGCCATGGAGGGGTAGTAGCTGTCGTAATAGCGCAGGATCAGGGGTTCCAGGCGTGGGTCGATGCTCATGTCGGTGAGGTTGATGCCCGGCACCAGGTGGCCGATGGCGCTGGCCGCCTCGCCCAGGCGCGCGATCGGCGGGTTGGCCGCCAGGGTCGGCAGCGGGAACAGGCCGCTGTCGCTGGCGCCGATGCGATCGTCGACGTTTTCAACGGCATTGCGGGTGACATATTCCGGCAGGGGATGATCGGGATTGCCGAGCGGCTCGCCAACGGTGAACTGCATGCCGAGGACGACATTGCCGGCCTTGTTCATGCTTGCGGCCAGCTTGCCATCGGTGTCGAGATCGGCCTCTGCCGTCTGCAGGCGTTCATTGAGACCGGCCACGGCCGGGTCGCTGCTATCGGCCAGGCCGGCCTGATCGATGTAGGTCTTCAGTTCCCGGATCCTTTCCAGGCCAGGATCGATCTGCGGTTCCGAGAGGAAGATGGTCTGGCCGATGACCTTGGCCTTGGCCTTGGCCAGCTTGTCGATCATCTCCGCGAGGATGCTGCGAGGCCAGGGCCAGCGGCCTAGATTGTTCAGGCTCTGGTCGTCGATGCCGATGATGGCGATCTGGTTGCCGGGATCCCGCTGTGATGCGCGGACACTGAAATCATAGACGTAGCGCTCCAGTCCCTGGAGGAAGCTGCTGCCGGAGGCAAATAGAAAGGCCAGGGTGATGACCAGGCCAGCGAACCAGTCTTTGGTCCAGAACCTCTGTTTCATGCGCGTGTTTCCGGTTCTTCTCGTGGGATCCCGTAACGGCCGATATTACACGCATGTTGCGGAAAAGCATAGCCTCTTCCCGCTTGCCGCGATGACCTCAATGGCAGTATCTGGCGACCGCCCGGGTGGCCTCGTCCAGGGCCTTGCGGTAGGCCTCGTCCCCCAGGATTTCATGCCTGCCATCCTTGTCCTGGGTGTAGAGATAGCTTGCGTGCCGATAGTCGTACAGGCGCTTGCGGGCCCTTTCACAGGCCGCCTGCCTGTTCAGTCGCTGTTGCTCGCGCCGCGCCTGCAGGGCCTTTTTCTGCTTGCGCTCCTGCTCCAGGATACGCAGCAGTTTGTCGCGCTTGCGCGCCCTTTGCCGCTGTTCCGGATCGGGCCTGGGGGCCGGTTCGATCGATACGCTTTCGTTGCCCACGCCGGCCTTGGGCCGGTCTCCATAATGGACCTGGCCCTGCGCGTCGGTCCATTTGTAGATCCCGGTGGCATGCGCCGGGCAGCCGATCCCCGCCAGCAGCATCAGCAACAGGCCGATGCCAGCCGATTTATGCCTGGATGGACTTGATGATGAGTTGGCCAACATGCTTGAACACCTTGCGCTGGATCCCTTTCAGGCTGCCGGCCTCGGCCAGCAAAAGTCCGATGGGTCTGTCCTTGATGTGGATCGACATCAATACCATTTCACCCACGAGGGCATTACGCCGCAGCTCATCCGGGAACATGGGCTGATACCGGGCGCGGTTGCCGGCATCGATGTGGATGCTCTGGGGCTTTTGCATCAGGGCCCTTAACAGATTGGCCGCCCGGATATCGAAGACCCTGCCCTGCAGCGTGACTGCCTTGCCCCGCACCAGGGAGAAGCGGACGTGCAGGGCATCGCGGGTCTTGTTGAGCAGGCAGAAACTGGCCCGTTCGAAGTGTGCGCCCGTCACCAGCGTACGAAGACCCAGGTTGATGATGTCCTGGACCTCGAGGCCGTCCTGGCTGCCCTGTTTCAATTCCGCCAGGCACTGCTGCAGTCGCGCCTGCGCCGAGTCCTCCCGGGACGGGGGGGCGTTGTGCATGCCGGTGCCGGGATCCACTGCGGCTGGCGGGCCGGGCTGGATTCGCGGGCCGGATGTCGCGGACCGTGGCTGTGTGTCCGGGGGGGGACGGCGATCCTGCGCATACAGGCTGCTGGGCAGACCCGGCAGGCCGGGCAGTAACCAGGCCGACGGGCAGACCCCGGGATAATGGCGACCGGCTTCACGGGCGGCATCCACCGCCGCATGGTGGACCTGCGCGGGCAGGCGTTCGGGCGCGAAACCCAGCACCGTGGCGCAGGCCTCCAGGGCGGCTTCCATGGCCTTGCCATACCAGCCCCATTCACTCAGACGGACCAGTGTGGCGGCATGGCGCACGGCCAGCGGGGTGGTCTGGTGGGCCTTGAGATCGCCGCGAAAGGAATCCCTCAGATCCCTGCTGAGATGCCATTCGCCGGCCAGGCCGGCACCCAGTTCATCCCGGCTACAGCCCAGGATGCTGCGTTCCTGTCCGCTCTGGGCTGTCCCGTCCGCAGCCGGTTCGATGGTCTCCAGCAGGGCGGCCTGCCGGGGCGCGCACTGCCACAGGAACTGTTCCACCAGATGATGCAGCAGGCCGTCGATGAAGGCCTCCTCGCTGGCCAGTGCCGGGTGCCTCCGGCCCCATTCCCGCAGCAGGATTGCGGTTTGCAGGGCGCGGTTGAAGCTGCGCAGCAGGCCGCTTCGGCCCCGCGCCGGGAGTACTGCCAGGGTCGGCAGATCGGCGGGAGCCGCCAGCACCGCCGGCAGGCCCCGCAGCAGGGCGATGTGATTGACCGTGGCAGCAGGTGCGCGGCCCTTGCCGGCCAGGCTTCGATTGACCTGGGTCAGCAGGTGCAACGCCAGACCCGGGTCCGCGAGCACCACCTCCGTCAGACGGGGGATATTGGCGTTGGCATCTTCCGCCAGCGCCTGGCAGGCGCTGGCGCTGGCGTCCAGGATGGCGGGGCGGAAGGTCTCCGCCTGGCTCAGCCAGTCCCGCAGGTCGCGTGGGCCGGCCGCTGCGCGTGCTTGGTCCTGGGACAGGGCTTCCATATCATCTCTTCATCATGGTGTTGTCGCCATGGATTGATGCGGATGATTGGGCTAGCGGCCGCGGTGGGGCAAACTTTACCGCGGGGATCAGCGCTCCAGGTACTGCAGCTTGCCCTTGACGTCCTTCCACTCGTCGGCATCAGCGGGGGGGTCCTTCATCTCACTGATCACGGGCCACTCCTTGGCGAGTTCGGCATTGAGGTCCATGAACTCCTGCATGTCCTTGGGCAGGTCATCCTCGGAGACGATGGCCTCCACGGGGCATTCGGGTTCGCACAAGGTACAGTCTATGCATTCCTCGGGGTCGATGACGAGGAAATTCGGGCCTTCATGAAAGCAGTCCACCGGACAGACCTCCACGCAGTCGGTGTACTTGCATTTGATGCAATTTTCGGTGACGACAAAAGTCATTGCTTGGGTTCCTGTGTCATTGTTGATGCGTGAGTGAAATCACAGCATGCGAACCTGACCTGTATCGGGGCCGGCGCAGGGCCGTATGCTGCATGGCAAAAAATGGCAAATTTACACCGATTTCCCCAAGATCACCAGTCACCCGGTGGCGGGACCGGGTACCCGCCAGGTCCAGGTGAGGGCGGGATTGCCCAGGCCGTCACATCGGCGGGCATGCCGGCTTGAACTCTGATGGGGTTCAGGCACTCTATGTCAGTATGTTCGTCCGTGGAGGTCGCCTCATGTCCCGCCTGTCGCCGTTGTTGCTGAGCCTGCTGTTGCTACCGGTCGTAAGCCTGGCGGCGGAGACGGGGCTGAGCGGACTGGACCGGCGCACGCACCAGTTGCCGGAGTACGTCGGCAAGGGCAAATGGGTGGTGCTGAATGTCTGGAGCCCCTGGTGTCCACCCTGTCGCCAGGAACTGCCCGGGCTGGTCGATTTCCATCATGAGCACCGGGACCGGGATGCCGTGGTGCTGGGCGTGGCCATAGATTATCCCAGCTTCGCATACCCGGATCGGGGCAAGGTCGAGGATTTCGTCAACCAGTATGTCATCGATCTGCCGGTATGGCTGGCCGACAGCAGCCAAGTGGCCAAACTGACCGGACAAGCGCTCGACCTGATCCCGGTCAGTTTCATCTATGCCCCCGACGGCCGCCTGGTGGCGCGCTGGAACGGCGTGATCAGCGGCGCGGCCATCGAGCGGATCATGCGGGCGCCCAGGTCTGGGTTCACGGTCTACGGAGGTCGGTGATGAAGGCCTTGCACAGGTTCCTGCCGTTGCTGGTGCTGTTGATGTTCGCTGCCGGGGCGCGGGCAGGAGAGGCGCAGGCCCTCAAGGATCTGGATGGCAAGGCGCACCTGCTGAGTGAGTATGCCGGCCAGGGACGCTGGCTGGTGGTCAATGTATGGAGTCCGAATTGCCCCTATTGCCGCCGTGAACTGGCGGATCTGAGTGAATTTCACGACCAGCACCGGGACAAGGATGCCAGCGTGCTGGGCGTAACCATCGATTTCCCCAGTTACGGCTACCCGGATGCCGGGGTGATCCGGGCCTTCGCGACCGATTATTTCGTCGACTTTCCCCTGTTGCTGGCGGATGCGGCGCTGGCCTCGCGGTTTGTCGGCCAGCCGGTCAGCGCCATCCCGGTCAGCTTCATCTATCGTCCGGATGGCAGTCTGGCCGGGCGCTGGAACGGGGTGATCACGCGCGCGCAGCTGGAACAGGCGATCACCGCTGGCGCGCCCTGAGTCACGCCCGCCCGTGCAGTTACCCGTCCTTGTCGTCCCCTGCCATCGAGTGCAGCCGGTACAGCAGTTCCAGGGCCTGGCGCGGGCTCAGTTCGTCCACGTCGGTTTGCCGTAGCAGCGCCCGCAGGGGGTCTTCCGGGGGGGTGAACAGTCCCAGCTGTTCCTGCGCCGCCACCGCGGCAGTGTCCCTGTCCTGGTGCGCCTCCAGGCCTGCGAGGCGCTCCCTGGCCTGCTCGATCACCACCCGCGGCACCCCCGCCAGCAGGGCCACCTGCAGGCCATAACTCTGGTTCGCGGGCCCTTCCCTGACCGCATGCATGAAGACGATGTGGTCGCCGTGTTCGATCGCATCCAGACGGATATTGGTCACGCCGTCGACCTCCTCCGCCAGCGCGGTGAGTTCGAAGTAGTGGGTCGCGAACAAGGTCATCGCGGCGATCCTGCGGGACAGGTGCGCGGCGCTGGCCCAGGCCAGGGAGAGGCCGTCATAGGTGCTGGTGCCACGGCCGATCTCATCCATCAGCACCAGGCTGTCGGCGGTGGCGTTATTGAGGATGTTGGCGGTCTCGGTCATCTCCACCATGAAGGTGGAACGCCCGCCGGCAAGGTCGTCGCTGGCGCCGATGCGGGTGAAGATGCGGTCGATGCGGCCGATGCGGGCATGCTCGGCGGGGACGTAGCTGCCGGCGCAGGCGAGGATTGCGATCAGCGCGGCCTGGCGCATGTAGGTGGATTTCCCGCCCATGTTCGGGCCGGTGATGATGAGCATGCGCCGTCCCGGCCCCAGCTCCAGATCGTTGGGGATGAACGGGGTTTGCTGCAATTGCTCGACCACGGGATGGCGCCCGCCGCGGATCAGGATCCCGCTGTCCTGATGCAGCTGCGGGCAGCAGTAGTCCAGGCGCTCGGCGACCTCGGCAAAGCAGGCCAGGACGTCCAGGCGGGCGAGGACGGCGGCGCTGCGCTGCAACGCCGGAAGCCGTGAGGCGATATCGTCCAGGAGCCGTTCATAAAGCGTTTTCTCGCGCGCGAGCGCGCGTTCCCGGGCACTCAGGATCCGTTCCTCGAAGCGTTTCAACTCCGGGGTGATGAAGCGTTCCGCGGCCTTCAGGGTCTGGCGTCGGGTATAGTCCAGCGGTACCTTGTCGCTGTGGGCGCGGCTGATCTCGATGTAGTAGCCATGGACCCGGTTGTAGCCCAGCTTGAGGCCGTTGAGACCGGTGCGTTCGCGTTCACGGAGTTCCATGTCGGCGAGGTACAGACTGGCATCGCCGTGGATGCCGCGCAGTTCGTCCAGCTCGGCGTCGAAACCCTCACGGATCACCCCGCCATCGCGGATCGAGCTGGCGGGCTGATCCGCCAGGGCCTTGTCCAGAAGGTCGCGCAATTCCGGGAAGTCCTCGCTGTCGCGCCACGCATCCTCCAGCAGGGGGCTGTCCAGCGGGGGCAACAGGGCGCGGATCCGCGGCAGGCGGGCGAGCGCATGGCGCAACAGCAGCAGATCCCGCGGGTGCGCGCTGCGCAGGCCGATACGCGTCAATACGCGCTCACAGTCACCGAGACCATGCAGGAGTTCCCGCAGGTCCTCGAACACACGGGTTTCCAGCAGCAGCGACACGGCCTGATGGCGACCACGAACCTGGTCGTAGTCGCGCAAGGGGCGCTGCAGCCAGCGCAGCAGCAGACGGGAACCCATGGCGGTGCGGGTGCTGTCGATGACATCGACCAGGGAGCGGGCGCGGGTGCCCTCGACACCGGTATCGATCTCCAGATTACGCCGGCTGACGGCGTCGAGGATGATGCAATCCTCGCGTCTTTCGACCTGCAGGCCCAGCAGGTGGGGCAGGCTGCGGCATTGGGTCTCGCGGGCATACTGCAGCAGCGCACCGGCGGCGCCTAGGCCGGCGGAAAGCTGTTCGGCGCCAAACCCGGCCAGGTCCCGGACCCCGAACTGTTCACACAGCAGGCGTCGGCCGCTGACCGGGTCGAAGTGCCAGGGGCTGCGTTTACAGGCACCGGTCCGGGCCCGCAGGTCCGCCCCCAGGGTGGTGTCCTCGCTGAACAGCAGTTCCGCCGGCTGCAGGCGCTCCAGCTCACCTTCGAGGGCCTCTTCGTCCGCCACCTCCATGACCGTGAAACGGGCATTGCTGAGATCCAGCGCGGCCAGTCCGATACAGCCATCGCATTCATGCACCGCGCAGAGGAGGTTGTCACGGCATTCCTGCAGCAGGCCATCCTCGGTGATGGTGCCAGGGGTGACGATGCGCGTGACCTGGCGTTCCACGGGGCCCTTGCTGGTGGCGGGATCCCCGACCTGCTCGCAGATCACCGCCGGCACCTTGAGCTTGACCAACCGGGCCAGATAGTTCTCCAGCGCCTGTACCGGCACCCCGGCCATGGGGATGGCTTCGCCGGCGCTCTTGCCGCGGGTGGTGATGGCGATATCCAGCAGCTCCGCCGCGCGGCGGGCATCATCGAAGAAGAACTCGTAGAAATCCCCCATGCGATACAGTAGCAGCATGTCCGGATACTCGGCCTTGATCGCCAGGTATTGCTGCATCATCGGGGTGTGCTGGGTTTTTTTCTCTTCTGAAATCATGCTGTCAAATTGTTTTGGTTGTTGAATTCCAAACATTTTTTCTTTTTTGGCCGTCTCATGCCGTCTCTAGGAATCTCATAAAATACCATCCAATCCCGCAAAAAAGTGTAACTTTTGTTCGGGTAAAGAGTTATTGTCTAATCTGGTGTTTGACTGGCTGAATCAAGCGGCGGCCTGATCGACCGTTCCGGGGAGCTGCTGAAAGCGATCCGATATGAACGGATCCGGGTCTACGAAGACCTTGGCCAGCACCGCAGGGCACGTAGCGAGCTCGAAAAACTGTACGCCGAGGCGCCGGATT
>CAZDOC010000015.1:0-49311 GCA_964506945.1 uncultured Gammaproteobacteria bacterium
TGCCGGCGGTATCGAGGCCGTGCGGATCGAGGTATTGCCGGGACGCGTCGCTGTGGCGATCCCCGGGACCGGGAGGGCCCGGGTGCCGTACCGCATGTCCGGACCGGTGTTATTCCGATCGGGTCTTGCGGCCTTTACCGGATTTCTTTTTCGGGGCCCTGGCGGCCTTGCCCGGTTTCCTGCCGCCGGCGGGGCCGCGGCTGTCGCCGAGGCGTGAGATGCCCAGCCGCTGACCCGATACCCAGGTCTTCCTGAGCTGGCGGAAGACCTCCCGCGGCATGCCCTCCGGCAGGTCCACGGTGCTGTGGTCATCGAAGATATTGATGCGGCCGATATGCATGCTGTCCAGTCCGGCCTCATTGGCGATGGCACCGACGATGTTGCCCGGCTGTACCCCATGGTTGCGGCCCACCTCGATACGGTAGCGCTCCATGCCCGCATCGGGGCGGCCTTCATCCCTGCGCCGGGAGACGGGCCGTTGCTTTTGTTCTTTTCCGGCGCCGCGCCTGGCGCCGGATTCGTCCTTGACGTGCGGGCGTTGCTGCCGTGCGGGCTTGTTCCGCCCAGGCTTGTTGGCCAGCAGCAGGGGCGTGTCACCCTGCAGCAGCCTGGCCAGGGCGGCGGCCACCTCGGTGGCGGGGACGTTGTGCTCCTGCTGATATTGCTCGATCAGGCGGCTGTAAAATTCCAGTTCTTCCCGCGCCAGGGTGTCGCTGATGCGTTGTTTGAAGGCGGCGATGCGCTTGTCGTTGATGAGCTCCGTGGAGGGCAGTTCCATGACCTCGATCTTCTGCCGGGTGGCGCGTTCGATATTGGCCAGCATGCGCCGCTCCCGTGGCGCCACGAACAGGATCGCCTCGCCGCTGCGGCCGGCCCGGCCGGTGCGGCCGATGCGGTGGACATAGGCCTCGGTGTCATAGGGGATGTCGTAGTTGACGACGTGGGATATGCGCTCCACATCCAGACCGCGGGCGGCGACATCGGTGGCCACCAGGATATCGAGCTTGCCATTCTTGAGCTGTTCGATGGTGCGCTCCCGCTGGCGCTGCGGGATGTCACCGTTCAGGGCTGCCGCGGCATAGCCGCGCGCTGCCAGTTTCTCTGCCAGTTCGACGGTGGCGGTCTTGGTGCGGACGAAGATGAGCATGCTCTCGAAGGGCTCGGCCTCGAGGATGCGGGTCAGGGCATCGAGCTTGTGCAGGCCGCTGACCATCCACAGGCGCTGGCGTATGGTCTCCGCGGTACTGGTGCGGGTCTCGATCCTGATGATCTCGGGATCGGACATGTGGCGTTTGGCAATACGGCTGATCTCCTGGGGCATGGTCGCGGAGAACAGCGCGATCTGATGGCCGGGCGGGGTCTGTTCCAGGACCCATTCGACATCATCGATGAAGCCCATGCGCAGCATCTCGTCGGCCTCATCCAGAACCAGGCAGCGCAGCGCATCCAGTTTCAGGGTGCCGCGGCGCATGTGATCCATGACCCGTCCGGGGGTGCCGACCACGACATGTACGCCGCGCTGCAACTGGCGCAGCTGCACCCGGTAGTCCTGGCCGCCATAGATGGGCATGACGTGAAAGCCCTTGATGTGGGACGCGTAACGCTGGAAGGCCTCGGCCACCTGGATGGCCAGTTCACGGGTCGGCGCCAGCACCAGTACCTGCGGGGTCCCGGTCTTGAGATCGAGGACGGACAGCAGCGGCAGGGCGAAGGCGGCGGTCTTGCCGGTGCCGGTCTGTGCCTGCCCCAGCACATCACGACCGGCCAGCATGTGCGGGATCATCGCGGCCTGGATCGGTGACGGGGTCTCGTAGCCCACGTCATCCAGGGCCTTCAATACCGGCGGTGACAGCTCGAGATCACGAAAGGAGGGCGTGGCGGGTGTAGTGGACATCATCAGGGTACCTGGCGGATAACATACGGCGCCAGTTGTACTGACGGCTGGAAAAAGGCGCGCATTATAGCCCTACACATGCTATTTTTCATAATCGTTTTCAACTGAGGGCGCCGTCCGGCGGGGGGTGATGGCGAGTCTGGGCAACGGCAAAGGGCGGATTGATGCACATCTGGGTTGATGCGGATGCCTGTCCCAGGGTGGTCAAGGAGATCCTGTTCCGGGCCGCCGGACGGCGTCATGTCCCCTTGACGCTGGTGGCCAACAGTTCCTTGCCCACCCCGGCCTCGCCGCTGATCAAGGCCGTGCGCGTGGCCGCCGGTTTCGATGAGGCGGACAGGTATATCACCGACCGGGTGTCCCCGGGTGACCTGGTGATCACCGCGGATATCCCGCTGGCCGCCGGGATCATCGCGCAACAGGCCCATGCCCTGAATCCCCGTGGTGAGCTTTACACCCGGGAGAATATCCGCGAGATCCTCAATATGCGCGATTTCATGGAGGAGATGCGGGGTCTCGGCGAGATCTCGGGTGGACCGCCCCCCCTGAATCAGGCCGATCGGCGGGCCTTCGCCAATGCCCTGGACCGCTTCCTGACCCGCGCGCTTGGACCGGGCTGAACCCCGATACGCCATGCGGTCAGTTGTCCCCGGCCTCCACCGGGCCTTTCTCCGGTACCGGTGACAGATAGCCGATCACCAGGATCAGCAGGCCGACGACGATGAAGGAGACGATGCGCTGTATGGTGCCGCTGCTGGCGAGATCGATCGTAAACAGCTTGACCACCACCACGGCCAGCAGGACCGCCCCGGTCAGCCACAGGCCACGGCGTTGCAGGCGACTGCTGAAATGGATCAGCAGCAGGGCGGTGAAGGCCCAGGCGATGGACAATGTGGTCTGCATCAGTGCCGAGGACAGCAGTGCGCCGGCGTCGTAGGCCGTCCCGCTCCACTGGTGCACCGTGCGTGCGAGCAGACCGTTCAGGTCTATGAAGGCGAGTACCCCCAGGACGCGGAAGCCCAGGCGCCAGTCGAAGCCCGTGCCGGCATCCCGGCCAACCAGCCGCAGCCAGTAGAACAGCGCCCAGAGTGCCAGGGACAGGCTGATATCCAGCGGGTTCAGCAGCGGCAGGTAGGCCAGCGGCGGACTGCCGCCATCGCCCTGGATATTGGCATACAGCGTCCAGGCGGACAGGTAGAATGCCATCGGGATCAGCGCGGTGTGAAGATAGGCCGACCGATGAGGCCGCAAGGGCCATAGCGGTCTCTGGCTGCCCAGGCAGGTGCCCAGCATGACCCCCGCCGGCAGTAGGCCCCAGATGACAGTCTCCCAGTCGCCCTGGAAGCTGGTCAGGCGCTGTGTAATCAGCCAGTCGAATTGCAGGCAGGCGATCCCGCTCAGGAGCCACAGGCCGCCGGCATGCCACCAGGCCCGCCTTGCGGGTTGCTGGCGATAGAGGATCCACAGGTGGGTGGCCAGGGCCAGGGGCCAGGCCAGCCAGCCGCCATGCGCCAGCGGGGCGGTTTCATCGAGTGATTGCAGCAGCGCGATCAGCATCAGCACCGGCAACAGGCCCAGGACCGTGTTGCGCAGCGCACGCCAGTCCAGACGTTCCCCCAGCCATTGTGTCGCCACGCCACTGCCGGAGAAAAACAGCAGCAGCGCGAAGGCGGTGCCGGTGGATGTGCGCGCGAGGATCTCGGCGAGGCCGCCGCCATACCACCAGAACAGACCCCAGGGCAGTAACAGTCCCGTCGCCAGGCCATGCGCGCCGGTTCCGGAATGGCGCAGTAGCGCGGCGCAGAACAGGCCGGCCGCGGCCAGGGTCAGGCAGGCGAGCTGGAAGGCGTTGAATACCGGCAGGCCGGCCCCTGCCGTGGGCATGTCCCACCACAGCGCCGCGCCAGCGGCGAATTGCAGCAGCACCCCGGCCAGTGTGGCCAGCGGGCGGCTCTGGCGCTGGCCGACCCAGACCATGGCCGCACCCTCCAGGGCCCAGGCCGCGGCGGTCCAGCGCCCGTCGAAGGCCAGTGGGAGGGCCAGGGTCAGGAAGCCGATGCCCAGGGCCAGGAAGGCCTCGGCCAGCAGGCCGGTATGCCGGTGGACCCGGCCTTGCAGGGTCTGCCACAGCACCAGGTAGAAGCCCCCGGTCACCGCGGCGCTCCAGGCCAGTCCGTGATGGTAGGCCGCCACCAGTTGCGATTGCAGGGCGAAGCTTACCAGCGGTGTACCGAAGACCAGGGTGGCATCGATGAAGCCGCGAAGGCGCGGTGGCTGACGCAGCGCGAAAAGGATGCTGATGGCCACGTAGAGCAGAAAGAAGCCGATCAGGAAGGGTTCCGTGCTGGAGAAGTAATGCGGGCGATAGTACTGTGCGCCCCAGAGCGCGCCGATGGCGAAGGTGAACAGGAAGCCGGCCAGATTGAGATCCCGCCAGGCCTTGAACCAGGCGATGGCGAGGATGCCCAGGTTGAGCAGGGCATAGTAGCTGAACAGCTCGACATGGCCGCCCTGCCCGGTGGAGGCCAGCAGTGGCGCCAGGAAGCCGCCGGTGCTGGCCAGCCAGGCCAGGGCGCGACTGTCGTTTATCACCGCCAGCGCCGCCGCGGCGGCGCCCAGCAGCGCCAGCAGGGCAAAGGCCATGCCGGGGGCCATTACCGCGTACAGGCGGAAGGCCGCGAACACCGCAAGGTAGAGGATGCCGATGCCGCCACCCTGCAAGGCCAGGGCATAGGCCGGGCGCAGGCGGCGCAGACGCCAGCCGAGGGCGAACAGGGCGGCACCGCCCAGGGCCACGCCCAGCAGGCGCAACTCGACCGGCACATGGGTATGCTGGACAGCGTATTTCAGCAGGAAGGCGACACCGAAGAACAGGATCACGATACCGACCCGCACCAGGGTGTTGCCACGGGTGAACCAGGTCAGGATCGGGGTCAGGACCGGGCTCGCCCCGGCGCTGGCGGGACCGGGCTCAGTCCCGGCAGTGTCCCGGGGTTCCCGGACCGGGGCGGTGGTTTCCACGGGCTCCGGGGGGGACTGCGCTTGGCCTTGCGTCGATGGGGTACTGTGCGTGGGTGCGGCCATGGCCCTGACCGCAAGCCAGGGATCGTCCTCGGGGGTGCCGGCATGGGTTTCTTCGGTGTGCCCGGTGGCGTCTTCCACGGGGGATGTGGGCGGAGCCTGAAGCGGGCCGTGATCGGTGTCCTGCTCCGTCGGTGACGGCCCCGTCCACGGCTCGCCGGTGGCCGTTGCCGTTTCGGGGGGGTGTCCCGGCGCGTCCGGCAGGCTTTCGTCGAGCCGCCGCTGCAGTTCCGTGAGCGCCTGATGGGTGCGCTGCTGGGCGATCACCAGACCTATCAGGGCGCCGGTGAGCATGGTTTCCAGGCTGCCCAGCAAGGCCCCTATCACGGCGCCGATAATAGTGGGGATCATGACTCCGACTCCTGTCGCGCCTCGATCAATTCCTGTATGGCATGGTAGTCGATCTTGCCACTGCCCGACACCGGGATCTCCGGGTGATGGAGAAACCGGCGGGGCAGCAGGAGTTCAGGTATCCGCTGTTTGCGAGCGGTCAGCGCCATGTCCTTGCGATTGGCGCACTCACAGGTCGTGACCAGGATGATCTGTTCCCCGCGGCGCGATTCATGTATCACGGAGGCGGCGTGGGCATGCTCTGGCCAGGTGAGGGCGGCGAGTTCCTCCACCGCGGTCAGGGAGACCATCTCGCCACCGATCTTGGCGAAGCGTTTGGCCCGTCCCAGGATGTGCACGAAGCCGTCGTCGTCGATATCGACGATGTCACCGGTGTCGTACCAGCCGGGGCCGCGGGGACTCCAGGGTGGCACCAGTTCGCCATCGTTGCCGTAGAACAGGTAACCCTTCATCACATTCGGTCCCGATATGACCAGACGCCCGCCCCTGTCGATCCCCTCGACGGGCTCCAGGTAGTGCCTGAGCCCCGGCACCAGGCGCCCCACGGTTCCGGCCTTGCAGGCCTGTGGCGTGTTCACGGCGATCACCGGGCTGGCCTCGGTGGCGCCATAGCCTTCGAGGATGCGTATGCCGAACTTGTCCATCCACACACGGCGGGTCTCCTCCTGCAGCTTCTCGGCTCCGGCCACGACATAGCGCATATTGAAGAAATCGAAGGGATGGGCATGACGGGCATAACCGGCCAGGAAGGTATTGGTGCCGAATAGCACGCTGGCGCCGAGTTCATAGCAGAGTTCGGGGATGATGCGGTAATGCAGCGGGTTGGGGTAGAGGAAGATCCGTGTGCCCTCCAGCAACGGCAACAGTACGCCGCCGGTGAGGCCGAAGGTATGGAACACCGGGAGGGCATTGAGGATCACATCCTCGGCGGTGAGGTCGATATGGACACGGATCTGGGCCCGGTTGGCGAGCAGATTGCGATGAGACAGGGCCACGCCCTTGGGCGCGCCCTCAGAGCCGGAGGTGAACAGGATGACGGCGGTGTCATTGGCGTCGATGGCCCCGGCCAGCCACCGGTGACTGAGTCCGGGCACAAGCGCGCGGAGCTGGCCGGTCAGCTTGTGGAACAGGCCGATGTCCTGTCTCAGGTCTTCCAGATACAGCAGTTCCACTTCCTCCGCCAGGGTCCTGGCCTCCTGCTCCAGACCGGCGGATTCGATAAACGCCCGCGAGCTGATCACCAGCCTGATCCCGGCCGTCCCGCAGGCCGTGAGCAGGTTCCGGCTGCCGGCGGTGTAGTTCAGCATGGCGGGGATGCGTCCATGGGCGTGCAAGGCCAGGAATGCGATCAGGATGGCATTGGTGTTGGGCAGCAGGATGCCGATGTTGTCGGCCTGGCGGGTCCGCCTCGCCAGGGCGCCGCCGAGGATGAAGCTGCGGGCCAGCAGCCGGCGAAAGGACAGCGGCGCGCGCTGTATATCCTCGACGATGATATGTGCAGCACCATGACGCCCCATGGCCTCGATCACCGCCCGGAACAGGGAGGTGTCCATGCGACTGTTGTGCAGGGCGATCTCCTGCATGATCCCGGTCATGGCCCGGGTCGCCGCGTGCCGCCGTTGCTGACCACTCAGCCCCGCGGGCAGTTGTAACCTGCGCGGGGCGTGTATCCTCAGCGTCAGCCTGGGGAACCAGCGTCGCCGGACCTTGCCGTCCAGATAGGACAGTTTCGAATATTCGCCGCCCTCTATGCCCACCGGCAGGACCGCGGCGCCGGTGCGCTCGGCGACCATGCCCGGGCCCTCATAGACCTTCATCAATGCCCCGGTGACGGTGATCCGCCCCTCCGGGAATACCACCGCGCGGCGGTCCTGCTCCAGATAACGGATCAGGGTCTTGGTGGACAGGGGGTTGGCCGGATCCATCACGAACAGTTCGACCAGCGGCAGGAAGGGACGTACGAACCAGCGTTCCGCAATATGGGTGTTGATGGCATAGCCCGTGCGCCCGGGGAGGAACAGATAGAGCAGGGACACATCCAGCAGGGAGGTATGGTTGGCGACGATCAGGACCCGTTCGCCGGCGCAGGCATAGTGTTCCAGACCCTCCACGCGAACCCGGAACAGCAGCCGGAAGAGGATCCTCAGGGGCCATTTGAACAGCCTGGTCAGTATGCCGTCGTCATTTTTCATTACCGAGTCCCCGGATGAACGCAGTCACCAGACAGTGACTGACCGATTGCGCAGAGGAGATGCCACCCAGCTCCAGGTTGTCCGTCAGGGATAGCTGGGCTATCCCGTGTATGCCGCCCCAAAGCGCTCGGGCGGCCAGTCCCGGGTCCGGATGTCGGCAGGGGCCCAGGCGCTTGAGCTGTGTCTCCACGAGGCCGAAGGCGGCCTCGATCCGTTCATTGAACCAGGGCGGCAGGGGGGCGTCGTGCTGATGGCTGTAGAGGAGTTGCCAGCGGGCGGGATGGCGATGGGCGAAGTCGATGTAGCCATCCGCCAGCCGGATGACGGCCTGCTCGGGAGTCCCGGCCCCTTGCACCATCCTTTCCATCACCGCGACCAGTTCCGTCAGCGTGCGGGCATTCAGTTGCAGGATCAGGTCAGAGCGGTTTTCGAACAGCTGATACAGGCTGCCGGCGGTGTAGCCCATGCGCGCGGCGATGCGGCGCGTACTGAGCGCCCCGAGGCCCTCGTCATCGATCAACGATGCTGCGGCCTGCAGCGCCAGGTCATGGCGTTGCTGTCGGGAATGGTCGTTGCGGCGGGCCATCGCTGCGTCCTTGTACGGGAGACGGAACCAGTCTAGCCAATAATTAAACGGCGTTCAATTATCCGGGGAGCGACTCCCGGCGGCGCTTGAACAGCGCCCGCCGTCCTCCAGCGCGGCGGGCTGTCTCAAGTGTTCGCGGTGACGGCGGGATTCGGACTACGACCCAAGCAGTGACAGGGCATGGTCATAGGCATCGGTAAAATCGATCAGGGCAACCTCCTCCGAGGTCTGGATCCTCTCGAACAGGCCGAACTGGGTCCTGTATTTCAGGTTGCCTATGGCCAGGGGGCCGATGCTGTGAAATGCCCCCGTGCTGGATTCCGCCAGCACGGCCTGATCCTGCAGGCCGACACCCTCGACCCCGCTGGGAGGGACGGCATTGGTGTCGGCGGCAACCAGCAAGCGGGAGGCGGTATCGAGTTCGACCTTGTCGAGGATGCGGATCCCGGCCTTGGCGGCGCAGATGACTACATCGACCCCATCCAGCGCCGCGACCTTCTCCTCGTGGGTCAGCGCGGACACCCAGGAGACGTCGACGTCATAGCGGTTGCAGAAGCGTGATGCGACCCGGGCGTCGTCATCGGCGGTGAGTTGGCACAGGCGTACCTTGGCGCCCTGGCGAGCCGCCAGTACCGCGGTGCAGAGACCGACCGGCCCGGCGCCGAACACGGCCACGGTGCGATCGGCAAGACCGCCGCCATGATGGCGCTCCAGGGCCTGCTCGACCAGGGCCACGACACTGGCCGAGGTGGTATAGGCGCCGTTGGGATCGGCGAAGATGCCGACCTGGAAGTCACCCACCATGGCGGTTTTTGCATTCTGAAACATGTCCGTGGCCAGGTGGACGTCCCGGCCGCTGATGAAGATCCCGGTATCGTTGAAGCGTTTGGGAGGACGGCAGAAAATGGCATCCTGAACCATTCCGGTGACTGCATCAGGCTGGATCTCGGTGAAGGGCAGGACCTGATGAAATCCGGCATCCGCCGCCATGGTGACGTCGAACGGACTGATGTTGGTCAGCGGCGTCAGGATGTAGAGCATTTTTTCGGCCATGATGATTCCCCCGTGGCTATTGATTGCCTGAATTGGCTACCTCGGGGTATTTATCGGACCATGGGGCGTAGTACTTGAATGATCGAATAAAGACCGTGGCCGGGGGGCGGCCTGGAAGATCCGGACGGGGTCAATGGCCAGGGCCGGGAACGACCGGGATCGCCAATGCCCGGGTCGTCCCGATCAGCTGCGGAACTGACGGGTGATATCGACGTGGACTTCCAGTCTCTGGCCCGGTTGCAGGTGCTTGTGGTCGGGCAGGTCGTTCCACCGCCTCAGCTCGGCCACGCTGACCTTGAAACGGCGGGCGATCAGCCACAGCGAATCACCGTGGCGGACCCGGTAGGTCAGGCGCTGGGAGCGGGGCAGGGGGGTGGCATGGCCGGCATCCGCCGAGCGGGTCTTGTTCCGTGCCGTGCGGGTCCACAGGACCAGTTGCTGGCCGGGGCGCAGGGTGTCCCCCGGAGCGATCCGGTTCCATGCCGCGAGCCGGCCCATGCCGACATGGTGGGCGCGGGCCAGGTCCCACAGGGTATCCCCCGCGCGCACGGTGATCAGCTGTCGCCGTCCCTGGCGACGGGCCTGTTGCAGGGCGGCCTTCCTGGCCTCCAGGCTGAGTACATAATCTTCGGCCGGGGCGCCGGGACTGGGCACCAGCAGGTGCCTGCCGGCACGGATATTGTTTCCCTTGAGGTGGTTGACCTCGCGCAGCAGCCGGATATCGGTGTGGTAGCGGTGTGCGATCACGGACAGGCTCTCACCCTGTCGGATGGCGTGGCGGGCCCAGGTCACACGCCCGTCCACGGGCAGGCTTGCCAGGGCCTGGCTGAAGCGAGCGGCATTTTCCAGGGGCACGAACAGCCGGTGCGGTCCCTGTGGATCGGTAGCCCAGCGGTTGAAGCCGGGGTTGAGGCGGTAGAGGGTCTCGACGCTGATGCCCGCAAGCCCGGCGGCCCGGGCCAGGTCGATCTGCCCTCCCGTTTCGATGGCTGCCAGATAGGGGGTGTTGGCGATTGGGGCAAGACTCAGATGGTAAGTCGACGGGGAACGCACAAGCGCGGAGACGGCCAGAAGTTTCGGCACATAGGCGCGAGTCTCCCGGGGCAGGTCCAGGGACCAGAAATCGGTGGCTGCTCCCCTGGCTTCGTTCTTCCGGATCGCGCGGGAGATGGTCCGTTCACCACAGTTGTAGGCCGCCAGGGCCAGCAGCCAGTCACCATTGAATTCACCATGCAGGCGCTGCAGGTAGTCCAGCGCGGCCCGGGTCGAGGCGGCGATATCGCGGCGACCGTCGTACCACCAGTTCTGCTTGAGGCCGAAATGGCGGCCGGTGCCAGGGATGAACTGCCAGAGTCCGGCGGCGCGCCCGGGGGAATAGGCAAAGGGCTGGAAGGCGCTCTCCACCACCGGCAGCAGGGTGATCTCCAGCGGCATGCCACGTTTCTCGACCTGCTCGGTAATGTAGTACAGGTAAGGGCGGGCGCGTTCGGTGACACGCTGCAGGTAGTCCGGGTGCCGGGCATACCATTGCAGTTCCCGGCGGACCGCCGGATGGTCGCTCTGGGTCAGGGACAGACCCTGCCGGATACGTTGCCACAGGTCGGTCACCGGCTCCGGTTTCCCGGGTGTTTCGTCCTCGCCGGCCCGCTGCGCGAGCAAGCCTTGTTCGTCCCCGGTCGCGGTCCCTGCTGGGGGGGTGGGTTCGACCGGGTCGGCGGATACCTCCGGCTGTGCCGCGGGGGAGGCGTCCGCGGGACCCAGCTTGTGCCAGAAGGGCTGCATCACGCAGGCGCTGGTGAGGCTGGCCAGCACCGTGACGGCCAGTATTCTGATGAGATTCATGGCGGCCCATGCTATGGGGCGGGGTTGGTAAAATCAAGCCATCAAACGGGTAGCATGTCTCAGAACCGATCTTTCCATTGGCGCAGGGCCGCAAACACCGCCACCTCATCGTCCAGGCTGTGGCCGGCATGGCGTTCCGCCGCCGCCCTGACCCCGGCTTCGCCACAGCGCAGGAAAGGATTGGTGCGGCATTCCTCGGCCACGGTCGAGGGCAGCGTTGGCAGGCCCCGGGCACGCAGGCGCGCGACCTGTTCGATACGCCGTTGCAGGTCGGCATTGTCCCTGTCCACCGCCACGGCGAAGCGCAGGTTGGCCTGGGTGTATTCATGCGCGCAGCAGACCCGGGTCGTCCCCGGCAGTCTTGCCAGGCGGGTCAGGGAGGCGTGCATCTGCTCCGCGGTGCCTTCGAACAGGCGCCCACAGCCACCGGCGAACAGCGTGTCGCCACATAACAGCAGGTCCTCCCCGTAGTAGGCGATATGGCCGCGGGTATGGCCGGGAACCGCCATCACCTCGAAACCGGCATCGACCCCCGGGAGCCGTATCCGTTCCGCATCGCTCAAGGCCAGGTCACGGCCCGGTATGGCTTCCCCGGCCGGCCCGTAGACGGGGACTCCGTAGCGTGTTTTCAGGGCCTCGATACCGTTGACATGGTCCCAGTGGTGGTGGGTGACCAGGATGGCGGCCAGGGTCAGCCCATGCGCATCCAGGAAATCGTTCACGGCCCCGGCATCACCGGGATCCACGACCACGGCCTGGGTTCCCCCCTGGCGGCTCAGCAACCACAGGTAGTTGTCCCGAAAGGCGGGTATGGGGGTGATCAACAGGTTCTGTGCCATGATCGTTCCGGGTTAGGGCCAGGGCGGCGCTTGCGTTATGCTTGCAGTCGATGAGTATGAGCGCAGGGCACAGGCATGACAATCCGGCGGCACGCAGCGGTCTGCGGATCTGGTTCGAGGCGGAGCCCGGCCGCAGTCTTCTGCATGAGGAACTCCGCCAGTTGCAGCGCCTGCTGCCGGATCTGTTCGGTTACCATCTGGTGCAACTCGGACAGTTGAGCGATATCGATCTGCTCGCCAGCAGCCGTATCTCACATCGCGTGGTCTTCGATATCGGCTCCGGGGCCGCCGCCGCAGGCGCTGCCCAATGCCGTTGCCTGGCCGAGGCCCTGCCCCTGGCAACGGACAGCGTGGATGTGTTGCTGCTGCCCCATGTACTGGAATTCACCCGTGATCCGCATCAGGTTCTGCGTGAAAGCGAGCGGGTTCTGATCGGCGATGGTCATGTGGTCATCACCGGCTTCAATCCCTGGGGCCTGTGGGGACTGACGCGCTTGTTGCTGGGCTGGCGTGGGCGGGCGCCCTGGTGCGGCCATTTCATGGGGGCGACCCGGATCAGGGACTGGTTGCGCCTGCTGGGCTTCGAGGTCCTGCACTGCCGTCATCATTATTACCGTCCCCCGTTGAACGGTTCGCGAATGCTCCGGCGGCTGAGGTTCCTGGAGGGACTGGGTGAAAGCTACTGGCCGGTGCTGGGAGCCTTGTATATCATCGTCGCGATAAAGAGGGTGGTGCCGGTGACCCCGCTGGTGACGGGCTGGAGGAATGGCCGGCGCCTGCTGGCCCCGGGCCTGACCGAACCGAGTACGCGCATATCCATCGAGTGAGCACCGCATGTCACAGAACCAGAAACCCACCCGTGTCGACGTTTTCACCGATGGCGCCTGCCGCGGCAACCCCGGACCCGGTGGCTGGGGTGTGCTGCTGCGCTATGGACGGGTAGAGAAGACCCTGTGTGGCGGTGAACCGGAGACCACCAACAATCGCATGGAACTGATGGCTGCCATCCAGGCACTGGAGGCCCTGACACGCCGGGCGGAGATACATGTCCACACGGATTCACGCTATGTCATGAATGGCATTACCGAGTGGTTGCCAAACTGGAAACGCCGGGGCTGGAAGACCGCCGCCAGGAAACCGGTGAAGAATGTGGACCTGTGGCAACGCCTGGATCGGGCCGCAGCCGCGCACCAGGTACACTGGCACTGGGTCAAGGGCCACTCCGGCCATGATGGCAACGAGCAGGCCGACCGGCTGGCCAACCAGGGTATCGACGACATGCTGGGGGGGGGCTGATGCGCCAGGTGGTTCTGGATACGGAGACCACCGGTCTGGAACCGGCGGATGGTCACCGCATCATCGAGATCGGTTGCGTCGAACTCGTGGACCGGCGTCTGACCGGGCGGCGTTACCACCAGTATCTCAATCCCGGGCGCGAGGTCGATGCCGGCGCCCTGGAGGTGCATGGCCTGGATAATGCGTTCCTCGCCGACAAGCCCTGCTTCGCCGATGTCTGCGAGGATTTCATGGCCTTCGTCACCGGCGCCGAGCTGATCATCCACAACGCCCCCTTCGATGTCGGTTTTATCGATAACGAACTGCGCCTGCTGGACCCGCACGCCGAGCCGATAGGCAGCCGTTGCCGGATCCTGGATACCCTGAGTCTCGCCAGGGAACTGCATCCGGGACAGAAGAACAATCTGGATGCCCTGTGCCGACGCTACCAGGTGGACAACTCCGAGCGCGATCTGCATGGCGCCCTGCTGGATGCGGAGATCCTGGCGGATGTCTACCTGGCCATGACCGGTGGCCAGGCCAGCCTGGCGTTCGAATCCCCGCTACGGCAGGAACAGGATCGGCAGGCGGACGCAGCCCATCGTCCACGGACTCCGCGACCGGTCTTGTGCCTGATCCAGCCCAGCGCCGAGGAGGAGGCGGCGCATGCGGCCCAACTGCGCACCATAGACGAGGCCAGTGACGGCCATTGTCTGTGGTTGCTGCAGGAGTCCGGACGCGCCCCGGAAGGGAGGGATCAGGACTGAGGGGCGGTCTCCCCCTCCCGGGTCGCCACGGCCGCCCGGGTCATCCGCTGCAACTCGCCGCTCTGATAGAGGTCCAGGACGATATCACAGCCGCCGACCAGCTCCTGCTGGATGAAGAGCTGGGGAAAGGTCGGCCAGTTGGAATAGCTGGGCAGGGTCTGCCTGACCTCTGGCTCCGCCAGTACATCGATGTAGGCGAAGTCCACGCCGCAGGCCTTGAGGGCCTCCACCGTGCGCATGGAAAAACCGCATTGGGGCAGCTCCGGGGTGCCTTTCATGAACAGCACCACCGGGTTGCCTTCGATCTGTTCCTGGATGTATTGCATGGTATTCATACGCTTGCCTCGTTATACAGGGATCGTCCGGCAGGCGCCGGAAAAGGCCCATAGTCTATGCCGCGGCGCACAAGTATTAAAGAGAGAGATTGTGAGGTCTTTCAGGCAGCGCTCCCGGGCGAGCGGCCCCAGCCGCCGCCGCCGGCCGTGGCCAGACGGAGATGATCACCGGGGCTGGCTTCGAATCGGCACTTGCCCGGTAGCGCGTGGCCATTCAGGTGGTTTTCTCCGGCGCGACCGCAACCACCGCCCTGCAGCCCCCAGGGCGCATGCCGGCGGCGTTCCGTGAGCAGCGTCACCTGCATCGGCTGCAGGAATTCATACTCCCGGATCAGGCCGTTGCCGCCCCGGAAACGACCCTGCCCCCCGCTGTCCTCACGGATGGCGTAGCGGCTGATGCGCAGGGGATACTGCATCTCCAGGATCTCGATCGGTGTGTTCAGGGTATTGGTCATATGGGTCTGAATCGCATCCACACCGGGGGTCTCCGGTCCGGCGCCGCCGCCACCGCCCAGGGTCTCGTAGTAATCCCAGTCCCTGCCGCCCAGGGCGATATTGTTCATGCTGCCATGACTGGCGGCGGGGATCCTGTCGGGTATGGCCCCGGCCAGCGCGCCCAGCAGGCAATCGACGATGCGGCTGCTGGTCTCGACATTACCGGCCGCCACCGCGGCGGGAGGGCGGGCATTCACCAGGCAACCCGCGGGCGCGAGCAGGCGGAGTGGCCGCAGGCTGCCGGCGCAGGCCGGTGTATGCGCCGGCATCAGGCAGTGGAAGACGTAATACACCGCGGCCGCGGTCACCGCCAGCGGGCAGTTGATATTGCCCCGGGTCTGGGCCGCGGTGCCGTTGAAATCCACGGTCACCCCGGCCTGGTCGACCTGTACACAGACCCGGATGGGAATGTCCCGGGCCGCGTAGCCGTCGTCGTCCATCAGATCCTGGAAGTGGTAGCTGCCGCTTGGCAGGTCGCGCAGGAATTCCCGCGCCAGCCGTTCGGCATAATCGTTCAGGCTCGCCAGGGCCCGGGTGTACCGTGTCACTCCGAGATCCCCGATCAGGGCCAGCAGGCGTTGTATGCCGCAGTGGTTGGCGCTGATCTGGGCGCTGAAGTCGGCACGCGCCAGGGCCGGATTGCGCAGCTGACCGAACAGCCAGTCCTCGGCATCCAGGCACAGGCGTGAGTCCCGGAGCAGATGTCGGGGCGGCAGCAGCAGACCCTCCTGGCGCAGGGATGTGGCCATGGGCATGGAACCGGGGGTAGGGCAGCCGATGTCGGCATGATGGGCGCGATTGGCAATGTATCCACACAGGGTATGGGCGGCGAACAGGGGCGCGATCAGGGTCACGTCGGGCAGGTGGGTGCCGCCGAGATAGGGATCGTTCAGGACCACCATATCGCCATCCCGCCAGTCGATGGCG
The DNA here is from genome assembly GCA_964506945.1 of uncultured Gammaproteobacteria bacterium. GTDB lineage: Bacteria > Pseudomonadota > Gammaproteobacteria > CAZDOC01 > CAZDOC01 > CAZDOC01. Next base: position 15,638 of record CAZDOC010000015.1, read on the forward strand.
GCGACGATGTCCGCCATGGCATAGGCCATGCTGCCCAGGTGGACCGGGATATGCGCGGCCTGGGCGCAGAGCCGGCCGGCGGGATCGAACAGCGCGCAGGAGTAATCCAGGCGGTCGCGGATATTCGGTGAGATGGCGCTGTGTCGCAGCACCGCGCCCATCTCCTCGCAGATGGCCTGGATGCGGTGGTTGAACAGGCTCAGTTCGATGGCGTCCATGGGCCTATCATACCTGCCCGCGGCAGCCCCATGCCTTACTGGCGCTTGAAGGCGGCGACGCCGGCGATGGGATCGGTCTCGTTGATGATGTAACCCAGGCCGGCACCACCGGCGTTGGCGCCCATCAGGCCACCCTGGATGCTGGTGCTGCAGCCGGTGGATGCGCAGGGGCCGAGGCCGCCGGTGGCGTTGGCGATGATGCCGGTAAACGCCCCCTGGGGGCCGATGTCCATGGAGCCGGTGACGCTGTAGTTGCTGCCGTTGTGGCGCACGCCCATGCTCAGGCTGGCGCTGGCGGTGGTGAAATCGACATTGATCTGGCCACCAATGGCCCCCGCACCGGTGCTGGCGCCACTGAGCGAAGTCGAGTGGGTGCCGCCGCTGAAGGCATAGGTGGCGGTGCCGCCGGGCATGCTGGTGACCGGGCGGCCGAACAGCGTATGTATGCTCTGGCTGCCGCTCAGGCTGGTGAGCGTGGTATTGCCCTGCAGATCGATCTCCAGCATGCGGCCCTGGGTCCAGCGCGACCAGTACACCGTGCCATTGGCCCCGGTGTCCACCGCCAGGGCGGGTTGCTGCAGGAACAGCCCGAGCTTGACCGGATCGGCCAGGGCGGCGAAACCGGCAGCCCTGGCCGCGGCCTGTGGATTGGCATTAAGCAGCATCGCCTGCATGTCTATGGTGTGGAACTGGGGTGTCATCTGGCCGATCCCGCCCACCAGTCTGCCCTGGGTCAGGAAGATGTCCAGGTTGGACTCGGTACCGATACCGGCATCGACTATGACGCCCCCGGTGCCGGTGATGACACTGCTGGAAGGGGCGTTGATGGCCAGTTGCTGGCCGTTCTGGTTGAACTGGTTGCCACTGATGAACCGCTGTTTCTGTTGCTGCAAGCGGGACAGCAGGGCGCGGCGCTGACGTTTGTCGAGCCGTTGCAGACGTCTGTTGATGCCGGCCCGTACCCGGGCGACATGGGCGGTGCTCAGGCGGGGCAGCTGATGGCGATCCCGGGTCAGGGAATTCTTCCCGGCGGGCAGGTCCAGGCTGCCGGCATCGTTGAAGACGAAGATGGTGCCATCCTCGGTATGGGTACGCAGGCCGTCTTCGAGCTTGACGCCGTCGGTGCTGAAACAGTCGCCCTGGCACAGGCGGGCGCTGAAGGCGGTGCCGCGGATACCGATCGTGGCGACTGAAGTCCGGATCTGGTAGGTCCTGGCATGACGATGGCCGATCAGGCCGGATATGGCCCGCAGCCCCCCGCGCAGCAGGGAGAAGATGGCCGACTCCTGGCCATCCTCCTTGCCGTTGAAACGGTACTGCTCCAGCTTGAAGCGGGTCCGTGGTTGCAGGGAGATGAAGCCGCCATCGCTGAAGCGTACCTGCAGGCGGCCGTCACGGGTATTGAGCGTTTCGCCGGAGAATACCCGTGAGCCCTTGTGCAGGGTACGCAGCTTGCCATCAGTGGATGTGGCGGTGCTCTGTCCATAGGCATAGATGATGCGCGCGGCCTGGCTGGCGGCCACAGTGGCGTCGCTGAACAGGAGGCCACCGCCGAGCAGCAGCAAGGCCAGAATGCGGGTAGGGGCTGTCATGGTCGTGCTCCTTGGCTGGTTGGTGGTGCCGAAACCGCCCTCTCCGGGCCGTGACTTCCACGAGTGCAGCGGATCCGTAGGGACACGGGGACCTCCGCGTCCCCGATGGACGACCCTCGATCCCGGGCCTGGGCGTGTTCCTGTTCGCGCACTGACGTCCCCTCAGAAATCGTTACGCAAGGTAAGCATGGCCTCGATGCGCTCATAGCCGTTGACCGGCAGGGTGGAATCGTTATGGGTATAGCTCAGCTCGGGGCGCAGGCTCCAGTGCGTATCGATCGCATACCGGGCGCCCACGCTGAGACTGGCGAAATTGTCGCTACGGCGCTTGAGGAAGATGGGATCGGCCGCGCCATAGCGGCTGTGCTGATAATTCAGGGCGGCATAGGCCTGGGTTCGCGCCGAGATCGTGTACTGGCCGCCGATGCGCAGGCCGCCATAGACCCGGCCCTGATCCTGGCGGGAATCGGTCAGTTCATCATCGGTGCCCAGGAACAGGCTGGCATAGATGAGCGCCGCGGTCTTGCCGCCGAAGGCATGCGCCCATGCGCTCCCGCCAGTATAGCTGTTGACGTCGCGCACCGACTGGCCCGGGTAGCGCTGGATGGAGAACTGGGCGAAGACACTGAACTGATCGGCCTGGCTGAACCGATGTTGCCACAGCGCCTGGGCTCCGGCGAGGTTGCGATTGACATTGCCATTGACGATATAACGCTGGCCCTGGGCGCTGAGACGATACTGTTCCCGGCCATGCCGCCAGCGGAACCCCAGCCCGCCATCAGCGGTGCGGGTGCTGAAGTCGGGCTGGTGCAGGGCCAGGCGTTCATCGAATGCGATGTTGCCGAAGAACTCCAGGCCTTGACGGAGGGTCTTGCCGAAGCGGATGCCCGCGGCCAGGTCCATGATGGCGCTCTGCTGTTTCCGGCCGGTACTGTCCAGGGTCGCCAGCAGGTTGCCGAGGGCGGGCAGGGCGATCTGCGAGGCGTCGGTGGCGCTGTTGACATTGCTGTCATAGCCCAGGCCCATGCTGATATAGGGGTTGAGTTCGAACTGTCTTCCCGTTGCGCGCCGCTCGATGGCGGACAGATAGTGATCGATGGTCCGCTGCATGCCCGCGGGCAGGTTCTCCCGGTGCAGGGATTCGAATTCGGCCCGGGCCGCCGCGTCTTCCCCGAGCAGGTAATGGGCGCGCGCCAGTTCCGCTCTTGCCAGGGCATGGCCGGGCTGGCCGTCGAGGATGCGTTCCAGGGCGAAGATCGCTTCACTGGGATGCCCGGAATCCAGCGCGGCGACGGCCAGCAGATAGTCGAAATCGGTGTCGCCGGCGAGTTCAGCGGCCTGTGCGGCCAGTAATTCATAGGCGCGCGCGGCTTGTTGCTGGCCCAGCAGATGTCGGGCCTCACCGATGACATCGGCACGTACGGTCATGGAGAGAACGGACAGGAGTAACAGGCTGCCACGGCACAGGCGCTTCATGCGACGTTCCTTGTGTAGAAAAATCTTATAATATAGTTTCTTGCAAGGCTAATATAAATTATTAATCAAGTAAACATTCCATCGGACCAGTCCCCGTACGCCGGGTGGTGGTGGCCATGCGCCCGGCTGCCACGCGCCTGCAACCGATCGCCATGCTTGCCTTTGCCGGTATTTTGCGTAGGATCCCGCTCTTGCGCCCGGTCCTCATGCCGGGTTTGTACTTTGTCAGGGAGGCAAGGCGGTCCCGGCGCCCCGATGGGTCGGCCCATCGGGGTCGATCACGGCACAGTCGCCACGGCTCGCAGAGCAGTGAGACTCCCCAGCCACAGAAACAGATTGTCATGACTGCCGATACGCCCCTGATGGATTCCTATGCCCGCCTGCCCGTGGCCTTCGCGCGGGGCGCTGGCGCCTGGTTGTATGATGGCGAAGAACGGGTCTTTCTGGATGCCCTGGCGGGGATCGCGGTTTGTGGCCTGGGGCATGCGCATCCCGTCGTCGCCGAGGCCCTGGCGGATCAGGCTCACAAGCTGCTGCATACCTCGAATCTCTATGAGATCCCGTTACAGGCGCGACTGGCGCGGGAACTGACCCGGTTGTCCGCAATGAGCGAGGTGTTTTTCGCCAATTCCGGTGCCGAGGCCAACGAGGCGGCGATCAAGATCGCGCGCCTTCACGGCCATCGGCTCGGGATCGGGCAACCGCTGATCATCGTCATGGAGGGGGGCTTTCACGGGCGTACCCTGGCGACCCTGAGCGCGACCGGGAATCGCAAGGTGCAGGCGGGCTTCGAACCGCTGGTTCGGGGTTTCGTGCGCGTCCCCTACAACGATCTGCGTGCGGTCGCGGAAGTGGCGGATCGTTGCCCCGATGTGGTCGCGGTGCTGGTGGAGCCGGTCCAGGGCGAGGGCGGCGTGGTGATCCCGGAACAGGGCTATCTGGCGGGCCTTGCGGAGATCTGCGCCAGACGGGAATGGTTGCTGATGCTGGACGAGATCCAGACCGGTATCGGCCGTACCGGGGCCTGGTTCGCCTGTCAGCACGAACGGGTCGCCCCGGACGTGATGACCCTGGCCAAGGCCCTGGGCAACGGCATGCCAATCGGCGCCTGCCTGGCCGGTGGCCGGGCCACGGGGGTGATCCGGCCCGGCCAGCATGGTTCGACCTTTGGTGGCAACCCGCTGGCCTGCCGGGCCGCCCTGGCCGTGCTCGAGGTGATGGATCGGGAACACCTGGTGCAGCGTGCCGGGGCGCTGGGCGAGCTGCTCGTACAAGGCCTGCGCGAGGAACTGGCGGGCCTGTCCGGGGTTCGGGAGATCCGCGGGCTGGGCCTGATGGTCGGCATCGAACTGGATCGACCTTGCGGCGAGCTGGTGATGCGGGCGCTGGAAGCGGGGCTGCTGATCAATGTCACCGCGGGAACGGTGATCCGCTTGTTGCCGCCGCTGATCATGGATGATGCGCAGCTGGCCATGCTGATCGAAAAACTTGGCGTTTTGCTGAAGCGTTTTCTCGCTTCCTGATATGGCGGAGTACCGCCTGGTGGCTGGCTTATGAGTTGCAAACATTTTCTGACCCTGCTGGACATCCCCGCCGCTGACCTGCGAGCTCTGATCGCGCGGGCTGGCGAACTCAAGGCCATGCAGCGCCGGCACGAGGTCTACGAGCCCCTGAAGAACCGGGTGCTGGCGATGATCTTCGAGAAGTCATCGACCCGTACGAGGGTCTCCTTCGAGGCCGGCATGGCCCAGTTCGGTGGCAGCGCGCTGTTCCTGTCACCGAACGATACCCAGCTGGGGCGCGGAGAGCCGGTGGAGGATACCGCGCGGGTGCTGTCGCGCATGGTGGACTGCATCATGGTGAGAACCTTTGCCCATGAGAAAGTCCGTCGTTTCGCTGAACATTCCCGGGTGCCGGTGATCAACGCCCTGACCGATAAATACCACCCCTGTCAGTTGCTGGCCGACATGCAGACCTGTTTCGAGCATCGGGGTGATATCCAGGGTCGGACCGTGGCCTGGATCGGCGATGGCAACAACATGTGTCATTCGTATATCAACGCCGCCAGACAATTCGACTTCAAACTCAACATCGCCCATCCGCGGGGTTATGCCCCGGATGACGACGTGGTGATCCCGGCTGGTGAGCGGATCGAGCTTGGCAACGATCCTGTCCGCGCCGTCAGGGATGCCGATGTGGTGGTGACCGATGTCTGGGCCAGCATGGGCCAGGAGGATGAGGCCACCAATCGCAGTCAGGTCTTCGCCGGCTTCCAGGTCGATGAGGAGATGATGGCGCATGCGGCCTCCGATGCCCTGTTCCTGCACTGCCTGCCGGCCCATCGGGGCGAGGAGGTCAGCGCCGGGGTCATAGACGCCCCTGACAGCGTGGTCTGGGACGAGGCCGAGAACCGCCTGCACGCGCAGAAGGCCCTGCTCGAATATCTGATCCTGGGCGAATGACCCGCTGCAGCCCCGGGCTATCTGTGGTATTTCTGTCGACGTGTTTTTCCTGATCACCAATGACGATGGCTACAAGGCCGCCGGTATCCGGGCCCTGGTGGAGGCGGTTGCCGATATCGGCGCCTGTCAGGTCGTCGCGCCGGAGCGCAATCGCAGCGGCGCCAGCAATTCCCTGACCCTGGATGCACCCTTGCGGGTATACGAGGCCGAAGACGGCGCCCTGTACGTCAATGGCACCCCCACCGACTGTGTGCATCTGGCCATCACCGGCCTGCTGGCGCAGCAGCCGGACATGGTGATCTCGGGTATCAACGCCGGAGCCAACCTGGGCGACGATGTGCTCTATTCCGGTACCGTGGCGGCGGCCATGGAAGGGCGTTTCCTGGGCTACCCGGCCATTGCCATCTCCCTGGCCAGCGAGGAATGCCGGCATTTCGATACCGCCGCGAGGGTGCTCACGCAACTGTTGCAACATCTGCAGCGCTATCCCCTGCCGGCCGATTCGATCCTCAATATCAATGTCCCCGACCTGGACTGGGAACGCCTGCGCGGATTCGAGGTGACCCGCCTGGGCAACCGGCATAAATCGGAGCCAGTGATTATCGAGAAAGATCCACGTGGTCGGCCACTGTACTGGGTGGGGCCCCCGGGTTCGGAGCAGGATGCGGGTGCGGGCACGGATTTCCACGCCATCCGCCATGCCCGGGTATCGGTGACCCCGCTACAGGTCGACCTGACCCGTTTCCAGGCCCTCGACGACCTGCGCAACTGGATCCAGGGGCTGGGTCGCGGATGAATACGGATCATCGTGGCATCGGCATGACCTCCCAGCGTGCCCGTGACCGTCTCTGTCAGCAACTGCGGGATATGGGGATACGTTCCTCCGAGGTCCTGGAGGCGTTGCGCAACACCCCACGACATATCTTTGTCGATGAGGCCCTGGCCAGCCGCGCCTATGAAAACACCGCCTTGCCCATCGGCCATGGCCAGACCATATCGCAGCCCTATATCGTGGCACGCATGACCGAGGCGCTGCTCGATAGCGGGCCCGTGGACAAGATCCTGGAGGTCGGTGGCGGCTGTGGCTACCAGACCGCCGTGCTGGCGCGTTTCTGTACCCGTGTCTACAGTATCGAGCGACTCAAGGCGCTGGTTGAAAAGCAGCGGGCGAGGATGCGGGATCTGCGCCTGCGTAACGTCCAGATACGTTATGGCGATGGTTTCAAGGGTTGGGCCGCGATGGCGCCTTTTGATGCCATTTTGGTGGCTGCCGCCCCTGCCGGGGTTCCGCCCGCGCTGTTGCAGCAACTGAATCCCGGCGGACGCATGGTGATACCGGTTGGCGTGCCGGGAAAGCAGCGCCTGATGCTGATCACACGCCGAGAGGAACATTTCGAGGAAAGCGTGCTCGATAATGTCAGTTTCGTCCCCCTGCTGGATGGACAGGCCTAGGCCCGCCGGCGGGCAGAGTCATGGCAACGAAGCCGGGATATGATACCTTGCCGGCATGACGGCATCCTCCCGGTATGGAATCCAGATCGTGGCAGCCATGTCGAGATTACACACGATGGCATCGGTGACGGCCATCATCCGCCTGTGTTGTCCGTGGATCTTCGTGATCCTGCTGGCGGCCTGTGCGGGTCCGGTGCGTGCCCCGGTCTATGGCCAGGGGCCACGGGTCACGAGCCATCTCCCGCCGGCGGAACATCATGGCGCCACGGTCCCTGATGCGTACCGGGTACGTGATGGAGACACACTGTATGCCATCGCCTGGCGCTATGGCCGTGATTTTCGTGATCTCGCCAGATGGAATGGCATCGCCCCACCCTATACCATCTATCCTGGCCAGCGAATACGGCTCACTCCCGGCTCACGGCTGCGTCGGCAAAGGACCGACAACGGCCCGTTGGCCAGGGCCGATGCCCGTAATCGAGAAGCACATCACACCCGCGCGACTGAAAACAAGGTAAAAGCGGATCCCGGCAGACATGCAAGGCGGCAGCTGAAGTGGCGCTGGCCCGCCCGCGGGCGGGTGGTGCAACTGCGTAGCCCACTGGGGAAAAAAGGCGTGGATATACGGGGCAAACCCGGTCAGGAAATCCTTGCCGCGGAATCGGGTGAAGTCGTATACAGCGGTAGTGGACTTATGGGTTATGGTCAGCTTATCATCATCAAACACAATGATATGTTCCTGAGCGCCTATGCACATAACAGCAGCCTGTATGTCAAGGAAGGCACCCGTGTCCGGGCCGGTCAGAAGATCGCGGCCATGGGCCGATCCGGCAACGATATCGTTGGACTGCATTTCGAGATCAGGCGTAATGGCAAGCCCGTTCCCCCTCTGCGCTATCTGCCACGCAAGTGATGCCTGAAGACAAATCCGAGGAACCCATGACGGTCAAGACGCCGCGGGATGATTCACTCAAGGTCGCGGGCAGGTCTTCTCCGGAGGATGCTCCGGAAGCGATCGATGATGAGCCCCGGGCCGTAGCCACGCCCTTGGGTTCGACCGAATTCATAGTCGAGAATGTAAAAAAACCGAGGTATCGCAGCAGCGAGTTCGCCGAGGGGGATCTCGACGCCACCCGCCTCTATCTCAGCGAGATTGGTTTTTCTCCCCTGTTGAGCGCCGAGGAAGAGGTGATGTACGCCCGGGGCGCCCAGCGGGGTGTTGAGGCGGATCGGCGGCGCATGATCGAGAGCAATCTGCGGCTGGTGGTGAAGATTGCCCGACGTTACATGAACCGGGGCCTGGCGTTGCTGGATTTGATCGAAGAAGGCAACCTGGGTCTGATCCGGGCGGTGGAAAAATTCGATCCAGAACGGGGCTTCCGCTTTTCCACCTATGCCACCTGGTGGATAAGGCAGACCATCGAACGGGCCCTGATGAACCAGACCCGCACCATTCGTCTGCCCATCCATGTGGTCAAGGAAATCAATATCTATCTGCGCGCCGCGCGCAAACTGTCACAGCAACTGGATCGGGAGCCCAGTCCGGAGGATGTGGCCGAGATGCTGGACAAGCCCATCCATGAGGTCAAGCGTTTGCTGGGCCTGAACGAACGTGTGACCTCCGTCGATGCCCCCAGTGACAGACATTCCGATCGATCGCTGCTGGAGACCATCCCGGACGACAACAATACCGATCCCGCCCTGCTGTTGCAGGATTCCGATATCCAGCGCCATATCGATAGCTGGCTGAGCGAACTGAACGAGAAACAGTGCGCGGTGGTCGAGCGTCGCTTTGGTCTTCATGGCCATGATATCTCCACCCTCGAAGAAGTCGGCAACGAGATAGGAGTGACCCGTGAGCGGGTCAGGCAGATACAGATCGAGGCGCTCAGGCGCTTGCGCAAGATACTCGATCGCGAGGGCTTTTCCGTCGACAATCTGTTTCAGGAACACTGACGCGGTGCGTCATCCCCCATTGCCAGGTGGCGCGCAGACTTCCAGCAGCAAGGCCGCCACGCAGCGATTTTCCGCGATCAGTATGTTAAAGCTCCTGCAGGCCGCGTCGGTGGTCATGCATTCGCAACCGATGGCCTGTTGCAGCAGCGGCGCGAGCAGGGCCGGATCGGGCCATGCCTGGCGTGGCCCCGTGCCCAGTAGCAGGATCTCGGGTTCAAGCCCGAGGATACGATCGATATGCCGCGCCTCCAGGTCCTCGAGGGTGGCGGGCAGATCATCGGCGATGAGTTTTTTCGGCAGCAACAGCAGGCTGGTTTTGTGCAGTGTGCCATTTATCCGTATGCCGGTGGAGGAGTAGGCCTGGATCACCAGGCTGCCTGGTTCGAGATTGTCAATCTGTAGTTTCATGGTCCGATTCTGCTCCGGCAGGGGCCTGGGGCGCCCGCAATACAGGTCTCAGCATAACATCCTGGCCAGGCGGCTTTGATCCGGTGTCGGGATAACGTACGATGATCATGGGCTTGGGAAGGACTGCTCGTTCAGGAGCCTCCCGCGGCGCGATAACGTATCATCAAAACCGGTCGCATGGCGACCAATTTCGTGAACCCGCCGGATACCGCGTTTTCGGCGGGTGTCTCTGATCTGGCCAGGGATGGATCGATCGGAGCTTCCTTATCCGCAACTACAATCGAGGGGGTGGCAACATGCGCGTGATACTGATCGGTGGACCCGGTGCCGGCAAGGGCACACAGGGTGATTTCATCAGTGAGAAATACGGTATCCCGAAGATTTCCACCGGCGATATCCTGCGTGCGGCCGTCAAGGCGGGCACCGCGGTCGGTCTGCAGGCAAAGACCATCATGGATGCGGGTGGCCTGGTGCCGGACGACATCATCCTGGCCATCATCAAGGAGCGCATCGCCCAGCCCGATTGCGCGGCGGGTTTCCTCCTGGATGGTTTTCCGCGGACCATTCCACAGGCGGATGGCCTCAGGGCCCTGGGTGTGCCTATCGACCATGTCATCGAAATCGATGTCGATGATGAGGAGATCATCAAGCGCATGAGTGGCAGGCGCGTACATCTGCCCTCCGGGCGTACCTACCATATCATCTACAATCCGCCGAAGAATGATAACCGCGACGATATTACCGGGGAGGAACTCGTGCAGCGCGAGGACGATGCGGAGGAGACGGTTCGATCGCGGCTGGCCATCTATCATCAACAGACCGCGCCGTTGATCGAATATTATACCGAATGGGCCGCAAGCGGCGCCGGGGACGCGCCCCGTTATACCCGCATCAACGGCATGCAATCCGTCGAAGCCGTGAGAGAGGACATATTTTCAGCACTGGGATAGATTTACACCCCGGGCCTGTCCGGTCACTCATCCGGGACGGGGAACAGGGTGATCGATTACAGCACAGAAAAAATATCATTTTGATCTATAATGAACGCAGGTTGGATGATTGATTGTCAATTATCTTTCTGAAGTCAACTATTCGAAAAGGGGATCCATTATGGCTGTGACCAAGAAGAAGGCGATCAGGAAAAAAGCCGCGAAGAAGAAGGCCGTGGCGAAGAAGAAAACCGTGACCAGGAAAAAGGTGGTGGCGCGCAAGAAGCTTGCAACCGGAAAGAAGGTCGCCAGCAAGAAAAAGGTCACAGCCCGGAAGAAGGTCGCCAGCAAGAAAAAGGTCACAACCCGGAAAAAGGCCGTCGGCAAGAAAAAGGTCACGGCCAGAAAGAAGGTCGCCACCAGCGCCAGTGCCGCGGAACGCAAGCGCCTGCAGATGGAGAAACGGCGTGCGAGACGTGAAGCGGCGCGTATCCGCAAGGCCGAGCAAATGGAGAAGCAGCGGGCCAGAAAGGCAGCGGCGCGCAGAAAAGCGGCCTATGCCAAGGCCCTGGCCGCATTCCAGAAGAAATGGGAGCGCGACTACGATCGCAAGCTTCGGGATGCGGAAAAGCAGAAAGCCCGGCGGGCGCGTGAGCGTGCCCGGGCCCGGAAGGCCGCGGCCAAGGGCTGATACCGCGCACATCACCAGGCCGGTTCCCATGATGGCGGCCTGACTCGCGTGTGCAGGTCTAGCCTCGTCAAGGCCCCCTCCCGGTGGAGGGGGCCTCGCTTTTCTGAAGCCTTGGGAAGTTCCCGCCGGCACATGTGATTGTCCATCTGCCAGGCTATCGTCCGGGGCCTTGCTTGGGTAAGATCCCGGTCCATGCCGACGCGCAAGAAACACCCCACCAGAAAGAAAAGACTCACATCCGGGAAGCATGCCGCAAGGCGCAAGTCCCGAGCCCCTCGCCGCCGGCGGCGTCTTGCCTGGCTGTTCCACCTGCTCATCATCTCCGGTGTACTGCTGGCGGGGTATGGTCTGTGGATGGACCGGGTCGTTCGCCAACATTTCGAGGGTCGGCGCTGGGCCCTGCCGGCGCGGGTGTATGCCCGTCCGCTGGAACTCTATGCCCATCAGGGGCTGAAACCGGATGAGCTGGTCGCGGAATTGAAACTGCTTGGATACCGGCGTGTTCGCAAGCCCCGGCAGCCCGGGGAATACCACATACAGGGACCGCACCTGTTCGTGCATAGCCGCGGTTTCCAGTTTGCCGATGGTCGTGAAAAGCCGCTCCTGCTGCAAGTGGATTTTTCCACATCACGGATCGAACGCATCACCGATGTCCATGTGGGACGGCTGATCCCGGTCTACCGTCTGGATCCCGTGCTGATCGGCAAGATCTATCCCGCACACCGGGAGGACCGGGAATTGCTCAGGCTGGAGCAGGTGCCCAGGGGGCTTGTCGATGCCCTGATGGCGGTGGAAGACCGACATTTCTATCGTCATTTCGGCATCGATCCGGTGGGTATCCTGCGCGCCCTGTGGACCAATATCCGCGCCGGCGCGATCCGCCAGGGAGGCAGTACACTGACCCAGCAGCTGGTGAAGAATTTCTATCTGACCAGGGAACGCAGTATCACCCGCAAGCTGAATGAGGTATTGATGGCCCTGTTGCTGGAATGGCATTACAGCAAGGACGAGATCCTGCAGGCCTATATCAATGAGGTTTTCCTTGGCCAGGATGGTTCACGATCCATTCATGGCTTCGGCGAGGCCGCCCGTTTTTATTATGGCCGTCCGCTCAATGAACTGGGCATGGGTGAACTGGCCATGCTCGCCGGGCTGGTTCGTGGGCCGTCATATTACAACCCCCGGCGGCATCCACAGCGCGCCGTGAAACGGCGCAATCTGGTCTTGTCCCTGATGGCCAGACAGGGTCTGATCAGCGCCCGCAGGGCTCGCCAGGCGGCGCGTCGGCGCCTGGCGGTCAGCAGACAGCCGGTTCGCCACCGGGTCCGCTATCCCGGCTTCATGGACCTGGTGCGCAGGCAATTGCACCGGGATTACCGCGATCAGGACCTGCGCTCAGAGGGACTGCGCATCTTCACCACCCTCGACCCCCTGCGCCAGCGGCAGGCGGAAAAGGCCTTGCGCGAACGGCTGAAGGCCATCGAAAAACGCCAGCATGCCAAGACCCCATCCTTGCAGGGGGCGCTGATCCTGATCGGCAGTCACAATGGCGAGGTGCAGGCGCTGGTTGCCGGACGCGACCCGGTCTATGCGGGTTTCAACCGGGTACTGGCCGCGCGAAGACCGATAGGGTCCCTGGCCAAGCCGGCGGTGTATCTTGCCGCGCTGGCGGATCCCGCCCACTATCATCTTGTCTCACCGCTGGAGGATCGCGCCATCAGCTGGCGGGACCACGCCGGCAAGGTCTGGGCCCCGCGCAATTATGACCAGCGTGAACATGGCCGGGTGCCGCTCTATACCGCCCTGGCCCATTCCTACAACCTCGCCACCGTATCCCTGGGACTCAGCCTGGGCATCGGTCGCGTCCAGCATATCCTGCGGCGCCTGGGTGTGAAACGTAAAATGGGAGATTATCCTTCCCTGTTTCTCGGCGCCCTGGAACTCAGTCCGGAGGAGGTGGCGCGCCTGTATCTGGTCTTCGCCAGTGGGGGCTACCGTATACCGCTGCGGACCGTGCGTGTCGTGCAGACCCGGGATGGACACAGCTTGCAGCGTTATAATCTGGATATCCACAAGGTGATGGAGCCTGGCGAGGCCTTTCTGATGAATTATCTCTTGACCCGGGTGATTGCCGAGGGCACCGGCCGCGCGGTCTCCACGCGCCTGGCGGCAGCCATGCCGCTGGCCGGAAAGACGGGAACGACCAACGATCTTCGAGATAGCTGGTTTGCCGGTTATGGGGGCGACAGTCTCGCCGTGGTGTGGCTGGGGCGGGACGACAATCGTCCCGCGGGACTGACCGGGGCCTCGGGTGCGATGCAGGTCTGGATCGGGCTGATGCGGGCCATACGGATCAAACCCCTGGTCATGAAGGCTCCGGCGGAGATCCTCTGGCGCTGGGTCCTCCCTCAGGCCGGCGTACGGACGGATCCCGGATGTCCGGGTGCCCTGCGCCTGCCTTTTCTGGACGGCACTCCGGAGTTTCCCTATCAGGCCTGTACCGGCCCCAGTGAACCCGGAAAGGGGATTCTGGGCAGGCTCAGGGATCTGTTTCGATGAGGGCCTGTGGTCGCCGGTTGTTGGTCCTGGCGGGCCTGCTGCTGAGTGGCTGTAGCAGCATGCAGGTGCCCGCTCCGGTGGAGGACCGGGACTACCGGAAAGCGGAGATGCCGCTCCCACGAGCGCCGGCGCGGATACGGGTTGCGGTCCCCCCCGCGGATGGGCGGGAGCAGCCTGGGCCGCGCCGGCAGATGCCGGCCGGGCTTGCCTCGCCATTGGTTCCCGAGTCAGACGATGCCCGGCCAACGGCCCCCGCCCGCGAGGCCGCACGGCCCGCGGCGCCTCCCGTGGACCGCGGGCCGGAGGCCGGACCGGCGGTATTGGCGCTGTTGCATCAGGCCTCGGCATATGCCCGCGACGGTGACGCCGGGCGGGCCTCGGCGGCCATCGAACGCGCCATCAGGATCGAGCCGGGGAATCCCTGGCTCTGGCATCGTTTCGCGGTGCTCAGGCTGCAGCAGCATGATTGGGGGCAGGCGCTGGAACTGGCCGGAAAATCGAATGCCCTGGCGATGGATGATAGCCGCCTGCAGCTGGGAAACTGGCGCGTGATCGCCGCCGCCCACCGTGGTGCCGGGAACCACGAGGCCGCCCTCAGGGCCAGGCTGCGGATTGAGGAACTGGAACAGCGCCTGGGCCCCTAGGAGCCGCCGATCCAGCGGTTTCCTGGACTACCCGCGGTCGTCCTCGTGGCCGGGGGCGGTCTTGCCCTGGAGCATATAGGCGAAGGCGATGACCTCCGCGACCGCGATATAGAGTGCCTCCGGGATCTCGTCTCCGAGATTGATCCGGGCCAGCAATTGCACGAGTTCGGGACGTTCCTGGACGGGGATCTCGTGTTCCCGGGCCACGGCCATGATGCGTTCGGCAACCGCGCCACGACCCTTGGCGGTCACGCGCGGCGCCTTCTTGCCATCGTATTCCAGGGCGATGGCAAGGTCCGGATGATCCCCTATGGGCGGTTTGTTCATACCGTTTCGTGGATCAGTCCGGGTGACTGCGCCGGGGTGTCGAAACCGGCCGGCCGGCCGGCCCTGATGGCAACTTCGATGTCCCCCAGTCCGGCGCTGGCCAGTTGTCGTTGCAGGAGTCCCTGATAGTGTTCCAGCAAGCCGACGGTATGCTCCTGTTCGGCCCACAGACTGGTACTGAGCCTGTCACCCGCCATGGCTAGGCGGGCATACATCGCCCCCAGTCCATCGAGATTGAAGGACAGCATCACCGACCAGCCGGAAGTCGCTCCGCCACGGCTCGAGGCCGGCTCTTCTTCGGTGCGGATGCGGAGTTGAAAACTGTCCACCTGATCACCGGCGCGCAACGGCAGTTCCAGCAGCCAGAACTGGCTGATGCCGTCGCCACCGGGAACCGAGTTGAGCTGGCTGATCCGCACCCTCGCCAGGGTCGCATCGACCTGGCGGTTGAGCTCGTGCAGCGCCTGTTTGGGATCCTCGATGGTCGCCAGGCTGGCAGCAGCCGGAGGCGGCGTGGCGGGGGGCGCCTGCCGCATCGGCGGGGGCGCCATGTCCCCTTTGCCGCTGGCTGCGGCTTGCATGCCCGTGGCCGGGGTTCTGGCGCCGCTTGCGGGATCGGCGGGCCTGTCCGTCCTGGACAGGTGCGTGCCCAGCAAGCGCGCCAGTTTCAGCAGTCCGGCCTTGAAATCCCGGGCCAGACCGGGATCGGGACGACCCGGGGTCATCGCCGCCAGACGTGCCTCCAGGAACAGCCCGGAGTCCTTCAGCGCCTGTTTCAGCACCTCGGGTCGTTGCAGCGCCTCCTTGCTGGCCAGTGCCTGTTCAATCTGTTGCGCCAGTTGCGTGATCTCGCGTGGCAGGACCCGGGAGCCGGTTTCACTGCCGGCGGAGATATGGTGGAGATTGCTGAGCAGTGCCGCCGCCGGCGCCTGGCGTGGCAGTGCCTCGCGCAGGGTCCGGGTCTCTTGTGCCGGTGGGGGGGTGGGTATGCGTCTGCGCAGGATCGTCCGCGCCCCGGTTTCCACGACCTCGAGATCCAGGCGGGTGCCGGGTTCAAGGGGGGATTCACTCCTGACCCGGATCTGTTGCCTGCCCGCCTGCAGGGTGTAGCTGCCATCCGCATTGGTCCGGCTGACCAGCGCCGTCAGCAGGCGCCCGACCGTCCAGTTTTCGATCCGGGCCGCGGTGAGCAACAGGTTCCCGGGCCTGGGTGCATTCGTTATTTCCATACCCTGATGCAGCGACAATTCTCGATAAAACTTGACCCGCTTCTCCGGCACGGACAGGATAAGCCCCTGCATTGCAGGGACGCTTCCATATCCGGACCCGCACTTGTCCGGGGTTCCGGCAAGGCCGAAGGGCCAATGAGGCAGCACGAACAGACCCCGGGTCCGGGGGATTACAGTGTATCAGGGCGCTGTATCGTGGCTATGGGGAATAGCGGTATTTTTCGCTATCGTCGATGTGATCCCCGGGACGGAACGCCCGTGGATGCCGTCAGAATTCTTTCGGGATCGGATGACAGTGGCAAGCAATCATTCATGGTATGTACGCAGGGGCAAGGTCACCAAGGGTCCGTTTCCGGCGGCCCAGATCACCCGTAATATCTCCCAGGGCCGGATCCGCGCCGATGATCTGATCAGCCGTGACGGCGAGGACTGGCTGCAGGTTGCCGTCGTCACGGCCCTGCATCCTGAGGGATATCGCGGCAGGCAGACCAGGAAATTTCCGGTCCGCCAGCAGGATGAAGAGCGGCTGACGGCATCCCGGCGCAAACAGGCGGCGGCCGCCGCGCTGGCGAATGAGCGCCGCAGGCAGCAGGATCGGCGGGCCCGTGAACCCGAAGAGGTTCTGGAGCGACGGCAGCGACGTGAACGCGTGGTGGCGAGTCTGCATCCCAGGAGGATACGCAGCAGTCGCTACATCGGCCTGGTATTGCTGCTGATCGGGGCCATCACCTGGGTGGGTGTGATGTTGAAGCCCGGGAGTGGCGCGCTCAAGCCGGATTGCCAGGCCCCCGCGGCGCCCGGGGTGAACTGGAGCAACTGCCGCCTGGAGGGGCTGTCCCTGTCCGACCTGGACCTCAAGGATGCCAGACTGCGTAACAGTCGGGCCCATAGCGCGGTATTCGTGGGTACGCGGCTGGAGGGCGCGGATCTGGCCTATGCGGATCTGGCCCTGGCCAAATTCGGCTATGCCAATCTGCAGCATGCGGTGTTGAAGGGGGCCAATCTGAAGGGCGCGGACCTCAGCAATGCCGATCTGCGGGACGCGGACCTCAGTTACGCCGATCTCACCGGGGCCCTGCTGGGCAAATCGGTGCTCGATGGCGCCCGTTTGGGCAACAGCATCTGGATCGATGGACGCCTGTGCGCCCCGGACTCCGTCGGGACCTGCAAGCCCGTCACGCAGAAGTGAAGCCCCCGGTTCAGTCCGCTTCGCCGAAGGATTCGGTCCGATAACGCCAGGCGCTGGTCGTCTCGCCTCGCAGCGGCGTCAGGATACCGGCCTTGAGTTTGAGTTGCTGAACGAACTCACGGGCCTCGGGCAGTGATTCCCAGACCGCGGGCAGGAAGGTCGCCTGCCTGTCGCCCTGTCGGATAATCAGCCCGTCGATGCCGGGACGCAATCGCGCGATCAGATCCTGCTCCGTGGTGAAGACCAGTGGCCGGGGCGGGCCGAGTATGGAGATGTGCAGATCGATGCGCTGGTATTCAGACGCGTCCAGTGGCGGGAAGCGGGGGTCCCTGAAGGCCGCGGCCCAGGCATTCATGGCCACGTCCCGCAGCAGCGGGCGGTGGGGCTCCAGGCTGCCGATACAGCCCCGCAGGGCGCCATCACGCTTGAGGGTGACGAAGGCCGCGCCTGGCCGGCGCAGTCTTTCCGGACAGGCCGCCATATCGACCTCGGGCGGCCTGCCGGTATCCAGGCCGTGGCGGATGGCCGCCCGCGCGGTGTCGAGCAGCAAGCGCCGTTCGCGGGGGCTGCTGGGGCTGTCGTCAGTAGACGGCATAGGCCCCATAACCGACCACGCTGTCGCGCGGGCCGGCGGTGTCCCCTGAATTTCTCAGGTCCAGTGTCTCCACCTGGAGTTTGCGTCGCCGGGCCTCATACAACAAGCCGCGCATGGGCATGCAGCCGCAGGCATCCTCGGGACCGATATCCTCCAGGCGCAGGGATTCGATCGCGGCGGTGGTCCTGCGATCGGCGCGCACCGCGCCAGCGTAATCCAGGTAATGACTGAGATCGGAACTGATCACGATCAGGGTCTCGTCCCCACCCCAGACCGTGGCCAGCAGTTCCGCCACGGCCTCCGGCGGGGTATCGCCCACGACCAGGGGCAGCAGGGTGAATTCATCCACCACGGTCTGCAGGAACGGCAGTTGCACCTCCAGGCTGTGTTCCAGCCGGTGGGCCTCTTCCTCTGTGCCGACCCGTGGCAGCGCGGCTGCCGCCGCAAGCAGCTCCGGATCGACCGGGACCGCGCCCAGCGGTGTGGTGAAGGCCTCGCATTCACTCAGCGCCATGCCGCGCAGATAGACCCGGTGCGCCGGACCCAGCAGGATCACCCGACGGATCCGCGCGCGCCTGGGCATCAGGCCGGCATAGGCGCTGGCCGCAACCGGTCCGGAATAGACATAACCGGCGTGGGGTACGATCAGCGCCTTGGCCCGGACCTGGCGTGTGCGGGCCGCGGCCAGCATCTCCGCCAGCATGCCCCGCAATACCTCCGCATCGGCCGGATAGAATTGCCCCGCCACCGCGGGGGGACGATAAATCGTCATGTCCGTCACCTGTCACATCGAGCTGTAGGCGGGGCGCCTGCGCCCCGCCGGGTTCCGGAACCCTTTGCGGTCCCGGCCCGCCGCCTCGCCCAGGGAAGGGGCCGGCGGCCCTGGATCCGTATATGGGGGGGGATAGACCTTGTTTCAAAGCCTGTCCCGTGAATGTACACGCGCATGCCGGATTTGTCGCTGGGTCTTGAATTATTTTTCTTGGATGGTAATATCGCCAGCCTCAGTTGCGGGGTGGAGCAGTCTGGCAGCTCGTCGGGCTCATAACCCGAAGGTCGCAGGTTCAAATCCTGCCCCCGCTACCAAGAATAATGAAAAGGCCCCGTGATCGGGGCCTTTTTGCATCCAGGCCCCGAGCCCCTGCCGGTCACCATGGACGGCAGCCATTGAGGAGTATCGAGCAAGTGGGCTGTGGGCCCACTTTTTTGTTTTGGGACCTGAGAAAAGGTCGGAGAAGATGCGCAGGCAGGAAGACGACAAGGTCTATCGGTTGCTGCAGCCGGTGATCGCCGGAATGGGTTATGAACTGCTCGGGATCGAGCGGCAGCCGGCCCGTCATGGCAGTCTGTTACGGCTCTATATCGATGCCGAACAGGGCATTACGGTCGATGACTGCAGCCGTGTGAGCCGCCAGGTCGACGGTGTCCTGCAGGTGGAACAGGCGGGTTCTGATGTCGATACCCTTGAGGTATCCTCACCCGGGCTGGATCGGCCCCTGTTCAGCCTTGAGCAGTGCCGGCGCTTTATCGGCGCCACCGTGAAGCTGCAGACCACCGTCATGGTGCAGGAACGCAGGCGCTTCACCGGGGAATTGGCCGGTGTCGATGGGCAAGAATTGATTATCGTTCAGGATGGCATTGAATATCGGTTGCCATTCGATTTGGTGGACCGGGCGCGCCTGGTCACTTAAACAATCAGGGTTGGTGGTATGAACAAAGAAATTCTTACGGTAGTGGACGTGGTCTCGAATGAGAAGGGTATCGAGCCCGATGTCATCTTCGAGGCCCTGGAATCCGCCCTGGCCAGCGCCAGCAAGAAGCGGACGCTGGAAGATATCGACGTGCGCGTGGCCATCGACCGGCAGACCGGGGCCTTCGAGACCTATCGGCGTTGGGAAGTGGTTCCCAATGAGCCCGAGGAAGAGGGCGAGGAATGGGTGCCCAGCCGGCAGATCACCATTGACGAGGCGCGCGAGAGCAATCCGGAGCTGGAACCCGGCGATTATATCGAGGAGCCGATGGACTCCGTCCCCTTCGGCCGGATCGCCGCGCAGACGGCCAAGCAGGTTATCGTGCAGAAGGTGCGCGAGGCGGAACGGGCCAAGGTCGTCGAGGCCTATACCGAGCGCAAGGGAGAACTGATCAGCGGCATCGTCAAGCGTCTCGATCGTGGCAGCGTGATCCTCGATCTGGGCAACAATATCGAGGCCCTGATCCCGCGGGAACACATGATCCCGCGCGAGCCGGTACGGCCGGGTGACCGCCTGCGTGGCTATCTCTACGACGTCCGCTCCGAGAAGCGCGGGCCGCAGCTGTTCGTCAGCCGCACCGCCACGGAGATGCTGGTGGAACTGTTCAAGCTGGAGGTGCCCGAGATCGGTGAGGAACTGATCGAGATCGTCGGCGCCGCGCGCGATCCCGGCCTGCGCGCCAAGATCGGGGTCAGAACCGATGACCCGCGCATCGACCCGGTCGGGGCCTGTGTCGGCATGCGTGGCTCGCGGGTGCAGGCCGTCTCCAACGAATTGGCCGGCGAGCGTGTCGATATCATCCTCTGGAACGAGAACCCGGCCCAGTATGTCATCAACGCCATGTCTCCGGCCGAGGTCAGCTCTATCCTGATCGATGAGGACAGCCATAGCATGGATGTCGCCGTGGAAGAGGAGCAATTGTCCCAGGCCATAGGCCGCAATGGCCAGAATGTCCGTCTCGCCAGCAAGCTGACAGGCTGGGAGCTCAATGTCATGACCGAGGCCCAGGCCGAGGAAAAGTCGGCCGCGGAGATGAAGGGCGCGATGAGTCTGTTCATGGACGCCCTGGACGTGGATGAGGAGATCGCCACTATCCTGGTTCAGGAAGGCTACAGCAGCATCGAGGAGATCGCCTACGTCCCCACCAGCGAGATGCTGGAGGTCGAGGAATTCGACGAGGCCCTGGTGGAGGAACTGCGGCAACGGGCCAAGGATCTGCTCCTGACCCGCGCCATCATGCGCGAGGAGAGCCTGGGTGACAAGGTGCCGGCGGCGGACCTCCTGAACATGGACGGCATGGACGAGGAACTCGCCTACCAGCTGGCCAATCATGGTGTCATCACCATGGAAGACCTGGCCGAGCAGTCCGTGGACGAACTGCTGGATATCGAAGGCTTGGATGCGGAACGGGCGGCGCAGTTGATCATGACCGCGCGCGCACCATGGTTCGAGGAGGCTGAATCCGGGGATGCGGCCGAAGGAGAATAACGATGGCGGATACAAGCATTAAACAGTTTGCGGAAGTGCTCAAGGTACCGGTGGACAAGCTGCGGGCCCAGCTGCTCGATGCGGGTCTGGAGGACAAGGCCGCCGAGGACACGATCAGCGAGGAGGAAAAGACCCGGTTGCTCTCGCATCTGCGCCGCCAGCATGGCAAGACCGAGGAGTCCGGCGAGCCGTCCCGGATCACCCTGAAGCGGAAGACGGTTACACAGCTCAAGGTCCCGGTCAGCGGCGCCCGCGGCCGTTCCCGGGCGGCGGCCGCCAGCAAGACGGTGAACGTCGAGTTCCGCAAGAAGCGCACCTATATCAAGCGCAGCGTGGTGGCCGAGGAAGAGGCCCAGCGGCAGGCCGAGGAACAGGCTCAGCGGGATGCGGAGGAGGCCCGGATCCGCGCCGAGGAAGAGGCACGGCGACAGGAAAAAGAGGCCCAGCTGGCACGCGAGAAGGCCGAACAGGAGGCCGCGGAACGCAGTCAGCAGGAAGATGATGAGCGCCGGCGCGCGGAGGCCGAGGCCGCCGAGGCCCGCGCCCGCGCCGAACGCGAGGCGGCCGAGGCCGAGCGCCAGAAGGCGGCCAAGGACAGCGCCCGCAAGGACAAGGACGGCAAGCGGGGCAAGGGCGGGGAGACCCGCTATGGCAGGGATGAGCTGCATGTCGCCAAGGCCGGCAAGGGTGGCCGGCGCAAGAAGCGTTCTCCGGCACCTCGGCGGGTGGTATCCAGCGGCGCGGCCAAGCACGGCTTCGAGAGGCCGACCGCACCGATCGTGCGCGAGGTGGCGATCCCCGACAGCATCAGCGTGGCCGACCTGGCGCAAAAGATGAGTGTCAAGGCGGCCGAGGTCATCAAGGTGCTGATGGGCATGGGCACCATGGCCACCATCAACCAGATCCTGGACCAGGACACCGCCGTCATCGTGGTCGAGGAGATGGGACACAAGCCCAGGGCGATCAATGAAAACGCCATCGAGGAAGACCTGCTCGCCGGTGACGTCGATTCGTCGGAGGCTCGCCAGCGCCCCCCGATAGTGACGATCATGGGGCACGTCGATCATGGCAAGACCTCGTTGCTCGACCATATCCGTCGCAGCAAGGTGGCCGCCGGCGAGGCCGGGGGCATCACCCAGCATATCGGCGCCTATCATGTGGAAACCGGCAAGGGGACCGTGACCTTCCTGGATACACCGGGACACGCCGCCTTTACCGCCATGCGCGCGCGTGGCGCCAGGCTCACCGATATCGTGATCCTGGTCGTGGCCGCCGACGACGGCGTGATGCCGCAGACCAGGGAGGCCATTCAGCATGCCAGGGCCGGGGAAGTGCCCCTGATCGTCGCGGTCAACAAGATCGACAAGGAAAATGCCGATCCGGACCGGGTCAAGCAGGAACTCGCCAGCGAAGAGGTCATCCCCGAGGACTGGGGTGGCGACACCCAGTTCGTGCCGGTCTCGGCCAAGACCGGGGAGGGCATCGATGCCTTGCTGGATGCCATCCTGTTGCAGGCCGAGGTGCTTGAACTGCAGGCCCCCAGCGAGGGCCCGGCGGCGGGCACGGTGGTCGAATCGCGTCTCGACAAGGGTCGTGGACCGGTGGCCACGGTACTGGTGCAGCGCGGCACCCTGCACAAGGGCGACATCCTCCTCACCGGCACCGAGTTCGGGCGCGTGCGCGCCATGATTGACGAGCAGGGCCGGCAGATCGAGGCCGCCGGCCCCTCCATCCCGGTCGAGATCCTGGGTCTGTCCGGGACCCCGAACGCCGGCGACGAGGCCCTGGTGGTGGCCGATGAGCGCAAGGCCCGCGAGATCGCCCAGCATCGTGACACCAAGTTGCGCGAGCACAAGCTGGCGCGTCAGCAAGCCGCCAAGCTGGACAACATGTTCTCGCAGATGACCGAGGGCGAGCGCGCCACCGTGACGGTATTGGTCAAGGCCGATGTACAGGGGTCCGCCGAGGCCATCAGCGAGGCCCTGGGCAATCTCTCCAATGAAGAGGTCGAGGTCAAGGTGATCGGCAGCGGCGTCGGCGGTATCAATGAATCCGATATCAACCTGGCCGTGGCCTCCGGCGCCTTCGTGGTCGGCTTCAATGTGCGCGCCGATGCCAGCGCCCGCAAACTGGTCGAGGAAGAGGGTGTGGACCTGCGCTACTACAGCGTCATCTATGATGTCATCGATGATCTCAAGGCCGCCGTCAGCGGCCTGTTGAAGCCCGAGATCCGGGAGACCATCATCGGTGTCGCCGATGTGCGTGACGTCTTCCGGTCCTCCAAGCTGGGCGCCATCGCCGGCTGCATCGTCAGCAGCGGCGTGGTCAAGCGGAACAACCCGATCCGGGTGTTGCGCGACAACGTCGTGATCTACGAGGGGGAGCTGGAATCCCTGCGCCGCTTCAAGGACGATGTCAACGAGGTCAAGTCCGGTATCGAGTGCGGCATCGGCGTGAAGAACTACAATGATGTCAAGCCCGGGGATCAGATCGAGGTGTTCGAGCGCACGGAGATCGCCCGCAGCGTCTGAACGAGGCGCCGCCGGAACAGGAACCGTGGGGACGTATCAGCGCCATGCCCAGTGAAACCAGCCGTACACGCCGGGTAGGCGAGCAGGTCAAGCGGGAATTGTCCGCCCCGATGCGCGTCCTGGCCCAGGAGCAATCCCTGGGCCTGATCACGATTACCGCCGTGGATGTCTCCCCGGATCTGCGCCAGGCGCGCGTCCTGGTGACCGCCATCGGTGGCGAACGGCCGATGGACGAGATCATCGCCATCCTCAACCAGCATGGCGGCGAGATGCGTCATCATCTTGCCCATGCCCTGATCCTGCGCGGTATCCCCCGGCTGGAATTCGTTTATGACGAGTCGGTGGAGCGCGGAATGCGCATGGACCGCCTGCTGGATTCCCTGCATGGCGATCGCGCCGGCCGCGAGGACGAGGCTGAATGAGGCGCCGTCGCGGCCGCGACATCGATGGCATCCTGCTGCTGGACAAGCCCACGGGCATCAGTTCCAATCAGGCCCTGCAAAGGGCGCGGCGCTTGTTCGATGCCCGCAAGGCCGGGCATACCGGCAATCTCGATGTGCTCGCCAGCGGTCTGCTGCCCCTGTGCCTTGGCGAGGCGAGCAAGTTTTCCTCCTTCCTTCTGGATGCCGACAAGCGCTATCTGGCCGAGTGCCGGCTGGGTGTGACCACCAGTACCGGCGATGCCGAGGGCGAGATCCTGAGGCAGGTGGACGCCACCGACATCACGCGCGCCGATCTGGAGCGGGTCCTGCCCGCTTTCCGCGGCGAGATCGAACAGGTGCCGCCGATGTATTCCGCCCTCAAGCATCAGGGCCAGCCCCTGTACAAGCTGGCCCGGCAGGGCAGGACCGTGGAACGCAAGCCGCGCCGGGTGCGCATAGACGGGATCGAGATCACCGCCTTCAGCGGTCCCGATTTCAGCATGGATGTCCGCTGCAGCAAGGGGACCTATATCCGTACCCTGGCCGGGGATATCGGCGAGGCGCTGGGCTGCGGCGCCTCCCTGGTCGGCTTGAGACGTCTCGCCTCCGGTCCCTTTCGCCTGGCCGACGCCCTGGATTTTGACCGGCTCGAGGGTCTGGCCGGGCACGGGATGACGGTACTGGATGCGGTGCTGCTGCCGATCGACGCGGCCCTGGGGGAGCTGCCGCGTGTCGGCCTGGGTGAGGATGGCGCCTACTACCTGTGCCAGGGACAGGCCGTGCGGGTCAACGACAGCACCCACACCGGACTGGTACGCGTCTACACCCGCGCGGGTCGTTTCCTGGGCCTGGGGACACTGGATGGCGGTGGCGGGCTGGCGCCGAAACGGCTGATCCGCCAGCAGGTGGATGCCGGCCCCTGAGATTCCTCCGTTCAAAGGCAATATGGTCTTGTTCGTGCGCCGTAGCGCGGTTAGAATACGCGATTGACCGCAAGTTATTTATCCAGGAGTTTTTTGATGTCACTCACGACCGAAAGCAAGGCCGAGATCATCGGCAAGTTCAAGCGGGGCAGTTCCGATACCGGTTCCCCGGAGGTACAGGTAGCGCTGCTGTCCGCGCGCATCAACGACCTGTCCGGGCATTTCAAGCAGCACAGCCACGACAATCACTCGCGCCAGGGGCTGTTGCGCATGGTCAACCAGCGCCGCAAGTTGCTCGACTACCTGAAGCGCAAGGATGCCGATCGCTATCGCAGCCTGATCGGCGAACTGGGTCTGCGCAAGTAGCCCCCGAAGCCCATCTCCCGGTTGCATGGCAGGGGCCATGCAATGTCCTGAATCAGCGGAAAACAACATGACACATATCAGCAAATCCTTTCAATATGGCGAGCATACCGTCACCCTGGAGACCGGTGAGATTGCCCGCCAGGCCACCGGGGCCGTCAAGATCAGCATGGGAGAAACGGTCCTGCTGGTCACCGTCGTGGGCCGGAAAGAGGCGACCCCGGGGCGGGATTTCTTCCCGCTGACGGTCGATTACCAGGAACGCACCTATGCCGCCGGCAAGATCCCGGGCGGCTTCTTCAAGCGCGAAGGACGGCCCACGGAAAAGGAGACCCTGACCTCGCGCCTGATCGATCGGCCCCTGCGCCCGCTGTTCCCCAAGGGTTTTCACAATGAGGTCCAGATAGTCGCCACGGTCATGTCGCTTGACCCCGCCGTGGACCCCGATATCCCCGCGCTGATTGGGGCCTCCGCCGCGGTCGCCATCTCCGGCATGCCCTTCGATGGTCCGATAGGGGCCGCGCGTGTCGGTTATCGGGATGGTCAGTATCTGCTCAATCCGAGTTTCACCGGACTGGATGATTCCGAACTGGACCTGGTCGTGGCCGGTACGGAATCCTCGGTGTTGATGGTGGAATCCGAGGCCCGGGAACTGCCCGAGGAAGTCATGCTCGGGGCGGTCATGTTCGGCCATGAACAGCAGCAGATCGTGATCGAAAACATCAAGGCCCTGGCGGCCGAGGTCGGCAACCCCGCCTGGGACTGGCAGCCCGAGGAGAAGGATATCTCCCTGCAGGAGGCCGTCGAGAGCCGCGCCGCCGCACAGATTGCCGAGATCTACCAGATCGTGGACAAGCTGGAACGCCGTGATCGGCTGTCCACGCTGAAAAAGACCCTCTGCGAGGAACTCTGCGGGGGCGAGGATGCGCAGTGGTCCGAGCAGGAGATCGGCGACATCATCGGCAACCTGGAGAAGAAGACCGTCCGTGGCGCCATCATCTCCGGGGCCAAGCGCATCGATGGCCGCGGCAACGCGGACATCCGCAAGATAACGGTCAAGACCGGCATCCTGCCGCGTACCCATGGATCGGCACTGTTCACCCGGGGCGAAACCCAGGCCGTGGTCGTGGCCGCGCTGGGTACCGCGCGGGATTCCCAGATCATCGACGCCATCGAGGGGGAGCGCAGGGAACCCTTCATGCTGCATTACAACTTCCCTCCCTACTGCGTCGGCGAGACCGGCCGCGTGGGTTCACCCAAACGCCGCGAGATCGGTCATGGGCGTCTGGCCAAGCGCGGCATCATGGCCGTGATGCCGGACATGGAGACCTTTCCCTACACCATCCGCGTGGTCTCCGAGATCACCGAATCCAACGGTTCCAGTTCCATGGCCTCGGTCTGTGGCACCAGCCTGGCGCTGATGGATGCCGGCGTGCCCATCAAGGCGCCGGTGGCCGGTATCGCCATGGGTCTGATCAAGGAGGGCGACCAGTATGTCGTTCTTTCCGATATCATGGGCGATGAGGATCACCTCGGTGACATGGACTTCAAGGTCGCCGGTACCGAAAAGGGCATCAATGCCCTGCAGATGGATATCAAGATCAACGGTATCACGCGTGACATCATGGAGCGCGCCCTGGCCCAGGCGCAGCAGGGCCGGCTGCACATTCTCGGCGAGATGAACAGGGTCCTGTCCGCGCCGCGCGAGGAGATGTCCGAGCACGCACCTCGGATCATCACCATCAAGATCCATCCGGACAAGATCCGGGATGTGATCGGCAAGGGTGGCGCGACCATCCGGTCGATCACGGAGGAGACCGGAGCCAGCATCGACATCACCGATGACGGTACGGTCAAGATCGCCTCCGTGGACAATGCCGCCGGTCAGGAGGCCCGGCGCCGGGTGGAGGAGATCACCGCCGATGTCGAGGTGGGCAAGGTCTATAACGGCCGGGTCGCCAAACTGATGGATTTTGGCGCCTTCGTCACCATCCTTCCCGGCAAGGACGGACTGGTGCATATCTCCCAGATCTCCAACGAGCGCGTGGAGAATGTCAGCGACAAGCTGAGCGAGGGAGAGACCGTCAAGGTGAAGGTCCTCGAGGTCGACAAGCAGGGCCGCATTCGCCTGAGCATGAAGGCCGTCGCCGAGGGCTGATACGCTACCCCTGGCGATACGGAACAAGGGCCTTTATGGCCCTTTTTCTTGGTGCGCCCGGTTGCTGTCACGCGCGGCCCGGTGGCGCCAGATGTGCGGACCGCGCCCGGCCCGCGCGCGAGCTGAACCCCGGGAACGAAACCTGTCAACAACCTTCGTGGTGTCATTGCCTTCCGCTGACCTGATGCAGCTGTCTCCCGGGTGACGGTTCTGACCCGTTACCCGGGCCTGGCGCGTTAGATAAAGTGGAGCCGGTCCGGTGCGGGCGCTAAACTGCCTGCATGGACGCGGATCGCAATGACGAGACCCTGATGCTCGCCTATGGACGGGGTGATGAGTCAGCCTTCGAACTGCTCTATCGGCGTCACGGTCCCGGGCTCTACCGCTACGTACTGCGCCAGTGTGGTAATGCCGCCATCGCCGAAGAGCTGTTTCAGGAGGTCTGGTTGAAGCTGATCAAGAGTGCTCCGCAGTATAGGCAGCGGGCCAGGTTTACTACCTGGCTCTATCATCTGGCGCATAATGGCATGGTCGATTACTACCGGCGTCAGGGTGTGCGCGCGGCATACAATCTGCCGCAATCCGAAACCCGGGCGGAAGCCGTTGCCCCGGTCCACGAGGGTCCGCAACAGGCACTCCAGTACCAGCGTCTCGGCAAGCGCCTGCTGCAATTGATCCGGGAACTGCCGGCGGAGCAGCGGGAGACCTTCCTGCTCAGACAGGAGGCCGGGCTGAGCATCGGGCAGATCGCGGCGGTGTGCGATGCCCCCGCCGAAACCATCAAGAGTCGCTGGCGCTATGCGATAGGCAGATTGCGCAAGGGCCTGGAGGATGAGAAATGAGCGCTGCGGGTGTGCCGGGTGACGAGCCCCGGATCAGCGAACTGGACATCGTGCGGATATATCGGGGCCTGCCCAGGGTCCAGCCCGGTGCGGAACTGGAGCACCGCATTCTGCAGGCCGCCCGTGATGCGCGGACGAAGGGCCGCGCCTGCCCTTGGCGCTGGCAGCGGCCACTGGCCATGGCGGCGACCGTGATCCTGTGCGTCGGCCTGGTCAGCTTTTTTTACCTGGAGCCAGGGGTGATGCCGGACGCCACGGGTTCCCGTCCGGAAATCGCAACCAGGGCCCTGACAGAGTCTCCACCGGAATCCAGACGCATGCCGTACCGGCTCGCCGCGCCCAGGCCCGCGGCAGGGCGGACCGACACGCTGCCGAGGGTCAGACAGGTCGCCCCCGAGGTGAAGAAAATGTCGAAACCCGGGGCCCTTGAGCGGCAGGTTCGGCAACAACCGCGCCGGCCAGGCGGCGCGGATCCCGGGGAGTTGCTGCGGCAGCTGCCTGATGCCGGTGCGCAAGCCCGGCCGGCGCTGGACCGGGCATTGGAGCGCGTACGGCCGGAGCCTGCCACGGCCGGCAAAGCCGCAGCGCAAACAGCACGGTCCGGGTCCGCTGAAGCCATGCTGGCGCGCATCCGCGGATTGCGGGACAGCGGCCGGACCGAGGCTGCCTCGCGGCTGTGGAGGGAGTTTCAGCGGCGCTACCCGGACTATCCCCGCAGCGGGATAGAGGCCATCCTCGGCCGGGACTGGAGCATGCCGCAGTGAAGCTGCTGTTCCCGCTGCTGGCCATCCTGATGTCATCGCTGGCCGCCTGGCAGCCGGCTCTTCTGGCCGGCGGGAAGCCGGCCATCGTGCCCCTGCTGGGGCTGGTGATGCTGGCGATGGGGATCAGTCTCCGGCCCGCCGACTTTCACCACATCCTGAGGCGCCCGCAGGTCATGGCCGTCGGCGTACTCATGCAATTTCTGCTGATGCCCCTGATCGCCTGGCTGCTGGTCAGGCTGCTGTCACTGCCGCGGGAGCTGGCGATCGGCGTGATCCTGGTCGGTACCTGTCCCGGTGGTACGGCGTCCAATGTGATGACCTATCTGGCCCGCGGGGATGTGGCCCTGTCGATCAGCCTGACGACGCTGTCGACCCTGCTCTCGGTGTTCATGACGCCACTGCTGACCCTGCTGCTGATCGGCCGGGTGGTCGAGGTCCCGGCCCTGGCGATGCTTGCCAGCATCCTTCGTATCATCATCCTTCCGGTGTTGCTGGGGGTGCTGGCAAACCACTATCTCGGGCGGTGGCTGGGGCCATTGAAAGGCGTGTTTCCGTGGCTGTCGATGCTGGCGATCGTATTGATCATAGGTATTATCGTCGCCCTTAACGCCGGTCAGATCGCAGGGCTGGCGCCTGCGGTGGTGCTGGCGGTCACCATGCACAACCTCCTGGGCCTGTGGCTGGCCTACAGTCTGGCCAGGGCGATGGGTTACGGGCCGGCCATATGCCGTACCCTGGCCATCGAGGTCGGCATGCAGAATTCCGGTCTGGGGGTGGCTCTGGCGCTGAAATTCTTCAGCCCGCTGGCGGCATTGCCGGCTGCGGTCTTCAGTATCTGGCACAACATCAGTGGTGCCTGCCTGGCCGCAGTCTGGGCGCGCCACGACAGCGGCCGTCGGCTGGCGATGAACGGGGCGAAGTCCTGAACAGGCCGGTTCACCGATGGGCCCGGTCTGGGGTTCGCCCGCCCCCCTAGCTGAACAGCCCC
The DNA here is from genome assembly GCA_964506945.1 of uncultured Gammaproteobacteria bacterium. Classification (GTDB taxonomy): domain Bacteria; phylum Pseudomonadota; class Gammaproteobacteria; order CAZDOC01; family CAZDOC01; genus CAZDOC01. The sequence continues at coordinate 45,595 of CAZDOC010000015.1, forward strand.
TTGATGAAACCTATCAGGCCAGGCTGCTTGCCCTGGCCGTTGCGCCGGCTGGCGCCGTTCGTACTGGGCGGGTTGCGGCGCGTACTGGAGCCCCGGCGCGGAGGACGCGCTTCATCCTTCTTGCGCGCCTCGTCCACCTTGAGGGTGCGACCGCCGTATTGCGATCCGTTCAGGGCGGCTACCGCGGCGCTGCCTTCGCTGTCATCGTTGAATTCGACGAAGCCATAACCACGCGAACGGTGGTTACGCCTGTCGATTATGATATTGGCACTGGCGACGGTGCCGAATTGGGAAAAGAGTTCTGCGAGTTCTTCGTCCGTGGTGCTATAGGGCAGATTGCCAACATAGATGTTCATGAGTCGATATACCTTTTTCTAATTCTGTTCGATGGGAAATGGATGCTCTTGCCGTCTTTCAGCCAGGTCACTGATAGATATATGGTTCCATGCAATAATTTGCGGGCTGTGTCGATGCTGTCGGCGATAAAAGGCGCCCCGGCCGGTTTGCCCGGATCCGAGGGGCGGATACAACAAACGTGCATTGAAACATATTGCATAGTGGTGGGCAACGCCGGCCGGATTATGCCTGGCGGGCATCGATCAGGCGTTTTTCGGTCACGATCAGATCGACAGGGATATCGTATTCATCCACCGGGATGCTTGCCTGGATCTGGGCCTCGAAGGCCAGCCCGACCTTGAGTTTGCAAGGGTGTGAGGCGAACCATTTGTCGTAGTAGCCGGCGCCAAAACCGATGCGCTGGCCTTGCTCGCTGAAGCCAAGCCCCGGGGTAATGGCAATATCGACCCCTTCATTCCAGACCTCCCCCTCGGCAGGGGCGAGTATGCCCATCTTGTCCTCGCGCAGCTGCTCCCAGTCGTCGATGCGCAGCGCCAGCATATGATCGCGATCGATGATGCGGGGTACGCTGACCATCGGCAGGTCACGCAGCAATTGTCTGACGATATCGTGGGTATGCACCTCGGTGCTGTAGGAGACGAACACGAAGACGCTCCGGGCCGTCCGCCAGTGCGGCAACTTGAACAGCCTCTGGGCGATGCGCCGGGAATGGGCCTGCCGTTCGGTTTCCGGTATCTCGGCCCGCAGGCGCTGCAGGCGGCGGCGCAGGGCGGCCTTGTCGTTGGTCTGTGACATGTCGGTCTTCATGGCTGGAAAAGCAAATAATCACGGCAGGGCGTGAAAATATATCCGCCCCCGGGGGCCTGCCGGATATAGGTGATTGTAGCGAAGGGACGCCATCCCGGGCCAGTCGCGTCCGGCCGGTAATCGCCCGGCCGTTCGGTGACCATCTTAACAGTACCGGCCTGGGCCGGCAGCCCCCCAGGAGCTTTTTTCCCTTTTTGCCCGAATTGGCTTAGAATACGCGGCTGATTTTCAGATGCCCCCAAGGGGCGTCTCATCCAGGCAGAACGAGGAAGCTAAAGGTAATGGTAAGCATTCGTCTATCCCGTGGTGGCGCCAAGAAGCGCCCTTTCTATCACATCGTCGTCACTGACAGTCGCAACAAGCGCGACGGCCGCCCGATCGAGCGGCTCGGCTGGTACAACCCCAGGGCCGCCGCCGATGGCGAGTTCCTGAAGGTCGATCGTGAGCGTGTCGAATACTGGCTGGGGCAGGGCGCCAGGGCCTCCGAACGTGTGGCCAGTCTGCTGAAGTCGACGGCGGCCTGAAGGCCTGCCGGTTTGCCGTGGGCATCCGTGCATGCCCATCGCCTTGTCCACCGGGCGCCGTGGTGGCGCCTGCGGCGCTGCTGTCCGCAGCGTATCCGGGCGAAGCCGTTGCCGCCATACTCCCGGTCGCCGATGAGGGATCCCGCAGGCGCATGATGGCGAACGCCGCGAATACGCGACGTGCTGATGTCTGAATCCCCCGCCAGCAATATCCTGATCGGCCGGATCTGCGGAGCTTACGGCATACGCGGTTGGGTCCGGATCCATTCCTATACCCGTCCCCGGGAAAATATCTTTGCCTATGACCCCTGGTCGTTGACCGGCAGGGGTGAGGCCGTGACGGTACGGCTTGCCGAAGCCAGGCCTCATGGCAAGGGGCTGGTGGCCCGTTTCCAGGGATACGACGATCGTGATGCCGTTATTCCCCTGATGAATCGCAATATCGAGATCCCGCGCAGCCAGTTGCCCGATCCCGACCCCGGTGAATACTACTGGAGCGATCTGGTCGGTCTGCGGGTCCACAATCGCGCCGGGGATCAGCTCGGTCGCGTCCACGGGCTGCTGGAGACCGGGGCCAGTGATGTCCTCCAGATACAGGGCGAGGAGGGGGTGAGCTATCTGATCCCATTCGTGCAGGGGGTCTATGTCGATACGCTGGACCTGCGGGCCGGGACGATGCAGGTCGACTGGGACCGGGATGATACCGCCTGATGAAGGTCGCGGTCATCACCCTGTTCCCGGAGATGTTCACCGCCCTGACCGGGCATGGGGTCAGCGGTCGGGCGATAGACCGTCGTCAGCTGGAACTGAGTCTGTGGGACCCCCGTGACTATACCCGGGATCGACATCGCACGGTGGATGATCGGCCCTATGGCGGAGGGCCGGGCATGCTGATGATGTATCAGCCCCTGCATGAGGCTATCGACGCGGCGCGCACGGTCCTGCCAGCGGGGGCAAGGGTTATCGCCCTCGGCCCCCAGGGGCGGCGCCTGGATCAGGATGGGGTGAGTGAACTGGCTGCTGAAGAGGCGCTGGTGCTGATCGCCGGGCGCTATGAGGGTATCGATGAACGCCTGATCGAGGCCGATGTGGACGAGGAATGGTCCATCGGTGATTATGTTCTCAGCGGCGGTGAACTGGCGGCCATGGTCATGCTGGATGCAATCATCAGACAATTGCCCGGTGTCCTTGGGCATGCCCAGTCGGCGATCCAGGATTCCTTCTACGATGGCCTGCTGGATTGTCCGCATTACACCCGTCCGGAGGTCGTGGACGGTCGCGAGGTGCCGGCCGTACTGCTCAGCGGGGATCATCAGGCCATCGCCCGCTGGCGTCTGCAGCAGGCGCTGGGTCGTACCTGGCAGCGTCGTCCGGACCTGCTCGAGAGGATGGAATTGACTGCCGAGCAACGGGCCTTGCTGGAAGAATATATCGGGGCCCATGCCGCAGGCCCGGCCCCGCATCGCGGAAAACCTGAATGAATCAGGGTTTCCTTGATTGCCGTTCGATGAAAACATGCCGACGTCCCGGCCGCGATCGCGCCGGCAGCCCGGATCGGACCGGGCGCTAGGATTTTGCCGGCAAAGGCTATATAATTGCCCGCCTTTGGCACCGCCGATCGCAAGGACGGCTGGTGTTTTCACAGTATCAGGCAGGATTTGGGAAGACAGGCATGAGCAATATCATTCAGCAACTCGAAGCAGAGCAGATGACCCGGGAAATCCCCGAGTTCGGCGCCGGCGATACCGTCGTGGTACAGGTCAAGGTGAAGGAAGGCAACCGGGAGCGCCTGCAGGCCTTCGAAGGCGTGGTGATCGCCAAGCGCAACCGCGGCCTGAATTCCGCCTTCACGGTCCGCAAGATCTCCCACGGCGAGGGGGTGGAGCGTGTCTTTCAGACCTACAGCCCGCTGGTCGCGGAGATCCAGGTCAAGCGTCGTGGTGCCGTGCGTCGCGCCAAGCTCTATTACATGCGCGCCCTGCGCGGCAAGGCGGCCCGCATCAAGGAGAAGATCCGCCGTTAAGCCTGC
>CAZDOC010000016.1:0-37161 GCA_964506945.1 uncultured Gammaproteobacteria bacterium
GCCAGGGCCTCGATGTTGGCGGGGTGGGAGAGCAGGATCGCCGGATCCTGCCGGCGCAACCACTCGGCCTGCGCGGCGATATCGTGGCGGATGTTCAGGGTCACGCAGGGACCGGTGGCATAGACGCTGGCCACCGCCCCGCCCCAGTCGGCCTGCTGGCCATCGGCGACCGTGGTGCGGATGGTCGCCAGCTTGACGCCCAAGTCCCGTCGCTGCCACAGGTCTTCCCGGACCATCAGCACACTGGCGAACAAATGGGAGATGTCCGTGCCCTGGACCTGCAGGGGACGCGAGGTGGAACCGGTGCTCTGGAAACTCAGCCGCCGGCCATGGGCCGCGGGCAGGGACTCGCTGATGAAGGCATCCCCCGCGTCCTGCAGTTGCTCCCGCCGGATGATGGGCAGGGCCAGCAGCCGGGCATCGTCCAGATCGCCAGCGAGGGCATAGGCCGGGTGATCGCGATAGTAGGGGCAGTGTTGACGGGCGTATTCCAGCAGGTCCTGCAATTGCAGTAATTGCAGCCGGCGCAGGCGCTCAGGCCCCCACCACTGGCTCTGTTCGAGCTGGAACAGCAAGGCCAGCACCCCGTCGCCGGGCTGGCCGCACAGGGCCGGCCAGCGGATCCCGGGGAGCGCGGATCGGGGTAACGGGTGCTCAGTCAGCACCCGGACCAGGGTGAGTCATGCTCACCGGTGCGCGTTCGCTCAATTTGCGAGTATGCCACCACCACTCGACTGCTTGGTGAAGCTGACCACGCCGTTGACATAGGTGAAGCCACTAGTCGAGGTCTGGAACTTGTAGGCGTAACCGGCGCGCGCCGCGGCCGGTCCGGCGAAGAAGCCCTGGATATCCGTCTGGCAGGCGCCGGAACAGAAGCCCTGTACGTCAGAAGTAAAGGCGCCACTGCCGCCAAAGCTGTGATCCCCGGGTCCGCTCAGGGTGGCGTTGACGGTAAAGCTGTTGTTTATCGTGGGCATGGTGATGCTGAGGCTGGTGGTCACGCTGGGCATGGCGCCGAAGTTCACGCTGAGGCTGGCGCTGTTCAGGGTCCCGGTCGTACCACCGTAGGACTCGGTCGGCTGGGTCGCGCCCAGCAGGGCGTAGGTGGCGCTGCCCGAGGTGGGCATGTCGGTGGTCGGCAGACCGACCACGTAATGGGCATTGCCCACCTCGCCGAAACCGGTACTCATCGGCACCGCCTGGCCGTTGGCCACCGACAGGGTGCCACCGGTCCAGCGGCCCCAGCCGATGATGGAATCACTGCCGACATCGGCCAGCGAGGCATCTCCGATGCCGCCGGTGATCGGCCCGGTATAGGCCAGCAGCCCCGACGAGGAATTGAAGGTGGCCGTGACCGGGTTGCTGGGCGTCCCCCCCTGGGCGACACCCACAGGGGAACCCTCGGCGCCGGCGTAGCTGGTCGCCAGGGCATAGAGGCTACCGGACTGCAGACCCGGGCCGGTGATGATGCTGCTGCCGTCCGCATTGCGATCGTCGGCGCGGCTGTAGGGATCGGTATTGCCCTCCGGCGGTTCCGGCGGCAGAATCGGTGGCTGGCCGGTCAGGTGCGGCGCCGAACTGGCACTGCTGACCGCGCCACTCTGGCCGGCCAGCAGGATCAGTTCGCCGGCGTCGTTGCGCATGTAGATGGAACCGTCACCGACGCTGACCAGCAGACCGCCATCGACCCGGACCAGGAATTCGGTACCGCGTATGCCGATGGTCGCCACCGGGGTATTGACCCGGAAGGTATCCTTGTTGCGATGGCCGATCAGACCGGAGATCGCACGCAGGCCGCCCTTCAGCAGGCTGAAGAAGCTGCGCTCATTGCCGTCTTCCTTGCCTTCGTAGTTGTATTCGTCGACGCGGAATTCGGTGTTCGGCTGCAGGGAGACCCTGGCGCCGTCCTTGAAGCGGATCTGGGCGCGGCCGCGTTCGGTGTTGATGGTATCCCCGGACTGGATGGCCTCGCCACGACGCAGCGGGCGGCTCTGGCCCCCGTGGCTGGTGATGCTGACATCACCCCAGGCGAAATTGACCTTGCCGGCAACCGCCGCGGATCCGCTGCCGGGCAGGCTGGCGCCCAGCAGGGTCACGATCGCCGCGGCGACGGGTTTGCGAGTTAAGATCGGATTGGCTCTCATATTCCTGCTCCCGCCGGACCGTCAGGGGGTTCGGCTCATTCCATGCATCGGCTCCCGGCGGCTGCCGGAGGCTAGTTGAAATCACGCCTCAGGGTCAGCGAGACCACGGTGCGATCATAGTCGTTGATGACGATATTGGACGCATTCCTCGTATAGCTGATCTCCGGGGAGACCTTCCAGTTTTCGGCCACGTGGTAATCCAGACCCAGCACCGCGCGATAGCGCCTGTCGTCACGCGATTTCAGGAAGGTCGGATCGGTGCCGCCGTAATTCCGGTATTCGGCCTCGACCGAGGCGTAGCCATCCAGCAGGGGCCGCAGCTTCAACTGCCCGCCGAGGCGCAGTCCGACCAGGTCATGACCCAGCCAGGGCACGCCGGCACGGGATTCATCCTCGCTGCCGCCGTAGATGCCGGCGTAGATCACCGGCTCGGTCTTGCCGGTCAGGGCGCGGGTGTAGCCGGCGCCGGCGACATAGCGGGTGGCGTCGCGGACCGACTGCCCCGGATACTCCAGACGTGTCGCCTGCACATACAGCGAGGCGCTGGAGAGATTGTCCAGCTGCCGGCGCCACTGCCCGGCTATGCCGAAGGCGTAGCGGTAATCGCTGCCATCGACGCGGAAGTCCTCGCCCTGGGCGGTAATGGTGAAGTTGTCCTGCTCGACCCTGCGGCTGATGCCGAAATAGGTGGACAGGCTGGCGGTATCGAAGGGACTCCGGGTTTCGAGGTCATAGCCGCTGCCGCCGAGCAGAAAACTGTAGCCTTCGCCCAGGTCGTGTACCAGGCTGAAGGCCCCGGAGACGCGCGTGAAGGGCGCGCCTTCCTCGACCAGGGAGTCATTCAGGGTGAACAGCACGCCGGGGAAGGCCGGGATGGCGATCAGCTGATCGGAGCCGGCGCTGTTGACGTTGGTATCGTAACCGAGGGTAGCGGCCAGATAGCCGCGGATGCGGGTACCGCCTTCAGCCGCGCCGAGTTCCTGATCGATGGCGGCCAGGTAACGATTCATGGTCTCGCGCACGCCCGCGGGCACGCCCTGTTGCTTCAGGGTCTCGAATTCGGCCTTGGCGGTCTCGATCTCGCGTAACTGATAATAGGCGCGGGCGATCTCGGCGCGGGCCTGCTTGTGCTGCGGATCCACCGCCAGCACACGCTCCAGCGCAAACACCGCCTCGCCGGCGCGGCCACTGTCCAGCGCCGCGAGACCCAGGAGGTAATCGTAGGCCGGCTCACCGGAACGCGCATCCTGCAAGGGGCTCAGCAGGGCATAGGCCTGGGCTGCCTGATGCGAGGCGATCAGGGCCCTGGCATCATCCAGGATATCGGCCCTGGCCCCGGAAGAGACCAGGAGGGCCCCGACACAGAGCAATAGATTCAAATACTTGACAACTTTCATGGACAGCACCCCCGCAGTCGGCCCTCAGCCAAGAATGGCATAATCCGAAGCCCACCGCTATCTGTCCATGGGATTATGACCGACATGATATAAATATCAACTTTAAATGACGTTTTGAACATGCTGATCCATCACCATTTACACAGAATTCGAGCCCGCCAGGACGGGCCCTTGATCAACCCCGGCGACTGACTCGCCGCGCAGGCCGGGACATTCTAACAGAAAGCCCAGGGTCAGGGCATCGAACAGCGCCGTACCGGTGGAGATGAAGATCCGCACCCGATCCCCATCCTGCCCGGCGGGATGCCGGTACAGGGTCAGCAATTCCGTCAGCGCCTCGCCTTCGATCAGGCCCGCGGCCGACCAGGTCCTCAGATCACCGTAGTTGACGCTGTCCAGGCTGTCCACATACAGACTGGACAGCCCCAGCCAGGCGCTATCCAGTTCATGCTGGTCATCGCTGTCCGCGCCCAGGCTGATGATCAGGTCCGCGTTCCCTGCCGGTGGCCGGCAGAATGCCCTTGCGCTGCTGGTGGCCAGGATGAGGATATCGGTGGCCTCGGACCCGTGCGTCGATGCGGCGTGGAAATCCAGCGCCGGATATTGGTGCGCGAGCAGGTCGGCGGCCGCTTGCGCGCGCGCCGGATCCCGATCGACAAAGACCACCTCCCGGATCCCGGCAAGCTGGGTACAGAACAGACCGCAATAGTATCCGACCCGCCCGGCGCCGATGATCCGTACCCGCCGGCGGCGGCGGGCGAGTTTCTCGATCGCCAGCATGGCGCAGGCGCCGGTGCGCGCCGAAGACAACAGGCAGGCCTGGAATGCATGGGTGATGTAATTATCGTGGTTGTCGAGCAGGAAGACCCGACCGACGGAGATCTGATCGGGGATCCGCGCCGCCTGCTTGTTGGTGCCGATGATCTTGACCATCTTCAGGCGCGCGTCACCGGCGCCCAGGACACAGGGCATGACCCGAAAATCACCCGCTTCGTCGCCCTCCCTGAAGACCTGCTTCCTCGGCAGGCGAATGGCCAGGCGATCATGGGCGATCCCGCTCAGGCCCGTACGCAGGTACTCGAGGTAGCCACGGATATCCGCGCTGATAAGCTCATGCACCTGCCGGTCACCGACGTGCAGGCAGGGTTCCGGGCTGATGCGCAGTACCCGCTGTTCCAGATCCGTAAACCGGGCCGCCGCGGTTTTCCTAACGCCGGCGGCGTCGCGGTCCGGTGAGGGTTTCATCCCGCCACCCGGGTCAGCCATGACCGATGCGGCTCCACAGCTCGGCGCCAGGCAGGCGCTTGCCCATCGCCAGCCTATCCTTCGTCGTCTTGCGGCGAGGCGGTGGTCTCGCCTGCCCCGCCCAGCATGCCCGCCATCAGCAGTCCCAGCTCGAACAGCAACCAGATCGGCACCGCCAGCAGTACCTGCGAGATCACGTCCGGGGGCGTCAGCAACATGCCCAGGACGAAGGCGCCGACGATCACATAGGGACGCTTCTCCTGCAGCGAGCGGCGGCTGGCCAGGCCGGTCTTGATCAGCAGCACGGTGGCGATAGGCACCTCGAAGGCCAGGCCGAAGGCCATGAACAGCTTGAGCACGAAATCCAGGTAGGAGCTGATATCGGTCATCACCGTGACCCCGGCGGGCGCGGCGGCGGTGAAAAAGGCGAACATCAGCGGGAAGACGACATAATAGGCGAAGATCACACCCAGGTAGAAGAGTACCGTGCTGCTCACCAGCAAGGGCACGACCAGCGCCTTTTCATGCCGATAAAGGCCCGGGGCGACGAAGGCCCAGAGCTGATAGAACAGATAGGGTACGGAGATGAAGATCGACAATACCAGGGTCAGCTTGAAGGGGGTCAGGAAAGGGGAAGCCACCTCGGTGGCGATCATGGCCGCGCCCTGCGGCAGCTTCGCCATCAGCGGCTGGGCGATCCAGGCATACAGGTCATTGGCGAAATAGAACAGGGCGATGAACACCAGCAGGACGCAGAGGACGCTTCGCAGCAGCCGGCTGCGCAGCTCCATGAGATGACTCAGCAGGGGCTGCTCGGCGCTCTCCTGGGCCGCTGCATCAGTCTTCTCCGGCATGACCCGTCCCCGGCTTGTGGACCCCCGCGACGGACTGGCGGATATCCTCCTCCATGCGTCCCGTCTGCTGGCGTAATTTTGCATCCATGGCCTCCAGGTCACGCAGACCGGCCGGGCCGATCTGCTTGCCCAGATCCCCGTTCTCGAGTTCCTGCTCGAACTCGGTACGGATCTGTCCCAGGGTCCGCCGCGCCCGGCCCAGCCAGCGCCCGGCGGTACGCGCGGCGCCCGGCAGGCGTTCCGGTCCGAGGACCAGCAGGGCCAACAGCCCGATCAGGGCCAGCTCCCAGAAGCCGATATCAAACATCGTCTGTCAGGACTTCGGTGCTTCCTGTTTATCGGCGGACTCCGGGGTCACGTCGATGGTCTGACCCTGGCCCGCGGATTGGTCCTGGAGCTTGTCATCCGACGGCTCCTTGGTGGGCTCCGTCTCATTGACCGCCTTGCGGAAACTGCGTATGGCCGAGCCCAGATCGCCACCCATATTTCGCAGCTTGCGGGTGCCGAACAGCAACACCACTATCACCAGGATGATCAATAGTTCAGTAATTCCAAAGCTCATGTCGTATCTCCAAGGCGTGTAAACGCCAATTGACGCCGGCCGTGCACGCCGGCACTGCTGATTACTTTGCCGTCCTGGACGCCTTTTCCTCGATCCCGGAGAGACCGAAACGCCGCTCCAGCTCGGCCAGGACATCCCCCGGTCCCAGGCCCTGCTCCGCCAGCATCACCAGGGTATGAAACCACAGATCGGCGGTCTCATGGACGATCTCGTCCAACTGCCCCCCCTTGGCGGCGATTATGGTCTCGGCGGCCTCCTCCCCGACCTTCTTCAGGATCGTATCCCTGCCCTTGTCGAACAGGCCGGCGACATAGGAATTGCCGGGATCGGCCAGGCGGCGTTGCTCGATCACGGCCGCCAGACGCTCGAGAACATCACTCATGTTCAGTGCCCGGCATATCGGTTCAGCGCCTCGGCCAGCGCCTTGGCGTCCGGCGGCAGGCGCGGCACCTTGCCGGCGAAGATATCGGCCACGGCTATACCGGGCTTGCCGTAGTAGGCCGCGTCTGCGTCATGGTCTATCTCCAGCACCGAACCGTCCAGGGCGATGCCGGCAAACAGGCCGCGGCTGCGGGAATAGGAATAGATCTCGGACTTCATCTGGGCGTCGGTGGCCGCCGAGGCATTACGCCCCACCGGCCCCGCGGACACCGCGGCATCCGCGCCCAGCGTGAATTTGCCATTGACCAGGCTGTCCAGACCCCGCTGGTTCTTGAACACCAGGATGATATCACTGGACTGGGCGCCGATCTGCCAGCCGACACTGCCCCCGGTCAGGGTCATGAACACCGGGGCACCCCAGCCGCCCTTGCCATTATGGCGCAGCACCACGCCCTTGCCGTAACGTCCGCCAATCACGAAACCGACCTTGACCACGTTGGGCACGATCGCGATCGCATGGGCATTGGCCAGCAGGGACGGCGGCATGGACTTCTCCGGGATGGCCAGGATCTCACCCAGTACCTCGGTGGCCTCGCGCACCTTGACCGCCTCGTTCTCGCCGGCGGCAAGGGCAGTCCTGCCGAGGCCGCCCAGCAGTCCGGCCAACAGAGCGGTCATGATCACGATCGTGGTGATTTGCCTGTGCATTTCCTGTTCCTCGCTATTGAGCCGGCCGGGCTCACCGCCCGGCCTTGTAGATGTCTTCCGGCGCCTTTACCACCGCCTCGACGTCGCACCAGCGCCCTTCCTGCAAGCGCCGGTAAAAACAGCTGTGCCGCCCGGTATGGCAGGCGATCCCGCCGACCTGCTCGACCTTGAGCAGGATAACATCGGCATCACAATCCAGGCGCAGTTCCAGCAGGCGCTGGACATGACCGGATTGCTCGCCCTTGGGCCACAGCCGCTGGCGCGAACGCGACCAGTACACCACCCGCCCCTGTTCCACGGTCTGCCTGAGGGCCTCGCGGTTCATCCACGCCAGCATCAGCACGTCGCCGCTGCCGGCCTCCTGGGCGATGGCCGGCACCAGGCCATCGGCGTCCCAGCGGATCGCATCCAGCCAGTCCGGCGTCACCGGGTTCACAACCTGACCTCGATACCGGCCGCGGCCATGCGCTGCTTGGCCTCGGCTATGGTGTATTCGCCGAAGTGAAAGATACTCGCGGCCAGTACCGCATCGGCCTTGCCGCGGGTGACGCCCTCGACCAGGTGTTCCAGGTCGCCGACGCCGCCGGAGGCGATCACCGGGATCCCGACACGCTCGGCCACCGCCCGGGTCAGTTCCAGGTCGAAACCCTTGCGGGTGCCGTCCCGGTCCATGCTGGTCAGCAGGATCTCGCCGGCGCCGCCGGCCTCCATGCGCGCGGCCCATTCGACCGCGTCTATTCCGGTCGGCTGGCGACCGCCATGGGTGTAGATCTCCCAGCGTGGCCGCCCGTCCCGGTCATCGACCCGGCGGGCATCGATGGCGACGACGATGCACTGGGCGCCGAAACGGCTGCTGGCCTCGGCGACGAATTCCGGCCGATGCACCGCGGCGGTATTGATGCCGACCTTGTCGGCGCCGGCGTTCAGCAGGGCGCGGATATCATCGACCTTGCGCACCCCGCCGCCCACGGTCAGCGGAATGAAGACCTCGCTGGCGACCGCCTCGACCACATGCAGCAGGGTATCGCGCCGTTCGCTGCTGGCGGTGATGTCGAGGAAGGTCAGCTCGTCGGCGCCCTCGGCATCGTAGCGCCGGGCGACCTCGACCGGATCACCGGCATCGCGGATATCGATGAACCTGACACCCTTGACCACCCGCCCGGCATCCACATCCAGGCAGGGGATGATGCGCTTGGCCAGGCCCATCAGCCGGCCTCGCCGGAGGCGGTATCGATCAGGCTCTGGGCGGCGGCGAAATCCAGGGTGCCTTCATAGATCGCCCGCCCGGTGATGGCCGCCTCTATGCCCTCGTCCTCGACCTCGAGCAGGGCCCTGATATCGTCCAGGCTGGTGATCCCGCCGGAGGCGATGACCGGGATCGCGATCGCCTGCGCCAGCTTCACCGTGGACTCGATATTGACACCATTGAGCATGCCGTCACGACTGATGTCGGTATAGATGATGGCGCTGACGCCGTCGTCCTGGAAGTGCCGGGCCATGTCGATGACATCGTGATGCGAGAGCTTGGACCAGCCATCGGTGGCAACCTTGCCATTGCGCGCATCCAGGCCGACGATGATGTGTCCGGGGAACTCCAGGCAGACATCGGCGACGAAATGCGGCGCGGCAACGGCCTTGGTGCCGATGATCACGTAGCTGACGCCGACATCCAGGTAGGACTGGATGGTATCTTCATCACGGATACCACCGCCGACCTGGATCGGCAACTCGGGGAAACGCGACGCGATCGCCTCGATCACGCCATGGTTGACCGGCCTGCCGTCGAAGGCGCCATTGAGATCCACCAGGTGCAGTCGGCGGGCGCCGGCCTCGACCCAGCGGGCGGCCATCTCCACCGGGTCGCCGGAATAGACCGTGTCGTCGTCCATGCGGCCTTGCCGCAGTCGCACACACTGGCCATCTTTCAGGTCAATCGCGGGTATCAGCAACATCTCGGGATCCTGTCGCTAGCTATACAGATGTGGTGTCGGGGGAAGATCCGTGGTTCTGCCGGCATGATTCAGTTATCGGATATACAGGATATTAGCACAAACCCTGACCATCAAAGACCGGCCCGGCATGACTCAGTGGGCCTCGTCCCAATTATCGCCCACCCCGGCATCGACCACCAGCGGCACGGCCAGTTCCGCCGCCTGCTGCATCAGCGTGACGACCCGCTGCCGCACCTCGTCCACCGCTTCTTCGGCCACCTCCAGCACCAGTTCATCGTGTACCTGCATGATCAGGCGGGCATCCACGCCGCTGTCATCCAGCCAGCCCTGCACCGTGATCATGGCGCGTTTGATGATGTCGGCGGCGCTGCCCTGCATCGGTGCATTGATGGCGGTGCGTTCGGCATACTGGCGCCGCTGGGCGTTGCGGGAATCGATCTCGGGCAGGTACAGACGCCGCCGGTACAGGGTCTCGACGAAGCCCAGTTCCCGCGCCCGCTCACGGGTCCGGTCCATATAGGCGCGGACCCCGGGATAACGGGCGAAGTATGTGTCCACATAGGCCTTGGCCGAGCCGCGATCGATGCCCAGCTGCCTGGCCAGGCCAAAGGCCGACATGCCGTAGATGAGGCCGAAATTGATCGCCTTGGCGGCCCGCCGCTGTTCCCCGGTCACCTGCTCCAGGGGCACGCCGAAGACCTCGGCGGCGGTGGCGCGATGCACGTCCTCGCCCGCGGCGAAGGCCTGGCGGAGGCGCTCGTCCCCCGACAGATGGGCCATGATGCGCAGTTCGATCTGGGAGTAGTCGGCCGCCAGCAGGCGATAGCCGCCGGGAGCCACGAAGGCCTGGCGGATGCGCCGGCCCTCCTCGGTGCGCACCGGGATGTTCTGCAGGTTCGGCTCCGAGGAGGACAGCCGGCCGGTGGCCGCCACGGCCTGATGGTAGGAGGTGTGCACCCGCCCGGTATCCGCATCGATGCGTTCCGGCAGGCGATCGGTGTAGGTCGATTTCAGCTTGCTCAGGGAGCGGTGTTCGAGGATCAGCTTGGGCAGGGGATAGTCCAGGGCCAGTTCCTGCAGCACCGATTCGGCGGTGGAGGGCGCGCCCTTGGGGGTCTTGGCCAGCACCGGCAGTTGCAGCTTGTCGAAGAGGATGGCCTGGATCTGCTTGGGGGAACCCATGTTGAAGGCCTCGCCGGCCAGTTCATGGGCCTGCAGCTCGATCTCGTCCATGCGCGCGGCCAGTTCCATGCCCTGTTGCGCCAGCATCCCGGCATCCACCATCACGCCATTGCGCTCGATACGCGACAGCACCGGCACCAGCGGCATCTCCAGTTCATCGAACAGGTCCTCCAGGCCCGGCAGGGCGCGCAGCCGTGGCAACAGGCGCCGGTGCAGCCTGAGGGTGATATCGGCGTCCTCGGCGGCATAGGGACCGGCCTGCTCCAGCGGCACCTGGGCGAATCCGATCTGCTTCGCGCCCTTGCCGGCCACGTCCTCGTAGTGGATGGTCCTGTGGCCCAGGTATTTCAGGGCCAGGGAATCCATGTCGTGACGGGTCGCGGTGCTGTCGATCAGGTAGGACTCCAGCATGGTGTCATAGGCCGCCCCCCTGAGACTGATGCCGTAACGGGCCAGCACGCTGATGTCGTATTTCAGGTTCTGGCCCAGTTTGGCCCGGCCCGGGTCCTCCAGCAAGGGACGCAGGGCCTCCAGTACCGTGTCGCGCGCGAGTTGTTCGGGGGCGCCCGGGTACTCATGGGCGCAAGGTACATAGGCGGCCTCGCCGGCCTCGATCGCAAAGGAGACACCGACGATCTCGGCCTGCATGTAGTCCAGGCTGCTGGTCTCGGTATCGAAGGCGAACAGGGGCGCCGCGCGCAGGCGCTCCAGCCAGGCATCCAGTCCGGCCTGATCGAGGATCAGCTGGTAATCGGCCTCCAACGTGGCGCCGTCCCCTTCATCCGTACCCGGCCCGGGATCGTCCCGGGACTGCTGCAGCAGTTCTTCCAGCCAGCTGCGGAACTCCAAGCGCCGGTAAAGCTCCTGCAAGCGTTGCCGGTCCGGCTCCCGCGCCCGCAGGTCCTCGGGACCGAGGTCCAGATCCACATCCCGGCGGATGGTCACCAGCTCCCGCGCCAGCGGCAGGGTGTCCAGGGCCTGTCGCAGGTTCTCGCCGACCTTGCCCTTGATCTCGCCGGCATGGGCGACGATGTCGTCCAGGCTCCCATAGTGACGCAACCACTTGACCGCGGTCTTGGGACCGACCTTGGGCACCCCGGGGACATTGTCCACCGTATCCCCGACCAGGCTCAGATAATCGACGATCCGCTCCGGACCGACACCGAACTTTTCCACCACCCCGTCAGGGTCCATGCGCACACCGTTCATGGTGTTGATCAGGCTGGTATGCTCATCGACCAATTGCGCCATGTCCTTGTCGCCGGTGGAGATGATGGTGCGGAGGCCAGCCTCGGCAGCCTCACGGGCAAGCGTGCCGATGACATCATCGGCCTCGACCCCGGGGATCATCAACAAGGGCAGGCCCATGGCCGCGACGATCTCGTGCAGGGACTCGATCTGGCTGGCCAGTTCCTCCGGCATCGGCGGACGGGTGGCCTTGTAAGGCTCGTAGAGGTCATGACGGAAGGTCTTGCCACGGGCGTCGAAGACCACGGCCACATAGTCCGGCCGATAGTCCTTGAGCAGCCGCCTGAGCATGGCCACCACGCCATGGATCGCGCCGGTCTGCTCACCGCGGGAGTTGCTCAGCGCCGGCAGGGCATGAAAGGCGCGGTACAGGTAGGAGCTGCCGTCTACCAGCACCAGGGTTTTCGGCTTCATATTCTTGCTGGCCCAAGTGTGTTAAAAAGGACCATTATGGACGATAAGAGCGATCTCTCACAGCCGCCGTTCGGACCCGCGAACGACAGCGTCCTGACGCGTGAATCCTGGAAGATCTTCCAGATCATGGCCGAATTCGTCGAGGGTTTCGAGAAACTCAGCGGTATCCGCCCGTCGGTCAGCATCTTCGGCTCGGCCCGCTTCGGCGCCGATCACCCCTGGTACCGGCTGGCCGAGGACATTGCCCGGGCGCTGTCGGATGCCGGCTTTTCGGTGGTCAGCGGTGGCGGCCCCGGGATCATGGAGGCCGCCAACAAGGGCGCCTTCAGTGGCCGTTCGCACAGTATCGGCCTCAACATCTCCCTGCCGCACGAGCAGCGCGGCAACTCCTACCAGGATATCTCACTGAACTTCCGGCATTTCTTCTCGCGCAAGGTCATGTTCGTCAAATACGCCTCGGCCTATGTGGTCCTGCCCGGGGGCTTCGGCACCCTGGACGAACTGGCCGAGATCCTGACCCTGGTGCAGACCGGCAAGTCCCGCCGCATCCCCATCATCCTGGTCGGCAGCACGTTCTGGCAGGGCCTGCTGGACTGGTTCCGCGATGCGCTGGTGGCGGAAGGCACCATTTCACCCGAGGATCTCTATTTCTACCAGCTGGTGGATGATGCCGATGATGTCGTGGATGCCATTTTCGACTATTATGAATCCCGCGCCTTCGAGCCATCGGCGGAGGAACAGGAGAAACTCCTGCATCTATAAGACTGAGCATACCAGGGACAACCCATGAGATTCGACTTCAGACCCACATACCTGAGCCTTCTGGGCGCCGGTCTGCTGCTGGGCGCCGCCGTCCGGGCCGCCGATGTCAGTGAGCTGGAACCGGTCGAGCCGCCGCCACCGCCACCGCCGGTAGTGGTCAACGGCGAACCCATCGAACCGGAAATCACCATCGTGCAGAAGAAAGACGCCAAGGTGGAGGAATACCGCGTGCATGGCCATCTCTACATGGTCAAGGTCACGCCCATCGTCGGACCGGCCTATTACCTGCGCGACAACGATGGCGACGGCACCCTGGAGACCCGCATGGGCGCCCTGGGCGGCGACATCGTGGTGCCGCAATGGGTGCTGTTCAGCTGGGACTAGGGCCTCTGGCCTAAAGCAGGAACAGCGTCGCCAGACCCAGGAAGGACATAAACCCGATCACATCGGTGAAGGTGGTCAGCACCACCCCCCCGGCCAGGGCCGGATCGATGTCCATCTTCTTCAGCAACAGCGGGATCGCCACCCCCGCCACCGCGGCCGTGATCAGGTTGATGATCATCGCCGCGCCGATGACGATGCCCAGCTGGGCGCTTCCGAACCACCAGTCCGCCACCACCCCGACCACCGCGGCCCAGACCAGGCTGTTGACGATGCCCACCAGCAATTCCTTGCGCAACAGCGCCCAGGAGTTGGCGATGCCGATCTGTCCCAGGGCCAGACCACGGATGACGATGGTCAGGGTCTGACTGCCGGCGATCCCGCCCATGCTCGCGACCACCGGCATCAGCACCGCGAGGGCGACGATCTGCTGGATGGTGCCCTCGAAGCGACCGATCACCCAGGAGGCGATGAAGGCCGTGACCAGGTTGATCCCCAGCCAGATGGTACGGCGCCTGGCACTCTCCAGCACCGGCGCGAACATGTCGTCCTCCTCGTCCAGACCGGCCAGGCTCATGAGTGAATGCTCACCCTGCTCCTTGATGACATCGACGATGTCATCGATGGTGATCTGGCCCAGCAGACGCCCCTGCTCATCGACCACGGCCGCCGACAACAGGTCGCGCTGGTCGAAGATCCTCGCCACATCGGTGGCCGGCATGGTCGCGGGTATGCCGTCCGGCCCCCGATCCATGACATCACCGACATGCAGCTCCGGATCGCTGGTCACCAGCCGCGCCATCGGCAACATGCCCAGGTAACGGTTCTCGCGGTCCACCACGATCAGGCTGTCGGTGTGATCGGGGACCTCGGCATAGCGTCGCAGATAGCGGAACACCACATCCAGGCTGACATCGCTGCGCACCGTGATGGTGTCCGGATTCATCAGGCCGCCGGCGGTATCCTCCTCGTACAGCAGTACCGCTTCCAGGCGCTCGCGGTGCTGCTTGTCCATGGACCGCAGCACCTTGTTGAGCATGTCCCCGGGCAGGTCCTGGACGATGTCGGCGACATCGTCGGCATCCAGGTCGCGGGTCACCTCGGCGACCTTCTCCGGATGCATGTCCTCGAGCAGGCCGGCGCGCGCCTGGTCGTTCAGATAGGCCAGCACGTCGCCCTTGAGATCCGCGTCGATGATCTGCCAGAAACCGTCACGTTCCCGGGTCGGCAGGGACTCCAGCAGCTCGGCTATCTCCGAGGGGTGCAGGTCCTTGAGGCCCTGCCTGACCCAGGCCGGATCGCCGGCATCCAGGGCCTCCTGCATGGTATGCAGGAGGTCCTGCAGCTTGCCCTGTTCACTCGCGTTCGCCATCAATGCATCCTGGATTCGTCAGCGTAAGCCACGATGGCCACCGCCCGGGGGGCCATCACAAAGCGCCTATGGTTGCATAAAAGGCAGGCCGGGGAAAAGCCGCCGCTGCATGGCCGGCGGTACAGGGAGGGAGACCTCAGGGTGACGGGTTGATATCTTCCAGACCCTGCCCGGTGCGGTTGCTGCAGGCATCCTTCAGATAGCGTTTGACCTGCCTTTTGAGCTTGCCGGCGTCACTCTCGCAGATGATGCGCTTGACCTCCAGCAGGGAGGCCGGATGCACGCTGAAGCGGGTCAGGCCCAGACCGAGCAAGAGGCGGACATAATCCACATCGCCGGCCATTTCGCCGCATACGGCCACCGGCTTGTCGAGGCGCTGACCGGCCTCGATGGTGTTCTGGATCAGACGCAGCACCGCCGGATGCAACGGGTCATAGAGATAGTTCACCTCATCGTTGACCCGGTCGATGGCCATGGTGTACTGGATCAGGTCATTGGTGCCTATGGAGAGAAAATCCAGCTGGCTGGCAAAGGCCTCGGCGCAGATCGCGGCCGCCGGCACCTCGATCATGCCGCCGATGGGCATATCGGGATTGAACTTGATCCGCCGGCGACGGAATTCGTCCTGGATCCCATGCACCATGTCCAGCACCTGCTGCACTTCCTGCAGATTGGACAACATCGGGATCATGATACGCAGATCGCCCTTGGCGGAGGCCCGGACCAGGGCCCGTAACTGCGGCAGGAACAGCTCCGGCTCCTTCAGGCACAGGCGTATGGCGCGCAGACCCAGGGCCGGATTGGCATGACCGCCCTCCCCATAGCCGCCGTCCACGGTCTTGTCCGCGCCCAGATCCAGGGTGCGGATGGTTACCGGCAGGTCCTTCAGCGCCCGCAGCATGCGTGAGTAGATACGAAAATGTTCCTCCTCGTCCGGGGTGTCGCGGCGGTTCATGTACAGAAATTCGGTGCGATAGAGCCCGACGCCCTGGGCGCCGACCTTGCGCACCGCCTCATAATCCTTGGGCAGTTCAATGTTGGCGTGGAGTTCGATCCGGATACCGTCCAGGGTGACCGCCGGGGCTTCCTTGAGCTTGCCCAGCTCGGCGTAATAACGCCGTTCATCGCGCATGCGCTCGCGGTAGTAGGCCAGCATGGCCTCGTCCGGATCGACCAGTACCACGCCGGCACGACCGTCGACGATAAGCTGATCGTCCTCATGGATGTATCTCTGCAGCGTGTGCACCCCGACCACGCTGGGGATCCCCAGGCTGCGCGCCAGGATCGCGGTATGCGAGGTCGGGCCGCCCGACTCGGTCACCAGCGCGCTGATACCATGATGCCCCATCATCACGGTGTCCGCCGGGCTCAGATCATCGGCGATGACGATATAGTCCCGCAGGTGGGTCTCCGGGCTTTCGTGCTTCAGTGGCGTATGGTTCAGCAGGATCCGCTGCAGGCGGTTGACCACATGGTCGACATCGTCCTTGCGCGTGCGCAGATAGGCGTCATCCATCTCCTCGAAGACCGTGACCAGGGCATCGCGCTGCAGCTTCAGGGCCCATTCGGCATTGCGCTTGAGTTCCCGAATCAGCCGTATGGGCTCGGCCGTCAGGGCCTCGTCCTGCAGCATCAGCAGGTGGGTGTCGATAAAGGCGGTGATATCTCCGGCGGTGGTGATGGGGATATGCTCCCGCACCGCCCGCAACTGCTGGCGCGCCTGGGTCAGGGCGTTCTGGAAGCGCCGGACCTCCTCGTTGATGGCATTGTCGTCGATGGAATATTCGTGGATGTCCAGCTGGTCACGCTCAAGGATATGCGCCGGACCGATAGCGATCCCGCGTGAGACCCCCACACCCTGCAGCAGAAAGGTCATTCATCCTCTCCAAAACGGTCCCGGACCAGTTCCTCAAGCGCGTCGGCGGCCTCCCGTTCATCCTTGCCGTCGGCGATCAATTCGATCTCCACGCCCTTGCCAGCCGCCAGCATCATCACCCCCATGATGCTCTTGCCATTGACCTCGCGCGCATCACGCGCCAGCGTGATATGACTGTCGTAGGCCGAGGCCAGCTGGACAAAACGCGCGGCGGCGCGGGCATGCAGGCCCAGTTTGTTGCAGATCTCCAGTTTGCGCCGGATCATCGTTCAGCGATGCCCGACCATGAAGACGCCCTCGCGCCCCCCCGCGACCGCCTTCTCGGCCAGGTCGTCCAGGCCCAGATCGGCATAGTTCATCAACTTGATCAGCATCGACAGATTCATTCCCGACACCATCCGCACCCCGGGCTTGTCGAGCAGGCGCGTGGCCACATTGCTGGGCGTCGCGCCATACATGTCCGTCACCACCAGCACCCCCTCGCCGCTGTCCAGGTGCCCTACCGCCGTCGCCGCGCAACGGGCCACCGCGTCCGGATCGCAGTCCCGCTCCGCGGTGATGACCTCGTAGAGGACCGGACATTCTTCAAAGGTCTCCGCCGCGGCCTCCATCAGGTATTTCCCGGCGCTGTTATGGGTAATGATCAGGATGCCGACACTCACGCTTGCATGTCTCTGTGGTTGACGAGCACCACCTTGCCTGCTTCCTCGAAGCGGCGGGCTAGCTGCTCGATGATAAAAACGGAACGATGCCGGCCACCGGTACAGCCGACCGCCAGGGTCAGGTAAGAGCGATTCTCGGACTCGAACAGCGGCAGCCAGTCCTCCAGGAAATCCCGGATATCGGCAATCATCCGCGCGACCGGCTCCTGTCCCCGCAGATAGTCTATCACCGGCTGGTCCCGTCCGCTGTAGTCCCGCAGGCGTGCATCCCAGTGAGGATTGGGCAGACAGCGCACATCGAAGACAAAGTCGGCCTCCGCGGGCAGGCCATGCTTGAAGCCGAAGGACA
This sequence comes from uncultured Gammaproteobacteria bacterium, assembly GCA_964506945.1. Lineage (GTDB taxonomy): Bacteria > Pseudomonadota > Gammaproteobacteria > CAZDOC01 > CAZDOC01 > CAZDOC01. The sequence goes on from CAZDOC010000016.1 coordinate 17,490, forward strand.
GGAATTGCAGGGATAGCCGGCCCGGCCGATGCCCGGCCACGCGGGTCCGGATCTGTTCACGCAGGGCATGGATGAAGGTAGCGCTGGTATCGATACGCAGATCGGCCTGCTCGGCGATGGGCGCCAGCAGCTTGCGCTCGGCCTGCAGCGCCGCGCGCAGGGAGGTATCGCCGTCCTTCAGCGGATGCTTGCGCCGGGTCTCGCTGAAACGCTGCAGCAGGGTGTCGTCATCGGCCTCGATGTAGAGCAGTTCGGGACTCAGGCCCAGGCCGCGCATATGCTCCAGGACCTGCGGGAACTTCGACAGGGACTCAGCCGGGTTGCGGGCATCGATGCCCACCGCGACCTGTTCATAGATCGGCTGCACCTGCCGCCTGATCTGATCGGAGAAGGCCGGCAGCAGGTCGATGGGCAGGTTGTCTATGCAGTAGAAACCCAGGTCTTCCAGGGCATGCAGGGCCACGGTCTTGCCGGCGCCGGAAAGACCGGAGACGATCAGCAAACGGGGCGCCGTCTCCGTCATCCGGCCTTGCCCTGTTCCATCAGGATACGTTGGCGCTCGATGAATTCCAGGGTGGAATTGTAACCACTGGTGCGCAGGATCTGGTTGCTGGCCGCGCATTCGACGATCACCCCGAGATTGCGCCCCGGAGCCACCGGCAGGGTGATGGTGGGGATCGCCACGCCGAGTACGTCCTGGGTCGCGTAGCTACCCTCCAGGCGGTCCAGATCCAGCAAGCGGGTTTCCTCCATGCGTTCCAGGTTGATGATCAGCTTGAGATATTTGTTGGGCTTCAGGGCGCTGGCGCCGAACAGCTCACGGACGTTGATGATCCCCAGACCCCGCACCTCGAGAAAGTCGACCAGGGCCCTGGGACAGGTGCCGTTGATGATATCCGGGGCGATACGCCTGAACTCGGGGGCGTCATCGGCCACCAGGCGATGCCCACGGGTGATCAGGTCCAGGGCCAGCTCGCTCTTGCCGACCCCGCTGGATCCGGTCAGGAGGACGCCGATGGCCATGATCTCCATGAATACCCCGTGCAAGGTCACCACATCGGTGAGCAACATGGTCAGATAGTAATGGAGGTCATCGATCAGCTTGTCGCTGGCGTGATGGGTGGTCAACAGGGGGGTGTTGCTGTCCTCGCAGAAGCTGACGATCTCCTCTGGTGGCTGCTGCGACTCGGAGATGATGATGCAGGCCGGATTGCGTTCGCCCATGCGACGCGTGAAACCCTGGCGGGTCTTGGCCGGCAGCTTGCGGAAATAATCGAGTTCGATACCGCCCAGGATCTGGATCTGGTTCGGTGAAATGGTATTGAGGTGGCCGATCAGGGACTGATTCAAGGCGGACTGGGGACGTGCCCCGGCGCCCGTGGGTGGACGTTGCCGCAGCGGCTGGGGGCCCACACCGAGACCTTCCGCGACGATCTCGCGCAGGCCGCCTCCGCGGCCTGCGCGCCACTCCAGTCCCAGGGGGACCGCGTGCTTTTCATAGAGCTGCTTGACGGTAACCTTGTTCATTCAATACTCGCTGATGGCGGACAAGGGACAGGAGAGCGGTCCGCCCGGTGACCGCGCAAACAGCCTTCAGGCCGCCTTGGGATGCCAGTTCACCATGGTCTGATACAGGTCCCGGGGCAAGGGCGAGGCACGCAACTGCTCAAGGAAATCCGGATCGGCGAACATCTCCGCCAGGCAGGCCAGGATCTTGAGATGCTCGTCGGTGCAGTCCTCCGGCACCAGCAGCACAAAGAACAGGTCCACCGGCTGGCCATCGGTGGCATCGAAATCGATACCGGATGACAGCCGCAGGATGCCGCCACAGGCCGTCTGCAGTTGCGGGATCCGGCCATGGGGTATGGCCACCCCATACCCCAGGCCGGTGCTGCCCAGTCGTTCCCTGGCCAGCAGGGCTTCGAACACCTGCTCGGGTGACAGCTCAGGGGCCGCCGAACTCACGAGTTCGGCCAGCGTTTCCAGGGCAACCTTCTTGCTGCCGATATCATCCCGGAACAGAACCCGCTCCGGTCTCAGAATTTCCTCGATATGCATAATCGTGTCTTCGCTTTACTGAATCCCGCCGGCTCAGGCCTGCGCCTTGGCGCGGCCCTCGGCCTGATGATGGTCCTTGAGCTTCTCCTTGTGCTTGCGGATCTGCCTGTCCAGCTTGTCGATCAGGGCATCGATGGCTGCATACATGTCCTCATCCTCGGCATCGGCATAGATATTCCCGCCGGCGACATGGACCTCGGCCTCGGCCTTCTGGCGCAGTTTTTCCACCCCCAGCACCACCCGCACATTGATGGTCTGCTCGAAGTGACGCTTGATGCGTTCGAGCTTTTCATCGACATAGCTGCGCAATGCCGGCGTGATTTCCACATGATGACCGCTCAGATTGATTTGCATGTTGACTCCTTCTCTTCGTTGTTGCCGTAAGCTTACCAGTCCCTGGGGCTGCACGGCGTCTTGTTGACGATCCCGGGCCTCAGCCCGATCGCCGCATCACCGTCAACCGAGCTGCTTGCGTTCATTGGACGGTGGTATGTTCATGGATTCGCGATATTTGGCCACGGTGCGGCGGGCCACCTTGATGCCCTGATCGGAGAGCAGCTGGGCGATCTTGCTGTCGCTCATGGGCTTGACGACGTTCTCGGCCGCGATCAGCTTCTTGATCACCGCCCGGATGGCGGTTGACGATGCCTCGCCACCGAGGGTGGTGCTGACATGGCTGGAAAAGAAATACTTCAGCTCGTAGATACCCCGGGGGGTATGCATGTATTTGCGGGTGGTCACCCGGGAGATGGTCGATTCATGCATGCCCAGGGTTTCGGCGATATCGTGCAGCACCAGCGGTTTCATCGCCTCGTCGCCATATTCCAGGAAGGCCTGCTGCCGTTCGACGATGGCGCTGGCCACGCGGAGCAGGGTCTCGCTGCGGCTTTGCAGGCTCTTGATGAACCAGCGCGCCTCCTGCAGGTGATTCTTCAGCGAGGTGTTCTCGGCGCTGTTGTCGGCGCGCTTGATCAAGCTGGCGTAGTGCGCGTTCACGCGCAGACTGGGTATGGCCTCCTGGTTGAGCTCCACCTGCCATGCGCCCCTGTGCTTGCGCACATAGACATCCGGGATGATGTATTCGACGGACTTGCTGTCCAGCAGGCCGCCCGGACGGGGGTTGAGTGACTGGATCAGGGCGATGACCTGCTGCAGCTCATCACTGGCCAGCTTCATGCGCCGCATCAGCACACGGAAATCACGCGCGGCCAGCAGGTCCAGATGCCGCTCCACCAGCTCCTGAGCCTGCGCCAGCCAGGGGGTGCCGTGATCCAGCTGGGCCAGCTGCAGGCGCAGGCACTCGGACAGATCCCGGGCCGCGATCCCGGCGGGATCGAAAGACTGTACCCGCGACAGCACCGCGGCGATCTCGTCGGCCTCGACTTCGACATCCCCCCCCAGGGTCTCGTGTATCTCCTCCAGACTGGCGCAGAGATAACCATCGTCGTTGACGGCATCGATGATGGCCATGGCGATGACCTCATCGGTCTTGCTCATATTGGCCATCCGCAACTGCCAGGTCAGGTGGTCCTGCATGCTCTCGCCCGGGGCGCGCTGATCCTGGAAGTCCATCACCAGGCCGGTGTTGCCGCCATGGGAGACGGCGCCGTCATAGATATCGTCCCAGCCCGTATCTACCGGCAGCTCGGTGGGAATATCATCGACGCCATTGGCATTGGTGGGTTCCATCTCCTGCTCGGTGGCGGCGGTCTTGTCGGCGGCCTCGGGCTTTCCGTCCTCGCGGGCAGGGCTTGCGTCGATGTCGTCCTCGGCGGTCTCCAGCATCATGTTGGAATCCAGGGCCTGCTGGACCTCCATGTTGAGTTCGATGGCGGACAGCTGCAGCAAGCGGATCGCCTGCTGCAATTGCGGCGTCATGGTCAAATGCTGTCCGAGGCGGAGCTGGAGTGATTGTTTCATATGCCACTTAAATCGGCCGGCTGGCCGGGATTCTGAACGGTCTCAGTATACACCCGCAAGGCCGGCAGGGGATTCCGTTGCAGACAGGCCCATGGACAGTCCCGGGATCAGAATTGTGGTCAGGCGCGTCATGATCCAATTCTAACGCAAAAATACCTGCTGTCCCGTATTACCTGTAACGGGCGTCTTGTGTTCACAAGCGGAATTCACTGCCCAGGTAGACCTCGCGGACATGGTCGTCACTGAGTATCTCGTCCGGGGCGCCCTCGGAGATGATATGACCCTCGTTGACGATATAGGCGCGATCACAGATCCCCAGGGTCTCGCGGACATTGTGATCGGTGATCAATACGCCGATACCGAGATTCGACAGGTGCTTGATAATCCTTTGTATATCCATCACGGAAATGGGATCGACCCCGGCAAAAGGCTCATCGAGGAGGATGAAGCGTGGCGCGGAGGCCAGGGCCCGGGCGATCTCCACCCGGCGACGCTCGCCACCGGAGAGACTGGCTCCCAGATTCTCGCGGATATGGCCGATATGAAACTCCCGCAACAGGCTTTCCAGGCGCTGGCGGCGCTGCGCCGGCTGCAGCTGAGACTGCACCTCCAGAACCGCCTGCAGATTGTCTTCCACGCTCAGCTTGCGGAACACCGAGGCCTCCTGTGGCAGATAGCCGAGACCCAGCCTGGCACGCTGATCCATGGGCAGGCGGGTGATATCCTGGTGGCCCAGCGTGATGCTGCCATCATCGCAGGCGAGCAAGCCCACCACCATGCGGAAACTGGTGGTCTTGCCCGCGCCGTTGGGTCCCAGCAGACCGATGACCTCACCGGCGCCCAGGCTCAGGCTGACATCCCTGACGACCTGCCGGGAACGGAAGGACTTGCTGAGATGGCGGGCAACGAGCATGCTCACGGGACCCCTCCCCACGGCAGGGGCCGCGCGGCCATGCCGATGCGCATCGGTACATGCGGATCACGGCCTCCGATCATTTTTTCTTCTTTTTCGGTGGGATCACGATCTTGACCCGGCCACCGCTCTTGCCCGCCCCCTTCTTGCCGGGTCTGGCCCGGGTGTCGGCGCCACGGGCCTTGACCACGCTGTTGCGGATATCCACCTCGATACGGTCACCGCTGAACATGCGTTTGCCCTGGGTGACCTTGGCCCGGGTCTTCAGCAGCAGGGTCTCGGTCCCGGGATAGTATTCCAGCCTTCTCGCCTCGGCCTCGGTGTATTCATCACTGCCATCACGGCGCTGCCGGAAGGTGGCCAGGTTGCCATCCAGGAAGGCCTTGTCCAGGCCCTGTTCCTCATTGTAGTAAGCGGTCAGCTTGTCGCCGGTCATGCGCATGCTGCCCTGGGTCATGATCACATTGCCCTTGTAGATGGTCTCGCCTTTCTGATCGTCGAGTTCGAAGTAATCCGCCTCGATCTCTATCGGCTTGTCGGCATCGCTGGTCAGGGCCATGACCGGCCTGTTCGGCGCCAGCAGCCCGAGGACCAGCAATACGGCGAGGGCCAGTCCGGAAGCCCTGTTACAATGTCGAAGATTTTTCATAACGTGACTTTACCTCGCTCAGAAGTTGCAGACGCCCGGCCGCCAGGTCCATGCGCATGCCCACGGCCTCGTAGCGGGTATTCGGACCCAGCAGGATCACGGCCTTTTCCGTCTCCGCATACTCGTCATCCGGAACGACCTTGAGATCGGTGGTGATCAGCTCGAGCTGGCGCTCGCCATCGGGGCTGTTGCGCCAGATGCGGACCTCGCCATAGAGAAACACCACTTCGTTGTCGGAGCTCAACCAGCCCCGTTCGGCCAGCACATGCCAGGGCGCCTGCTGATCGCGATAGATCTCCAGATAGGGACGCAACAGCTCAATCGTATCATCATCGGGATAGTGGACCATATAATCGGCGCGAAGTTTGTTCTTCGGCAGGCCCCGCTGTCCCATCTGGGTGCGCACGAAATCGACCATGTAATAATCCGGATCGTGACGCTCGGCCTTGCGCACCACCGGCGCGGATTCATCCAGCCGATCCATCAGCCAGGCGCTGAATACCGCCGCCGCCACCAGCAGCAACAGGGTCGCGACACGCTTCGTCATCGACCGGCGCCGGCTACATGGGGATCAGCGCAGATACTGGGCATGGATGGCATCGAGTTTCCCCTGCGCCCGCAGCAGCAGTTCGGCGAATTCACGCACCGCGCCATGGCCGCCGGCATGACGTGACTGCCAGTGGACATGCTCCCGTACCAGGGGATCGGCATTGGCCACCGTCGCGGCCAGTCCCACACGTCGCAATACCGGCAGGTCGGGCAGGTCATCGCCCATGTAGGCAACCGCCTGTGGCGACAGCTCCAGCTTTTCAAGCAGGTCCTCCAGGGCCGCCAGCTTGTCCTCCTGACCCTGATAGATATGACGCATGCCGAGACCGGCCATGCGATCCTGGACCACCTGGGAACGCCGACCGGTGATGATGGACAGCTCCATGCCGTTGTCACGCAGCATCACCAGCCCCTGGCCATCGCGGACATTGAAAACCTTGCATTCATCGCCATTGTCCAGCAGCACCAGGCCACCATCGGTCAATACGCCATCCACGTCGAAGATGACCAGACGGATGGCCGCCGCGCGTCTGAGTAGGTCCTGCATGGCCTGTGCCTCCATCACACCACACCGGCGCGCAACAGGTCATGCATGTTGAGCACCCCGGCCAGTTGCTCCTTGTCATCCAGCACCAGCAAGGCGTTGATACGCTGTTCCTGCATGACATGCAAGGCCTCGGCGGCGAGCTGTTCCGCCGCCACGACATGCCCGCCAGCGGTCATCACCTCGCCCACCCTGGCCGTATGCACATCCACCCCCCGGTCCATTGCCCGGCGCAGATCGCCGTCGGTGAAGATCCCGGCCACGCTGCCATCCGCGGCCAGCACCGCGGTCATGCCCAGGCCCTTGTGGCTCATCTCCACCAGGGCCTCGCTGAGCAGTCTGTCCTCCGGCACCACCGGCATCTGCGCGCCGGTATGCATGATATCGCGTATCTTCAGCAGCAAGCGCCGGCCGAGACTGCCGCCCGGGTGCGCCATGGCGAAGTCCTCGGCGCTGAAGCCGCGCGCATCCAGCAAGGCCACCGCCAGCGCATCACCCATGACCAGCGCCGCGGTGGTGCTGGAGGTCGGCGCCAGGTCCAGCGGGCAGGCCTCCTTTGCCACACCCACGTCGATATTCACCGTGGCCGCGCAGGCGAGGGTGGAATCGGGTCGCCCGGTCAGCGTGATCAGGGCCACGCCCAGGCGCTTGATCAGGGGCAGCAGGACCAGCAATTCAGCGGTTTCACCGGAATTCGACAGCGCCAGCACGACATCCTCGGCGGTGATCATGCCCATGTCGCCGTGGCTGGCCTCGCCCGGATGAACGAAGAAGGCCGGGGTGCCGGTACTGGCCAGGGTGGCGGCGATCTTGCTGCCGACGTGACCGGATTTGCCCATGCCCAGCACCACCACCCGGCCCCGACAGTCGAGCATGGCCTCACAGGCATCGGCGAAGCGATCGTCGATGCGCTCAACCAGCGTGGACACCGCCCGGGCCTCGGTATCGATCACCTTGGCCGCCAGGGCCTTCATGTTATTCCTGCTCATGGTGCGACTTCCTGAACGTAGATCAAGTATTCATAGGCGATGAAGACCAGCAGCAACAGTCCGCCTTGCCAGCGCCGGATCCTGCCCTGACCGCGGGTGCGCATGCCCAGCACGTAGATCAGGATCCCGAGGCCCAGCATGATCGGAAAATCCCGCCCCAGCACCGAGGCATGAAATCCCGCCGGCGCTATCAGCCCCGGCATCGCCAGCACGGCCAGGCTGTTGAAGATATTGGAGCCGATGATATTGCCCATGGCCATATCCGGCTCCCCGCGCCAGGCGCTGGCCACCGAGGCCGCCAGTTCCGGCAGGCTGGTGCCTATGGCCACCACGGTCAAGCCTATCACCAGCTGGCTGATACCCAGCGCCAGGGCGATGCGTTCCGCCCCCCATACCAGCAGATGGGACCCCCCCAGCAGCAGCAGCAGGCCCACGACCAGCCACAGCAGCGCCCTGCGGGTAGGCATGGCCCCGGGCAGTTCCTGTTCCAGGTCCGTCAGCAACGGATCCCGACTGCGCTGGCGCAGGGCAATCCGCACCAGCACCAGGATGATACCCGTCATGGCGATCAGCATGATCAGCGCATCGACGCGACCGAGGGATCCATTCCACATCAGGGCCAGTGCCAGCAACATGGCCGCCAGCATCAGTGGATATTCCCGCCGCAATATGCCCGAATGCACCGCCAGTGGACAGATGACGACGGTCGCGCCCAGCACCAGGGCCATATTGGTGATATTGGACCCCAGGGCATTGCCTATGGCCATCTCGGGGCTGCCATCCAGGGCCGCCACCGCGGCCACCAGCATCTCCGGCGCCGAGGTCCCGAAACCGAGGATGGTCAGGCCGATGATCAGCGGCGCCACCCCCAGATTGCCGGCCAGGGCCGCGGCGCCGGCGACGAAACGGTCCGCCCCGTAGGTCAGCAATACCAGCCCGGCAACAGCAGCGACGATCAGTATGGTCATGGCGTACCCGGAAAATCAGCAATAATGCCAGAAGCCCGCCGCCGGCGGAACGCCGCAGAGAAGATTTTCACTGTTATACTCCACCCGCATGGTGCAATACCCGCCTGTGATCCCCCCTGGAGATAACGTGCCTGAACGCCCGCGCCAGATAAAAGCCTGGTTGTGCCGGACCCTGAACCGGTCCGACGTCGAGTTGGCCCCGGCCTCGGCCGACGCCAGTTTCCGCCGTTACTGGCGCATCACCCACCAGGACCGCAGCCTGATCGTAATGGATGCCCCCCCGGACAAGGAGGATTGTCGTCCCTTCATGGCCATTGCCCGGCTGTTGCAGGAGGCCGGGGTACATGTCCCCCGCATACTGGCCTCGGCCCCGGAACTGGGCCTGCTGCTGCTGGAGGACCTGGGCCAACGGCATTATCTGGACCACCTCGATGCCGGCTCCGCCGGACGGCTCTATGCCGACGCCATCACCGCCCTGATCCGGATCCAGGCCGCGGCCCCGGCCCGGGATCTGCCCGGCTATGATGCGGAGCTGCTGCAACGGGAGATGGACCTGTTTCGTGACTGGCTGCTGGACACCCATCTGCGACTCGGCCTGTCCAGCGCCGAACAGCGGCTGCTGGACGACAGCTTCCAGGCCCTGACCCGGGCGGCACTGGAACAACCCCGGGTCTTGGTACACCGGGACTACCATTCCCGCAACCTGATGCTCTGCGCGGAGCACAACCCCGGCATCCTCGACTTTCAGGATGCCGTGTACGGCCCCTGCAGCTATGACCTCGTGTCCCTGCTGCGGGACTGCTATATACGCTGGCCCCGGCGGCGGGTGCAGGCATGGGCCCTGGACTATCTGCGCCAGGCGACGGCCGCGGGCATCCTGCCGCCCCTGCCCGAATCCCGCTTTCTGCGCTGGTTCGACCTCATGGGTATCCAGCGCCACCTCAAGGCCAGCGGCATCTTCGCGCGGCTCTGGCACCGGGATGGCAAACCGGGCTATCTGGGCGACATCCCGCTCACCCTCGCCTACATCGCCGAAATCGGCCCGGACCATCAGGAAACCCGGGCCCTGGCCGATATCATCGGCACGCGGGTACTGCCGGCGCTGGAACGACTGGAGAGCCCATGACGACACCCCGGAAAGCCATGATCCTGGCCGCTGGTCGCGGCGAACGCATGCGCCCGCTGACGGACCGGATCCCCAAACCCCTGCTGCCGGTCGGTGGCAAGACCTTGATCGAGTTTCAGCTGGAACGTCTGGCCACGGCCGGGATCCATGACGTGGTCATCAACCATGCCTGGCATGGCGAGCAGATCGAACAGGCCCTGGGCGATGGCGGTCGATATGGCCTGGCGCTGCGCTATTCGGCCGAAGGCGATACCCCCCTGGAGACCGCCGGCGGGATCCTCAAGGCCCTGCCCATGCTGCGTGGCGGCCCCTTCCTGGTCATCAATGCCGATATCTGGTGCGACTACCCGCTGGCGGAACTGCCCGCCGAACCCGAGGGCCTGGCGGAACTGGTGATGGTGCCCAATCCGCCCCATCACCCCGGGGGCGACTTTGCCCTGGCGGGCGCGGATGACGACCCGGAACAGGGCCTGCTGCACCTGTCCGGCGATCCCCGCCATACCTACAGCGGCATCGGGGTCTACCGACCCGAACTGTTCAGTGAATGCGAGACCGCCCCCCTGCCGCTGGCGCCCCTGCTCCGTCATGCAGCCAGTCAGGGGCTGCTGCACGGGCGCCTGTATCACGGCGACTGGATGGACATCGGCACCCCGGAACGACTGCGCACGCTGCAACAGCGGCTGGCCCGGCGAGATGCCCGACTCCCTTGACCACCGCAGCCTGGCCTGGCCCGGGGGATGTCCGCCTGATTCAGGCCCCCCCGCGATCCCAGGATGCACCGGCGGGATCCCCGCGACCCGGAAGGATTAGCGCATGGGCGAAGACATACCAAGCAGCCACTTCAGTGCGGAGGACTTCGCCGCCTTCCGGCGGGTCCTGGAGGCCGAGACGGGCCTGCTCGAGCATCAACTGGAGGCCGGCCGCTTCAGCCCGGGGCCGCCGGTCGCAGGCTTTGAACTGGAGGCCTGGCTGGTGGACCCCCGGGGTGTGCCGGTGGCGCTCAACCAGCCCTTCCTGCGGCGCCTGGACAACCCCCTGGTGGTGCCGGAACTGGCCCTGTTCAACATCGAGATCAATGGCACGCCGGTGGCCTTGCACGGCCAGGCCCTGTCCCGCCTGCATGCCGAACTGGACCACACCAAGCGCCAGTGCCGCGATACCGCCGCCGAACTGGACGCGCGCCTGCTCACCATCGGCATCCCCCCGGCACTGGACGAGGCCCAGCTGGACCTGAGCCACATGTATCCCAGCAGTCGCTACCGCGCCCTCAACGAGCAGATACTGCGCGCCCGTGGGGGCCGGCCCCTGCAACTGAACATCATCGGCCGCGAGGCCTTGCACACCCGCCACGGTGATGTGATGCTCGAGGCCGCCGCCACGTCTTTCCAGATCCACCTGCAACTCAGCCCGGAGATCGCCATGCGCGCCTACAACGCGGCGTGCATCATCTCCGCCGCCATGGTCGCGATCAGCGCCAACGCGCCCTTCCTGTTCGGGGCGGATCTATGGGACGAAACCCGCATCCCGCTGTTCGAGCAGGCCGTACACCCCGGTGAACGCCACCTGCCACGGGTCGGTTTCGGCAGTGGCTACCTGCGCCATGGGCTGCTGGAATGTTTTCAGGAAAACCTGCGCCACTACCCGCCACTGCTGCCGACCCTGACCGAATCCAGGCCCGAAGACTTTCACCACCTGCGCCTGCACAACGGCACCATCTGGCGCTGGAACCGCCCCCTGATCGGCTTCGATGCCGCCGGCAGGCCGCATTTCAGGCTGGAACACCGGGTCGTGCCGGCCGGACCCAGCGGTATCGACAGTATCGCCAACGCGGCCCTGTTCTACGGCCTTATCGAGGCCCTCAGCCGACAGCCCGAAGCACCCGAATGGCATCTGCCCTTTGCCCAGGCGCGTACGAACTTCTACGCCGCCGCCCGCCAGGGGCTCAACGCCCCCTGCACCTGGCTCGATGGCCGCCGGGGCAGTATCGGCGCCTTGCTGGAGCAGCATCTGCTGCCGCTGGCCTATGCGGGGCTGGAACGGCTGGAGATCGACACCGCCGACAGCAAACGCTACCTGGGCATCATCGCGGCGCGGCTTGGCAACGGGCAGACCGGCGCCTGCTGGCAGCGCGAATGGGTCCGCCGCCACGGACACGACATGATCGCCCTGAGCCAGGCCTATCTGCATCACCAGCAACAGGGCCTGCCGGTACATGCATGGGACCACGGATGCTGAACCTGCTCCCGGAACTGCCCACGGGCCTGCTGCAACTGCCGGCCTCGCGCCTGCATACCCTGCTGCCTGGACCCAGCCTGATCCACCTGCCCGGCCGGCAGCCGGCGCCGCTGTTCGTCTCGGTGCTGCTGCACGGCAATGAGGATACCGGCTGGGAGGCGCTGCGCGCCCTGCTGCAACGCTACCGCGACCGGCAGCTGCCGCGTGCGCTGAGCTGCTTCATCGGTAATGTCGGCGCCGCCGCCACCGGCTGCCGCCACCTGCCGGGCCAGGCCGACTTCAACCGCATATGGGATGGTGGCTCGGGAGAGGAGCAGCGCATGGCGGCCCGGGTGCTGGAGGAGATGCGCCGGCGCGGGGTCTTCGCCAGTATCGACATCCACAACAACACCGGCCGCAATCCCCACTACGCCTGCGTCAATCGCACCGATCCCGGCTGGCTGAATCTGGCGGCGCTGTTTTCCCGCACCGTGGTCTATTTCACACGTCCCAGCAGCGTGCTCAGCCTGGCCATGGCCCGGCTGTGCCCGTCGGTGACCCTGGAATGCGGACAGGTCGGTGATGCCAACGGCATCGTTCACGCCCTGGACTATCTGGAAACCTGCCTGCGACTGCGGCAGTTGCCGACCCGGGCGCTGACCCCGGTCGATATCGATCTGTTTCATACCGATGCCGTGGTCAAGCTGCGTCAGGATGTCGATTTTGGCTTCGGTCCGGGCCACCACGACCTGCAACTCGCCAGCGGTCTGGAACACTACAACTTCCGGGTGCTTCCGGCGGGGACCCGCATCGGCACCTGCAATGACGATCGCGGCCTGCCACTGGAGGTTTTCGATGTCACGGGCCGCGCCGTGGCCGATCGCTACCTGCGCCTGGAGGATCGCCAGATCCTGACCCGTACGGAACTCGTCCCGGCGATGCTGACCCGGGACCAGACCGTCATCCGCCAGGATTGCCTGTGTTACTTGATGCAGCGCTACCCCTGCCCGGCATAGCTTCCAGGGCGCGGAACCTATCGTCCCAGGCCCGGTGATTGCCCCCGGCAGGGAGATGCCCGCCCCTGCCCGGGCCGCGGCCTGCAACCAAGGCCGATTTCCATGGTCTCATCCCTGCGGTGGCGAGAGGCGGTTTGTTGCGCCGCAGCATTTCGCCTATAATCTCATCATGTCAATCCTCGGGAACCTGAGATAAACCCTGGCCTTCACGATGAAGCGGAGCATAAACACAGCGGGATCAAAACACTATAAGCCATGGCTGAGTCTGGTCGTGGCCCTGATCGTGTTCGGTCTGTACTCCAATCTGCCAGCCTTCACGCCCCGCAGCCAGGGCGCCGGGCTGCCGGTCTCCTCGCTGGGACATGCGCCCAGCTACTATACCGAGACCGATATCCGTGGCTTTTATCCCGCCGCCCGCAACGGCCGCATCACGCTGGACACCCGTCTGCCGCCGCGCGCCACACCCGGCGCCGCCGCGGGAGACCTGGCGGAGATACACCAGCGCGGGTTCCTGCGTGTCGCCGTGCTCCGGCGGCACCAGGTGACCACCGCCGGCGCCTCCCGGGATCCGGGCCGTGAGCTGCTGCGCCAATATGCCGACAGCGAGGGCCTGATCCCGGTCTGGATGGAACTGGACGAACCCGAGGCATTGTTGCGCGCCCTGCGGCTCGGGTGGGCCGATCTGACCATCGACGCCTCCGCCCCGGACCCGGATCATGAAACCGAAAGCAGCCTGCCTCTGCGCCTGGACAGCTATCGCTTCATCACCCGCCTGGACCACAGTGACATTCACAGCTTCCCGCAGATGGCCGGCATGAAACTGGGCCTGAAGCATTCATCGCCTGTCTGGCGACAACTGGAAACGCTGGCCGACAGCTACGATTTCCAGCTCATGGAGATCCCCGAGTACCTCAGCGAAGGCGAGATATTGAATCGCCTGCGCGGGGGTTATTATGATCTCACGGTACTCGAGCAACGTGACTTCCGGGCCCTGCTGCCACGCCACCCGGAACTGACCGCGGTCTTCGACCTGAGCCGTGACGTGCCGCAGACCTGGCTGTTCCGCAAGGGCGCCGATCATTTACGCGCCAGTGTCGATCGCTTCCTCCTCAGTCACCCGCTGGCCACCGCGCCGGCGGCACGCTACCTGGATGACCTCGACGGCATCAAGGTCCGTGGCATGCTGCGCGCCGTGGCCCTCGCCGGTGACCCGGGCTTCTTCCTCAAGCGCGGACAGCCCGCCGGTTTTTCCTACGAACTGCTGCGGGGCTTCGCCCGGGAGCAGAAACTCAGCCTGCAGGTGATCATCGCCAGTGACCGGATCCGGGCTCTGGACATGCTCAATGAGGGCCGCGCCGACGTCCTCATGCCCGCCACCGACCCTCAACCGAAACCGGTCGACGGGGTGGCCTCGACCCGGCCGGTCCGTGATGGCCAACCGGGCTGGCTGCTGCGCGGGACCGACCGGTCGCTGCTCGCGGCCCTGAACCGATATCTCGCCGGACTGGAAAAGGGCGCCTTCTACAACGTCCTGCGGCAGAGATACCCTGCCCGAGGCCAGATCGGCACGGCCACGGACTCGTCGGCGCTGACACCCTACGACGCGCTGCTGCGCAAGTATGCCGGGCGTTATCATTTCGACTGGCTGCTGCTCGCCGCGCAGATGTACCAGGAGAGCCGGTTCGACCCCCGGGCGGTATCCGCCGCCGGCGCCATCGGCCTGATGCAGGTGCTGCCCAGCACCGCGGAACACCTGGGTTTCAAGGACATCCTCGACCCCGAACAGGGTATCCATGCCGGCACCCGATACCTGCACCAGTTGCGCGCGCGCTTCGATGACGCCGCCATCGGCATCCAGGACCGCAACTGGTTCGCCCTGGCCGCATACAATGCCGGATACCGCCGCATCCAGAAGGCCCGCCGTCTGGCGGCACGCATGGGGCTGGACCAGAACCGCTGGTTCGACAACGTGGAGCGGGCCATGCGCGCGATGGCCAGGCCTGGAAAGGGACACGCGCCTTGCCGCTGCGGCCAGACGGTGCGCTATGTGCGTGACATCCGCAACCTCTACAGCATCTACGCCAGCAGCGCCAGGGCGACGCGGCTGGCGATACTGGCGCGCGGGCGCCGGGATCAGCGCGGCTGACGGTAGGGCGTCGGGTCGGGGATCCCGGACTCCAGGAAACCCTGCCTGCGCAGGCGGCATGAATCGCAGACGCCACAGGCCCGCCCCCCGCTGTCGGCCTGGTAACAGGACACCGTGAGGCCATAATCCACGCCCAGATCCGTGCCCAGACGGATGATCTCCGCCTTGCTCAGTTCCAGCAACGGCGCCTGGATGCTCACCGCCGCGCCCTCTACCCCGGCGCGCGTCGCCAGTGCCGCCATGCCTTCGAAGGCGCGGATGAATTCCGGCCGGCAGTCCGGATAACCGGAGTAATCCACCGCGTTCACGCCGATGAAGATATCGCGGGCCCCCAGCACCTCGGCCCAGGCCAGCGCCAGGGACAGGAAGATGGTGTTGCGGGCGGGGACGTAGGTCATCGGGATCCCCTCCGTGGGCAGCTCCGGCACGGCGATGGCGTCATCGGTCAGGGCCGAGCCGCCGATGGCCCGCAGGTCCAGCTTCACGGTCTTGTGCCCGGCGCAACCCAGGGCCTCGACCACGCGCCGGGTGGCCAGCAGCTCGGCCGCGTGACGTTGACCGTAATCCAGACTCAAGGCATGACACTCCAGCCCCCGCGCCCGGGCAATGGCCAGGGTGGTGGCCGAATCCAGGCCACCGGACACCAGCACCACGGCCCGGTCCCCGGTGATACCCGATTCAGACACCGGCCACGTCCCCCCATAATAGTTTGTGCAATTGCAGCTGGAAGCGAACCGGCAGCCGGTCGGTGACGATCCAGTCGGCCAGGGTCGCGGCCTCCAGGACCCCGGCCACCGGCGAGAACAACACCGCACAGCGCCGCTGCAGGCCTTGTTCCCGCAGCAAGGCCACCGCCCAATCGTAATCGGCGCGATCGCTGAGCACAAACTTGAGTTCATCCGTGGACCTCAGGGCATCGAGGTTCTCGGGCAGATTGCGGTCCATCTCACCCGAGGCCGGGGTCTTGATATCGACCACCCGCATCACGCGGGGGTCCACCGCCGCGATCGGCAGCGCCCCGCTGGTCTCCAGCGAGACCTCGTGCCCGGCGTCACAGAGCCGTTGCAGCAAGGGCAGACAGGCCTTCTGCGCCAGGGGTTCGCCGCCGGTGACCGTGACCCGCGGCACATCGAAGGCGGCCACCCGCTGCAGCAGCCGTGTCAGGCTCCACCACGTCCCGCCGCTGAAGGCATAGGCGGTATCACAATAGTAGCAGCGCAATGGACAGCCGCTGAGACGCACGAATACCGTCGGCAGGCCGACACGCGAGCTTTCACCCTGCAAGGACAGGAAGATCTCGCTGATGCGCAGGCGCTCCCCGGGCGGGGATGCGGATGCGGCCTTGGCGGATTCAGGCGATTGTGGCGAGGGGAAGCCACGAGAGCCGGATTTTTTGGTCATTTGAGGATAATAGCGAGCCTGTTTAACGACAATGAGCGACAAATCTGGCCAAAAGGGCTTTCCCGCACGACTGCATGGATGCAGGAGGTAGAACGAAGCAGGATGCCAGAGTCGAGTCGATCAGTCCCAACTCCGACAACAGGCTAGGCGCCGGGTTTTGCCGCCAGACGCTGCAGTCGTTCCCCGGCCAGGCGCGCGGCGGTGGTGCCCGGATATTCCTGGCGCAATTTCTCCAGGGTTTCACGGGCCAGCGGGATCCGTCCAAGTTCCTGGTAGCTATAACCGATCTTCAACAGCGCATGACTGCGCTTGCGGCTCTGGGGGTAGTCCCGGATCAGCTTCTGATACTCGGCGATTGCGGCTTCGAACTGACGCAGTACATAGTGGGCCTCGCCCAGCCAGTACTGGGCATTGTCGGCATAACGACTGCCCGGATACTGCCGCAGATAGGCCTGGAAGGCGGCGATGGCCTGATCGTAATGCGCATCCTTGAGCAGGGTAAAGGCCTTGCGGTAGGCCGCCTCGCTGGCGGCCGGATCCACGGTTTCGGCAGGTGTTCCCGCGGCCTCAGCGGCGGACGCCGCCGGCGCCTGGGCGGATACCGGCTGGGCCGGCTGCGCCTTCGTCGCCGCGGGGGGTTCCCGCCGCAGGGTGTTGGTGGAGGGTGTTGCCGCCGGTGGCAGCGCTTGCACCGGCTCCATCACCTGCAGTGGCGGATTGTCCACCGGCCCGGGGGGCGCGGCGGGCGCCAGGGCCGGTTCACGCGCCGAAGCCTGCGCCGCTGGCGCCGTCTCCAGGCGCTGTATGCGCCGGTCCAGGTCCAGGTACAACTGCCGCTGTCGTTTCTTGATCTGCTCCAGGGTGTGGGTCTGGAATTCAATATCACCACGCAGGCGTTGCAGCTCGGTCTGCAGGGCATCGACCTGGTCCAGCAGATCGACCAGCCCCTGACTCTGCAGCAGGCGCTCCAGCTTGGCCACGCGCGACTCCAGTGCCGGCTTGCCACGGACCGGGGCGTCGGCGGCGCGCGCCAAGGGCATGCACAGCAGGCCCAGCACCGGCAAGGTCATGATCAACGGCTTGCTAGACTTCATCACCCTTCCTCCACGCATCACCCTGCTCAATACTTGATCTCGACGCGCCGGTTCTGGGCATAGGCCTGTTCATCATGTCCCTCGGCCTGCGGCCGCTCCTCGCCATAGCTGACCGTGCGGATCTGTCCGGCCGAGGCCCCCAGCAGGACCATCTGCCGGCGCACCGCGATGGCGCGGCGCTCGCCCAGGGCCAGGTTGTATTCCCGCGAACCCCGTTCGTCGGTATGCCCCTCCAGGGTCACGATGGTGTCTGGATGCCGGCTCAGGTAGGCCGCATGCGCCTCCACGGCCTCACGATACTCGGCCTTGACCTCGCTGCTGTCGTAATCGAAATAGATCACGCGCACCGCCAGCGGGCTGTTGGGATCGTCCAGGGTGCTGACCGCCAGGCCGCCGGATTCCTCCATGCCATAGGTCTGCGCCGCCTCGGTCTGGGTCTCCGCCGCTGCTGCCTGCTCGCCACCGGCCTGGCCACCCTCGACGACCTCGGCGGGCTCCTGCTGTGACTTCAGCAGTCCCGGCATGGACTCGCAGCCGGCCAGCAACAGCAGCGGCAACAGCAGTATCAGTGCGTTCTTGAGCATTCTCGTCATCATCGTTCCCCTTGTTGATTCGCCCGCATGGGACCTCGTGGGCCCACCGCGGAATTATCTGAACGGTCCCCAGGCCGGTTCCCTGACCTCGCCCTGCTGTACCGCCAGACGCTGCCGTACACTGCCATCGACGGACACCGTGGCCAGTTCGGCGCCATGCCGGCCGGTGGTCGCATAGATGATCATCCGCCCGTTGGGGGCAAAGCTGGGCGATTCGTCCAGCCGGGTATCGGTCAGCACCGTCAGGCCACCGCCCTTGAGATCCTTGATGGCGATGTGATAGCCGCTGTCCGTCTGATGCACCAGGACCAGACTCCGCCCGTCCGGAGCAAACTCCGGACGGGCATTATAACGGCCCTCGAAGGTAATGCGACGGGCCCTGCCGCCCAGCACGTCACGGATATAGATCTGGGGCCGGCCACCCCGGTCCGAGGTGAAGACGATGCTGTCGCCATCCGGTGACCAGCTCGGCTCGGTATCGATGGCGGGGTTATGGGTCAGGCGCTGCAGCCGCCCCCCGGCCAGGTGCAGGATATAGATCTCGGCGTTGCCATCGCGGGACAGGGTCATGGCCAGGTACTTGCCATCCGGAGACCAGGCCGGGGCGCTGTTGAGCCCCGGACCATGCACCAGGCGCTCACGCTTGCCGCTGCGTATGTCCTGGACCCAGATGGCCGAATTGTGGCCCTCGAAAGAGACATAGGCCAGGCGCTGGCCATCCGGCGACCAGGATGGCGACATCAGTGGCTGGGGCGAGGTCGACAGGGTCGCGGCGTTATGGCCATCGGCATCCGCGACCTGCAGGGAATAGGACCTCTTGCCGGCGCTGTCCCTGTCCACCGTGATATAGGCGATGCGGGAGGAAAATGCGCCCCGCTCCCCGGTCAGTTTTTCATATACCAGGTCACTGATCCGGTGCGCTGCGAGCCTGAGGTCACGGGCATCCACCGGGATCTTGTATCCGGCCAGCTGCTTGCCCTTGAACACATCCACCAGGCGGAACTGCACCTCGTAGCTGCCATCCGGGAGACTGGCGACCCGCCCCACGACCAGGTTTTCCATGCCCAGCAGGCGCCAGTCCTTGAAATTGATCTCACTGAATTCATGCGGCCGCGAGGGCATGTCCTTCAGCGACATCGCGGCAAAACGCCCACTGCCGGCGAGGTCTGCGCTGACGATGGCATCCAGGGCCTGCGGCAGGCTGTCCGGGGCCGCGAACGGCACCACCGCGATCGGCTGGGCCCGTTCCACGCCCCGGGTGATCTTGATGGTCAGTATCGCCTGGGCATTGGCCATTACCAGCATCGCCAGCAACATGGCCCCGAGTTGTCGAAATACTCTGTTCATCATTTGCTGTTCCATATCATTGCCAACAACCATTCACCACGAAGTGCACGAAGGGGTTTGAGGTGATATGCCCATGTGTTCCTGGCTGTTACACCCACCCGGTATGTCCACCCTTGTTCACTTCGTGCCCTTCGTGTGCTTCGTG
>CAZDOC010000016.1:37261-49078 GCA_964506945.1 uncultured Gammaproteobacteria bacterium
CTTCGTGTGCTTCGTGGTGTAAAAATAGTCAAGCTCTTTAAATATGCCTCGTCACCCGATGACTCAGTGCCAGGGGTCAAATTCGATATGCAGGGTGCGGAACACCGACTCGAACAGGCGCGGGTCCCCGGGCACCGGCAAGGGCGAGGCCTTGAGGACGGCCAGCTCGGCCTGCCGATCAAAGGCCTTGCTGCCACTGGAGCGAATCACTCGCGCGCTGACCACCTCGCCCCCGGGGATCATCTTCACCTCCAGGGTGCAGGTCAGCCCCTGCTTCAGCCCGGCCTTGTTGAACTGCCCGGCGATACGCTGCTGTATCTTGCCGGTGAAAGAGCCGATGGCCAGCTTGTCCTTGCGTTCCCGCTCCGCCTGCTCCTCGGCCGCCAGTTCTTCCTGCAGGGCCTTCTGCCTGGCCGCGGCTTCCTGCTTGCGTTTCAGTTCCTGCTGGTGCTTGCGCTCGGCCTCCTGGCGCTGGCGCCGCTCTTCCTCGAGGCGTTTCTTCTCCGCCTCCAGGCGTTTTTTCTCTGCCAGGGCCTGCTGTTTCTCCTTCTCGATACGGGCCTTTTCCTGCTCTTCCTTCAGGCGCTGTTGCTCGATTCGCCGCTTCTCGGCCAGGGCCTGCTGCTTCTCCTTCTCGATGCGGGCCCGCTCCTGCTCCTCCTTGCGGCGCTGCTGCTCGATGTGCTGTTTCTCGGCCAGGGCCTTCCTCGTTTCAGCCTTGGCTTGCCTGGCCTGCTGTTGCAGGCGATCCTTCTCGAGCAGCTGTTTTTTCCTCTCGGCCTCGGCCTGCCTGCGCGCCTGTTCGGCCTTCTGTCTCTGCTGCTCGACCTTCCTGCGATCGGCTTCGACCTGTTTCAGCCGCTGGCGTTCCTGGTTTTTCCTTTTTTCCAGGGCCTTTTGCTCCTGGCGCAGCCTGGCCAGGCGTTTTTCCTCTTTCTGGCGCTTGCGCTCCAGGGCCGCGGCCTGCTCCTGTTTCCTGCGGTCCCGGTCCTTCAGGCGCTTGATCTCGGCCGCCACCGCCTTTTCATCGACGGCCACCGCCTTGACGATCCGGGATGGCTGCGGCGAGGGCAGCGGCTCGCTGCCTCCCAGGCCCACGCCCAGAACCATCACCGCGATGATCGCCCCGTGCAGACCCAGCGACAGGGCCAGGGCGCGGAGGGTTTCGGCACGCGCATGGCGCCGGGAGGGTGGACCCTGGTTCTGGGACAGGTCTTGCTGCATGGCGTTACCGGTTCAGGGCCTGCCAGCACGGGGCGGCTCGGTCATCAATCCGACCCCCGGCGCGCCCGCGCCCTGCAACAGGGCCATCAGCTTGACCACCCGGCCATAGCTGACACCCTCGTCGCCATTGACCAGGATCGGCAGCCCGGGCTTGTAGCGCAACACCGCGCTGACCCGGTTGACCAGGGTCTCGGCATCCACCGGCTTGTCGCGGTCGTCACCGAAGTCGATATAGTAATTGCCGGCCCGGTCCACCGAGACCACCAGGGGTTCGTCCTGGCCCGGCGGCATCACCTCGGAGGGTACCTGTGGCAACTTGACCTTCACGCCCTGGGTGATCAGCGGCGCGGTGATCATGAAGATCACCAGCAGCACCAGCATCACGTCGATGTACGGCACCACGTTGATCTCCGCCATCAGGCGCCGGCGGCGGCCACCCCTGGCCATCTCAGACGTGCACCTGGCGATGCAGGATGGCGGAGAATTCTTCCATGAAGATCTCGTAACGGTTGTTCAGGCGTTCCACGTCGTTGGCATAGCGGTTATAGGCGATCACCGCCGGGATGGCCGCGAACAGGCCCATCGCGGTGGCCACCAGGGCCTCGGAGATCCCGGGCGCGACCATGGCCAGCGTGGCCTGATGGACATTGCCCAGGGCATGAAAGGAATTCATGATCCCCCAGACGGTGCCGAACAGGCCGACATAGGGGCTGGTGGACCCGACCGTGGCCAGGAACGGCAACTGGTTCTCCAGGTCGTCCAGCTCCCGGTTCATGGCGATACTCATGGCTCGCTGCACCCCGGCGAGGATGGAAGCGGCATCGATGCCGCTCTGCTTGCGCAGACGTGCGTACTCACGGAAACCGGACTTGAAGATGCGCTCCATGCCCTCGGACTCGAAGCGCTGCTGGGAGATACGCCCGTACAGCTGGGTCAGGTCCTCCGATGACCAGAAGCGGTCCTCGAAGTCCGCCGCCGCGCGCCGGGCCGCGCCCAGGCTCTTGAGCTTGCGGAAGATGACCATCCAGGAATATACCGAGGCCAGCAACAACAGCAGCATGATCAGCTGCACCACCAGGCTGGCGTTTGTCACCAGGCTGATTATCGACAAGTCAGCAGACATCTCTCAACTCCGCGAGTATGAAATCCGGCAACGGCCGGGGACGCAGCGAGTCCGCATCCAGGCTGGCAACCCGGACCCTGGCCCTGCTGAGTGTTTCCTCCCCAGCACCGACGATTATCTGGTTGAACATCAGGCTGGCGCGCCGGCATGCCTCGATCGAGGAGTGAACCTCCAGCGCGTCATTGAACCGGGCCGGTCGCAGGTAGTCGATCTCGATACGCCGCACCGCGAAGATCAGCCCATGCTGGTCGATCAGCCTGTCCTGCTCGAAGCCCAGCGCCCTCAGCCACTCACTGCGCGCCCGCTCCATGAACTTCAAATAGCAGGCATGATACACCACCCCACCGCAGTCGGTATCCTCGTAATAGACCCGGATCGGCCAGATGAAGCCCCCGTCCCCGCTCAAGCCCGATCGTCCCCGGGTCTGAACAGATCGGCCTCCGCAGCCCGCTCGGCCGGGATCTTGAGGCCGAAATGCAGCCAGGCCGTGCGCGTGGCCATGCGTCCGCGCGGGGTGCGCATCATGAAGCCCTGCTGGATCAGATAGGGCTCCAGCACATCCTCGATGGTGCCCCGTTCCTCACCGATGGCCGCCGCCAGGCTGTCCACGCCCACCGGCCCGCCATCGAACTTTTCCATGATCGCCAGCAGCAGCTTGCGGTCCATCAGGTCGAAGCCGTTGTGGTCCACCTTGAGCATGTCCAGCGCCCGGGCGGCGATCTCCGCGCTGACACGACCATCCGCGCGCACCTCGGCATAGTCGCGCACCCGACGCAGCAGGCGATTGGCGATCCGCGGGGTGCCGCGCGAACGCCGGGCGATCTCCTCCGCGCCCGAGGGCTCGATGGTGACATTCAGGATCCCGGCAGAGCGATTGACAATATGCGCCAGGTCCTCCAGGCCATAGAACTCCAGCCGCTGGACGATGCCGAAACGGTCGCGCAGGGGCGAGGTCAGCAGGCCGGCGCGGGTGGTGGCGCCGACCAGGGTGAAACGTGGCAGGTCCAGCTTGATCGCGCGCGCCGCCGGCCCCTCGCCGATCATGATATCGAGCTGATAGTCCTCCAGGGCCGGGTACAGGACCTCCTCCACCACCGGGCTGAGACGGTGGATCTCGTCGATGAAGAGCACGTCCCTGGGTTCCAGGTTGGTCAGCAAGGCCGCCAGGTCACCGGCGCGCTCCAGCACCGGCCCGGAGGTCTGGCGCAGGTTGACGCCCATCTCCTGGGCGATGATATGCGCCAGGGTGGTCTTGCCCAGTCCCGGCGGGCCGAAGATCAGCACATGGTCCAGGGACTCGCCCCGACCGCGCGCGGCATGGATGAAGACCTCCATCTGTTCACGCACGGTGGGCTGACCGACATAGTCCCGCAGGCGCCGGGGCCGGATGGCGCTGTCCATGGCCAGGTCCTCGGCGGCGGCGCCGGGCTGGATCAGGGGGTCGGGTTCGCTCATGGCCTATACCGTCCGGTCGCTTTCCCGGGGCAACGTGGCGGCGCGGGGAACGGGGTCGATGGGCGGTTCATCGGAGCATGGCCTTCAGTGCCTGACGGATGATCTCCTCGCTATCGAGGCCCTCGCTGTCCAGGGCCCGCACACTGCGGCTGGCATCCTGGGGCTTGTAGCCCAGCGCGATCAGGGCACTGACCGCATCGGCCACCGGATCGGCGGCGGGCAGGCTGGCACCACGCCCTGCCGGTGGCACCGTGGCGCCGGCATCCGACCAGTCCGCGAGGCGATCGCGCATCTCCACCACCAGCCGTTCGGCGGTCTTCTTGCCGACCCCGGGAAGATGGGTCAGGCGCAGCGTGTCCCCCTCCTGGACGCAGACCGCGAACTCGCTGGCCTCCATGCCGGAGAGGATCGACAGCGCCATCTTGGCGCCGACCCCGTTGACCTTGAGCAGGGTACGGAACAGGTAACGCTCGGATTCGGCGGCGAAGCCGTACAGCAGGTGGGCGTCCTCACGCACCACCAGGTGGGTATGCAGGCAGACCTCCTGACCGGTCTCGGGGAGGTGGTAAAAGGTGCTCATCGGCGCCTCGATCTCATAAGCTATGCCCTGTACGTCCAGCAGCAGCAGGGGCGGCTGCTTGTGCAACAGGATCCCGCGTATGCGTCCTATCATGCCGGCATTCCCCGTTTCATTATGGTAGAACCACGACAGCATCCGTCGTTCAGGAAACCGGCATGGGTGGCGGAAGACGCCGCAAATCCCGCCCTGGAGGCCTGGCCGTGGCCTCCCTGCCACGGAAACCCTCCCCCCCCTGCCGTTTTCTCTGTCGATGTCCCGGCCATATCCGCAGTCTAGACCCTGCGACCGGCGCCACAGGCCCCGGCGCCATGCAGCTGCGCCAGGCCCTGCCGGTAGTGGGCATGGCAGATGGCCACCGCCAGGGCATCGGCGGCATCGGCCTGCGGCAGCTCCGGCAACCCCAGCAGGACCCTGACCATGTGCTGGACCTGGACCTTGCCGGCGGCGCCGCGGCCGACGATGGCCTTCTTGATCCGGGTCGGGGTGTATTCATGCACCTCCAGCTCGGTCTGCATGCAGGCGACGATGGCGGCGCCACGGGCGTGACCCAGTTTCAGGGCCGAGTCGGCATTGCGGTGCATGAAGACCTGTTCTATGGCCACCTGGTCGGGCCGGTATTGCGCCACTATCTCCGCCAGCCCGGTGAAGATCCGCTGCAGCCGCTGCGGCATGTCCGGCACCCCGGTCTGGATGCAGCCGTTGTCGACATGGCGGGTGTGCTGGCCATCCACATCGATCAGGCCATAACCGGTGATGCGTGAACCCGGATCGATACCGAGGATGCGCAGGCTCATGGATCAGCGCCGGTCACGCCGGGGCGGCCCATGCGGACAGACCGGGCGAGCGGCATCAGCCCGCGATCCGCGCCAGTACATCTTCGGAGATATCGGCATTGGAGTAGACCTTTTGCACGTCATCGAGGTCCTCCAGGGTATCCAGCAGACGCAGCATCTTTTCCGCGTCCGCCAGTTCCAGCGAGGTGGTATTGTCGGTATACATCGTGACCTCGGCCTCCTCCGGCGCCAGGCCGGCCGCAGCCATCGCATCCTTGACCGCGCCGAAATCCTCCGGTGAGGTGAGCACGTCGATACTGCCATCATCGTTGCTGACCACGTCCTCGGCGCCGGCCTCCAGCGCCGCCTCCATGATGGCGTCCTCGTCGGCCCCGGCCGGATAGCCCAGCACCCCGGCCTTGCGGAACTGGTAGGCCACCGAACCATCGGTGCCCAGATTGCCGCCGGCCTTGGAAAAGGCGTGCCGCACCTCGGCCACGGTACGGTTGCGGTTGTCGGTGAGGCAATCCACCATCACCGCGATGCCGCCCGGTCCGTAACCCTCGTAACGCACCTCCTCCAGGTTCTCGCCCTCGCCACCGCCGGCGCCGCGATCGATGGCGCGGTTGATGGTGTCCTTGGTCATGTTCTGGCCCAGGGCGGCGTCCACCGCCGCGCGCAGGCGGGGATTGGCGGCCGGATCGCCACCGCCCATTCGCGCCGCGACCGTGATCTCGCGGATCAGCTTGGTGAATATCTTGCCGCGCCTGGCATCCTGCTTGCCCTTGCGATGCTTGATATTGGCCCATTTACTGTGTCCTGCCATGTCGTCCTCTCAGTGCTTGCGTGACCTGCCGCCACAGGCGGATCAAAAACAGCGCGCAGTTTAACATCCAATCAGTCTTGCTTCAGCCAGTGTCCCCGCCTTATGAAGGAAACGCACTCGGCGGCGACGCGGGCTGACAGCAACATCCCGAAGTGGGTCACCGGCAGACACAGCCGCGCGCGCCTGCCGGGCAGGGCGGTCTCTGCCACCGCCACGGTGCCGTCGCCGGGCAGCCCGCAACCCGGCAGCAGCCGTCCCAGTCCGACCGGAACCACCCCGGCGATCACGCCCAGTTCGCGCCGCGCATCCCAGGGCGGTGCATCCCCGAGCAGGCCATAGTCCAGGCTCTGGCCGAGCAGCCGGCGGAACCGCCGGTAGCGGGCCAGGGCGGCGGCCACGCCACTGCCGAGATGCGGGCTCCCCAGGGTCACGCAGCGGCCGGCGGGCAGGTCGGGATGGGTGGCGAACAGGTGCTGCAGCAACAGACCGCCCATGCTGTGGGCGATGAAATGTACGCTCCCGGGGCCCTGCCGCCTGACCAGGTCATGGAGTGCCGCCACGCTGGCGGCCAGTGGCTGGGTGCGGGTGGCATAGGAAAACGACACCGTCCCGAGTCCCGCACGTTGCAGGCGCCAGCGCAGCGGGGCCAGGCACCAGGGACGCATGAACAGGCCATGCACCAGGACCACCGGTGCCGCGTCCAGGCCGGGATTCATGCCGGATCCGGCTTCACTCAGGCGTCATTATTGCCATAGACGATGGCGTCGCGCCGGCGGGCGAAATCCAGCAAGCGCTTGATCGGGCGGAAGGCCTGCTCCCGGATACCCTCATCGATATGGATCTCGTTGACGCCTTGCTCCAGGCATGCGGCCAGGCTGCGCAGGCCGTTCATGGCCATCCACGGGCAGTGGGCACAGCTCTCGCAGGTCGCGCTGTGCCCACCCGTGGGGGCCTCCATCAGGATCTTGTCCGGGGCCGCCTCGCGCATCTTGTGGAAGATGCCATTGTCGGTGGCGACGATGAAGCGCCGGGCATCCATCTCCCGTACCGCCTTGATCAGGCCGGTGGTGGAGCCGACATAATCGGCCTGGGCAACGACCCCGGCGGGGGACTCGGGATGCACCAGCACCACGGCGTCCGGATACTCGGCGCGCAGGGCCTCGAGTCCCGCGGCCTTGAAGCGTTCATGCACCACGCAGGCGCCATCCCAGAGCAGGATATCGGCGCCGGTCTGTCCCCGGACGTATTCACCCAGATGCTTGTCCGGGGCCCAGATGATCTTCTCGCCCCGTGCGGCCAGGTGGCGGATCAGGTCCAGGGCGATCCCGGAGGTGGCGACCCAGTCGCTGCGCGCCTTGACCTCGGCGCTGGTATTGGCATAGACCACCACCGTGCGCTCGGGGTGGGCGTCGCAGAATTCGATGAAGCGCTGCGGCGGGCAACCCAGGTCCAGCGAGCACTCGGCCTTGAGATCCGGCATCAGCACGCGCTTTTCCGGGTTCAGGATCTTGGCCGTCTCACCCATGAAGCGCACCCCGGCCACGACCAGGGTCTGGTGTTCCTGTTCATGACCGAAACGGGCCATGTCCAGGGAATCCGAGACATAACCGCCGGTCTCGTCGGCCAGGCGCTGCAGCTCCGGATCGGTGTAGTAATGCGCCACCAGCACCGCATCCTGCTCGATCAGCAAGGCCTTGATGCGGGCCCGCAGGGTCTCGCGTTCGCCCTCTTCCAGGACTTCTGGAAGTGTCTCGGGGACCTCGAAATCGTAAACCGGGGTCTGCTCTTCCGGTAATTCAGCCTGTATCGAAGTGCTCATGTGACACACCCTCCGCCGGCCCGGGCCTGTGCCTGCCGGCTGTTAGCTCGTTGGATGATATTGACCCTGCCCGGGACCCTGGCCCGGTACAGCCGCGCCGGGCGGTGCTGGCCGTTACGGGCCATCTCCCCGGTATCCTCCAGACAGTCCAGGGCCTGGATACGCTTGCGGAAATTACGCTTGTCCAGCGGCTCGCCGAGGATCAGCTCATAGACCGACTGCAACTGGCTGAGGGTGAAGCGTTCCGGCATGAACTGCAGGGCGATGGTCGAATACTGCAGCTTGGCCCGCAGGCGCTCGAGCGCCATCCCTACGATCCGGTCATGGTCGAAGGCCAGGGCGGGCAGCGCCGAGCAGGGATGCCAGGTCGCCGCGCGGGCATCCGAGGCCGGCCTCGGGACCTGTCGCGCATGCATGGGCAGGAGGGCGTAGTGGGCCACCGACAGCACCCGTTCACGCGGGTCGCGGCCGGGCTCGCCGAAGGTGTAGAGCTGTTCCAGGTAGAGGCCGCTGATCCCGGTCTCCTCCTCCAGTTCACGCCGGGCGCAATCTTCCAGACCCTCGTCGATCTCCAGGAATCCGCCCGGCAGGGCCCACTGACCCGCGCAGGGCTCACTGGCGCGGCGGATCAACAGCAGTTGCAGCTGGCCCTCGCCTATGCTGAAGACCACCGTGTCGGTGGTCACCGCCGGATGCGGGTAGTCGTAGCAGTATGTCATCGATGCTGGTAAGTGTTCAGATGACACTTACTATAGTGTCACGATGACACTAAATCAAGCCCGGGGGGATTATTCCTCGACCACCGGCTTGCGCACCCGCAGGCCCAGTTCACGCAACTGCCGATCACTGGCCGGCGAGGGGGCATGGGTCAGCGGGCAGGCGGCGGTCTGGGTCTTGGGGAAGGCGATCACGTCGCGGATGGAATCGGCGCCGCTCATCAGCATCAGCAGGCGGTCCAGGCCGAAGGCCAGGCCCCCATGCGGCGGGCAACCGTATTTCAGGGCATCCAGCAGGAAGCCGAATTTCTCCCGCGCCTCCTGCTCGCCGATCCCCAGCAGCCGGAACACGGCCTGCTGCATTTCGGGATTGTGGATACGGATGGAGCCGCCGCCGATCTCGGAGCCGTTCAGGACCATGTCGTAGGCCCGCGAGAGCATGGCCCCGGGGCTGGCCTCCAGTTCGGCCGGATCGTCGTTGTTGGGGGCGGTGAACGGGTGGTGCAGGGCGTCCCAGCGGCTTTCGTCCTCGTTCCATTCGAACATCGGGAAATCGATCACCCACAGCGGCCGCCAGCCGTCCTCCAGCAGCTCCAGATCGTGTCCCAGTTTCTCGCGCAGCGCCCCCAGGGATTCGTTCACCACCCGGGCCTTGTCGGCGCCGAAGAAGATCAGGTCTCCGTCCTGGGCCCCGGTGCGCTCCAGCAGGCTGTCGATCACCCCGTCCGGCAGGAACTTCAGGATCGGCGACTGCAGGCCCTCACGGCCGGCATCGCGTTCGTTGACCTTGATATAGGCCAGGCCCCTGGCGCCGTAGATGGCGACGAAGGCGGTGTAATCATCGATCTGCTTGCGTGTCAGACGGCCGCCCTGCGGCACCCGCAACGCGGCGACCCGGCCGTCGTCGCTGTTGGCCGGACCGGAGAAGACCTTGAATTCGACCGCCTGCATCAGGTCACCGAGATCGGTCAGCTCCAGCGGGACGCGCAGGTCCGGCCGGTCGCTGCCAAAACGGTCCATGGCCTCGGCATAGGTCATGCGCGGAAAGGGTGTCTCCAGTTCGACCCCCAGCACGGACTTGAACACCTGGCGGATCATCTCCTCCATCATGTCGGTGATGGAGACCAGGTCCATGAACGAGGTCTCGATATCGAGCTGGGTGAATTCCGGCTGCCGATCGGCGCGCAGGTCCTCGTCGCGGAAGCAGCGCACGATCTGATAGTAACGGTCCATGCCGGACATCATCAGCAACTGCTTGAACAGCTGCGGTGACTGCGGCAGGGCGAAGAAACTGCCCTGGTGGGTGCGGCTGGGCACCAGGTAGTCGCGGGCGCCCTCGGGGGTGGCCTTGGTCAGCATCGGCGTCTCGACCTCGGTGAAGTCGCGGGCATCGAGAAAGGCGCGCAGCTCCCGCGCCACCCGGGCGCGCAGGCGCAGGCGCTGCTGCATCAGCGGCCGGCGCAGGTCCACGTAACGATAGCGCAGGCGCACATCGTCGTGCACATGCTCGTCGTCGAGCTGGAAGGGCGGGGTCTCGGCGGCGTTCAGGATCTCGATGCTGTGGCCCAGCACCTCGATCTCGCCGGTGGGCAGATCCGGGTTGACCGTGCCCTCGGGCCGGCGGCGCACGCGGCCGTGGATGCGCAGCACATATTCATTGCGCACCCGCTCGGCGATGGCGAAGCTCTCCGGGGTATCCGGATCGAAGACCACCTGCAGGATGCCGTGATGATCACGCAGATCGATGAAGATCACGCCACCGTGGTCACGGCGGGTATTGACCCAGCCGCAGGCGGTGACCTCCTGGTCGATCAGTTCGGCGTCTATCTGGCTGGAATAATGGCTGCGCATATCCGTCTCTTTATTAATGGCCCAAAGGGCGGCCATGGTAAGGTCTGGCCGGGATCGGCGCAACCATGCCGGGCCGGCGAGGTCCGCCGACCCTATTTCTTCTTGCCATCCCCGCTGCCGGCCGGCTTCGTCGGGGCGCCGTCCTTGCCGGCCAGATTGGCCTTCTTCTCGTTCTTGCCCTTGAAATCGGTCTCGTACCAGCCGCTGCCCTTGAGGCGGAAACCGGCCGCCGAAACCAGCCTGCGCAATCCCGGCTTTCCACATTCCGGACAGTCCTTGAGCGGGTCATCGCTTACCTTCTGCAAGGCCTCCATCTGGTGACCGCAGTCATTACATTCATATTCATAAATCGGCATAATCCGCTACCCTCATTAACAAGCCGGGGCAAACATACGGGCGCTGCCCGCCGAGATCAAGCCCCCTCAGCGCCTCGAGACAGACAAACGGTAGGCAATCCCGTTACCGGGGGTCATAATCCATCTATCGAGGCAAGCAGCGGGAGAAGCAACCATGACACGCATATTCGACGATATCACCCAGACCATCGGCCATACCCCGCTGGTCCGCATCAAGCGCCTCATCCCGTCACAGGCCGAGGTGCTGGCCAAGATGGAGTGCTTCAATCCACTGGCCTCGGTCAAGGACCGCATCGGCCTGGCCATGATCGAGGCCGCCGAAGCGGACGGCCGTCTCAAGCCGGGCGGCGAGATCATCGAACCGACCAGTGGCAATACCGGCATCGCGCTGGCCTTCGTCTGCGCCTCGCGCGGCTACCGGCTGACCCTGACCATGCCGGAATCCATGAGCCTGGAACGGCGCAAGGTCCTGACCGGGCTGGGCGCCGAGATCGTCCTCACCCCGGCCGCCGAAGGCATGCCCGGTGCGATCCGCAAGGCCGGGGAACTGGCCACCGCCAGGCCCGGCAGCTATATGCCGCAGCAATTCGAGAATCCGGCCAACCCCGAGGTCCACCGCCGGACCACCGCCGAGGAGATCTGGGCGGATACCGATGGCGAGGTGGACATGGTGGTCGCCGGCGTCGGCACCGGCGGCACCCTCACCGGCGTCGCCGAGGTCATCAAGGCCCGGCGCCCCGGGTTCCGGGCCATCGCGGTGGAGCCGGCCGATTCGCCCGTACTCAGCGGCGGCCAGCCCGGCCCGCACAAGATCCAGGGCATAGGCGCCGGCTTCATCCCCGCCAACCTCAACACCGACATCGTCGATGACATCGTCCAGGTCAGCAACGAGGATGCCATCGCCTGGGCCAGGAGGGCCGCGCTGGAAGAAGGCCTGTTCGTCGGCATCAGCTCCGGGGCCGCGCTGGCCGCCACCGCCGAGGTCGCCGCCCGCGAGGCTTCCGCCGGCAAGCGCATCGTCGTGATCCTGCCCGATTTCGCCGAGCGCTACCTGAGCACGGCCCTGTTCGAAACCGGTTGAGTCGGCGCCAGGC
>CAZDOC010000017.1:0-4109 GCA_964506945.1 uncultured Gammaproteobacteria bacterium
GCCGCATCCCGGTGGACAATCCCGCCACCCACCTGGAACTGACCATGATCCACGAGGCCATGATCCTCGAGTACAGCGGTCGTC
This sequence comes from uncultured Gammaproteobacteria bacterium, assembly GCA_964506945.1. Classification (GTDB taxonomy): domain Bacteria; phylum Pseudomonadota; class Gammaproteobacteria; order CAZDOC01; family CAZDOC01; genus CAZDOC01. The sequence goes on from CAZDOC010000017.1 coordinate 85, forward strand.
ACCTGGCGCTGATGGAGGGCGCGGCGCAGATCAAGCTGATGGCCTATTTCGTGCTGATCGCCAATGTCTTCCTGCCCTGGGGGATCGCCACCGAATTCACCCCCGGCGCCCTGCTGCTGGGCCTGCTGGCGATCACCGCCAAGCTGGCGCTGCTGGGGGTCGTGCTGGCCGTGGCCGAGACCACGCTGGCGAAGATGCGCGTGTTCCGGATCCCGCAATACCTGAACCTGGCCTTCCTGCTGGCCCTGCTGGGCATGCTCAGCAACGTGATCCTGGAGATGGCCTGATGAACCTGGCCGACCTGTCCCTGCTGGAGCAGCTGATGTTCGTGCTGGCCGCGCTGGTGGTGTTCATCTCCTTCACCCTGCTGGCGCACAATCGCCTGATCGCGATCATCCATGCCTTCGCCTGGCAGGGTACGCTGGTCGCGGCGGTGACCGCGCTGGTGGCCCATGCGATCGAGCCGGAACTGTATCTCTCCGCGGCCCTGACCTTTTCCCTGAAGGGCCTGCTGATCCCCTGGATGCTGCTGCGCATGATGCGCCGGCTGGACCTGGATCGCGATGTCCAGAGCCTGGGGCACCCCATCCTGATCACCCTGGCCGGCGCGGCGCTGGTGGTGTTCAGCTACTGGGTGGTGTTGCCCATCGAGCAGGTGCAACTGGCCTCGACCCGCAACATCATCGCCGTCAGCCTGGCGGTGGTGCTGCTGGGCATGATGATGATGGTGGTGCGCTCGCAGGTGGTGGTTCAGGTGATCGGTTTCATGTCGATGGAAAACGGCGTGTTCCTGGCCGCGGTCTCCACCACCCACGGCATGCCGCTGGTGGTGGAACTGGGGGTGGCCTTCGATGTGATGGTGGCGGCGGTGCTGTTCGGGATCTTCTTCCTGCATATCCGCGAGAGTATCGACTCCTTCGACGTGGACCGGCTGAACCGTCTGTCGGAGCGGGAGGAAGCGCCGTGAACTATGTCCTGATCACGGTCTTCACGCCGTTGCTGGGGGCTCTGCTGATGGCCCTGATCCGGTCCAAGGTGGTGGCCGGCTGGGTCAACCTGGTGCTGGCCCTGCTGACCCTGTGCGGCGCACTGTTGCTGGCCCTGGAGGTGCTACGGAACGGGCCGATACACAATGCCGCTTTCCGCATCGATGCCTTCTGCATCTACATGGTCGTGTTGACCGCCTTCGTCAGCTTCACCACGGCGATCTTCTCGCGGCCCTATATGGCCCATGTGTGCGAGATCGGCCGTATCAATCCCAGCCGCCTGCGCCTCTACCACAGCATGTACCAGGGCTTCATCTTTACCATGCTGCTGGCGCTGACCGTGGACAATCTGGGGATCATGTGGGTGGCGGTCGAGGGCGCCACCCTGGCCACGGTGTTGCTGGTCAGCCTCTACCGCACGCCGGAGTCCATCGAGGCGGCCTGGAAGTATTTCATCCTCTGTGGCGTCGGTATCGCCATGGCCCTGTTTGGCACCGTGCTGATCTACTTCGCCGCCCAGCACGTACTCAGCGATGTGACGCAAGGCTTGAGCTGGACGGTCCTATACGGTGTGGCAGCGCAATTGAACCCGACGGTGATGAAGATCGCCTTCATCTTCGTGCTGGTCGGTTACGGCACCAAGGTCGGCCTGGTGCCGCTGCACAACTGGTTGCCGGATGCCCATTCCGAGGGCCCGACGCCGGTCTCCGCGGTACTCTCCGGGCTGTTGCTGAATATCGCCCTGTACGCCATCGTGCGCCTGAAGATGCTCGCCGATGCCCCCCTGGAGGCCGCGGGCAGCCTGGTCATGCCCGGCCATGTGATGATGGCCTTCGGCATCGTCTCGCTGATCGTCTCCAGCCTGTTCCTGCACCGGCAGAAGGACATCAAGCGCATGTTCAGCTATTCCTCCATCGAGCACATGGGCCTGATGACCCTGGGCTTCGGCATCGGCGGGCCGCTGGCGACCTTCGCCGCGCTGCTGCACATGCTGGTGCATTCACTGACCAAGTCGGCCATCTTCATCACCGTCGGCCATGCCGCGCACATCGCCGGGACCCAGTCGATGGCTCATATCCGCGGCCTGATCCGCACCCAGCCGGTGGTCGGCTGGAGCCTGCTGATCGGCGTCGCGGCGATCGCCGGCTTCCCGCCCTTCGGTATCTTCACCAGTGAATTCCTGCTCCTCAGCGCGACCCTGCACAGCTACCCCTGGCTGGCCGGCTTCCTGCTGGCGGGACTGGCGATCGCCTTTGCCGGTCTGTTCCGCAACCTGCATCCGATGGTTTACGGGTCCCCACCCGAGGGCCAGCAGCCGGTCAGGGCCAACATGATCCCGATCATCGCCCACCTGCTGCTGGTGTTGTGGTTCGGCCTGTCGCTGCCGGGCTTTTTGTCCCGCTGGCTGGACCAGGCCACGCATCTGATCTCCGGGGGGCACCTGCTATGAGCGCTATCGCCTTCGACTGGCTGGCCGATTTTCTTGCCAGCCTGGAGGCCGGCAGGGTGCGCTTCCAGGCCGACGACGGGCAGGACCTTACACCGGCGAAATGTATCCGTATCGAGCCCATCGACTGGGGCCGCGCGGCCAGGCAGGCGGCGGCGTTCGGCTGTCGCTGGGCCGGGGTCTGGGGTGATCATCGCGGTGATCAGATCGAGATCAGCAGCATGCTGGAATATCAGGGGGATTACCTGCTGTTGCGCACCGGCGTCACCGACAAGGCCCCGCAGCTTTCATCGCATACCCCCCATTATCCGGCCGCCGATCGCATGGAGCGACACCTGCGGGACCTGCTGGGGGTGGTCTTCATGGACCATCCGGACCCCCGTCGCTGGACCCGCCACCAGGCCTGGGGCGAGGATGTCTTTCCCCTGCGCAATGATTTTCCTCTCGCCGGTTCGCCAGCCGCCGAGACCCCGCCCGATGGCGGCTATCCCTTCCGGCGTATCGATGGCAGCGGGGTCTATGAGATCCCGGTCGGGCCGGTGCATGCCGGCATCATCGAACCGGGACACTTCCGCTTCCATGCCCTTGGCGAGGATGTGCTGAGGCTGGAGCAGCATCTGGGCTACGTGCACAAGGGCATCGAGAAGCTGGCCGTGGGTCGCGACGCCGGTGGCCTGGTACGCCTGGCCGGGCGGGTCTCGGGCGATTCCACCGTGGCCCATGCCTGGGCCGCCTGCCAGGCCATGGAGCGTGCCGCCGGACTGGAGATCCCGCGCCGGGCGCTGTCCTGCCGGGCGATCCTGGCCGAGCGCGAGCGCATCGCCAACCATCTCGGCGATATCGGCGCCATCTGCAACGATGTCGGTTTCGCCTTCGCCCAGTACCAGTTCACGCGCCTGCGCGAGGACTGGCTGCGACAGAATAAACGCATGTCCGGTCATCGCCTGCTGATGGACTGCGTGGTCCCGGGCGGGGTCTGCGTGGAACTGCGTGATGAGGATTGCGAGATCATGCGGGACAGCCATCCGCGCCTGCGCAGGGAATTGCGGAGCCTCTACGATATTCTCGACGACCACCCCTCGCTGGAGGACCGGCTGTTGACGACCGGGGTCCTGAGCCGGGAGACCGCGGCCCGCCTGGGGGTGCTGGGTCATATCGGCAAGGCCTCCGGGCAGGGCTTCGATGTGCGGCGGGACAACCCCTACGCCCCCTACGATGTCTTCAGCGCCAGCGTCCCGCTGTTGAGCCAGGGGGATGTCGCGGCGCGCATGCAGGTACGCATGCGGGAGATCCTGGCCTCCCTGGACCTGATCGACGATCTGATCGAGGCCCTGCCGGACACCCCCCTGAGGGTGGACTGGCATCCGCCCGGGGCGGATGCCGAGGGACTGGGCATGGTCGAGGGCTGGCGCGGCGAGATCCTCTGCCACGTGCGCTTCGCCGCCGATGGCCGTATCGGGCGCTACTTTCCGCGGGACCCGAGCTGGTTTGCCTGGCCGGCACTGGAGCTGATCGTGCTGAACAATATCGTGCCGGACTTCCCGGTATGCAACAAATCGGTCAATGGGTCTTATTCCGGGCATGATCTGTAG
>CAZDOC010000017.1:4209-44074 GCA_964506945.1 uncultured Gammaproteobacteria bacterium
GGTCACGGAGGCGGCGCCGGTCATCGAGGATACCGAACTCGAACGGGTCGGCATCGAGATCAGGAACCTGGTCGAGGCCCGCTTCGCCGGCAGCCTGGCGATCCGCGAGGTCGATGCCGGCTCCTGCAATGGTTGTGAGCTGGAGATCCACGCCCTGAACAATCCCTACCATGACATCGAGCGCTTCGGTGTGCACTTCGTGGCCTCGCCCAGGCATGCCGACATGCTGCTGGTGACCGGGCCGGTGTCGCGGCACATGCAGGCGGCCCTGCGCCGTACCTGGGTCGCGACCCCGAAGCCTCGCTATGTGATCGCGGCCGGCGACTGCGCCTGCGATGGGGGCGAGTTTGGCCTCAGCTACGCCAGTTGCGGCGCCGTGGAGAATGTCATCCCGGTGGATGTGAAGATCCCCGGCTGCCCCCCCGAGCCCATGGCCCTGTTGCAGGGCATACGGGCCGTCCTGCGCCAGCGCTGATCCTGGATCAGCGCACAAAATTCAACTTTTCTTGACCTGGATCAATGTTTTGCGGATTTCAGGCCTGTACGCGCCGGAGCTGATTTGATTATCATGGAAATATCAGTTGGTATGACGGGCGCCTGAAGCGTCCCGCGATCACGAACCCGGGGCCGCGGGCTGGGCAGGCCGCGGCGCAAAAGAGGACTGACCGTGCTGTGTCGCCGAACTGTTCTTCGTTTGCTGTTCCTGTTGCTGCCGTTCGCGGTCCTGTCCGGCTGCGCTGAGCCGCCGCCGGCACCGCTGCTGGTGGCCAGCAATGTGTGGACCGGTTACGAACCCCTGTATCTGGCCCGTTCCCTGGGTTATTACCCGGAGGGTAGCGTACGCCTGGTGGAATTGTCCTCCACCACCAGTGTGCTGCACGAGATGCGCAATGCGACCGTCGATGTCGCGGCCCTGACCCTGGACGAGGCCCTGGGCCTGGTGGCGGATGGCTACGCCATCGAGATCGTGCTGGTGATGGATGTCTCCAACGGTGCGGATGCCTTGCTGGCGCACCCGGAGATCACCGGGCTCAAGGACCTGCGCGGCCGTCGCGTGGGTGTCGAGGACACCGCCGTCGGGGCCCTGCTGCTGGAATCGGCCCTGGAATCGGCGGGTCTGGATGTCACCGACATCCAGCCGGTGCATCTTGCCGCCGGTCATCATCAGCAGGCCTATGAACAGGACCAGGTGGCGGCGGTGGTGACCTTCGAACCCACGCGCAGCCGCCTGCTGGCCGAGGGTGCGCGGGTGTTGTTCGACAGCAGCCGGATCCCGGGTCGCATCATCGATGTGCTGGTCGTGCGCGAGGGGCTTGCGGCGGTACACCAGGAACAGCTGCGGGCCTTGATCCGGGCCTATTTCCGGGCCCTGGACTATCTGCGGAAACACCCCGGGGATGCCGCCAGGCGCATGCAGGCCCGCCTGCGCCTGGCGCCGAGTGAGATCCTGAACTCCCTTCATGGACTGGAACAGCCCGATCTGGCCGCGAACCGCGGCCTGCTGACGGGCCGGCCGGCGCCGCTGGATACCCGCGCCGCGGAACTGGCGGGCTTCCTGTACCGGCACCGCCTGCTGCCACGGGAGATCGGTATCTCCGGCCTGGCCAGTCCCCGTTATCTGCCGCCGGTGCCTCCATGAGGGCCGTGTTCAGCCCGCCGCTGAAGCTGTGGCTGCCCTTGGTGGTCGTGCTGGCCTATATCCTGCCATCCCTGATCTTCTACAGCCAGATGCTGCAAAGCCGGATCGCTGATTTCGAGGACAGGACCCTGGCCCGGGTACGCCTCGACCTGTCGCAGTTACAGGCCAGCCTGCAGCGCGAACTGTTGCTGCACAATATCGAGGAAGCCCGGACGGAGCTCGACGGTTATGGTCTGCGTCGCGGCATCAATGCGCTGGCCGCGATCGATGGCAATGGCCGGGTGCTGTTCGCGACACGACGGGAGCTGGATGGCGCGGCCGCGGCCAGTGAACTGGATGATTTCAATATCGGCCGTTTCCAGCAGGTCCTGCACGAGCATCGCGCGGTGATCGAGTGGTCGCCGGATCATCTGCACCTGCATGCCTATTATCCACTCGATCTTCCGACCCAGACCCTGGCCCTGCGCGGCAGCAGGACCGGCGTCCTCTATCTCGATTATCATCTGGGTCATGGCCTGGCCCTGATCCGTCACGATTTCCAGAATGAGGCGCTACGCAGCGCGGTGGGACTGCTACTCTCGTTGCTGGCCCTGATCGCCGCCCTGCACTGGCTGGTGACCCGGCCGGTATCGCAGTTGCAGACAGTGGCCAGGAAGATCAGCGCCGGAAACCTGGAGGTGCGGGCGGCGGTTCGCGGCAAGGGCGAACTGGCCCGCCTGGGCCGGGATCTGAACCGCATGAGCGCGAAACTCGCGGCCTCCATCGCTTCCCTGCAAGCGCGGGAACAACACCTGGAGACCACCTTGCATGCCATTGGTGACGGCGTGATCGTGACCGACAAGCAGGGCCGCGTAACGCGCATGAACCCCGTCGCCGAACAGATGACGGGCTGGTGCCTCCACGAGGCGCGGGGACACTATCTGACCGATGTTTTTCACATTGTCAATGCGCTCAGCAGACTGCCGGCCGATAATCCGGTCGAGCGGGTGATCCGCGATGGCGTCATCGTCGGTCTGGCCAACCATACCACCTTGCTGGCGCGGGACGGGCGCGAATACCAGATCGCCGACAGCGCCGCGCCCATCCGGCTGCCGCACGGCGAGGTGCTGGGGGTGATCCTGGTGTTCCAGGATGTCACCGAGGACTATCGTATCCGGGCCGAACTGGAGCAGAGCCACGAGCAGCTCCGGCGTTTCACCCAGGCCTTGCCGGATATCGCCTTCATCCTCGATGAAAACGGCGTCTATGTCGATGTCTTCGGTTCCAATGAGGCCCTGCTCTATGCCCAGGCGGAGGAGTTGCGTGGCAAGGCCCTGACCACGGTTCTGCCCCCGGCGGCGGCGCAACCGATCATGGAGACCATCCGTGCGACCCTGCGTCAGGGGGCTTCTCAACGGCTGGAGTATTCCCTGGATGTCGCGGCCGGGACGCGCTGGTTCGAGGGCCGCACCTCGCTGCTGAGACCCCCGGGCGCGGTGCCGGGCCAGGTTGCCTGGGTGGCCATCGACATCACCGAGCGCAAGCAGGCCGAGGCGCAGATCGAACAGCTGGCCTATTATGATGCCCTGACCGGCCTGCCCAACCGGCGCCTGTTGCTGGAGCGCCTCGGGCGCGAGCTGTTGCTGACCCGCCGCCACCATCGTATCGGCGCGGTGCTGTTCATGGACCTGGATTATTTCAAGCTTCTCAACGACGCCCTGGGCCATCAGACCGGGGACCTGCTGTTGAAACAGATGGCCGAGCGCATGCAGGCGAGCCTGCGCGAGGAGGATACCGTGGCCCGTCTCGGCGGGGATGAGTTCATCGTGCTGCTGCCGGATCTGGCCACCAATGCCGAGGAAGCCGCGACCCAGGCCGGACAGGTGGCGACCAAGCTGCGCAATGCCATCTGTGCCCCCTATGACCTGGATGGGCATGAATACCTGACCAGTGTCAGCCTGGGGATCAGCCTGTTCCCGACCGATGACGAGAGCGCCGACGATATCCTGCGCCAGGCCGATGCGGCGATGTATCTGTCCAAGTCCGCCGGTCGCAATACCATCAGCTTTTACCGCCCGGACCTGCAACAGGCCGCGGATCAGCGCCGGCACCTGGAAAACGACCTGCGCAACGCCCTGGCCAACGAGTCCTTCCATCTGAATTACCAGCCGCAGTTCGACGCCGCTGGCGGTCTTATCGGCATGGAGGTGCTGGTGCGCTGGCGGGACCCGGTGCGGGGCAATGTCCCGCCGGCCCGCTTCATCCCGGTGATGGAAGAGACCGGCGCCATCGTGGCCCTGGGCGAGTGGGTCTTGCGCAGCGCCTGTGTCCAGTTCCGGGTCTGGCGGGATCGCTATCCGGGACCCAGGCCCATGCTCTCGGTGAATATCAGTTCACGCCAGTTCCGCATGGCGAATTTCCAGGCCCTGGTGAGTGGCATCCTGGAGGAGACCGGGATGCCCGCGGACGCGCTGATCCTGGAGTTGACCGAGGGCACGGTAGTCGAGAATGTCGATGACACCATCGCCAAGATGCAGGAACTGCAGCGTCTGGGGGTGCAGTTCTCCATAGACGATTTCGGCACCGGTTATTCTTCGCTGGCCTATCTGCAGCGCCTGCCACTGGACGAACTGAAGATCGATCGCGGCTTCATCAGTGATATCGCCGTCAATCCGGGCGATGCCGCCATCACCCAGACCATCATCGCCATGGCGGAGAACCTGGGCCTGCGAGTGGTCGCCGAGGGCGTGGAGACCCGGGAACAGCTGGATTTCCTGATCGGGCATGGCTGCCATGCCTTCCAGGGCTACTGGTTCAGCAGACCCCTGGACAGCGAAGGCATGAGCCGACTGCTGGGATCCTGAACCCCGGGATTTTCCTCTCGGCGGGGAAAGCGGTCTATACTATCCCATTCGGTACCCATGCCAGTCCGCCGACGGGGCGAGTCACGGCATGGCTGGCGTCGACATAAAGACAATAAAACGGGGATATGCCTTGTATCAACAGTTTCTGAGTTCAACCGAGATTGCCTCCGTGCCCCTGTTTCATTCACTCAAGCGGGAACAGTTGCAGTCTATCGCCGCGCATATGCAAAGACTGGAACTCGCCGACGGGGAACAGCTGTTCGCGCAGGAACAGGCGGCCAGGGCCTTTTATCTGCTGCAGAGCGGGAATATCGTGCTCAAACGGACCTCCATGAAGGGCGATGAAAAGGTCATGGAGCTCGTCCAGCCGGGACAGACCTTCGCCGAGGCGGTGATGTTCATGGATCGGCATACCTATCCGGTCAGCGCAACCTCCTCCGGTCACAGCGTCCTGCTCGAGATCGACAGCGATAATTTCAAGTCCGTGCTGGCGGAGTCCATCGATACCTGCTTCCGTATCATGGGGGACCTCAGCGTGCGGCTGCGGCGCTGGGTGGAGGAGATCGACCGTCTGACGCTGCAGAATGCCACCTGCAGGATCATCGGTTATCTGAACAACCAGCTGCCCCATGATGCCGACGGGGGTGTGGAAGTGGTGCTGCCCGCGCCCAAGAACCGTATCGCCTCGCGCCTGTCGATCACCCCGGAGACCCTCTCGCGCATCTTCAGCGAGCTGCAGCACGAGGGCCTGCTGAGCATCAAGGGCAAGGTCGTCCGCATCCCCGACATCGATGCCTTTCGCCGGGCCAATGGCGGTTTTCTGGAGTAGTTGCGGCGCCCGATCGGGGTGGCAGCAGCCGGGATCGCCGCTTGTCAATGACTGGTGCCGGCGGAGCGGGTGATCTTGTTGTAGACGTTGTATTTGCCCGAGGGCTTGTTCATCGGGATACGCTTGACCTCTTCCAGGGTCTTGCTGTCATAGACCACCAGGGCGCCATCCTGGTCCCAGATGCTGACCAGGGCATAGCGTCCGTCGCGGGTGAATTCGACATGCGCCGAGGTCTTGCCCGGGGCCGGCCTCAGGGTCTTGACGATCTCCAGGCGCTGTTTGTCTATCACCTGCATGACATCCCGGTTGGGCCCGAAGAAGACATCCACCCAGGCGTAGGGTGAGTTCTCGTGTGAGCGCATGAAGAAGCCGGGGCCCAGGGTCTTGATGCGCTTGATGGTCTTCCAGGTCTGCATGTCGATGACGCTGACCACGCCCTGTTTGAGGTTGGGTGTGGCCATCACCGGGTGACCGTGGTAGTTCCAGGTGATGCCGGATCCCAGGTGCGGCAGGCCGGGCAGGTCGATGTCGGCGATCTTGCGGCCTATGTTGAGGTTGATGACCTGGCCATTCTTCGCATTGCGCGCGGCCCCCATGAGGTTGTCATAGCCCTGGTCGAAGAAGAAATCATCGAGATAATCATCCAGTACTATACGGCGGATGGGGAAGGGCCCGCTGATCGGCGGCGGCCCCTCGTCACGGTAGTCGTGGACCTTGCCGTAATAGACGGGCTGGTCCGAGTAGGAGACCTCCCAAAGTTCGGGGATGTCCTTGAGCGCGACGATGAAGCTCTTGCGCGGCGCGGCGTCGTAGACCGCGCTGACGCGGGAACGCCGGCCCTTGCCGTCACCGACCTCGATGACCCGGTTCAGGCTCAGGTCCGCGGCATTCAGGATCACCAGGGTCTGGGGCAGGTAATTGCCTATGGCCACGTATTTGCCATCGCTGGAGATGGCCAGGTTGCGGGCATTGATCCCGGCGCGGATCTCGCTCAGCATCTTCAGGTTGTACATGTCGTACTTCGACACCCAGCCATCGCGCGAGACCATATAGACGAAACGGCCGTGTGGTGAGTACTTCGGTCCCCCGTGCAGGGCATAGCGGGATTTGAAACGGGTGATGGGTTCCAGGCGATCACCGTCCAGCACCGTGACATGATGATCGCCGGTCTCCACCACCAGGAACAGGTTCAGGGGATCGGCGTCATAGACAGGTTTGTCACCAAGCCTGTCGGGATCGTGGTAGACGATGCGCGAGGCACGGATCTCCTTTTCTCCCCATGACGGGGTCTGCGCCAGCGGGGTATAGATATATTTGACCAGGGCGTCGGCATCGGCCGGGCTCAGCTTGCCGGCGAAGGCCGGCATCTGGGTCGAGGCCAGGCCCTGGAGGATGGCCTGGCTGGCCGCCCTGGGCCTGAGGCGTGTGAGCACGCCGGGAAGCAGCGCGGGGCCTTCGCCACCGAGGCGGCCGGCGCCGTGGCAGTCGGCGCAGTGCTGGCGGTAGAGACGCGCCGCATCCCGGGCCTGGCCGAGGGCGGGCAGGGCGAGCAGCAGTATGATGAGGCCGGCGTAGCGCAGCCGCGGGGACGGGGCGCGCCGCATCAGGCGATGCCGGCCCGGGCTGCCGTGGGCTCCTCGAGGCCGATCTCGGCGTCATCCAGGTAGCAGGCCGGATCCTCGGCCCAGGGATCGCCGGTCATCTGGAAGGCGCGCACGCGGGTGTTGCCACCGCAGATATCCAGGTGCCGGCACCGGCCGCAACGGCCCTTGACCGGACGGGGCTTCATGTTCATGCCCGCCATCAATGGGTCCGAGCGGTCCCGCCAGATGTCCGAGAACAGGCGATCACGGACATTGCCGAGATTGTGCTGCCACCAGAAGGTATCGGGATGGACCTCACCCAGGTTGTCGATGTTGGCGATGTTCACGCCGGAGGCGTTGCCACCCCACTGGCGCAGCCGCTCGCCCAGGGCGGGGACCTGGTCCGGACAATGACGTTCGGCCCAGTGCAGCAGATAGACCCCGTCGGCATCGTTGTTGCCGGTGACATACTCATGCGTATTGCCTGCCTGGATGTCCTTCCAGCAGGTATCGAACAGCAGGTCCATGGCCTGGCGCGTGACCTGGTGGATGACATCGCTGCGGCGGTTGCGGTTGCCGCGGCCTGAATAATTCAGATGCGAGAGGTAGAACTTGTCCACACCCTCGTCACGCATCAGCTCCAGCAACTGGGGCAGTTCTGCGGCATTGTCCTGGGTCAGGGTGAAACGCAGGCCGACCTTGACCCCGCGCGCCACGCACAGGCGGATCCCGTTGAGGGCGGCGTCGAAGGCGCCGGCCTTGCGGCGGAAGCGATCATGCGTGGCCTGCATGCCGTCGAGGCTGATGCCGACATAGTCATAGCCGGTGTCGGCGATGGTGTCGGCCATGTCCGTATCGATCAGGGTGCCGTTGGTGGACAGGGCGATGAAAAACCCCTTGTCCCTGGCCCGGCGGGCGATGGCGGGCAGATCCGGACGCAGCAGGGGTTCGCCACCGGAGAGGATGAGCACCGGCACGCCGAAGTCCTTCAGGTCATCCATCACCGTGAACACCTCCCGGGTGCTCAGCTCACCGGCGAAATCCTTGTCCGCGGAGATGGAATAGCAGTGTTTGCAGGTCAGGTTGCAGCGCCGGATCAGGTTCCAGATGACCACCGGACCGGAGGGTTTGCGCCAGGGCCGGATCGATTCCGGTGCGGCCAGTCCACGCATGAATTGTGAGATTCGAAACATTGAAGGCGTTCCCTAGGTGTGCTTGTGGTCTCGTCCGCCGCCGGAGGCCAGCCGCAGTCCGGTCTTTTTCAGTATGCGGGTACTATACAACAGTTCATGGCCGCGACAGTCGGCGGCGACCATCCCCGCCAGTCGCCGGACCAGTTCCCGGACCTCGTCGCGGTCATGGCCATGGACCATGACGAAGAGGTTGTAGGGCCAGACCCCGGGGATGCGCGGACGCCGATAGCAGTGACTGACGAAGCTCAGGCCACCGACGCGCCGGCCCAGGCTGTCGATGGCCTCATCGTCTATGTCCCAGACGCTCATGGCGTTGGCCTTGTAACCCAGGGCATAGTGGTTGGGCACCGCGCCGATGCGGCGGATGATACCCAGATCCTGCATGCGTCGAAACCGGCGCATGACCTCCTCCGCGTCCGTGCCCAGTTCCCGGGCCAGGGCGTGGTAGGGCCGGCTGACGAGCGGCAGGCCGGCCTGGGTCAGCTCGATCAGGCGACGATCCCGTTCATCGATGAGCCCGTTGGCCGTGGGGCCTTCGATCCGGGTCGCTACACGCATAGTTTCAGGCCGACATAGTATTCCCGCAGCTTGGGCAGGTTATAGACGGTCAGGCCGCTTTGTCGTTCGATTTCCGTGATGACCTCCCGGATTTGATCCTCACGCTCGGTAGCCAGTACGAACCACATGTTGAGATGGTGCTCCCGGGCATAGTTGTGGGCCACTTCCGCATGGGAGTTTACCATCTCGACGACCGCGTCGTAGCGTTCCTCATCGACGGCCATGGCGCACAGGCTCAGGGCGCCGCCCATGCGTTCGGCGTTGAACAGCGGCCCGAAGCGGCTCAGCAGGCCGTTGTCGATCAAGGCCTGGAGGCGGCGCAGCAGTTCCTGTTCATCGATATCCAGGCGCCGGGCGATCTCAGCGTAGGGTTCGGCCACGATCGGGAAGCCGTCCTGGAGGTGGTTGATGATATCGCGATCGAGATCATCCATGGCCGGCATGGACCCGCCTGGCGGGCTGGCGTTCCTGGCCCAGGCCGAAGCGCGCCCCGCACTGTTTGAAACGTCTCTGGCTGAAGAGCACCTGGTGGGCGAAGTTACCGAGGTCCAGGTCACGGACGAGCTTCCGGACCTGGTCGAGCACACTCTGGCGCTGCTTGCCATGGAGCATGCAGAACAGGTTGTAGGGCCATTCCGGCAGGCGCCGCGGACGCTGATAGCACAGGGATATGGCGCTACAGGCGCCGAGGCGCGCGCCGACCTCCGCGACCCGTTGATCGGGTATGTCCCAGACCACCATGGCGTTGGCGCGGTAGCCCAGCTCGCGGTGACGGACGATGATGCCAAAGCGCTTGATCACGCCGCCATGGCGCAGCCTGGCGATACGCTCGATGGTCTCGTCCTCGCTCAGGCCCAGTCTGTCTCCGATCTCCAGGTAAGGCCTGGGGCTGAGTGGCAGCCCGTCGCTGAGGGCATCGATGAGAAGGCAGTCCTGGTTGTCGACAACCAGGGGCATGTCATGCCGGGCGGTGACTTTCAGGTCCATTTCAGCTCGAATCCCAGGTTGATGTGATACTGCCGCAGCATCGGCAGGTCCAGCACGGGCAGGCCGCTGCGGGTCTCGATCTCCGCCAGTATGCGGGTCAGCCGCTCACGCGAACGGGCCACCACCACGAACCACAGATTGTAGTGGTGTTCACGCTGATAGTTGTGATTGACCTCGCGGTAGCCATTGATCAGCGCCGCCACGGTCTCCAGTCGCGCCGCCGGCACCGCCATCGCCGCCAGGGTGCTGGCGCCGACCGTATTGGGTTCATAGACGGGACCCACCCGGCTGACGGCGCCATCCTCGCGCAGCCGCGCCAGGGTTTCGATAACCTGGGCCTCGGTCAGGTCCAGTTGTTCCGCGATCGCGGCATAGGGCCGGGCCACCAGCGGGAAATCGTCCTGGTAGTCATTCAGCAGGCGGCGGGCGCTGGTCTGTTCCATGGCGGCCTGGCTGTCCGACGATGACGGTTTCACAGCCCGATCCGGTGCGCGCGCGCGCTCAGGAAGATGCCGCTGGGCTTGCGTATGTCGAGAGTGGCCAGGGGCTCGAAGCTGGCGGTGTCATAGACGGTGACGCGGTTGCTGTCGCGAGCGGACACCCAGACCTCCTCGCCGCGCGGACTGAATTCCATGTGCAGCACGGCCTTGCCCGGCTTGAGTTCCTTGACGATCCTGAGGCTGTCGACATCGATTACCTGTACGGTATCGTTGTTCGGAAAGGCGAAGTTGACCCACACCTGGCGGCCGTCGGGCCGGGCGATGGCGAATACCGGCTGGCCATGCACCGGGATGTGCGCCACCTCCCGCCAGTCGCTGAAGCGCACCACCAGGACCTCGTCATGGCCGACCGCGGGGATGAACAGGTAATCACCAGCGCGGGCCCAGCCTTCCAGGTGCGGCATCTTGTAGACCGGCATCCGGCGCTCGCCACGGCCATAGCCGTTCAGAATCCGCCGGACCCCTTTATCGGGGTGCCACAGGTCCAGCAGCGCCAGGCCATCCTCGCCGAACAGGCCGGCGATATAGTAGCGTCCCCCGGGCGTGATCAGGCCGTCATAGGGTTGCCGGCCGATATTCTCGAAGCGTGTGATTTTCGGTTGCTCGGGTTCGGCCATGTCCGCGATCCAGATCTCTCCGGCATCGTAGAGGCTGAAGACGAAGCGGTTGCCCGGCGCGTCGACCAGGCCGATGACCTTGGAGCGCTGGTGTTCGGGGCCATATGCGGCCGGGATGTCCGCGACCGGCGCCAGGCTGCCGGCGTCGAAGACCCGGACGCCGCCCGGCTCATAGTTGGATACGGCGATCAGTCTGCCGTTCTGGGAGATGGCCCCGCCGATACTGTTGCCGGCCTGGAGGACGCGTTTCACGATCCGCTGTTGCAACAGATCGAGCTTGGTCAGGCCGCCATCACGGCCGAACACATAGGCATAGCGTTCGTCGCGGGAGAAGACCGCGGAGGCGTGTGACAGGTCGCCGAGGCCCCCGATCCGGGCCAGCGCAGTGTGCCGGCTGGTATCGATGATCGTGACCTCGCCATTGGCGCGGCCGATGACGATGCCGAGATCGCCGGTACCCCGCGGTTCCTGCGCCTGGGTCAGGATCGCCCAGGGGAGCAGCAGCAGGAACAGCAGGGTGTGCAAGTGCCTAGTCGTCATGATCCAGTCCCTGTTGCAATTGTTCCACCAGCCAGGTGATCTCGTCCGCGCTCAGAAAGTCACGCCAGGGTGGCATGGGCGTGCCGGGCCGGCCATTGCTGATGGTTTCCCGCAGCAGGGCGGCGGGCTTGCCGGCCAGGGCCTCGACGGTGAGGGCGGGGCCCAGCCCCCCCTTCAGGGTCATGCCATGGCAGGCGCCGCAGTCCTGGCGCAACAGGGCGATGATCTCGCCCTGGCGTTGGGCGCCGGGCGCGGCCGGCACGGACAAGGATGACAGCAGCAACAGCGGACCCGGAAGCCACCACCCGAGTCGATGTCTCCGTTTCATGATCCGCCCGGCAGGGCCCGGAAAGGCGCCAGGCAGCGATCGCTGCCTGGCGCGGACGCATCTCAATGGCGATACCCCGCCATCAATAGACGTCATCCTGGGTATTGTGGACGTTGAACTTGCCGGTCGGGGTGATCAGACGCGGGTCCTTGATGACCGTCTTCAGCTTGCGCGTCTTGTCATCGACGACGACGATGGCGGAAGTCTGCTTCTTGCCGTTCCAGACCGAGAACCAGACCTCGTCACCCGCCTGATTGTACTCGGGCTGGACCACGCGCTTGGGACCCTCGCCCAGGTCGGCCCATTCCGCGATCGGCAGGACCTCGAAGCCCTTGTCCAGGTTGTTGATATCGAACACGGCGATGGACTGGCTCTTCTTCTGGTCCGGGTTCAGCGGGGTATCGACCCACAGGTTGGTCGATTTCGGATTGGTCTTGATGAACAGCGAACCGCCGCCCTGGCCCTTGAGGGTGCGCACCACCTTCCAGGCGCTGTCCGGATGTCCCACCGGATCGGTGCCGATCACGGCGATGGTGTTGTCACCCAGATGGCTGGTCGCCCAGACCGGCCCGAAGTCCTTGTCGATGAAGTTGGCGCCGCGTCCGGGATGCGGGATCTTGCCGACCTCGACGATGGCGGCCAGCTTGTCCTCCTTGGAATCGACCACCACGATCTTGTTGGACTTGTTGGCCGCGGACATGAAGTAGCGCTCGGTGGAGTCCCAGCCGCCGTCATGCAGGAAGCGGGCGGCGTTGATGCTGGTGATCCGCAGATTGTCGATATCCGAGTAGTTCACCAGCAGCACCTTGCCGGTCTCCTTGACGTTGACGATGAACTCCGGGTGCTGATGCGAGGCGACGATGGCGGCCACGCGCGGTTCCGGATGGTACTCCTGGGTGTCCACGGTCATGCCGCGGGTGGAGACGATGCGGCGGGGTTTCAGGGTGTCGCCATCCATGATCACGAACTGCGGCGGCCAGTAGGCGCCGGCGATGGCGAACTTGTCCTCGTAGCCCTTGTACTTGGAGGTCTCGACGGAACGCGCCTCCAGGCCGATCTTGATCTCGGCGACCACGGCCGGTTCCTTCATCCACAGGTCGATCAGGTCGACCTTGGCGTCTCGGCCGATGACGTAGAGGTAACGTCCTGAGGAGGAGATACGCGAGATGTGTACCGCATAGCCCGTCTTCAGGGTCTTGATGATCTTCTTGGTGTTGCCGTCGATGAGGGCGATCTTGCCGTCGTCACGCAGCGTGACCGAGAAGATATTGTCGAGATCCAGGTCGTTCATCTTCTTGGTCGGACGGGATGCCACCGGCACCACCAGCTTGTAGCTGTCCATCATCTCCTTCATGCCCCATTCCGGCGGCACTGGCGGCTCATGCTGGACATAGCGCGCCATCATGTCGACCTCTTCCGGGGTCAGCTGTCCGGAGGTGCCCCAGTTGGGCATGCCCGCCGGGGACCCGTAGTTGATGAAGGTCTTCAGATAGACGGTGCCCTTCTTCAGGGTGATGTCCGGGGTCAGGGGCTTGCCCGTGGCGCCCTTGCGCAGCACGCCGTGGCAGCCGGCGCAACGCTCGAAGAAGATCTCCTTGGCGTGCGCGAATTCCTCCTTGGTCATCGGCGGCGCCACGGGTTCGGCGTCCTTCTTCTCCACCACGGTGCCGACCGGGGACGGCGCGCCTTCATAGACATGTTCCGGTTTGGGACCCTTTTTATCGGCCGCCAGGACGGTACTGGACAGGGCCAGTATCCCGGCCGCGCAGGCCGCGGTCAGCAGAATTTTTTGTGACATTATAGACATGATGTTGTTCCTCCAGTTTGCCCGGTGCATAAGCCTCGTGCGGCTATCATGCCCAGATCGTGGGGGTATTACCTTGATATAGATCAATTGAAATGGAGGAAATGCCGCGGTCGGTGAAAATCCGCGGCCCGGCCCATAATATGGGCAAGGGTGGCGCTCCCTACGAGACTCGAACTCGTGTTACCGCCGTGAGAGGGCGGTGTCCTAACCGCTAGACGAAGGGAGCCATGCGACCGGAAAGGCTGCTATTATACGTCCCCGCTTCTATTGCTCAAGTGCAAACCGTAAAATCGGTCGGCCGGGGTGGCTGCTTGGCCATGACCCGGACACCGCCCGCTGCGGCATGAAAACAGAGAATCGATTGATAATCACAAACACAGGGACATCCCGCCAGGCCTCGTTTGCCCCGCCGGGCATGGGACCCCGCAACAGGCGGGGCCGATCCCCATCCATCATCCGGGCGCCGGGACCCAGACTTCATGTGGCTGAAAAAGATCTTTAAACGCGGCACGCCCGCAGCGCGCCAGGCCGGGGGAATGGGCCGGGAGCCGGTGATCATCCCCCGTTCCGAACATGGGGTGTCCCGCGCCAATATCAGCGATCGCGCCCTCAAGGTGCTCTACCGCCTGCGCCAGGCCGGTTATCAGAGCTATCTGGTCGGTGGCGGTGTGCGGGATCTGTTGCTGGGGCGGGAACCCAAGGACTTCGATATCGCCACCGACGCCCATCCCGAGGAGGTCAAGGCCCTGTTCCGCAACTGCCGCCTGATCGGCCGGCGCTTCCGTCTCGCGCATGTGCATTTCGGGCGCGAGATCATCGAGGTGGCGACCTTCCGCGCGCAACACGACGGCAACCACGGCGACGCCCGTCACAGCGAAGAGGGGCGTATCCTCAGGGACAATGTCTATGGCAGTATCGACGACGATGTCTGGCGGCGTGATTTCACCATCAACGCCCTCTATTACAACATCGACGATTTTACCATCGTCGATTACGTCGGCGGCTTCGAGGATCTCCAGGCCGGGCGTGTGCGATTCGTCGGCGATCCCGAGACCCGCTATCGCGAGGACCCGGTGCGCATGCTGCGGGCCGTGCGCTTCGCCGCCAAGCTGGGTTTTACCATCGACCCGGCCACCGCCAGGCCCATACCGGGGATGGCCCCGCTGCTGGGCGAGGTGCCGTCGGCGCGGCTCTACGAAGAGGTGCTGAAGCTGCTGCACGGAGGATGCGCCCTGGAGACCTACGAGCAATTGCGCCATTTCGGCCTGTTCGCGCAACTCTTCCCCGAGGTCGAGGAGGCCCTGGGCGAGGAGGACCAAGGCTACCCCCGGCTGCTGCTGGCGCGGGCCCTGGAGAATACCGATGCGCGCCTGGCCACAGGCAAGCCGGTCAATCCGGCCTTCCTGTTCGCGGCCCTGCTGTGGGAACCGCGGCAGCGCCTGGAACAGCAGTTGCTGGAGCGGGGGCTGCCGCCGCAGGAGGCGGGTCAGAGCGCCGCCGCCGAGGTCATCGGCCGGCAGGCCCGGACGGTCGCCATCCCGCGCCGCCTGACCCAGATGATGCGCGAGATCTGGGAGCTGCAGCCACGCCTGCTGCGGCCGCGACCGGCCCAGGCGCGACGGCTGCTGGAAAACCCGAGGTTCCGCGCCGCGTACGATTTCCTGCTTTTGCGCGCCGAGGTCCATCAGGAACTGCGGGCCATGGCCGAGTGGTGGACCGAGTTCCAGCAGGCCGATGACGAGCGGCAGCAGGTCCTGCTGGCCAGCTTTGGTGGCGCTGGCGCCGGCCGCAAGCCGCGCCGCCGCCGCCGCAGGCGACCGCGGGTGCGCCAGGCCACTGACAGCGGGGATTGACCGATGGTGCGTCCTTCCTCCTGCTGGATCGGTCTGGGCAGCAATCTCGATGATCCCCTGGCGCAGTTGCGCCGGGCTCGCCGGGAACTCGCGGCGATGCCACTGAGCCGCCTGGGCCGTATCTCATCCCTGTACCGCAGTGCGCCGATGGGGCCGGCGGACCAGCCGGACTATCTCAACGCGGTCATCGAACTGCTCACGGAGCTCTGTCCCCTGAGCCTGCTGCGCGCCCTGCAGGGTATCGAATACGCCCATGGCCGGGTGCGCACCGGGGTCCACTGGGGGGCGCGCAGCCTGGACCTGGACCTGCTGCTGTATGACCAGCGGCGGATCGTGGAACCCATGCTCGAGGTGCCACACCCGGGTATGGCCGAGCGGGCCTTCGTCCTGCGGCCCCTGCAGGAATGCGACCCCGGGCGGTCGATCCCCAGCCTCGGGCCGGTCGGGCGCCTGCTGGCGGCCTGTCCCGCCGCGGCCCTGGAAAGGCTGGAAGATGCCTGGTAAGCCACCCACATACATCGTCGTCGAAGGGCCCATAGGCGTAGGCAAGACCACCCTGGCGCGGCGCCTGGCGGCCAGTTTCGATTCGGATCTGCTGCTGGAGGCGGCCGAGGACAATCCCTTCCTGCCGCGCTTCTATCAGCAACCGGAGGGCATGGCCCTGCCCACGCAGCTGTTCTTCCTGCTGCAGCGCGCGCGGCAGGTTCAGTCCCTGCGCCAGGCTGACATGTTCCGGCCGGTGCGGGTCGCCGACTACCTGCTGGAGAAGGACCGCCTGTTCGCGGAACTGACCCTGAGCGCGGATGAACTGGCGCTGTACGATCAGGTCTATGCGGCGCTGACCCCCGAGGCCCCCATCCCGGATCTGGTGATCTATCTGCAGGCCCCGGTCGAGGTCCTGCGCGAACGCATACGCCGGCGCGGCCACGCCATGGAGCGTGGCATCCGCGAGGATTATCTGCGCCGCCTGAGCGAGGCCTATATCGCCTTTTTTCATCATTACGACGCCTCGCCCTTGTTGATCGTCAATGCCGAGGAGATCGATCTGGCCGGCAGCGAGGCGGATTATGCCCAGTTGCTGGATTTCCTGTACGAGTTGCCCGCCGGCCGGCATTATTTCAATCCGGTCGCCGATGGGGGCGTGGGTGCCGGCACGGCCCGCGGCGGGAGATGACGACCGCCACTGGCAGCGCATCACGCATATGATAAATTGGGCCAATCCGACAGGGCGGCATGCTATGAAGACCTTAGGGATCCAGGATTTTCTCGAGATGAAGCGCCAGGGCGAGAAGATCGCCTGCATGACCGCCTATGACGCCAGCTTTGCCCGCGCCATGGAGCGCGCCGGCATGGACCTGGTGCTGGTCGGTGACTCCCTGGGCATGGTGATCCAGGGCCGGGACACCACCCTGGGAGTCAGCGTCGAGGACATGATCTATCATTCCCGGCAGGTGGCCGAGGGCCTGGAGCGGGCCATGCTGGTCGCGGACCTGCCCTTCATGAGCTATGCCACGCCGGAGCAGGCCCTCGGCAATTCAGCCAGGCTGATGCGCGAGGGTCGGGCCCGCATGGTCAAGATGGAAGGTGGTGCCTGGCTGCTGGAGACCATCCGCATGCTGGACGAGCGCGGCGTACCGGTATGCGCGCACCTGGGCCTGTTGCCCCAGTCCGTACACAAGCTGGGAGGCTACCAGGTACAAGGGCGCGAGGCCGATGCCGCGCAGCGGTTGATGCAGGATGCCCTGGCGCTGCAGCAGGCCGGCGCGCTGATGCTGGTGCTGGAATGCGTGCCCGCGACCCTGGCGGCCGAGATCAGCCTGGCCCTGGATATCCCGGTGATCGGGATTGGCGCCGGGGTGGCCTGCGACGGCCAGGTACTGGTGCTGCACGACGCCCTGGGCCTGAATGGCGACGGCCCGCGTTTCTCGCGCAACTTCCTCGATGGCGCCAGCGGCATAGACGATGCGCTCAGGCGCTATGTCAGCGCCGTGCGCGAGCAGTCCTTCCCCGGCGACGCGCACAGCTTCCGGTAGTCCGGCTGCGCATGCACATCATCCGTCACATCCAGGAGATCCGGCAGGGCGTGACCAAGTGGCGCGCGGAGGGCCGGCGCGTGGCCCTGGTGCCGACCATGGGCAACCTGCACGCCGGGCATCTGGCGCTGGTCGAACGGGCCCGGCAGCTGGCCGATCGCACGGTCGCGACCATCTTCGTCAATCCGCTGCAGTTCGTCGCCGGCGAGGACTACGATCGTTACCCGCGCACCCTGGAGGCCGATGCCGACGCCCTGGCCGAGGCCGGTGTCGATCTGCTGTTCGCGCCGCAGGCAAACGAGGTCTATCACGACGATGGCGCGCCGACCCAGGTCAGCGTGCCGGCCCTGGACGGCTTTCTCTGCGGTGCCTCGCGACCCGGCCATTTCACCGGCGTGGCCACCGTGGTCACCAAGCTGTTCAACATCGTGCAGGCCGACGTGGCGGTCTTCGGTGAGAAGGACTACCAGCAGTTGCTGGTGATCCGCCGCCTGGTGCGTGATCTCTGTATCCCCATCGATATCGTCGCTGCGCCCACCGTGCGCGAGGCCGATGGCCTCGCGCTGAGTTCCCGCAACGCCTACCTGGACGAGGCCCAGCGCGCCCTGGCCCCGGCCCTGTATCGGGCCCTGCAACAGGCCGCCGCGCGCCTGCGCGCGGGGGAGACCGATTTCGGCGGGGTCGAGCGGGATGCCATGAGGACGCTGCGGGACGCCGGTCTGGCACCGGAATATTTCAGCATCCGCCGGGCCATGGACCTGGCCGCCCCGGATGGCGGTGACGTGGAGCTGGTCATCCTGGCCGCGGCCCGGCTGGGGGAGACCCGCCTGATCGATAATGTTGCGGTGCAATATCCACATTGAACCCGGGCCTTGAAATGTGCATAATGCCCCGTCCTGCAACCAATCATTACAGAGACCGTCCATGCAGCGAATCATGTTAAAGGCGAAACTGCATCGTCCGATCGTGACCCATTCGGAACTGAACTACGAGGGTTCCTGCGCGATCGACGGCCAATTGCTCGATGCAGCCGGTATTCGTGAGTACGAGCAGATCCAGATCTATAACATCGACAATGGCGAGCGCTTCACCACCTATGCCATCCGCGCCGAGGACGGCTCCGGCGTGTTCTCCGTCAATGGCGCCGCCGCGCACAAGGCCAATCCGGGCGATCGCATCATCATCTGCGCCTTCGCCAGTTACGACGAGGCCGAACTGGCCAGCCACAAGCCGACCCTGATCTACTTCGACAACGACGACAACCGCATCACCCGTACCGGCGATTCCATCCCCGTGCAGGCGGCCTGAAGCCATACCCTCCATGCCTGACCAGGCCGCTCAGCCCAGCGCCTGCCTGATCGTCATCGGCAACGAGATCCTGTCCGGACGCACCCAGGACCTCAATCTCGCCTATATCGGCCGCCGTTGCGACGAGCTCGGCATTCCCCTGCTGGAGGCCCGCGTGGTCCCGGACCTGGAGGCCGAGATCATCGCCGCCGTGAATCACTGCCGGGCACGCTATACCTACGTCTTTACCACCGGGGGTATCGGACCCACCCACGACGATATCACCAGCGCCTGTATCGCCCGCGCCTTCGGCGTGAGCCTGGAGCGCAATGCCGAGGCCGAGGCGCGTCTGCGCCGGAGCTATGGCGAGCGCAGGCCGAACGCCGCCGCCTTGCGCATGGCCGATATTCCCGTGGGCGCCGATCTGATCGACAACCCGGTCAGTGGCGCCCCGGGCTTCCGCATGGAGAACGTCCATGTGCTGGCCGGCGTGCCGGTCATCATGCAGGCCATGTTCGAGAGCCTGGCTCCGGAACTCAGCGGCGGCATGCCGATAATCTCCCGCACCATCGACACCCTGCTCGGCGAAAGCCGCATCGCCACGTTACTGGCGGAGCTGCAGGCCGAGTATCCCGGGATCAGCATCGGCAGCTACCCCTATCTGCGCCGGGGCCGGCCGGCCGGGCGGCTGGTCTTGCGCGGCAGCGATCCGGAATTGCTGGAGCGGGTCGAGGCGGAACTGCGCCGGCGGCTGAAAAGCCTGCATCCGGAGCGCCATTGATGCGTCTGGCGGCCCTGTCGTTGTTGCTGGTCAGCCTGGCCGCCGGGGCCGTGGATTTCAGTAGCGCGGCGCGGGCCTACAAGGCCGGGGACTTCAAGACCGCGGCCGAGGAGTTCCGCCTGCTGGCGGATCAGGGCCATCCCAGCGCGCAGCTGAACCTGGGATATATGTACAGTACGGGCGAGGGCGTGGCGCAGGATCATGCCGAGGCCGTGATCTGGTACCGCAAGGCGGCCGCGCAGGGACTGGCCGCGGCCCAGCACGACCTGGGGGTGGCCTACGCCAGTGGCCAGGGCATCGCCGAGGACCATGCAAAGGCCGTTTACTGGTTCCGCAAGGCGGCCATGCAGGGTTACCCGATGGCACAGTTCAACCTCGGCATCGCCTATGACGAGGGCCAGGGCGTGGCCAAGGACCCGGTCAAGGCCGTCGCGTGGTATCGCAAGGCGGCGGAAAAGGGTCTGGCCGAGGCCCAGTTGATACTGGGCTTCCGTTATGAACAAGGCCAGGGTCTGGCCAGGGATCCCGAACAGGCCCGCGAGTGGTACCGCAAGGCGGCCATGCAGGGCAATGCCGACGCCCAGACCAACCTGGGTTTCCTGCTGGCGCAGGGCCAGGGCGGGGCGCGCGACCTGCGCCAGGCCTATGCCTGGTTCAGCCTCGCCAGCGTCAAGGGCAACAACACCGCGAAGGCCAATCTCGGGCGGGTGCGCGCGGAGCTGACGGAACCACAGCTCAAGGATGCCGAGGCCCTGGCCGCGCGGTATCGGCGTGATTACGCGGGCAAGGCCTCGCAGTGACCTGCGGGGGGATCGCGCCCCGGGGATGCGGACTCCCGTAGACCGGACCCGGCCTGAGGCAGGGTGCCGTGGGATCCCCCCGCCGCCTACCCGGATCTGAACTACAACAAGGCATCGATATGCGCCGCCGCGCTGCGACCCAGCGCCGGCAGGTCATAACCCCCTTCCAGGGTCGAGACGATACGCCCCCCCGCGAAGCGATTGGCCACCCCCACCAGTTCCCGCGTCACCCAGGCAAAGTCCGCCTCCACCAGAGCGAGCTGGGCCAGCGGATCGTCCCGGTGGGCGTCGAAGCCGGCCGAGATGAGGATCAGCTCGGGGGCAAAGGCCTGCAGTGCCGGCAGCCAGTGCGCCGTGACCGCGGCCCTGAATTCATCCCCGCCGTCTCCCGCCGACAGCGGCACGTTCACCAGGTTGGCATCGGTGGCGTCCATGCCGGTGCCGGGATACAGCGGGTGCTGAAAGGTCTGGCAGACCAGCACCCGTTCATCGCCGGCGAAGATATCCTCGGTGCCATTGCCGTGGTGGACATCGAAATCGCAGATCGCCACCCGTTCCAGTCCCCGCGCCAGCGCATGGGCGGCGCCGACCGCGACATTGTTGAAGATACAAAACCCCATCGCCCGGCTGCGTTCGGCATGGTGCCCGGGCGGGCGGACATTGCAGAAGGCCCGCTGGTGATCGCCCGCCGTGATCAGATCCGCGGCCAGCACCAGCGCCCCGGCCGCATGCAGCGCGGCGGACAGGCTATGCGGGTTCATGCCGGTATCGCCATCCAGCCAGATGCTGCCCTGATCCGGGGCCTGGGCGAAGATGGTGTCGAGGTATGCGGGTGCATGCACCCGCGCCAGCTGCCCGCGGGTCGCCTGGGGCGCATCATGATGCGTCAGCAGGCCATCCAGCCGTGCACGGATCAAGGCATCATTGATCGCGGCGAGGCGCTGGGGTGATTCCGGGTGCATGGGACTGTTCTCATGCAGGGCGCAATCCGGGTGGCTGATGATGGCGATGCTCATGATCCAACTTTAGTCCTGATGCGGTGTGAAATGAAGCCGCATGCCTGCATGATGAGTTACACTTTTGCAAACGGGCATACAGGCGGTGACATGAAGATCAGCTTTCTCGCATCCCACGGCGGCTCCGCCGCGCGCCAGATCATCCGGGCCATGGAGGATGGCCGGATCCCGGCCCGGCCCGGGCTGGTGATCACCAACAACCGCGATTCGGCTATCCGCCAATGGTGCCTGAATCATGACATCGCGCTGCGGCACATCAGCAGCGCGACACATCCCGATGTGGATTCCGAGGACAGCGCCATAGTCGCGGCCCTGCAGGCCGCCGGCACGGGCCTGGTGGTGTTGTCCGGGTACATGAAAAGGATAGGCCCCAGGACCCTGGCGGCCTATGCCGGCAGGATGCTCAATATCCATCCCTCGCTGCTGCCCGCCCATGGTGGCGCCGGCATGTATGGCGATCGGGTCCACGCCGCGGTGCTGGCCGCCGGCGAGCGTGTCTCCGGTGCTACCGTGCATCTGGTCACGGAGGACTATGACCAGGGTCCGATATTGCTGCAACGACGGGTGCCGGTACTCCCGGGAGACACCCTCGACGGCCTGCGGGCGCGGGTGCAGGCCGTCGAGGGTCCCCTGTATGTCGAGGCCATTCAGCGCTTCCTGGCCGACCATGGGTAGCGAGGCCCAGATCCTGCTCGGTCTGCTTTTCGGCGCGGTGGGTCTGGGCTATTTCGTCTATGGCAAGAACCAGAAGGCCGTCATGCCGTTCCTGTCCGGCATCGGCCTGATGGTGGTGCCGTATTTCCTGTCCAGCACCTGGCTGCTGGTCGCGGCGGGTGGGGTGCTGCTATGCCTGCCATGGATAGTCCGCTGGTGAGACGGGCGTTTTCAGGGTCCCCTGCCGGTGGCGATGACCCTCGCCGGCCGTCATCGCCGTCATGACGCCCGGGGAGGGAACATATCGATGCTCAAGGTATTTCTGCTGAACAGCGTGGTGGTGGCGATCGCCGTGATGGTGCATTATGAATTCCTCTTCCAGATCTCCAGCTATATCCCGAGGATGAAGATAAAGCACCGTTTCCGTATCGTCTTCGGGGTGTTTTCGGCCCTCATAGCGCATGCCGTGGAGATCTGGATATTCGCGCTCGCCTATTACTTCATGATTCAGGGCGCGGGCTGGGGATCCCTGGTGGGCAATTTCGATGGCTCCCTGATGGATTGCGCCTATTTTTCATTCACCTCCTTCACCACGCTGGGTTTTGGAGACATAGAACCGCTGGGTCACTTGCGCTACCTTACCGGGGTTGAATCCCTGACCGGGCTGGTCCTGATCACCTGGACGGCCTCGTTTCTCTATTATGAAATGCAACGGCACTGGCATGCCAACTGACGATCCTTCAGGGGAAACCCTGATCCCCGCCGGTGTTGCCACGGAGCAGGGCCGGCATTTCCCCGGTCCCGTGGACCAGACGCAGCACCGGGGTCTATGGTCGCCAGCCATTGTATTTCCAGCGCGGCGCGCCCAGGGCAGACGGGCAGGGGTTCCCGAAACCGGCCGCGAAGGCGGGGATGCGGTACGGGTCGCGCGAGGATATCGGCCTCGTGAGGCGGTATGGCCCATCATGTTCCCTCCACCCGGGCCGGGGGCGCGAGTGATGGCTGTCGAGCCCCTGACTGGCGGTCCGCTTGAGTATGAGGCTCTTCCGGAGGCAAGCGCATGAGCCAGAAGTCTGCGCAACAGCGGATGATAGAGGATATCCGCAACGAAGTGTCGTACACGCAACACCTGATCGGCCGGGACCGGCTTGCCCCCCGGGTCATGGAGGCCATGCGCGAGGTCCCGCGTGATGCCTTCGTGCCGCAGGCGCTGAAAGCCGTGGCCTTCGAGGATGGCCCCCTGCCCATCGGCCACGGCCAGACCATATCGCAGCCCTATATCGTGGCATTGATGACGGATATGCTGGATCTGCGGCCGCGAGACAGGGTGCTGGAGATCGGCACCGGTTCCGGCTACCAGACCGCGATACTGTCGCGGCTCTGCCAACAGGTTTACAGCGTGGAGGTGGTGCCGGAACTCCATGAAGAGGCCCGGCAGGTCTTCCAGCAGCTCGGCTATGACAATATCGAAACACGGATCGGCAATGGTTATGAAGGCTGGCCCGAGCATGCGCCCTATGACGGCATCATCGTCACCGCGGCGGCCACCCATATCCCGCCCGCGCTCGTCGAGCAGCTCAGGCCGGGCGGGCGGCTGGTGATCCCGGTGGGGCAACCCTACTGTCACCAGGAGCTGATGCTGGTGGAAAAGGATGGCAGGGGTGAGATTAGAACCCGTAATATCCTGGGGGTCGCCTTCGTGCCGATGGTGGATCGCAGGCCCCATATGCAATAATTTCCCTGTTGCAATCGTGTCGACGGCCCGTTATCGGCCAGGGAGCGCCAGATGAAGAAAAGCGATACCTTGATGTCCCCGGCCCTGTATGAATATCTGCTCTCGGTCTCCCTGCGCGAGCCGGAGGTCTTGCGGGCCCTGCGCGAGGAGACGGCCAGGGACCCCGGCGCGATCATGCAGATCCCGCCCGAACAGGGGCAGTTCATGGGCCTGCTGATGAAGCTGCTGGGGGCGCGCAAGACCCTGGAGATCGGCACCTACACCGGTTACAGCGCCCTGAGCGTGGCGCTGGCCATGCCGGAGGACAGTCTCACGGTCGCCTGCGACATCAGTACCGGGTGGACGGATATCGCGCGGCGTTACTGGCAGGCGGCCGGGGTGGCGGACAAGATAGACCTGCGCATCGGACCGGCCCTGGACACCCTGGACGGGCTGCTGGATAACGGCGAGGCGGGGAGCTTCGACTTTGCCTTCATCGACGCGGACAAGACCGGCTACGATGACTATTACGAAAGGTCGCTGGAACTGCTGCGCCCGGGCGGGGTGATGGCCATAGACAATGTCTTTCTGTTTGGCGCGGTGGTCGATCCGGAGCTGCTGGACGAGACGATGCACGCCAGGATGCCGGCCGGGAGCATCGCCGCGGTGCGCGCCCTGAACGCGAAGATAAAGGCTGACCCGCGCGTCGATATCAGCCTGTTGCCGCTGGCCGATGGCCTGACCCTGGCACGCAAGAGATAAGGCCTGTGACAGGCGGGGAGGCGGCCGGGCGGTTCTTGAATGGGGGCTGGTGCCGAGGGCGAGAATCGAACTCGCACTCTGTTTCCAGAACCGGATTTTGAATCCGGCGCGTCTACCAGTTCCGCCACCCCGGCACAGGCGGGCGATTATAATGAATCCGTCCGGCAAATGCGATGTGCTAACATGCGCCCGCCATGCAACGTGCTGATTTTACCTTCGACCTGCCCCAGGAGTTGATCGCCCAGACCCCCGCGGAACGTCGCGGAGACAGTCGTCTTTTGTGCCTGGACGGCGATACGGGCGCGCTGGAGGACAGGCGGTTTGTCGACCTGCCCGGCCGGCTGCGGGCCGGTGACCTGCTGGTCTTCAACGATACCCGGGTGGTCAAGGCCCGTCTGTTCGGCCACAAGCCCAGCGGTGGCCGGGTGGAGATCCTGATCGAGCGGGTACTCGAACCACGCCATGCGCTGGCCCAGGTGCGCGCCAGCAAGTCCCCGAAGGCCGGCTCCCGCCTGCGCATCGATGCCGGCCCCGAGCTGGCGGTCCGGGGTCGTCGCGGCGAACTGTTTGAACTCTATCTGGACGGCGAGGGGTCGTTCCGGGAGCTGATGGAACAGCATGGGCATGTGCCCCTGCCCCCTTATATCCAGCGTGACGACGAGGCCGCCGATCAGGAACGCTACCAGACGGTCTATGCCCGCAGACCCGGGGCGGTGGCCGCGCCTACCGCCGGCTTGCACTTCGACGAGGCGATGCTGGCCAGGCTGGCAGACATGGGTATCGGCACCGCCTTCGTGACCCTGCATGTCGGCGCCGGCACCTTTCAGCCGGTGCGCGTGCAGCGGCTTGTCGATCACCGCATGCACAGCGAGTGGCTGGAGGTGGACGTCGCCACCTGCGAGGCGGTGGCGCGCACCCGCGCCGTCGGCGGGCGGGTGGTGGCGGTGGGCACGACCTCGGTCAGGGCCCTGGAGACGGCCTCGGCCGGCGGTGACTGCGAGCCGTTCAGCGGGGATAGCGACATCTTTATCTATCCGGGCTATGAGTTTCGCTGTGTCGATGCCCTGCTGACCAATTTCCACCTGCCGGAGTCCACCCTGTTGATGCTGGTGTGCGCCTTTGCCGGCTTCGAGCCGGTCATGCGGGCCTACCGGCATGCGGTGGCGCGGGGCTACCGCTTCTTCAGCTATGGCGATGCCTCGTTCCTGACCCGCCGGGGGGCGGGCCCATGAGTTTCATGCAGTTTGAGCACCTCTCCAGTGACGGTCAGGCGCGGCGCGGGCGGCTGCAGTTCCCGCGCGGGGTGGTCGAGACCCCGGCCTTCATGCCGGTGGGCACCTACGGCACGGTCAAGGCCATGACCCCGGAGGAGCTGCGGGACCTGGGGGCGCAGATCATCCTCGGCAATACCTTCCACCTGATGCTCAGGCCTGGTACGGAGATCATCGGCCTGCATGGCGATCTGCATGGCTTCATGCACTGGCAGGGGCCGATCCTGACCGACTCCGGGGGTTTTCAGGTGTTCAGCCTGGGGGCGATGCGCCAGATCAGCGAGGAGGGCGTGGCCTTCCGCTCGCCGGTCAATGGCGATCACATCTTCCTCGGCCCCGAGGATTCCATCGCCGTGCAGCAGCGGCTGGGCTCGGACATCGTCATGGCCTTCGATGAATGCACGCCCTATCCCGCCGATGAGGCCACCGCGGCGGAGTCCATGCGCCTGTCGATGCGCTGGGCGGCGCGCTGCCGCGAGGCCCATGGCGATTCGCCGGCGGCGCTGTTCGGCATCATCCAGGGCGGCATGTACCCGGAGCTGCGTGAGGAATCCCTGGCGGCGCTGGTGGCGACCGGTTTCGACGGCTACGCCGTCGGCGGCCTGTCGGTGGGCGAGCCCAAGGCGGAGATGCGCGCGACCCTGGCCGCGATCGCCCCCGGCATGCCGGCCGATCGGCCGCGCTACCTGATGGGGGTGGGCACGCCGGAGGACATCGTCGAATCGGTCTGCGCCGGCATCGACATGTTCGACTGTGTGCTGCCGACCCGCAACGCCCGCAACGGTCACCTGTTCACCTCCACCGGGGTGGTGCGTATCCGCAACAGCCGCCACAAGCGCGATAGCGGGCCGCTGGATGCGGACTGCGGCTGCTATACCTGCCGCACATACAGCCGCGCCTACCTGCATCATCTGGACCGGACCCGCGAGATCCTCGGTGCGCGCCTGAACACCCTGCACAACCTCCATTACTACCAGCAGCTGATGCAGGGCCTGCGCGAGGCCATCGCAAAGGGGAGGCTGGAGGCCTTTCGGCGTCGTTTCTACGCCGCCCGCGAGGCCGGTGACGCACCCGCGGACGGCGCCGGCTGAGATTGGCAATGGCAAATGTCCCGTGGCATGGCATAATGTCGCGCGCTGTTTTACCCGGTCCCCGCACACAGGCTGATACCTCGGGGCCGCTGGA
The DNA here is from genome assembly GCA_964506945.1 of uncultured Gammaproteobacteria bacterium. Classification (GTDB taxonomy): domain Bacteria; phylum Pseudomonadota; class Gammaproteobacteria; order CAZDOC01; family CAZDOC01; genus CAZDOC01. The sequence continues at coordinate 30,990 of CAZDOC010000017.1, forward strand.
ATCCCGGCATGGCCGGGTATGAACCGAACAATTATGGTGAGAATGATGGATTTTCTGATACCCAATGCCTGGGCCGCCGGGGCCCCTGCCCAGGGCAACGCGCTGGCGGAGATGTTGCCTCTGCTGATCCTGTTCGTGGTCTTCTACCTGTTCCTGATCCGGCCGCAGATGAAGAAGGCCAAGGAACAGCGGCAGATGGTCGATGCCCTGCAGAAGGGGGACGAGGTGGTGACCAGCGGCGGCCTGCTCGGCCGCATCACCCAGATCGGGGACAATTTCCTGGTGCTGGAGGTCTCCAAGGGCATTGAACTCAAGGTCCAGCGCCAGGCGGTCTCACAGGTCCTGCCCAAGGGCACCCTAAAGACGCTCTAGTCCGTACACGCCAGATTAGGTCCCAGACAAGAATGAATCGCTATCCCCTGTGGAAGTATCTGCTGATCCTGACCATCATCGGTATCGGTATCCTCTACGCCCTGCCCAATATCTATGGTGAGGATCCGGCCCTGCAGGTCTCGCCCACCCGCGCCGAGAAGGTGGACGACAAGGTGCTGGGCGCTATCCGCGCGGCCCTGGAAAACCAGGGCGTCGAACCGATCGGGATCGAGAACAGCGGTGCCAGCCTGCTGCTGCGCTTCACCGACACCGATGCCCAGCTGAAGGCCAAGGACATCGTTTCCGAGACCGTTGGCGATCAGTATATCGTGGCCCTGAACCTGGCCCCGGCAACCCCGCAGTGGTTGCGGGATGTCGGTGGCCAGCCGATGTACCTGGGCCTGGACCTGCGCGGGGGTGTGCATTTCCTGATGCAGGTGGACATGGATGCGGTGCAGAGACAGAGCGAGGAGCGTTTCGTCTCCGACCTCAAGGCCCAGCTGCGTGACGAGCGGATCCGCTACAAGAGCATAGGCCGGGACAAGAAGGGCGCGGTGATCGTCAGGCTGCGCGATGCCGAGACCCTGGAAAAGGCGCGCAACTACATCGATCGCAACTTCACCGATCTCAACAGCGCCGTGCTGCAGGAAGCGGGTGTGTTCGGCCTGCGCCTGACCCTGAAGAAGAAATACCTGCAGGAGGTGCGCAAGTTCGCCCTGCAGCAGAACCTGACCACGCTGCGCAAGCGCGTCAATGAACTGGGCGTGGCCGAGCCGACCATCCAGCAGCAGGGCCAGGACCGCATCGTGGTGCAGCTCCCCGGCGTTCAGGATACCGCCCGCGCCAAGGATATCCTCGGCGCTACCGCGACCCTGGAATTCCGCATGGTCGATACCACCCATGATGTCCAGGACGCATTGGACGGCAAGCTGACCCCGGGCGCCAAGCTCTACAAGGACCGTGACGGTCAGCCCATCCTGTTGCGCAAGAACGTGTTGCTGACCGGCGATCACATCATCGATGCGGCCTCCGGCCTGGAGCAGGTCAGCGGCTCGCCGGCGGTGTTCATCACCCTGGATGGCAAGGGCGCCTCCAAGTTCAGCCGCGTCACCGGCAAGAATATCGGCAAGCCGATGGCGGTGGTGTTCATCGAGAACAAGACCCTCACCAAGAAGGTCGGAAACAAGCTGGTCAAGGAGCGCAAGCAGATCGAGGAGGTGATCAACGTCGCCACCATCCGCGATCAACTGGGCAAGCGCTTCCAGATCACCGGCCTGGACTCCACCAAGGAGGCCCAGAAGCTGGCCTTGCTGCTGCGCGCCGGGGCCCTGGCCGCGCCGATGGAGATCATCGAGGAGCGCACCGTCGGTCCCAGCCTGGGCAAGGAGAATATCGACAAGGGCTATATGTCGGTGAAGGTCGGTTTCCTGCTGGTGCTGGTCTTCATGTTGATCTATTACCGTGTGTTCGGTCTGGTCGCCGACCTGGCCCTGGCCATGAACCTGGTGCTGATCGTGGCCATGCTGTCGCTGCTGCAGGCCACCCTGACCCTGCCCGGGATCGCCGGCATCGTGCTCACCGTGGGCATGGCGGTGGATGCCAATGTGCTGATCTTCGAGCGTATCCGCGAGGAGTTGCGTAACGGCAACTCGCCCCAGGCGAGTATCAGCGCCGGTTATGACAAGGCCTTTTCGACCATCGCCGATGCCAATATCACCACCCTGCTGGCGGCCATCGTGCTGTTCGGTTTCGGTACCGGGCCGATCAAGGGCTTCGCCGTGACCCTGAGCATCGGCATCATCACCTCGATGTTCACCGCCATCATGGGTACCCGCGCGGTGATCAATCTGGTCTATGGCGGTCGCAAGCTCAACAAGCTGGCCCTTTAGAGGCCCTGACAGGACAGACCCATGCACAGATTCAATATCGACTTCATGGCCAAGCGCAAACTGGCCATCATCCTCTCCAGCACCCTGGTGCTGCTCTCCCTGCTGGCCCTGTTCAGCCGTGGCCTCAACCTGGGCATCGACTTCACCGGCGGCGTGGTGCTCGAACTGGAATACCAGCAGGCCCCGAACCTGGAGGAGATCCGCGCCAGGATCGCCGATTCCGACCTGGGCGAGGCCGTGGTGCAGAATTTCGGCAGTACCCGCGACGTGCTCATTCGTCTGGCGCCCTCGGCACAGAGCTCGAATGCCCAGTTGAGCACCAAGGTGCTGCAACTGCTGCCGGGAGCGACCATGCGGCGGGTGGAGTTCGTCGGTCCGCAGGTTGGCGACGAGCTGACCGAGGATGGCGGACTGGCGGTGCTGTGGGCGCTTATAGGGATCCTGATCTACGTGGCCCTGCGTTTCCAGTCCAAGTTCGCGCCCGGGGCGGTGATCGCCCTGATCCACGATGTCACCATCGTCCTGGGGGTATTCGCGGCCCTGCAGATGGAATTCGATCTGCCCACGCTGGCCGCGATCCTGGCGGTGATCGGCTATTCGCTGAACGATACCATCGTGGTTTATGACCGCATCCGCGAGAACTTCCCGCGCCTGCGCAAGGCCGGGCCGGTGGAGGTGATCAATATCTCCCTGAACCAGACCCTGTCGCGTACCCTGATGACCTCGTTCACGACCCTGCTGGTGTTGATCGCGCTGTTCTTCCTCGGTGGCGACATGATCCACGATTTCGCCGCCGCGCTGTTGATCGGCATCATCGTCGGCACCTATTCTTCCATCTATGTCGCCAGCACCTCGCTGGTCAGCCTGGGGGTCAGCCGCCAGGACCTGATCCCGGTACAGAAGGAAGGCGCGGATCTCGATCGGCACCCCTGAGGCCGGGATGGAACCCTACTTCGTCCTCAAGCACCTGCACATGAGCCTGGCGGGGCTCAGTTACAGCCTGTTCGTGCTGCGCGGGGTCTGGCTGTTTCGGGATTCCCCCCGTCTGCGGCGGCGCTGGGTGCGCATCGTGCCGCATGTCAACGACACCCTGCTGTTGCTGGCCGGCGTGACCCTGATGGTCAGCAGCCGGCAGTACCCACCCGCCGAGACCTGGCTGACCGTCAAGCTCAGCGCCGTGCTGGTCTATATCATCCTCGGCTTCATGACCTTCCGCTTCCTGCACCGGCGTGGCGCGCGCATGCTGAGCTGGGTGGCCGCGCAAGCGGTTTTCTTCTATATCGTTTCGGTGGCGGTGACGCATTCCCCGCTGCCATGGTAGCGCCGCGACCGCGGATCCTGGCCGACGCCAACATCCCCTGCGTACACGAGGCCTTTGCCTCCCTGGCCGAGGTCGAGACCTGCAGCGGGCGCGCCATCACTCCGGCGCTGCTGGGCGACAAGGACATCCTGCTGGTGCGTTCGGTGACACGGGTCGATGCCGATCTGCTGGCGGGGTCTCCGGTGCGTTTCGTCGGCAGCGCCACCAGTGGCACGGATCACATCGACCGGGACGGGCTCGCGGCCCGGGGCATCGTCTTTGCCGATGCCCATGGCAGCAACGCCCGCTCGGTGGCCGAATACGTGGTGGTCTGTCTGCTCGAGCTGTGCCGGCGCCGGGGCCGGCGCCTGGCGGGCATGTGCGCCGGAGTCATCGGCCATGGTGCGGTAGGCCGCCGCCTGGTGGCGATGTTGCAAGGCCTGGGTGTTTCCTGCCTGGTCAACGACCCGCCGCTGGAGGATGCGGGAGAGGCGTACCCATTCGTCGATCTGGCCGAATTGCGCCGGGCCGATATCATCAGCCTGCATGTGCCGCTGGAGGATACCGGTCCTCACCAGACCCGGGGCCTGATCGATGCCGCCTTTATCCGGGCCATGAAGCCCGGGGCGATCCTGGTGAATACCGCGCGCGGCGCGGTCGTGGACGAGGCAGCCCTGCTCGCGGCCCTGGCATCCGGGCAGGACCTGAGCGTGGTGCTTGACTGCTGGGCGGGCGAGCCGGCCATCGATCGGGCATTGTTGCGGCAGGTCGCGATCGCGACGCCGCATATTGCCGGCTACAGTCTCGATGGCAAGCTCCGGGCCACGGCCATGCTGCATGAGGCCGTGGCCCGTTTCCTGCGGCGGCCGCATTCCTGGCGGCCGGCCTCGGTGCCGCCGGTCGCCCCGGCTCCGCCGCGCCCGCCCGCGGGCGCATCCATGGAGATGCGGCTGCTGGAACTGTTGCGGTCGCGCTATGACGTGCGCCGGGACGACGAGGCTCTCAGGCGTATCCAGACGCTGGATCCGGAGGCGGCGGCACGGGAATTCGACCGCCTGCGCCGGGATTATCCGGTGCGTCGGGAGTTTCCGGCCGCGCCGCTGGACCTGGACGGGGTTACCGGGGCCCTGCGGGAGCGCCTGCGGGTGCTGGGATGGGTGGTCGGGCCGCGTTGCGGGGGGCGAGAGGGTGGTTGATATCGCCGCCGTGATCGCGCTCGGGCGCGGCAAGGCTTGCAATCCCGCGGGATCGGCACGCCCGGCCCCGGGTGCACGAGCCTGTCCGCAACCGGCCGACGGCATGCCCGCCTGGTCGTGAGCCGTGGTCCCTATCGCAGTGCCGCTATCGCCGCCACCCGGCGGCGCTCCAGTTCTTCGCCGATCGCCTTGCCGCTGAAGCCGGCGGCGATGATCTCCCGGGTCCCCACGGCCTGCGCGGCCGCCAGCGCGCGACGCAGATACCCGGCCTGGGGATAGGCCTGGGCCTCCAGACCCTTGCGCCCGCGCGCATCCGCCTCGCAGGCGAGCAGGAACTGTTCAAATTGTTGCGGACGACGAAAGGCATCCAGCGCCCGCAGGATCCCGAGCAGGGTCTCGGCGCGCAGTTCGAGGGCACGGTGGCAATGCAGGTGGTGACGCGTGACCCGCTCCGCCAGCTGGCGATATTCATTGGGGATGCGCAGCCGTTCACAGAGGCCGCGCACCAGTTTCACGCCGCGTTGTTCATGGCCACGATGATGGGGCCATTGTTGCCGTGGCGTGGTGCCCTTGCCGAGATCGTGTACCAGGGCCGCGAAACGGACGTGCGTGTCCTGACACAGCTCCACGGCGATGCGCAGCACCCGCATGACATGGTCCCCGGTATCTATCTCGGGATGGTAGCGGGCCGGCTGGGGGATCCCGAACAGGCGCTCGATCTCCGGGAACAGTACCACCAGCGCACCACACTCTCGCAGTACGGCGATGAAGCGATCCGGCCTGGGCCCGGCCAGGGCCCGTTCCAGTTCCGCCCAGACGCGTTCGGGCACCAGCGCATCGACCTCGCCTTCCGCGACCATGTGCTGCATCAGCTTCAGAGTCTCGGGTGCGATGCGGAAGTCGAAGCGGGCCGCGAAGCGGGCCGTGCGCAGGATGCGCACCGGGTCTTCGCTGAAGGCCGGGGAGACATGCCGCAGGATCCCCCGGCGCAGATCCTCCTGGCCGTTGAAGGGGTCGATGATCCGCCCCTGTTCATCCTCGGCCATGGCGTTGATGGTCAGGTCGCGACGCGCCAGGTCCTGCTCCAGGCTGACCTCGGGAGAGGCGTTGATGCTGAAGCCGCGGTAGCCCGCCGCGATCTTGTGCTCGGTGCGCGCGAGGGCGTACTCCTCATGGGTCTCGGGATGCAGGAAGACCGGGAAATCGCGGCCGATCAGGGTATAGCCCAGGGCCTCCATTTGCTCCGGGGTGGCGCCGACGACCACCCAGTCGCAGTCCTTGACCGGCAGGCCGAGCAGGCGGTCGCGGATGGCGCCGCCAACCTTGTACACCTTCATGGCCGGACTCAGACCATGTCCTGTTGGCGATGCGCCGAGGCGCGGTAGTCATCATAGCGTCCGCGGCTGTTGTGGCCGGCGAGATAGCCCGGCACCACGGTCTCCAGGGCGGTGGGGGTGATCCCCAGTCGTTCCAGTCCCGCGTTCCCGCCGCAGACGCTGTCCACGCGCAGGGACTGGTAATTGTCGCGGGAGAAGGGTTTGCCCGGGAAGAATTCCAGTACCCCGGCCTGCAGGCGGGAGAGCCAGTCCGGCAGGGGTACTATCCAGCGTTTCAGGTGCATGACCTCGGCGGTGTATTCCACCAGCTCACGCAGGCTGTAGCTGTGTGGCCCGCAGAGTTCATAGACCTGGCCTTCGCTGGCGGGATCATCCAGAGAGCGGCACAAGGCCGAGACCACGTCACCTACATAGACCGGGGCGAAGCGGGTCTGGGCGCAGGCCAGTGGAAATACCAGCGGGCTGAGTTTCAGCAGCCTGGCGAAGCGGTTGAAAAAGCTGTCGCCGGGGCCGAAGATCACCGACGGGCGGAAACTGGTGACCGCCACAGCCTCGGCCCTCAGCATCAGGCCCTCGGCCTCGCCCTTGCTGCGCAGATAATGGCTCTTGCCCTTGATGGCGTCGGCGTTCAGCGCGCTCATGTGCAGGACCCTGCGGATCCCCTGTCCATGGCATACCTCGATCACCGTCCTGGCCAGGCCGACATGGGCCTGCTGGAAACCCGCGCCGGAGTGCCCGGATTCATTCAGTATCCCGATCAGGTTGATGAGTACGTCGCATCCGGCCACCGCGGTTGACAGGGCGTCGTGTTCGAAGACATCCAGCTCCAGTAATTCCAGGTCTGGCAGCACCAGCAGGTGGCGGTTTCGCTCCCGATGGCGGGTCAGGACCCGTATGCGATAGCCTTCACGACACAGCCGGCTGGCCAGCCAGGTACCGACGAAGCCGGTGCCGCCGAGGATGACGATGCTTTTCTTGTTCATGCGTTATTGTCCATAGACCAGGGTGATGCCCGTGGCGCAGCGCAGCTCCGGGCTGGCTGGGTTCACGGGCGGGATAGGTGTCAGGCGGCTCTCGATGCTGTGTACCGGGCGACCCATGCGCCAGTCGTAGATGGCGGAATAGAAGAGGGCGTTGCGGACATAACGCCGGGTCTCGGTGAACGGGATCTGTTCGATCCACAGCTCCGCGGTCTCGCAGCCAATCTCCGGCTGCCAGGCGCGGACCCGGCGCGGGCCGGCATTGTAGGCTGCCGCGGCCATGCCCAGGTTGCCGTCGAAGCGGTCCAGCATCTGCCGCAGATAGGCGCTGCCGATGGGGATGTTCTTGTCCGCGCGCAGCAGGTCGTGACTGCGTTTCAGCGCCATCCTGATACGCTTTGCGGTACGCTTGCCGGTGGCTGGCAGGAGCTGCATCAGACCCAGCGCGCCCTTGTGCGAGCGGGCCTCCTCCATGAAGGCGCTCTCGGAACGGATCAGGCTGTAGATCAGGCCGGGTTCCAGGCGCTGGCGGCGGGCATTCTCGGTCACCAGTACACGGAAGGGCAGCGGGAAACGCAGCTTCAGGTCATCGTAGCTGCGGGCCTTGCCGAGGGCCAGGATGCCCCGGTCATGCCAGCCCCAGCTGCCGGCCAGCGCGGCGGCCAGTTCCAGATCGCGTCTGTTCATGCCGCGGGTGGCGTGATACCACTCCCGACGGGCGCTGGTATGCTGGTTCAGAAGATACAACTCGCGCGCGCGCAGGATGCCGGGGATGGCGAGCAGGCGACGGCGTTGCGCCGCCGGCAATGCGATCTCGTGATGGTTGAAACTGTAGCCGATGCCGAGGCGATCAGCGGCCAGGAAACCATAATAATCCCGCTCGCTGGAGAGTTCCCGGTAGAGGGCGATGGCCTTGTCCGCCTGCCCCAGTTCTTCCAGGGCGCGCGCCTGCCAGTATTGCCAGCGCAGCCGGTTGCCGGGGAGTTGCCGGTAGTTCGAGGTCCAGTCACGCAGGGCCCGCCAGTCGCGGGCCTCCAGCGCCGCGCGCAGGCGATAGCGCTGCACGGATTCGTCGACCTCATCATCCGGGATGTCGCGCAGCAGGGCCACGGCCTGGATGGAATCCTGGTGAACCGCGGCGATGGCCAGACGTCGCTGGATATCGCGTCGCCGCCGCTCGCTGAAGTGATAGGCCTGGCGCAGCTCGCGCCAGGCGGAAAGGGCCTTGTCCACGTCGCTGTCCGCCAGGCGTCGCAGGGCATGAGCCAGCAACTCGCGGTTGTCCGCGGTGTCGTCCCGCAGGCCAGGGTCATGGAGATGCCTGGCGGGATGTCTGTGCAAGGCCAGCCACAGGCGCAGGCGGGGCGCCTGCCGGGGATCCAGACGGCGGCCGAGATATCTGGCCAGTCGGGTATGGCCCTGGGACATGGCCAGGCGGATACGCGCCCACAGCAGGGTCTGGTCGATGGCCCCGGACTGGTAGAGATAGGCGAACAGCGGGTCGCATTCATCGGCCTGGGAGTGACCCACCAGCCACAGGGGCCGGATGGCGGCGACGATGCCCCGGGTCTGACCCGTGTGGATCCGGGCGCGCAGGGCCAGGCATTGCAGGGTGATATCCCGCTGTGGGGTATAGGCCTGCAGAAATCCGCGCCAGTCGCCGCGTTTGGCGAGCAGGCGCAACCATTGTCTGCGCAACAGGGCCGCCACGGGCAGATCCGGATTCGCATCGAGGAAGCGTCTCACCGGGGTCTTGCCGATATTGTGCAGGCGGGGTCGCAGGTAATGATATTCCAGGTAGGGATAGAGTGGATATCGTTCCAGTCCCGCGGCGAGACGGCGATACAGGGTGATACGTCCGGCCATCAGGGCCGCATCGGCATCCCGGTACTGACGGCGCTGCTGGAGTATTTCCTGTGCCGACAGGCTGGTTGCCGCGGCCTGTGCGGCGGGCAGGGACAGGGCCAGGAGGATCAGGAGATAGGGCATGCAATGGTATCCAGGACCGGCATCGGCATCCATTTTCCCCGTTGCCCGATAGCGGTGCAAGTGCCGGGGCAAGCTTGGCGGCGGGCGGGATTCGTGGCCCGGGGGCGCAGCGGCTATAATCCCGTGCAGATGCGCGAGGCGATGATGGCATGAGTTTTCTCCTTACCTATGTCCTGCTGGGGGCGGTGGCCGGTATACTGGCCGGGCTGCTGGGTGTGGGCGGCGGCATCGTGATCGTCCCGGCGCTGTACTTTCTGTTTCATCTGCAGGGGTTCCCGGAGCCGCTGGTGATGCATTTGGCCGTGGGCAGTTCACTGATGACGGTGATCTTCACCTCGATTTCCTCGACCCTGGCCCATCATCGGCGTGGTGCCGTGTTATGGCCGGCGGCATTGTGGCTGGCGCCGGGCATCGTTATCGGCGCCCTGCTGGGGGCCGGGCTGGCGGACTTGTTGCCGGAGGCCACCCTGCGTCGCGCCTTCGCGGTATTCGAGTTTTATGTCGCCCTGCAGATGCTCCTGGGCCTGAAGCCGAAACCTTCCCGCAACCTGCCCGGCCCGCCGATGCTGGGCCTGATCGGTGGCGGTATCGGGACCCTGTCGTCGATGTTGGGGATCGGTGGCGGAACCCTCACCGTGCCCTTCCTGATCTGGTGCAATATCCATATCCGCAATGCCGTGGCCACCTCGGCCGCCTGTGGCCTGCCGATCGCCGTGGCCGGTGCCAGCGGTTTCCTGCTGACCGGTTGGGGACGGCCACAACTGCCAGCGTGGAGCAGTGGCTATATCTACTGGCCGGCGGTTCTGGGCGTGGTGAGCAGTAGCGCCCTGTTCGCGCCACTGGGCGCGCGCATCGCCCATGCCATTCCGGTGGATACCCTCAAGCGCGTGTTCGCGGCGGTGCTGATGATCGTCGGTGGGCGTATGCTGTATGGTTAGGCATGCTGGCCGGATCCGGATGCCTGAACGATATCACCCAAGAACACCGAGGGAGTTACACCATGCGACAAGCAATACCAACCACCCTGCTGCTGATTCTGACCCTGCTCGCCGGATGTGGTGACAATGATCCGGTATCCGTGGCGGACAATTTCTGGGATGCGCTGGAAGACCACGATGCCGGCAGGGCTCGCAAGTACATGACCCAGGCCAGCGCCGGCAACCTGCAGATCAAGGATGACGGGGACAAATACGACATCGAGCTGGGCAAGGTCACGGAAGCAGGGGATACCATCAGTATCGCCACAACCCTGAAAAAGGATGACGACGACACGGCCATCGAGCTCAACACCATCGTGGTGAAGGAAGACGGCCAGTGGAAGGTGGATTATAACCAGACCATGCTGTCGATGTTCGGCGGTACCCTGCAACAGATGATGCAGGGATTCGGCAAGGCCATGCGGCAGGGCGCCAAGGATATGGACAAGGCCATGCAGGAGAGTCTGGAGCAGGCCGCCAAGGCCATGCGGGAGGCGCAACAGAAGCCACGGCAGGAGTAGTGCCCGCTCCCGGGAGATCAGGGGTGTCATGAAGATATTGCTCGTCGTCATCGTGCTGCTCGTCAGTGTGCCGCTGTTCATGGTGGCCGGCGCCCTCTACCGCAACGACCTGCCCTGGAGCGCGCCGCCGGGGCCGCTGGCCCGCCTGAAGACCTATATCCGCACCCACGTCGCCCGTACCCGTGATCGGCATCCCTGCCCGGAATTGCGCAGCCTGCACGTTCGTACGGACGTGACCCGGCTACGCGGAGAAATGCCCGGCATCATTGCCCGGCTGGGCTGGGTCCTGGCGCCAGGACGGGAGGGTGATGTGATCCACGCCGTCGCCACCACGCCGTTGCTTGGATACCGCGATGATGTCTTCATCACCCTGAGGGGCCTGCCGGATGGTGGCAGTATCGTCGATGTCGAGTCCGTATCCAGGGTCGGGCATGGTGACCTGGGCGCCAATACCCGGCATGTGCTGGATTTGTATGCCGCGATTGGGGCCAGCGAGGCTGCGGGAGATTGATTTTTCTCCCGGCATGAAGAACAACTGATTGCATGGGATCTTCTCCGGGGGGCGCGATTCGGCCGGTGTTGCCTGAGGGGGGCTGTTTTTCATGCCCGGTATCGGGTCCCGGGACAGGCGGGATAGTCGGGCGTCATGGTGCTATAATGCAGCCCTGTCGGGGACCTCGTTTGTAAGGCGGTGTGCTTCGAGAATTCATGGATGAATGATTCGGCGCTTCCTTGAGCGGAGCCGGCCTGAATTTCCTCCCTCCCAACAATCACCCATTACGGTTTCACCATGAGCTCTGTGATCGGATCAAGATTTCGGCAAGAACCTTCTTTCTACGTCACGCTTGGAATCGGCTGTGCGATAACCTTGCTGGCCCAGGTCTATTATCTCGGCTGGCTGGCATACGAGGGCTCAAGACTGACTGATGGTATAGGCATGATATTGGGCTCACCCATCATCTATATGCCATGGATAGCCTCATTCAGGATAAACGGTATAAGGCACATATCCGGTTTGCTATCGGCATCATTCAACATCCTCGCCGCTGGATTCGGGCTGTTCGGATATATTCAACTGCTTGGCGACGATGTCGAACATTCACTGTCGACGTTTGCATTTGTCGTGATCCCCACCTATCAGGCGATGGTCATGGTTTTCTTCTATCTCGTGACCATCAGGAACGAGAAGAGGAAAAAGCGGGAGGAGTAGCCGTCGGCCTAAGGCAGCCACGGGATCAGTCCCGTGACGATGGTCGCCAGGCCCAGCACCATCAGCCAGGCAAAGGACGGGAAGGTTTTTTTCCTGCCCCCGAACCATAATGCATAGAATCCCTTCAGGATATTGTTGCTACCGGCGGAAATGATGATCGCAGCATGGATCTCCTGATTGCTTACGGCATATTTGCCCGTCAGCAAGGAAAGAATGAAAGGGTCGATGTCGGTAAAGCCCACCATGAATGAGAGTAGTTTCAGACCCCCTGACCCGTAATTGTCGGTTACGAAATGCGTGACCATGATCATGATTACGAAGAGGCCCGCGAAGATGATTGCCGTACCGAGTTCCAGCGGGTTCTCGTCTCCAAGCTCGACATCGACAGCATGAAGTGAACTCAGGCGGTAGTAGTAATATGCCACGCCAAACCCCGTCAGGGACAGGATCAGGAATGGCGTGGAGATGTACCTGGCCATGTCGGTATTGAAAACATACGCCACAACGACAAGGCGCAGATACATCACTGCGGTGGCAGCGATTATCGAGGCCGTTATCATGGTGTCGGGCTTGTGCTCGCGGGCCTTCTTGGCCAGTACGACCGTTGTCGCCGTGGAGGAATAGGTCCCGCCGATTATCCCGGTCAGGAATATCCCCCTGGCATGGAAGAAATAGCGCTGCGCGATGTAACCACCATACGAGATGGCCGATATCACCACTACGGCCAGCCATATCTTGAATGGTGACAAGGGCAGGTAGGGGATAATATCCCTATCCGGCAGCAACGGCAGTATGACCGCGCTGAGCAGCACCATCTTGCCCAGGGTTTCCATCTCATTGCCACGGATGGCCTGTGACAGTGTCCGTATCCGACCGCGGGCATTGAGGATAAATATCACCAGCACGAATACCAGCGCGGCCTGCCAGAAGGGGAACTGGACCGTGAGCGGTCCCATGCTGTATACCACGCAGGCAAGCAGATAGCTCAGGATGCTGTGACCTTGTTTCTGGACCCGGTAGGAATAGTAAATGGCGTATAAAACGGTGAAACCCGTGAATCCGGCGACATAAACCAGCAGCTGCGGGTCGAGGCGGTAAAAAAGGTAGCCCAGCATGCCCAGGAAGCTGTAGGTGCGGACCGTACCGACACCCTGGGTGTCGTCAGGATGCGTTTCCAGTTGATAGCTTTTCATCTCCAGACCGATGAGAAAGGAGAAGGTGAGCGTTAGAAGAAAATCAATCAGATCCTTGTCTACCGACATGCCGTGACGGTCCCGTTTGCGTGACAGTGTGGCCGCGAGGCCCTCATTCCCT
>CAZDOC010000018.1:0-43550 GCA_964506945.1 uncultured Gammaproteobacteria bacterium
TAGAGCATCCGCCTCCTAAGCGGAAGGTCACAGGTTCGAATCCTGTCCAGGGCGCCACCTGCCTGTTCCGCTCATTACAAGTGTCTATCGCAGCGATTCGAAGCTGTGACCGTATCATTCACACAGGTTCGACAAAATCGTCGGGAACGATTTTGAACGGCCGCAGGCCGGCTCCGCAGGAGCGGAGCACAGGGATGTGCGCAGTCATCCTGTCCAGGGCGCCACCCCTCATGGTTGCCAAGAAGCCATTACTCACCTATATAGACACTATAGGTTCCTGATGGAGTTCTGACATGTGGCGAATACCCCTGACGATCATCCTGGCCCTGGGCCTGTCGGCGAATACCCTCGCGGACGCCAGCGAGTGTGACGGCCAGACCGGTGGAGGCGAGGTGGTCGGCACCCTCCTGGGAGCCGCCCTCGGCGGCCTGGTCGGATCGCAGTTCGGCAAGGGTAGCGGCAGGTCGGTGGCCATCGGCGCGGGAGTCCTGGCGGGAGGCTTTGCCGGCAATCAGATAGGGGAATCACTGGACTGCCAGGACCGCCGGTTCAACGCCACCACCGCACAGGATTCACTGGAGACCCAGCCCACGGGCACCACCTCGACCTGGCGTAATCCCGACAGTGGCCACGAGGGCAGCATCACGCCGACCCGAACCTATCAACGCGATGACGGGATCTACTGCCGCGAATTCGAACAGACCGTGACCATCGATGGCAAGACCGAGCAGGTCACCGGTACGGCCTGTCGCCAGTCCGATGGCAGCTGGCAGATCGTCAACCGCTGACCGGCGGCATCCCGCGTCTCAGCCCGCCCGGGTACCGGCCTCCAGCAGCCGGACCTCGCATTGCGGATAGGGCATGTGGATCCCGGCCGCGCCCAGAGCGGCATGGATCCGCTGGTTGGTCGCGAACTGGACCTCGTAGTAGCGGTCGGTCGGCACCCAGTAACGGTAGGCCAGTTCGATCGCTGAATCCGCGAAGGCCTGGATCCCTATCTGGGCCTGAGGCCTGCCGACCACCCCTTCCTGCTCCGCCAGGACCTGGCCGATCAGCTCGATGGCCGTTTCCGGATCGTCCGCGTAGCTGATACCGATCCGCCCCTCCACGATGCGATTTTCGAAGGAATTGATCAGGATCTCGTCGACCAGCTTCTTGTTGGGTATGGTGATGCGTTCGTCATCCTCGGTCCGCAACCGGGTATTGGCCAGGGTGATCTCCTCCACTACCCCGCTGACACCCTGAACGGTCAGGGTATTGCCGACCACGAACGGGCGCGCGAGGATGATGCTGATCCCGGCGCCATAATTCGACAAGGGCCCCTGCAGGGCCAGGGTGCCGCCAAAGGCCACCGCGCCCAGGGCGGCTATCAACGGCGAGATGTTGATCCCGAACTTGCCCAGCACGATGATGACGACGAAGACCAGGACCAGGACACGGGCGATATTGGCGATGAAGCGGCTCAGCGTGATATCCAGACGGCCCCGCCCGCAGAGACGCTCGACCACGCGCGCGGCCCAGCGCGCGGCCCACAACCCCAGCACCAGGATGATCATGGCGCCGATGATCTGGAAGCCATAGTCCACCACGAAGGCGGTGGCGGCATTGGCCAGATTCTGCAGGGTCCGGAGTTCACCATCCATAGGTCTATTCCTCAAGATTATGGATGTGATTCTATATTATGGACGCCAGCGGTTTCCAGAAGGAGACAGGCTGGCCCGTTCAGGCCGGCCCGGGACGACGGGCCAGGCCATCGTAGGCCGGGAGCCTCTGCGTTCGACCGGCTTGTCGCCGCATCAGCTCCGTTTGCGCAACCCGAACCCCAGGCCGGCAAGGCCACTCAGCAACAATGGCAGGGCCGCGGGCAGCGGAACGGTTGCCGGCGCCGTGTCCAGGACGAATTGTGTGAGGCCCGCCCTCCAGCCGAGGGTGCAGAGACCGCTGGCCGTCTGACAGGACAGGCTGTCCGGCAGTGAGAATCCGGTGCCGCTGTCCAGCGCCAGCAGGAAATGGTCATTCCCCGTCAGCACAAGACTGTCACCATGGACATTGGTGACGGTCTGGTTGCCACCCGCTCCGGTCCGTGGACTGAAGCTGGCCCTGTCGCCACCGAGGTCCAGGGCCAGGTAGGCCGCGCCAGAGGATATGCTCCCGGAAGCATTGAGACCGTCATCATCGAACAGGCCCAGCCGCCAGGCGGCAGGAACGACATCGAGGTTGAACAGATTGACATTCTGATCCGTGGCCATCAGCGCGACGTGTGGAGAGACGGTCAGTGCCGGCGCCTGCATGCTGACTGCCAGCAGCAGGATGAGGGAAAACATGGATGATCTCATCTTGTAGCGGAACCCTCGCCGGTTGCGATAGGCACAAGTCTATATGCCGCAGGTTACCGCCGGATGAAATTTTCGTGAAAAGTATACGACTCCGCCGCCGGCCGTTAGCGCCTTCCGCCACAGGGAGAGGAGGGGATCCGCCGGTCAGGGCAGCGGCAGGGATGCCGGTCTCGATGACGATTGACCCAGGGCACTGCCTGGACCATCAGGCCCCACACTGTATGGTCCCGGTTTCCTGATGCAACAGCGGTGACGGGATCCGGCGATTACCGCGGCGCCGATCCCGTATCCGGCCTGGCCCGGTTATCCTCATTCCTGAAACGATATTCCTGCAACAGATTCTCCACTTGCACCTGTTTCAGCCCGCTGAAGGGCTCGCCTTGCGCCACGGCATCCACGATGCCCTTGTCGCGGTAGCGTCGCATCAGCTCCTGATTCAGCTCGAACAGTGCCTTGTTCTTCTTCTTCAGCGCGCTGACAAGATGCTCTCGCTGGCCGATAATGGACTTGTCCCGTTGCGAAGCCGCCTTCAGTTCACGAACCAGCAGTGCCAGATCGCGATACTTCCCGATGACCTTCCTGAGTTTTTCCACGGTCTTTCCATTACGGGTTCTTAGCTGTTCAATGCGCCTGTTGAGGGCTGCATTACTATTCTCGAAACGTGCGATCGATGCCTTTTTACCCGCGATCTCCTTCTTGGCCCTGACCAGGTCCTTCCTGAGATCCGCGAGTTCATCCTCAAGTTTTTTCTTGTCCGACACCAGCGTCTGGTTGTCCTGCTGCAGCTGCTTCATCATGTACTGCATGCGCTTCATGGCCTGATCGCCGGCATTGGCGCGGCGCTCGGCCGCCGCCGACAGGGGCAGGGACAACAACAACACCCAGAACACGAGTGGCAGTCGCTTCATCACCGACATCAGAATCTGGCCTGGAGATCGAACTGCAACACATCGATCCCCAGCGGCGGACCATCGATCTGGTTGGCGCTGATCCAGCGACCCGTGAACGATATATTGTCATTGAGGCCGTATTTCCCTCCCAGGATCCAGCCCTGGCTGTCGGTGCCCCCGAGCAGGAAGTCCGAATCGGTGTAGGCATCGAGGACCGCGTCGCGCTGCAGATACTTGTATCCACCGAAGACCTGCCAGCTGCCACGCAATTCGACCCTCGGCCAGCCAACGGTAAGGTGGGCATAGAAACCGAAGCTCCTGTCCTCCAGTACATTGCTGGCGCCAACGGCGCGCATGCCCTGCAGGATCGTGGCCCCGGCGCTGCGCCTGAGGATATCCTTGCGGTCCCAGGCGAGATTCTTGACCACATCGAGGTCGGCTATCACATGCCAGGGGGAGAAACCGGCATAGTCATAGCGGGCGGTCAGATCGAGCAGGTCGTAATCACTGGCCAGGGCCCACAGCTCACTGGCGCCCAGATCATTACGAATATTGAACATGGTGTTGCCTTTCTGCACGAATTCCGGGGCGCTGTAATCCGTGAGCTGGCTGAAGAGACCGTTGCGGCGACCGGTCACATTGACATAATTGTAATAGGCCAGACCCCACTGGAAGACGGACTGATCGTCCATGATGTGACGGCTGCCGATCTGGGCGCCCAGCATCCATTTGTCCTGTGACGACAGCTTGACCTCCTGCAGCGGAAAGGCGCCGAAGGTCAGAAACAGGGTCCGGGTTTCATCATCCATGTCCAGCAGGCTGCCGGAGCCGGCCAGATTGTGCTGCAGGCGGAAGGCCAGACCCTCGAAACTCAGGTCCTTGTCGAACACCAGGTTGCTGGAGAACCAGGGGTTGGCGAACCGGCCGCCGTAGAAGGTCAGCGCAGGATAGGCGTCCTGGTCCAGAAAGGTGTATTTCAGATAGGCCCGATCGACCGCAAACTGGTAACGGTTGCCGCTGTTGCCCAGGGTCTGGTTGGTGGAAACGGGATCGCGGTCATTGCCGGTGGCCAGGCGCACACCGACCGTGGCGGTGGGGGTCACCTCGGCGCTCAGCGACAGACGCAGGCGCTCACGCAGGCGGTGCCGGTCCTGCTTGTTGTTGAAGAAGACATCCGGATTGGTCGATGCGGTGAGAATGCCCTTCTTGCCGGCATTGACGGTGTTGAGGTCGAAATAGGTATTGGGAATATTCTTCAGCGCGAACAGATCGCTCTCCTCGCGCAGGCGCAGATCACCGCCCCACTTCAGGCGCTGAACCCATTCCGGCAAGGCCTCGGGGATCCCCCAACGCTCCTGCTCGGCCTGTTTCATCACCGCGCCGACGACCTCTTCGCGCAACTCCGAACGCACCTGGTCACGGATCTGATCCTTGATGAATTCCGGAACATATTGCACATGTATGGCCTGCTCATCGACCTGCCTGTTCTGCTCGGCGGCGTCCGCTTCCACCCGGACCTGTCGGGCCGCCTGAACGCGCGCCTTGGCGGCTGCGGTCTCTTTCATCAGGGCGGCCTTGTCCTGATCGATCACCCCGATATCGACCAGTTCGTCGATCAGGTTGGTCACGGTGTTCCTGAGGGTCAGCAGTTGCTGGCGTTCATTCACGGTTGCGGCATCCTGCGCCTGCCCTGTCGCCGCACAGCTCACCCCGCCAAGGGATAGCAACACCAGTCCCAAACCGGTGAGTGACCATCGTCTGTTGTTCTCGTTGATAAGGTAATGCATATGTCCTGTCCACTCACCCTCGTGATGTAATGCGCAATCTGATCGGTTGCGGCAGATCCTGCGGTGGTGCCTCGCTGAGCGCGCCACCCCGGGTCAGGGCCTGTTCCAGGGCCATGTCCAGGCCAGGATCCCCACTGCTGCCGACCACCTTGACGCGATCTATGCGTCCCCCCGGCGTGAGCCAGATCTTCAGGATCACCGAATAGCGGTTCTTGCGGATGCCGTCGTCATCGCTGAGCAGGGATTCGATGTCCTGCTTCAGCAACCCGGCATACCAGCCGAAACGACTGCCGCCATGGCCCCCGATCAGCCCACGCCCACCCTTTTTCCCGACCAGCCCGAAGGCATCGCCCGCGCCACTGCCATCGGCATCCAGTCCCAGGTCCTCCCCAGGCGGGGGTTCATCCGCCTGAGACTCCGGCTCGGGCGTTTCAGGTTCCGGCTCCGGCTCCGGTGTGTCGATCGGCTCTTGCGGTTGCGGTGGTTGTTCCATTTTCGGAGGCGGGGGTGGCGGCGGCGGAGGCCGCAGCAGGGTGATCTTCTGCACCTGCTGCCGGGGTTTCGTGATCGGCTTGTCCAGCATGGCGCGGATAAAATACCAGGCCAGCGACACGATCAGCGCCAGAACCAGCAAGATGGCCAGCGATGGCAGCAGTCGACGCCACATCCCTGCTTACTTGACCAGTTTCTTGGTAACCAGCCCGACCTGGGTGATCTCCAGCCGCCCCAGCATGTCCAGTACATCCATCACCCGCTGGTACTGCACCGCGGCGTCGCCCTTGACCACCACCGGCAGTTCCGGATCGGCCGCGCGCAAGGATGCCAGCCTCGATTCCAGCTCCGGCAGCGACATCGGATAGGTATCCAGATAGATCGCGCCATCGGTGGAAATGGTAATGGCCTTGGTCTTGGGTTTGGCCAGACTCGGGGTGGCGCTGGCCTTGGGCAGATTGACCTTGATCCCCTGTACCGATGCCGTGGTCATGATGATGAAGATCACCAGCAGGACATAGGACAGATCCAGCATCGGGGTGATATTGATATCGTCGTAGGGTTCGTTTTCCCCATGTACACCTTCAGCCATGCGATCCGTCCCCCGTCATACCCCGTAGATCTCACCGACGCGACCGAGCAATTCATCCGTGAAGACCCGCATCTCGGCCATCACGTCCTTGACCTGGCTGCCGAGGTAGTTGTAGCCGAACAGCGAGGGAATGGCGACGGCGAGTCCGGCAACGGTGGCGACCAGCGCGGCGGCGATGCCCGGGGCGATGGCGTTGATGTTCACATCCCCGGAGGCGGCGATGGCGGCGAAGGTAATCATCACGCCAACGACGGTGCCCAGCAGACCAAGGAAGGGCCCCCCGCTGATGGCGATGGTCAGCAACACCATGCGCGCATTGATCTTCTGTGCCTGGCGCACGCTCACACCATCCAGCGCGGCGCGGATCGCGACCATGCCCTTGGCGCTGATACCGGCCGCCTGGGCGCCGACGGCCTTGCCTGCCCGCTTGTCCACCTCGCGCAGGCAGACCGCGTAGAGTGCATACAGAGGACTTGAACGCAGCTTGTGCTCCTGGTCGAGCAGCTTGTGCATGCCGTCGATGTCCGGATCCAGTTCCGCATAGGCATGCAGAAAACGGCGTGTCGCCCTGCTGATCCTGCCCAGGTATATCCACTTGAAAAACATCACCAGCAGGCTGATCGCGCCCATGACCCCGAGCAGGATGATCACCACCCAGCCATCCACGGTGACATTCTGCAGGATCACATTGAAGTAACTGGTGCTCTCACCGGAATCCGCCTCGCCCCCCTGCCCCTCGGCCTGCTGGTCCTGGTCTTCGCCATAACTCAACAGCGCCGAGGAAGGCCCTTCATCCAGGACCCGCAGTTTCAGATAAGCCGCCTCGCGGGCGACATTCGCCACCCGCAGTTCGTCCAGCTCCCCGCTATAGGGCTGTTGACCACCCATTGCCGAGCCCAGCCGCAGGCGTCCACTGTAGGCGATGGGAGAGGTCAGCGCTGTACTGGCGGCCTCGTCGCCATCGACATATAACTTCAGCGCGTCGGCCGCCAGCACCACGGCCAGATGATGCCAGCCCGCGGTCAGGGGCGAGGTCGAGGCGGCTTCGATCGACGCCGTCGGCGAGGTCAGTATCGCCACCGGCCCTGTTGCGCCCAGTTTCAGGCGCAGATGATCTGTGTCGTCGCCATAGTCGAACAGGATGGCATCCGCGGCCGCCGGGTCCGGCTTCACCCAGGCCGAAACGGTAAAGCCCCTGGAACTGTCCAGGCTGAGCGATGGTGAGCCGGAGACCGTCAGCCAGGAGCCGCCACTGAAGCGCACCCCGGAGCCGAACAGCGAGGTCTTGTTCAGTTCGGCCTTGAAATCCGTCACCTGATTGCCAAAGGCGCTCTGGTCCTGTGGCGGAGTCTGCATGAAGTGCAGCGCCAGTACGGTCGCGTCGTCGAAGGTAGCCGCCGGGTCCGCCGCGGCCGGCGCCGCCGGATTACCGTAATACAGGAAGAACCTGTCCCGTGGCAACTGCCTGGCGGCCGCCGGCAAGCCGACCCAGATCAGCGCCATCTCGTTCAACGGGTCGAGCTTTTCGACATGATACTTCAGCGGCGTGGCGTCATCTCCGGCGAGGAAACGGAGATCCGCGCCGCCCTCCTTGATATCGAAGAAATAGCCGAAGTTGCCGCTGTGCAGGCGCACCAGCACCCCCAGCTCCCCCTCATACCGGGACTGCTCCGGGGGGAACTGTACGCGGATCTCCTTGCGGTAGGCCCAGTCCTTGTTCCACCAGGCCTGCGAGACGCCTGGGAACAGGCTGAACAGCAGTAAGATTGACAGTAATCGCATCATGATTGTGGGACTCGAAACGGTTGCGTGATCATGGGGGGGTTATATTGCAAACAGATGAACGCCTCATGACATTTGCATGAAAACGAAGCGCTGTAACATCTCGCCCCCGGATCACGTGTTCTTGCGTTCATCGTCGTCCTCTCCGAAGCCGAGGACTTCAACGCTGATCACATGCAACACGGGCTGACTGACCGGAGCCTGCTCCGCCTCCTCGCTCTGGGCGTCCGAGGCGCTGGACTCCGCCGCCTTGCTGGCGCTGCTGGCGACATTGCCGACACCGCTCAGGCCCGCGCCCAGGGAGCCGGCGCTGGCTGAAGGCACGCCGACAGAGACGCCACCGACATCGATGTTGTCGGCGCCAATGACCTCGGTAGCGGCAATGGTGATATTGCCTGCCGAGCCGATGCCGGCGTCACCGGCACTGACCACGCCGGTGGGCGCGAACAGGAACACATCCCCCGGAGCCCGGCCGGGAGTGCTGACCGCGCCGCGGATGCCGCTGCCCGAGATGGCCGGTGGAAATTCGACCTGAAGATTGCCGCTGGCGTCGAAGGTCACCACCGGCGGCGGTGTGGCAATGGCGGTCTTGGCGCCACGACCGGCATCGATATTACCCCGGGAGGACCACATCACGATGTCGCCGCCGTCCAGGGCGAAGACACGCGACTGATTGACCAGGAAATCATCGCGAACCAGCGCGCGTATGTCGCCGTCACGCTGGGCCACCACGCCCAGTTGCGACGGGTCCTTGCCACCGGAGATGCTGGTCGCCAGTCCGGCATTGACCATCCCATTGGGCACCAGCAGATTGATGTCGCCACCATCCTGGGTATGGACCTTGCTCGTGAACATGGTCAGGTTGCCGGCCAGGCCGGCAACCGGGAACAGGCTGTCGATGGCCTGGTAGCCTCCCTCGAAGGCGCCACTGGTGCCGGCATGGATCAGCGCGCCGAACAGGCCGTCCATGACCAGGGGACGTTGCTGCTCCGTGGAGAGGGCGCGGAAACCGGCCATGGCCCGATCAGGCGCGGGGAGCGCCCCCCCCATCAGGGCCTGCATGAAGACGCTGACCTGCGCCGGTTCCAGGAAACGATCGATGAAGTCGTTATAGTCCTGGTTCAGGGGGACCCCCGCCATCACCGTGAGATCCGCGCCACGGTCGGCCAGTGACGGATTTTGCAGATCCCCGATCGAGACGATGCCTACCGAAGCACCCAGATCGATATTGCGTCCGGCCAGGATATCGGCGCGCCCGGGACCGGCGATAGCCAGGCTGGCGCCACTGGGTTTGAAGCGCCCCGAACCGTCACGCTTGTTGTTGTACCGGATATCACGTCCGGCGCGGATCAGGGTGACGTCACCGGCATTGACATTCTGTACGTCCAGGCCCAGATCGACAATGTCCCGGCCCGCGAACACATCCAGCGCCTTGCTGCTCTGGAAACGGAAGGTCGTGCCGCGGGCCTCGATGTTGCCGTTCAACGCCACCAGCGCGGCCCGGTCCCGATCACCCTGGTGTAGCGGCACGGCGGCATGAATGATGGAGGCCTGGCCACTGGTGGACAGGCGGTCCGCGCTGGCGTTGAAGGATCCCTGGGGCAGCTCCGGAGTCGGCAATAGCGCAGGGTCGCTGTCGGAGAGATTCAGCACCACGCTGCTGGCGTCGGCGCTGACGATATCCCTGCCGGCGAACAGGCCGAAACCTCCGCTGGCGGAGGGAAACAGCGTGAAGGGATTCTCCAGCACCACCGAACCCTGCATGGCCACGGCATTGAACACCGGTGGCGCTATGCCCAGGGCACGATCCTCGAAGCCCCTGAAAGACAGCGCGTAGGCCGACTTCAGCGCATCCACGCCATAACCGACATGGATATTGCCGGCGATCGACTGCAGGCGGACGCTGCTGTCCGCTCCATAGGTAAAGAAAAAGGTCTTGTCCATGGGGACGAAACCCTGGGTGATCGCGGTGGGATTGAGCGCCCCTTCAAGCCGGACATCGCCCCTGGCGGAAAGCTGGTAACCGGCATCACCCAGCGCCAGGACAGGGGCCAGCCCGGTCTGGGCGGACTTGCCGATCCGTCCGCCGGCATCGATGCGGGCCTGGCCCCGGCCAAGGTAATAGCTGCCACCGGTCACATCCCCGTCGGCGCTCAGTTCCAGCTTGCCGCCACCCTGGACGAGGACATCATTGGGTCCCGTCAATTCGAGTGCAAAGCTACTGAAATTCAGACGGGTCTGATTCTGCTGTTTGCCCGTGGTCGGGATCATCACCGACAGATCACGGATATCGCCACCCGCGTGGATACTGACATCGCCTCCACCCAGCGCGCCGATATTTTCCCTGAACAGATGGTTGCGCCCACTGATCGCCGGGTCGTTGAAGGTCACGGCCCAGGCCGTCGGGGTGACTCCCCCGCCGATACGATACTGCCAGTCGGTGACGAACTGATGCGTCACCGCCCCCTGGATGCCACCACCCACCTGGGCGCGGATATCCCCGCCATCGACGGGGTATTCACCGGGGATGGCGAAATACGCCAGCCCGGGGAAACCACTCAGGTCACCCCCGCCCCAGCGGTCGATCGACTCGGCACGGCCCGCGGTATACAGCACCGAGGTATCCGCGGCCAGCGTGAGCCTGCCGCCGGCGGCCAGTTCGATGTCCCCGGTCCCGGTACGTATCCGGGTACTGGCGGCGATGCTCAGATCCCCGCTCCCGCCGTTCCAGGCCAGCGGATCGGCCGCCGTCAGGTCCGCGCCGGCGACCAGCCGGTAAGCCCAGGAGCGATCCTCCTGCAGATAGTTGGTATCGGTCACCATGCCGCCGATGTTCTGGGTGCCGAAACCATCGCTCAGGGATTGATTGAGGCTGAGATTGCCAGCGGCGCGCAGGGTCAGCAGACCCGGCTCCCCGCCAAAGCGCCAGCCCAGCAGGTCCCATCCGCTGTCCAGACTCATGTCGCCGCTGCCGCGCAGTTCGATGCCGGGCAGCAGGGCGAAGCGCGCATCGCCGCCCATGCCCAGGGCGCTGGTGATGGCGCCCGTATTGGCCATATAGCCGAGCGTATCGGCATGGATGGCGCCGATGAGGCCACTGCCGATACTGCCGACATTGTCATAGGCGCGCACCGCCTCGACCTCGATGCGCGAGGCACCGAGGATATCTCCACCCGGCAAGGGGTCTATGGCGACGGCCGTGTTCCCCACCCGGGCCGCGCGCAGGCGCAGCCGTCCCCCCTCGCCACCACTGCCGGCGCCGAGATCGACCATGGCCCCGGACTGCTGGCGGATACGACCATGGGCGCTGATCAGTTCGACATCGCCGCCACGCTCGCCCGGGGCCGTCGCCACCGCCTTCAGCTGACTGCCATCGCGCAGCACGACATCGCCACCCGCGGCCAGGCGGATGCGACCGGCACTGGCGCCACCGGCATCGAGGCTGCCCGCCAGGTTCAGGGCGCCGGCATCACTGCCAAGATCGATGTCCAGCGCCGCAAGGCTGTCGCCGGCGTCGATATACAGATCCCCGGCGCGCTGCCGCAAGGACAGGGCGCGGGTGAACCCGGACGGGGCCAGGCCGGACAGGAACCCCGGGGGCAGATCCAGGGTCGCGGCATCCAGCTTCAGGCGTCCACCCTGTTCCTGGCTGGCGCCGGCGGCGCGCAGCCTGCCAGCGGCGGTGATGCGACCATGCCGGGCCGACAGTCGCAGCTCACCCGCCGCCCCTCCCGCCGCGGCGCCCAGCGCCAGTAGCGAGCCGCTGGCAAGGCTCAGATCACCCTGGCCGCTCTCCAGCTCGATGCTGCCGGCCGGAGCGGGTTGCGGGTGCCCGGCGAAATCGAGTTCACGGCCGCTGACGTCGATCAGGCTGCCGGCGCCCAGGCTCAGGTCATTGCCGGCCAGGATCCGCAGGCCTCCGGAGGGCAGCAGGATGCGGGCATTGCCGGATACCGCGCCCGCGTTCAGCTCCAGTTTCGCTCCCAGCGCGCCGGGCACCGGCAGGGCGCCGGCCACGGTCGCCAGATGCATGTCTCCCAGGCTGCGGATGGACAGTTGACTGCCGGCCTGGCCGCCGATCGTCCCGGCGCTCAGATCGACCGTGGCGGCGCCGGCATCCAGGCTGCCCTGGCCGCTGCCCTGCAGCAGGACACTGGCCGTCAGTCCCACCTGGCCGAAACCGCTGATCGAGAAATCACCGGGACCGACGGTCAGGGTATCGGCCTGCAATTCCAGCACGCCACTGCCACTGCCGCGGGGACCGCTTGCCGCGAGGCCGTTGCTCAGGGTGATCCTGCCGGCATGGATGGCGGCGGTCTTGCCGGCATTGGCGTGACCGGCGATGCCGGCGCCCTCCAGGGTCAGGTCGAGCAGGCCAAGGTCCAGGGCGCCATAGACATCGAAGCTTCCGCGACTGCTGAGACGCAATTCATCGACGCTCAGCCCCGCGAGGGCGTCATTGGACAGGATCAGGCCATCCAGACCGGCGATGCCGCCGGTCTGGCCCAGGCTGACGCGATCACCGCCCAGGGCCAGGGCGCCCCCGTTCATCAACAGTTCACCCTCCATGCGGGTGCTGAGCGTGGCATCCATGCGCATCGCGCCGGCGGCCCGCAGGCGCGCGCCGCCGGCGATGCCCAGGCTGCCGCTGACGCCGCGCTCCGCGTCATGGACAAAGGCCCGGCCGGGACCACTGCTCAGGCGCAGCAACGCGCCATCGCCACTGAGCAGCAGGGGGTCGCCATCCAATACCGCCGGAACCGTGGCGCTGAGCTGGCTGCCCGCGCCGACATCCAGGCTGTCACTGGCCGCCAGGATCCATTCCGCGCCGTTCAGGCTGACGCCGTCATCGATACGCAGGGCGGAGCTGCCCAGGGTGATGCGGGTGCCATCGACCTCGCTGCCGCGACTGCCACCCAGCAACAGGCTGGCGACACCAAGCCCCTGCAGCTGGTTGGCCTGGATCTGCACGAAACCGTCCGCCGCCTTCGGCGCGGCCACGACTTCCAGGCGATCGGCGAAGACATCCATCTGTGCGCCGATGCCGGCGGCCGCCACATCCAGGCCCACACGCAGTGACAGGGCGCTGCCGGCGCCGAGCAGGACGCTGCCGGCATCACGCGGCAGCCTGCCCAGCGCGCTTTCATTGGCCGCGGCACGGGCCGGGAAGAAATCATTGGCGTGATGCAGGCGATATTCCGCCAGCCTGAAGGCATACGCGCCTGATTGCACCTTGTAGGCGCTGTAGAGACTGTCCTGGATGCCGGTACCGGCGATATGCATGCGTCCGGCGACCACCCTGCCGGCATCGCTCTGTGGCAGCACCGTGCCATTGCGTATACCCAGGCTGTCTGCCTGCGGCGTCACCAGCCAGGCGCCGGGCAACAGCGCGTAGCGGGCCGGCAGCACGGTATATTCCCCGGCCGCAAGCTCACTGCCAGACCCCAGTTGCAGCCGGCTGCCGGGCGCGTACGGGCTGCCTGGCGATTCCAGCGGGTCGAAAGCGGCATAGTCCGAACCGAAACCCGGCAACAGGGCGAAGGCGCCACCGGCATTGGCGGGGTCGAGGATGTCCAGGGAGCCACCCGGACCGGGGATGAACTCGTAGGCCAGGAGATCCCCGCCGCCACTGATATCGATCCGCGACCCCGGCATCAGATCCAGGGTATCGGCCTGCAGCTCGATACGCTTCGCGGGCGGATTGTCGATCAGCAGCGTCTGTTGCTGCGCCAGCGGGTAGATCCAGTCCAGGCCGGCCTGGGTGCGGCCGAAGGGGATGCTCAGCCCGCCGCTGCCGACAGACAACAGGCCGTTTGCATCCAGGGTCATGGCCTGTTCCGCATTCAGCGCCAGCTCACCCAGCGGGGCCTTTAGCGTGCCGCTTATATGGATATCGCGGGCCTGCATCGCCAGGCGTCCGGCAGCGGAATAGACCGGCGCATCGCCACCCCCGCGCACCGTGATCGCGTGCCCCGGCGCATTGAAGTCATAACGGCTCAGGGTCGTCGGATAGACCTGCCGGGCGTCGAGTTCCAGGTCGCCGGCGATATGCAGGGCGCCCCGCAGCACCCGGGGATCGTCTTGCGCCTGTACACCGCGCAGGCGGATATCCTCGCCACTGCGCAGATGGGCCGTGCCGAAGCCCTGCAAGGCCAGCGTCCCGGTCAGATCCAGCAGGCCGGCATCCAGCGTCAGGCGCGCGCCCCCGCCACTGGCGGGGTCCGTGGCCTGGCTGCTGATCAACGTGGACCCCACATTCATGTACGCCGCGGACAGCCTGACATCACCACCCGCCGCGAGCAGGCCGGCCGCATCCAGCGCCAGCGACTGGCGCAGCCGCAGATCCACCGGTCCGTCAAAGCGGATGCGGCTGATGGAGGCCAGCTGACCCAGGGTATCGAACAGGCTGGCGGCCTTGAGGCTGAGGCGATCGAAGCCACCGGCCGTGACCTGCTCAGTGGCCAGAAAGGCATGACCTTGCAGGCCGGCATCGATATCCATGCCCGGCGCCAGCCCGGCCGGGACGCTGCTCCCGTCCCGGCGGAGAACGAGGCTGCGGGCGCCGAAACCGAAGTTCAACGGTTCGGAGAGGCTGCGGCTGGAGGCATCCAGGTCCAGGCTCAGGCCGCCACCGGCGGCGCCGGGGTAGGCGGCGGCCTCAGCGGTCATGCCACCGTCCAGCAACATGCCTTCCGCGGCGCTGAGCTCGATATTGCCCGCGCCTGCCGCCACGGTCTCGCGGGCGGCATCACCGGTAAACGCCTGCCCCGACAGGCTCGCGGCCGTGAACACCCCACCGGAGGCCAGCATGCGGCTGCCGGTCTCGGTGACAATGAAACCGCGATCCGCGGCCAGTGACAGCGTGCCGGCGTCCAGGATACGGCCCTGGTCCAGGCCCAGGGGCCCCGGGCGCAGGACCTGCGTGGCCGAGACGTCCAGACGGGCCCGGCGCCCCAGCCACAGGGTCTGACCGGCGAGATAACCGGGTTCCCCGCCACCCTGTGGCGCCTGCACGCGCAGGTCTATGCGGCCACCGGGAGCGCTGATCCCGCCCAGCACGGTGAGGCGGCCATCGCTATGCAGCGACACCGATGCACCGGCATCGGCATCGATGAGCGCACCCTCGCCCAGGCGTAACTCATCCGCGCCGGTGACCGTGGCCGTCTGATGCACCAGGCCCAGCTCCAGCGACACCGGCTGGCGCAGGAAATCCGGCAACCGGCCGATGTCACTCACACTGCGCAGATCCGCGCCACTGGCCAGCGAACCGTAGGCTGCGTTCAGGATCAGGTTTTGCTGCCGGGGCGTGATACGGGTGCCGGGAGCCACCCGCAGTGAACCCCCCAGCGCCGTGATCTGGTATTCCCCAAACCCCCCGCTGCGGAACAGCGTGGCGTCCAGAGCCCCGCCCCCACCTATCCCCAGCTGCCGCGCGCGCAGATCGAAAGCGCCGCCCCGTTCCAGGGCATAACCCGTGATCCCGGCGTCCAGCACCAGATCGCCCGCGCCCACGCTCTCCTGATGGATGTGAACATCGCCACCACGGCCCGCGATCAGCTTGCCATCGACATCCAGATGGGCGC
This sequence comes from uncultured Gammaproteobacteria bacterium, assembly GCA_964506945.1. Classification (GTDB taxonomy): domain Bacteria; phylum Pseudomonadota; class Gammaproteobacteria; order CAZDOC01; family CAZDOC01; genus CAZDOC01. Next base: position 15,463 of record CAZDOC010000018.1, read on the forward strand.
CGCCGCCGACGCGAATACTGGCGCCGGAGGCCAGTTCCAGGGCATCGCGGGCCTCCAGCCGCAGATCGCCGCCGTGGATGAACAGTGGCCACAGCTGCTGGCCGCCGACCCATAGCGGATTGTCGTTGATCCACTGGCCCCGGCTGTCGATAACGGCGCCGGCATCGACACGCAGATCGTTACCGGTCAGCTGCTCGACCGTAGAGCCGGCCTTGAGCCTGACCGATCCGGCGGGGACCGTGATGCGCCCGCCGATGCGCAGATCGGCGCCAATCAGATCCAGACTGCCGCCGGCCGCCAGCTCCAGGCCGGCGCCGGCCATCAGGGTGATGGCGCGATTGCTGAAGGCGCTGAAACGGTCGATGCCCGCGCCGGAAAGGCGGGAGATATCGAAATCGAGGACCGTGGGCAGGGTCTCGCCGAGACCCAGCCCCGGCCCGGCAGGAAAATGTCCCAGCCGGATCTCCGGGGCGAACAGGTCCGCTGCCGCGGAACCGGCCTGGGCGCCGTTGCCCAGGGTCAGCGCCCCGCCTGCCGGGGCCGAGGCGGGATCCCGCTGGAACGGCCCCCGTACCACCTGTCCCAGGAAGTCGCCCGCCACCGCCATGCGGCGTCCATAGAGGGATATGCCGCCGGCATCGAAACCCTGGTCATAGGCCGCCGAATAATAACCACCGTCCAGGCCCAGGCCCTGACTCACGCCATACCTGGGATCCGTGATTTCGACATCCCCGAGAATGCCGTCATAGATGCGATCGGGGCGGGCGTCGGCGATGTCGATGATCTGGCCCTGGGCCAGCAGCCTGGTGGTCCGCAGGCGTCCATCGCGATAGTGGACCTTGCCGCCTGAGACATCGATGCCCGCGCCCGGATTCACGACCAGGTCCCCCTCGGAGGCCAGGCGCACGTCGCCGCCCCGCGCGGTACGCTCGCCGACACCGCGCTGGATGTTGTTCCTGGCGCCGCTGATATCGGCCAGAGGCGTGCCCTTGCGGATATCGACGGTGATGGTCTTGTTGCGCAGCGCGCCGTCGCGCTGCAACGGCGCATCACGCAGTTCATTGCCGCGCAGCTCCACCCGCACCAGATTACGGCTCGCGGCGAGAACGCTGTCGTCACTGCCGGAGACATCGATCCGGCTGCCGGCATCGAGTTGCAGACGGCTGGCATTGGCGGCACCGCCTGGCTGCGCCGGTCCCTGGGGATTGTCGGTGGCGGTCAGGCTGACCTCCCCCGCCGGGGCCACGATGCGGCTGTTCCTGCGCAGGTGGATACTGTGTCCCTGGAGTTCGATGCGTGAGCGCGGCTGCGCCTGGGCATCGATCGCCAGTTCCGGGTCATCCAGTTCCGGCAGGATCTCGGTCAGGCTGTCCTCGCCCAGCACCAGATCGCCGGTACGGCCGGCCTGCGCCTGCAGACCCTCGCCCGGCACATTGCGCACCGTGGCCCTGTCCCGGGCGATCAGGCGTATGGAACCGTTCACCTGCACCGTGGTGGTGGCGCTGATCCGGCCTTTCTGGTTCACCGCCAGACCCAGCATGGTGGTATTGCCCCGGCGGGTGACGATCTCGCCGAGGTTGGATGCCGTGCCGCCGTTGTCAACCTCCACCAGCAGACCCCGCAGCGAGGGATCGCTGGAGGGGGCGGCCTTCAGATAGACCTTGTCCCTGGCCCCGACCAGGATGACCTGGCCGTCGTCGGCGCTGATCCGGCCCTGGTTTTCCACCTTCGGCGCAGCCAGGATCACGCGGCCGGGCGCGCTCGGATCGCCACTGGCGGTGATCCGGGCGCCGGGCGCCACGCTGATCATGGCGGCACCGTCGCTGCCTCCCGTCAGGGCCGGGGCGCCGACACTCTCGATCGCCTGGGTCAGGCCCTGCTCGAAGACCTGGTCGCTGATGTCCAGGCTGGAGGCCACCAGGCCATGGACATTCACCTGCGCGCCGTCGCCAAAGACGATGCCATTGTTGTTGATCAGATAGACCTGGCCGTTGGCGTTCATCGCCCCGTTGATCCGGCTGGGGTTGAGGTCATGGATACGGTTCATGAGCACCGCGCCGGCGCCGGGCTGATGGAAATTGACCGTGTTGGCGGCGCCGACATTGAAGCTCTGCCAGTTGACGATGGCCTTCTGACTGAGCTGATTCACGTCCATGACGGGGCCACTGGTTACCGGCACGGACACGGCCCCCGAGGTCACGAATTGCGCCGCCGGCACCGGCAGCTCCGCCATCGCCGCCGGGATGCAGCTGGTGCTGGTGGCCAGCGCCAGCAACAGTTGCCGCAGGGAGCGACAGTCACGGACGGTGGTGTACAGATGCCGGCTCGTATTCATCAGATATCCCTCCAGGGGCGCGTGTCCATCAGAAGCTGTAACCGAGGCTGAAATGCAGGCGGGGATCCCCCTGCCTGATCCCGCCGTTGTCGCTCAGGGCCACGGCCCAGTAGAGTGAGCCCTCGAGACCGTCCCAGGCCGACAGCGACAGGCCCGCACCGGCGCCCAGCAGGTTGAAATCGCTGCGCTCCCCCGGCAGTGGTTGCTGGACATGCAGGCGCGCGCCGTCGATGAAGGCGAGGAAATGCAGGTCATCGAGGACCGCTGCAATCAGTGGCGCCAGCGAGGGACTGTGCCACTCCAGCGAGCCCTGGATGGCATCGTCGCCCAGCTGCTGCGAGCTGAGATAGCCGCGCACGCTGTCCACGCCGCCGGCGCTGAACTGTTCGTTGCTGATCAAGGGCGAATCCGCGAACTGGGCATTGAGCCGCAGGCGCAAACGGCTGCCGCGCCAGAACTTGCGGCCGTGGTCGAGAGAGAGCTTCAGGAAGGCGAAGTCCGGCCTGGCGCGAAATCGCTTGAGCGCGAATTCCTTCTCGGTGTTGCCCAGGCCACGGATCCCCAGGTGTACTTCGGCCGAGAACTGCGTCTGGCTCCGCGCGGTGAACAGGGTGCCGCCGTATTGCGCCATGAATGCGACATAGCTGATCGGCGTGTTCAGGGCGTCGGCGCCCTGGAGGGTGACGGTCTCCTGGAAGTCCTTGTAGTCCGCGCCCAGCATCAGGTTGTGGAACAGGTGTCCGTGCGCCGGCAAGGGCAGGGTCAGGCGCGCGCCATAGATATTGCCGTTGCCGATCACATTGCTGCCGCCAACGGTGGCGACATCGCTGCTGGAATCGACCGCGTACAGGGAAACGGCCTTGTCGCTGTCCGGCAGGTGGAACAGATAGGTACCATAGACGACCTCGACCTGGTTGCGGTCGGCCGGTGCGACCACATAGCCTATTCCTATGCTGTGATCGCGCTGCCAGAGGTTGTCGTAGCGCAGGTTGGCGTTGAGACGCAGGCGAGAGGTGCCGGTGGTGTAACGGTCATCGAGGCTGAGACCGCCATGCAGGGGCAGGTGGTCCTCGACCTTCAGGTCCATCTCCACCGTGCCGGGTGTCCGTCCCGGCTTGAGCACCGGGGTGATCTTGCGATCGCGCGCCCTGCCGTTCAGGCTCGCCAGTTGTCTCTGCACCGCGGGGAAATCGGGACTCACGCCCTCCTTCAGGGCCGGCAGGCGTTTCCTGATCCAGCCCAGGGAATAGTAACGGGAACCGCTGATACGCACCCGGTCCAGCTTCGATTCGGTAACCTTCAGGGTAATGATGCCACCGGCGACGTCCTGCTCCGGAATATCCACCAGCACGGTGCCAAACCCGGCCTGATGATAACGCGCCTCCAATGCCCGGCGCGCCGCCTCCACGGTGGCGATACCCTTGTCCGGACCGAGAAAGGGATAGACCGTGGTCTCGATCTGCCGACGATCGATCAGACTGTTGCCCTCTATGCGGTATTCCCAGACATTGAAATGCAGTTCCTGCCGGCTGCCGGCATCATCCTGGACAGGCGGATCGCCCGCGGCCCATGCCGGTATGCCCCGGCATGACAGCGCGAAGACCATCAGCAACAGCCAGCACCGCCCCCGTGACGGGACAGGCGCAACAGCCGGGAAATGTAGTCGCAGACTCATGCGTGCGATATTAATGAGCAAAGATGACAATCGGATTGCATTCGGATGAAAAGTAAACGATTCACGAAGACGCAACACGGACCCCTCCAGGAGTGCGCCCGTGCCGGGCGCACAAAAAAACCGGCCCCGAAGGGCCGGTCCAGTACCGATGGAAAACAGGTTTCCGGTTTTATTTCATTGGCGCCGCCACGGTACCGTTCTTGACCGCCGGGGCACAGTTGTTCAGGCCATTGACCGAACGACTGTACGGCGTCACCGGATTGGTGATATCGAACACCCCATTCGCCGCCGGGGCATGCCCGTTGGTGGACAGGGCCAGGAATCCGGCCTGTCCCCAGGGGAAGGTGAAGCCGGTATTCAGCGCGGCGACCGTGGCCGGACTGGCGGCGTTGTTCTTGATCGTGGTGAGCAGGTTCAACACATCGGCCGCATTGGTATCATTGAAGTTGCGCGGTGCCTTGCGCCACTGGATGGACTGCTCCACCCAGTCTTCATAGGAACCGTTGGCGGCGTTCTGTATGGTCGGAGCGACACCGTCGATCTTGACGAAACGGAAGCCCGCGCTCTTCTTCTCGGTACTCTGCAGGCCGATGGCCCAGTACTTGTTGGCCGCGCCGATGGTGCCGGTGGCATCCTGGGTCGCGGCATCCAGGCAGGCCGACAGGTCGCCGGAACCGGGGTTCAGGACCGTGACCGGACCAAAGAAGTTGGTGTTGGCCGTGGCGGCGGGGGCGCCCGCGGTACACGGGGCGTTCATGAACACCGCGTTGAACTGGGCCTGGGTGCCGGAACCGGGGACCCGGCGGCAGAGATGCACCCGGGTATCGCCGGGGACGTTCACTCCCGCCACCGCGGTCAGGGCCGTACCATTGACCTTGAACTCCGACCAGCGTTTCATGTTGCCGGAGAACAGGCTGGTGATCTGGCGCTTGTTCAGGCTCGGCATGTTGGCCTGATCCTCGGCGCCGACGGTGAGACCCTGGGCCGCCTGCAAGGCATCGCGCAGGTTCTTGGAAACCGGGACGCCGAAGACCAGTCCGGCGGCGCCGAAGCTGTCCAGGCGGGCGAGCTGGCTGGCGCCGACCGGGTTGGAACCGGCAGGGACGTTCGGACCCACGAACAGGGCCGGCTCGACATCGGAGATCCCGGCATCGGGAACCTTCTGGATGGTATCGCCGGCGTTGGCGATACTGCAGTGCCAGATATGGGAACCGGCGGCGGTCTCCATGCAGTTGCCATTGTTGATGGCCATCTGGGTGATCGCCTGTTCGTCGGCCACCGGCGCCACGCCCATGCCCGAGCCCCCGGCGGAGCGCTTGTGGAACAGTACGGTGGGCTCGGCCGGATTCGCGCCGGTTCCGGCGGTCATGCCGGGGACCTTGGTCGAATCGATGGTGCAGAAATAGGCGCGATAGCCCTTGCCCGGCTTGGCCGGATTGGCGTTGTCGAAATAGCTGTCCAGGGTGCCGGCCTTGCACAGGTCGGTGAACAGGAAGCCAAGACCCTTGTCCTGGGCGGAGGCGCCGGACATCCAGATCTCGATATCCGGGGTGACGGTGGGGCCGTGGGCCCAGGCGGAGCCGGCGGCCAGGGTGGCGGCGACGGCGACAGCGATACTCAAGTGAGAGCGTTTCATTTTCATACTCCTGGTTTATGGATTGGAATTATTCGTGATCAGGAACGACGGCGCAGACCCAGCAGGCCCATCAGACCGGAGCCCAGCAACCACACGGCGGGCGGCAGGGGGACGGCGGACACGGAATAGGTCAGATCACCCGTGGCGGCATTCAGATTGAACACGCCGGCGAACTGCTGCGGGATCTGGTCGTAATTGGCCGTGCTGGGATCGTTGAACAGAGCCCAGACCGCCACATCCGTACCGATGGTGGCATCGGTATTGATGGAGAAGCTGGTCCCCAGGGTGCCGCCGAAGGTGGTGGCGTTACCGTGATAGCCGTCGTTGCCCGGACCGACGAAGGGCGCGGGCGTACTGTAGTCACCGGCAAAATCCACCTGCGGATTGCTGGCCGGACTGGCATCGAAGGCGGCCACGCCCACCGTGTACGTGGCAATGTTGGCGGTGAAATTGGGAATGCGATCCGGACCAGAAGCCCCGGTAGCCGATCCGGTCGGCAGCGAGCCGGCGCTGAGGGTGGTGACAAAACCGAACTTGCCCAGCGTGGTCAGATCCGCGAAGGTCGGATCGACATTGCCGTCGCCATCCGCGCCGACGACGGCGTACCGAACCGAGCTGAGGTGGCTGCCTGCCTGGGCCAGGAACGCCGTCAGGCTGGAGTCCGCGGCAAAGCTCAACACCGTCCCAGCAGTATTCCCCTGAGCCCGGAACTGCTTGACCGTGATCGGCAGATCACGGGCATAGGACAGCTGCATGACCGGATCGAATACCGACAGGAACATCTCGCCATCGATCCCGGCGGTGCCCCTGGCGACGCTGTCGGTGCTGATTGCGGCCTGGGCCGTGCCCGTCAGGGCCACGGTGGCGGCCAGCGCCAGTGTTTTACAATAGAGTTTCATCTCGAAAATACCTCCTAATCATTGGTACCAGAATATTGAGATTTGGGACGCCCCTTCCCACCCGGGATCCCTTTGCATTCACGTCTGGTAACCCGGCGGTCTCGATCCGAATCGAGACCCGTGGCTTTCCGGCCCCGCCTCGCGACGGGTGTGGCCTGCAACGTCGCACGTCGCTGATGGCGCGCCGTAATAACGGTCGCAGTCCCACGCCTCATGGGCTGGATGCGCCACCTCTGTCGTGCTGTGGTAAAGACTAGGGCCGACGTGTTAAGGCCGCTTTAAGGCAAGATGAAGATTGGATGAAACGTCATACGGGTGTATGACACGAAAAGTTCATATTACTGTCACAAAGATGTCAGCCAACTGTCATGTATCGGGCCTATTCTTTGCGCCTCTACAGAAACAACAAGGACGACGCCATGTTTGACGATGAGCATGTGGACATCAAGCGTGACGGCAAGCGCTGTGTCTCGGTACGCATCGATTTGATCGACTCGGGCAAGATGAAGAATATTGCCCGCCGCCTGCGCACCCGGGAATCGGAGGTGTTCCGCTTCCTGATCAAGCTCAGCCTGTCCAGACTGGCATTGCTGCATGACCACAATGTGACGGGCAAGGCGCTGATGCCCCTGATCGCCGACTGCGGCCCGGAGCTGGCCTATCATTTCAAGCTCTCGCCCGAACGCCTGCAGACGCTGATCAACGAAGGGGTCTGCCACCCCGACGACAGGGTGGACAACGAGGATATCGATCTGCTGGCGCTGACCGCCCTGCCGCAACACCACCTCAGCCGCAAACTGCGCGAGCTGGTAGACGCCGCCACCACCAGTGACGATATCATCGAGGGCTTGCGCCGGTATCTGGCGGATAAATACACGCCCCTGGAGCGCCCCGCGCAGGGTCCGGCAAACGCATGAGCCCTGCCTATCCCCAACTGCCGCCGATGATCCTGGGCCTGGCCGCCGCGAGCTGGATCGTCTGGCAGCTCGCGAGCCATGGACAGCCGTCCATGCCAGACACATCCCCGCCACCGACAGCATCGGTCCCTTCCGAGCAGGTCCCCGCCGGGAAGCTCCCCGTGGCCGACTACCGGCCCCTGGCCCGCTGGCATCTGTTCGGGCCCGCCGCCGGCGAGCCGTCCGCGGGTCAGGGCCAAGCGCAGGCCGTACCGGCCAGCAAGCCCGGTCGCCCCCTGCCGACGCCACTTAAACTGAGCCTGCGGGGGGTCCTGCTGCTGCCGGCGTCCGGCTCGGTGGCTTTCATCCGCGACGCCTCGGGCCATGAACGTGGCTACCGCATCGGCGACGCCCTGCCCGGCAAGGCCCGTATCTCGGGGATAGCATCCCGGCAGGTCCTGCTGGAACGCGCCGGCGCACTTGAGACCTTGCGACTCAGCCATCCGCGGCCAAGGGATCCGCAGGCCAGCAGCAACGGCAAAAGCCCCCGCCGGGTGGTGGCCATGACCCCACGCGGCAGTGGCGTACGTCGCTAGGGCGGCGACCCGGATCGATGAATCTTGCCTCCATGAGACCTTGCGCGTGCCTGTTCTTCTGCCTGCTGGCCTTTGTGCCGCTCCCGGCCAACGCCGCTGGTAACGCCACCGGCAAGACCGCCGGGAAGGTGACCGTCAACCTCCAGGACAGCGACATCCGCGCGCTGATCGATACGGTCGCCAAGGTCACCGGCAAGACCTTCGTGGTCGATCCCAGGGTCCAGGGCAAGGTCACCGTCATATCGGCCGATGGCATGGATGCCCGCGGCCTCTACGGCATGTTTCTGTCCATCCTCAAGGTCCACGGCTACAGTGCGGTCCCGGCCGGCAGGGTGGTCAAGATCATCCCGGACATCGGCGCCAAACAGGAGGGCGGCAGCGTCCTCACCGGCCCGGCGCCCGGGGGCGACGGTATCGCCACCCTGGTGGTCAGGCTCAACAATGTCCTGGCGACCGACCTGGTCCCGGTGCTGCGACCGCTGCTGCCGCAATCCGCTCATCTGGCGGCCCATCCCGACAGCAACACCATCATCGCCGCCGACAGTGTCGCCAACCTCAACCGCCTGCTGAAGATCCTGCGCCGGGTGGACACCGGCGGCGCCAGCACGGTCGAGGTCATCCGCCTGCAACATGCCAATGCCAGTGAACTGGCCCGCATCCTGCTTCCGGCCTTCGGCGGCGGCGCCGATGGCAAACGCATCCCCGGTCAGGCGCTCACCCTGGTCGCGGACGAGCGCAGCAACAGCCTGCTGGTCAGCGGCAACCCGCGGCGACGTCTGGAGCTGCGCACCCTGGTCGCCCATCTGGATACGCCCATACACGAAGAAAGCGATACCGAGGTGATCTATCTGCGCTATGCGGTCGCCGCCGATCTGGTGCCCATCCTGCAGGCCCTGGGACAGAAGCTGGGCCTCTCCGAGGAAGAGAAGAGCCGCAACAACAAGGGCCCGGGCAAGGGCGGCCAGGCGCCCCTGTTCGATATCCAGGCCGACGACAGTATCAACGCCCTGATCGTGCATGCCCCGCCGAAACGCCTGCGGGCGGTCAAATCGATCATCCAGCAACTCGACGTGCGGCGCTCACAGGTGTTGGTGGAAGGGATCATCGCCGAGGTCTCCAGCTCGGTAAGCCGCGAACTGGGCGTGCAGTGGCAGACCAATCTCCCGAAACGGGGAGTGTACGGCGCCGCCGATCTGCCCGGCACCTCTGCCGGTGGGCTGCTGCAGTTCCCGGGCAGCCCCTTCTCGCTGGCGGAGGGCCTGACCCTGGGCTATCTGCGCGGCGGCAACATCAACATCCTGCTGCGCGCCATCGCCAGGGACGGCAATTCCAACGTCCTCTCCACCCCCACGCTGATGACCCTGGACAACGAAGAGGCGGAGATCGTGGTTGGCCAGAACGTCCCCTTCGTCACCGGTCAGTTCACCAACAACACCACGACCCCGGACAATCCCTTCCAGACCGTGCAGCGCCAGGATGTCGGCGTGTTGTTGAAGGTCAAGCCACAGATCAATGCCGGTGGCTCGGTGCGGCTGGACATCTCCCAGGAGATCTCCAGCATCGACACCTCCACCCAGGCCAATGCCTCGGACCTGATCACCAACAAGCGCTCCCTGAAGACCAGCGTGCTGGTGGACGACGGGGATATCGTGGTCCTCGGGGGGCTGCTCAGCGACAAGCAGAAGCGCAGCGTCAGCAAGGTGCCGCTGCTGGGTGACATCCCGTTTGTCGGCCGCTTGTTCCGCAATACCGCGACCACCTCGGAAAAGACCAATCTGATGATCTTCCTGCGCCCACGCATCGCCAGGGATCGTCATGACGGCCAGCGCCTGACCCATGAGAAATACCAGTTCCTCAGGGATGTGCAGGCGCGCCAGGCCGGGCGTCATGCCCGTGACTGGCCGGATTATCGGCCTCCGGGCCTGCCGGATTACGGCCGTCTCAAATCCGGCAGGGCCATACTCGCGCCCAGCGATGCCCCTTCCGGCAGCCATGACGATGTCCGCTGACGGGGAAAGCCGGCCGGCGGGCGCGGAAACCCGCCTGCCCTACCCCTTCGCCCGTACGCACGGCGTGCTGCTGACCGCCGATGATCGGATCCTCTACGGCCAGGATACCCGTATCGAGACCCTGCTGGAGACGCGCCGGGCACTGAATCGCCCGCTGCGCTATACGCTGGTGGACAAGGACCGTTTCGAGCAACAGTTGCAGCAGGTCTATGCCGACGAGACCGGAGGCAGCGGCTCACTGATCGAGGCCATGAAGGAAGTCCCCGATCTCAACGAGGTCGCGGAACAGCTGGCGCAACGCGCCGAACTGCTCAATGGCGATGACGAGGCCCCCATCGTACGTCTGCTGAACGCCCTGCTGGCGGAGGCCATCCGCGAGCAGGCCTCCGATATCCATATCGACGCCTTCGAGCAGCGCCTGGTGATCCGCATGCGCATCGACGGTGTACTGCGCGAGGTGCTGGAACCGCCCAACAACCTGGCGGCGCAGATCGTCTCCCGCCTGAAGGTCATGGCGCGCCTGGATATCGCCGAGAAACGCCTGCCCCAGGACGGCCGCATCTCCCTGCAGATCGCCAATCGCCCGGTCGATGTGCGGCTCTCGACCATGCCCGCCGGCCAGGGGGAACGGGTGGTGCTGCGCCTGCTGGACAAACAGGCCGGGCGCCTGCGACTGCCCGATCTCGGTCTGGACGAGACCCGCGTCAAGTCCTTCAATGCGCTGATACACAAACCCCACGGCATCATCCTGGTCACCGGCCCCACCGGCTCCGGCAAGACCACCACCCTGTATGCCTCACTGGCCGAGATCAACGACCAGAGCCGCAACATCATGACCATCGAGGACCCCATCGAGTACTATCTCGACGGCATCGCCCAGTCACAGGTCAACAACAAGGTCGGCCTGAGCTTCGCCCAGGGCCTGCGGGCGATGTTGCGCCAGGATCCGGACGTGGTCATGGTCGGCGAGATCCGCGATCTGGAGACCGCACAGGTCGCCATCCAGGCCAGCCTGACCGGGCACATGGTGTTGTCCACCCTGCACACCAATACCGCCATCGGCGCCGTCACGCGCCTGCGTGACATGGGCGTGGAGCCGTTCCTGCTGGCCAGCAGCCTGCTGGCCGTGCTGTCCCAGCGCCTGGTGCGCAAACTCTGTACCGAATGCCGCAGGCCCCGCGCGCTGACCGCGGAAGAGGCCCGGGCGCTGAAACTGCCCGGGGACGGAGACTATCACCAGGCGGTCGGCTGCGAGGCCTGCCGTGACACCGGCTACCGGGGTCGCACCACCATCCATGAGCTGCTCACCCTGGACCCGGCGCTGCAGCAGCTCATCCACCAGCAGGCCCCGGAACAGGACCTCATGGCCCTGGCGCGGCAGCAGGACCCGGGGCTGCTGTCCTGCGGCCTGGCCAAGGCCGCCGCGGGCATCACCAGCGTGGAGGAGATCCTGCGCGTCACGCGCACGGACTAGGCGCGCCGCCCCACGATATCCATGCGGACGATGACCTGATGCCGACCTTCGAATACCTGGCCCTGGACGACAACGGCCACCGCCACCGGGGCCGGCTCGAGGGCGACAGCCTCAGGCAGATACGCGATCGGCTGCGCGCCCGGGGACTGACACCACTGTCTCTGGATGAGAACGGCGTGACGCGGCGACAACGGGGCGGCGGCACGGGCCGCATCGGCGCCGGTGAACTGGCCCTGCTCACGCGCCAGTTGGCGACCCTGTTGCAATCCGGACTGCCGCTGGACGAGGCCCTGCAGGCGCTTGCGGATCAGGCCGAGACAGGCCGCCTGCAAGGCCTCCTGTCCGGACTGCGCGATCAGATCCGCGAGGGCCGCTCCCTGAGCGAGGCCATGTCCGCTGCCCCACGGGTCTTCGATGCCCTGACGCGGGCCATGGTCGCCGCCGGCGAGCAGTCCCGCGGTCTGCCGCAGGTACTCGAACGCCTGGCCGACCACGGCGAGGCCCGGCAGACCCTGCAACGCCGGGTGCTGGTGGCGATGATCTACCCCAGTGTCCTGATCCTGGTGTCCCTGCTGGTGACCGCTGGTCTGCTGGTATTCGTGGTGCCCGAGATCACCCATATCTTCACCGAGGCCGGGCAGGCCCTGCCGCTGGCCACCCGCATACTGCTTGCCTCCAGCACCCTGATCAGGGACTACGGCCTGTGGCTGCTGGCTTGCCTCCTGGTCCTCGTACTTGGCGCACGGCTGATACTGGCCGATCGGGAATATCGTTTGCGAGCGCAGGCATGGCTGCTGCAACTGCCCCTGGCCGGCCGCCTGCTGCGCGAGATCGAGGCGGCGCGCCTGGCCCGGACCCTGGGTGGTCTTCTGGAAAGCGGGACGCCACTGCTGGAGGCCCTCAGGATCGGCGCCCGCACCCAGACAACCCTGCCCATGCGCCAGGCGATCGAACAGGCCCGCGAGCGGGTCCGCGAAGGGCTCGCCCTGCACCGTGCGCTGGCCGCCTCCGGCCTGGTCCCGGCGATGATGCTGCACCTGATCGCCAACGGTGAACGCGGCGGCAACCTGGACCGGATGCTGCTCGGCGCCGCCAGCGGCCTTGAGCGGGCCATCGATGCCCGCATCGCCCTGCTGCTGGGCCTGCTGGAACCCCTGATCATCCTGTTCATGGGGTCCCTGGTGATGTTCATCGTCATCGCCATCCTGCTGCCGATATTCGATATGAACACCCTGGTCTAGTCAGGGTTCCGGCATCGGCAAGCGCGGCCGCCGAAGCTCATCGCAGGCGCAGTTCCTGTTCACCCCGGGCCAGGGGATCATAGTCCATGCTCTCGATCCGGATCCCCTTCCGCCCCAGCGCCGCCAGCCAGGGCACCAGGTCCGAAAACGGGCGCACCGCCAGCCACAGGCTGAAACTGCCGTCGGCCCGCGGCGTCATGCGCCGGATGGCATCCTTGAGACCGTGCGCGGCGGCCAGATCGGCCGCCAGCGACAGGCGCTGGCCCACGGCCGCTGGCGCCGGTTCCGTCGCCCCTGCCGTCCGCCCCCGCAGGGCCATGGCCCGATCATGGTAGCCACGCATCTCCTGATAGGCGCCGCGCGCGGCCTGCAGGCGATTGCCAGCGCGTTCCGCGCGCAGGGCCAGAGGTTCGAACAGCAGCAGGTACCACAGCGCCACCAGTATCGATACGAGGCCGAGCAGGAGCATCCACCGCTCCCGTGGTTCACGTGCCCCCCACCAGGCGCGGATCATGGCCGCCATACCCGCAGGCTGGCCAGGGTATGACGCGCAGCGGCCGGTCCGCCCCCCTGCTCCGGGATCCGGGCCGAGACCAGTTCGGCCCGCAGACCATGCTGGACGAGCGCCGCCTGCAGTGAATCGACCCTGGCGATATCCGGGGCCCGCAGATGCAGTTCCAGGCCGCCGTCACGATAACGGAAACGCTGGATACGGATCCCGGGGAGCGCCTGCATGGCCGTCCCCACCGCCAGCATCAAGGGCAGCAGCCCGACGTCGCCGGCCGGTGACCGCAGCCGCTCCCTGAGGCGCCTCAAGCCTTGCCGGGCCTGTATCCTGGGATTGACCACACGCCGTATATCCGGGAAGGCCTCATGCAGGAGCTTGAGGGTGCGGGCCTCCAGCGCCTGATGCCGGGCCTCCAGCCGGCTGCCCTGCCACCACATCAGGCCCGGCTGCAGTGCCGCAGCCGCCCCCAGCAGCAGCACGGCCAGCAGCCACGTCCGTCGCGTCGGCGCCACGCGCGCCGGGGTCTCCTCCGTCAGCTTCAGACAGGGAACGCGCGTCGTGGCGATCTCCCGGGGCCAGTCGTGATCGTGTCCATCGCTGCGCAGACCGAACTCCCGCTCCAGCAGGTCCAGGATCCCGGTGGGTTCGGTCAGCCCCTCTCCGCGCACGACCAGCAGGCCCTCCGGCAGGCTCGACTGCCGGCACTGGGCCTGCAACAGGGCCGGCGCCGCGGACAGCTCACTGGCGAAGCCGCTACAGGGTCCGGTGCGGACCAGCAGCCGCTGACCCAGCAGGCACAGGCTCCAGCGGCCGGTCTCCAGCGGCAGGGACAACACATCCGGCACTATCCGTACCGCCCCGGCGTCGGTGTCCGCCGGCAGGCCCTCCGCCCACTCCCGCAGACGCGCCCGCTCGCAGACCAGGACCATGACAGCATCGGCATCCCGTCGCCAGGCGTAGCGGACCTGCTCCAGGTCCTGGGCCAGGCGCTCCTCCAGCACGAAGGGCAGCGCGGCCACGATATCCCGGCTGCGACGTGCCGGCAGGCTGACCGGGATCAGCAGGCATTGTTCCGCCGGCACCAGCAGCACGCCACCCGGCAACAGCCGGCATGCGTCGCCCAGGGACGGTCCCGCTGTCGGCGCGGGCGCCTCGCGCCGGGCGGGGATCCCGGACGGGACCGGCATCGCCTCAGGGACTGTCATCGCCATGCCCCCGTTCCAGCAGGACCACGTTCCCGGGTTCCAGCCGCAAAAATCGCGCGCGACAAGACTGCCGGTAGTCGCCGATCCGCACCTCGCCCTGAAGCCGGAAATAACTGCTGCTGACCGCCAGCCCGGAGGGATCCAGTTCCCGCTCTCCGAGCAGCGCCTGCAGCTCGGCAAGGCTGCTGAAAGGCCGCTGCCGGCGTCGCTCCAGGATGCGTCCCATGCTTGCCTCGTCCATGCCCGGCAACAGGGCCTCGAGGACCTCGACCGGAGCCGTGTTGATGTTGATCGGCGTCACCGCCGGCAGGACGCTGACGAAGGGCAGCAGTCGCAGATAGACATCCCGGCTCACACCCCGCACCAGCAGCAGTTCACTGACATCATCGAAGGGCCGGTTGGCGGCCCGGTAGGCCGGACTGCGCCCCAGGTAATAGTCGTCCTCGGCCCCGCCCGGACCCCGCGCCTCGACATCCGCATCGAGCCAGTCCTGGATGGCGTCGGCGAGCTGCGGGCGCAGGCCCAGGCGCCGCAACAGGCGTTCGAAGCGACGCCGGTAACCGTCGGCAAGCTCCGGATCGCCGACCGCCATTGGCTGGCTCGCACCACCGGCATGACGGGCCGCGCGGCGATCGAGAAATTCCTGGACGAACCAGTCAGGCGGGATGAAATCATAAAAATCGCTGAACCCCCGATCCCCCGGCGCCGGCGCCTCGCCGGCCTGTTCCGGCCGCCGGGATCCCGCGGTTGCCGGCGGCATGCGGGGCGTGTGCGCGTCCGGCTTCCGCCGGGCCGTCGCCGGAGCCCCCCCGGCGACCGGCATCAGGTTATTGAGATTGAAACGCCCGGCGAGATCGATGATCCGCGCCCGCAGCTCACCGCCCTCGACGACGGTCGTGGGCAGCGGCGCGGCCCAGGGATCCCGCACCGAATCCATACCGGTCCCGTCCTCGCCCAATAGGCGCATCGCCCAGCGTTCCAGGCCATGGCCGTATTCATCCGCCTGCGCACGCTCATGCAGGGTCGTGGCCAGACGCAGGCCACGCCGCTGCTGCGCCGCCATCGTCACCACCGACAGGGTGGCCAGGAACAGGATCAACATGGCCGTGATCAAGGCCACGCCACGGAGCCGGCGCGCCGGCGCGCGGGGTGTGCGCAGGCGCCGGCTCACGCCGCGTTCACCAGCAACAACCAGCGATACCGCAGGCCATCGTCCATCTCCAGCACCAGCTCGACGGCCTGCGGCAAGACCGCGGCATCGCTGTCGTTCGCAGCCAGGGGCCAGAGATCATGCCAGACCCGTCCGCGGAAACGCAGATCGAGGTGGTGGATTCCATCCAGCAACAGGGTCCTCCGCGCCGTCGTGGCATGGGCGCGATCCAGTACCGGCCACTGCACCCGGTAGAGGCGGCCCCCCTGGTAGAGATAATCCACCCGCGTCAGGCGGCTGGCCCCCGGACCGAGCAACAGCTTGTGACGACCGGGGGTGGTCAGCGAAAGCCGGCGGGCCCCGTCCCGCCGGCCGCTGAAGGCCGCCAGCGGACTCCCCAGGCGATCGCGCACCGGGCGTGGCCGGGCCTGGGACAGATCCGCCTGCAGGCGGGTGTGGGCCAGCTGCAATTGCGTGATGCGCTGCTCCCGCAACGTCAAATCATGGCTGTCGGCACGAACCCGCTGCAGACCACCATAGGCCAGGGTCGAAAGGATGGCGAACAGGCTTGTCGCCACCAGCACCTCCAGCAGGGTGAAACCGGCCCCGTGACGCCTCACAGCAAGGCCCTCAGGTCGATCAGCACCGCCTCCGGCCGCTGCGCCGCGGCCACGGTGACCTGCAGGCGATGCATGCCACCGGCCTCGGCGGCTTCCGGCCGCAGGCGCCAGCGCCACTCCCTGCCGGCCATCCGCACTGTGCCGGTCAGCCGGGAGATGCCGTCGCCGAGCCGGACACTATTGAGAAGATTCTCCGCCACCCAGCCGGCGACCATGCGCTGCTCGCGCTGCCGCAGGCCCTCCTCGGTGCTCGTCAGCAAGCGCAGGGCGGCGCCCAGGCCGATGCCGATGACCACCAGCGCCACCAGCACCTCCAGCAGGGTGAAGCCGGCGCCACGGCGCCTCATCCCGGCACCCGCGCCGCGACCAGACGCAGGGCGCCGGTCTCGTCGCCCTCGATGCGCAGTCCCGCCTGCTGCAGGCGCAGTTCCAGGCGAAAGGCCTTGCGGCTGCCGTCCGGCAGCAGCAACAGCCAGTCATGTCCGGCGGACGGCAGCTCACGGGAGGACAGGTGGAGACGGGTCCGCGCCAGCCTAAGCTTTCCGTCTTCATGGGCGCCACCCAGCGACAGCCCGCGCCAACGGGATCCGGAATAGACCTCGAAGCGCAGCGCCTGCGGCAAGACCTCGACCCGCACCGGCTGGCCGAGGGCGCGCGCCTCGTTGGCGGCCAGGCGCAGTTCCCCGAGTATGGCGGTGGCCCTGGCCTGCAGCCGTTGCCCCGCTGAGCGATCGGGCAGGGCCAGGACCGCGGCGCCGGCGAGCAGGCCGACGATCGCAAGGCTTACGAGCAATTCAAGCAGGGTAAAACCCGCCCCCCGCCGATGACGCGCCGGGTTCGCGGCGAGGGCCGCCGACATCCATGCAGGCCCCGGGGCGGCCTCAGTCGAGTTGCCAGTTACCGATATCGGCATTGACACCTTCTCCACCCGGAATACCATCCGCGCCCAGGGAATAGAGATCGAAGTCGCCATGCTCGCCCGGGCTGAGATACTGATAGGGATTGCCCCAGGGGTCCTCGGGCAAACGTTCCAGATAAGCGTCGCGCTTGCCACCCGCGGCCGTGGCCGGGGGATCGACCAGGGCCTGCAATCCCTGATCCGTGGTCGGATAGGCAAAATGATCCAGCCGGTACATTCCCAGGGCGGAACCGATGGCGCGCAGGTCATGGTGGGCGCGGGTGACGCGGGCCTCGTCAGGACGACTCATCACCCGGGGCACGACCAGCGCCGCGAGTATCCCCAGGATGGCCACGACGACCATGATCTCGATCAGGGTGAAGCCGCCATGCCGGCGGCGGGTGATTGATTGTGCCTTCATGACCGGGAGTATATTTCCGGCATATTGCAGCAATATGAAAATGCCGGGACCGCGGCGCTTCCCTGCGCGCGCTCCCGGCAACGACCCCCCCCGGACCGGTGACCCTCCAGAGCCCGGGGGAAGGCGGACTCAGTTATCCTGCTCGCGGTCGTGACCCCGTACGGGCAGTTTGAAGCCGGTGATGCGGATCACATCATCGGTCCCATAGTCGTCGACCATCGGCATCGCCGCGTCACCGGAATGCTGTATGCTGACATAGGCGGTGCGCCCATCCGCGCTGAAGATATAACCGGTGGGTTCGGCGCTGCGATCCTTCACCGAGAGCATCTTCACGCAGCCATCGGTCTTGATATCGCGATCCTTGCCATCCGGCAGGCAGGCGAAGACATCGCCATTCTTGTGGTCCTCTATGACATAGAGATTGCCGGTACCAGGCTGAAAGGCGACATTGTCCACGGAGTTGAAGTCCGCATCTCCCTCCAGGAAGCGATTGATGACCACCGTGCGGCGGCCGGCCGTGGTCGCCAGTGGTTCCCGATCGACGCCACACATGACCTCACCATAGTTGCCGCCGCCCTCGTTGCCGGTGTTGGTCCAGCACAGGCGCACCCCCGCGCCCTTGTACATGGGATCGATGTCCATGTCCTCGGGACGATAGAAGCCGGTGGCGCCCAGGCTGTCGGCATCGCTGATGGCGGTCGCGGCATTGACCTGGATCCAGGCGCCATTGCCGATCTCGCATCCCTGACCGAACTGCTGTTTGCTGTCCTTGCAGGAGATCTGCAGGGCATAGACGTTCCCGGACGCCAGCGGAGAATCGGCCAGGTCCGTGATATGGCCGCCGCCGGAGTAGGGCCTGGCTGGTACGAACTTGTACAGGGAACCCCCGTCGGTATCGGCGCCAAAGGTTCCCGGACGCAGTTCATTGCCTGCATAGACGACACCATTCGGCAGCACGCCGATACCCTCCCAGCCGATGACCGGCAGGGCATCGCGGAGGGCGATCTCGCCCACCACCGGATTGCCGTCGCTGTCGACGAAGTCATTGCTGCCCCGGCTGACGATGGTGACATCGGTGGTATGCACCGGGTCCAGGATCTCGTATACATGGCCGCTGCCGGTGTTCTCCTCGCCGACGATGATGGTGCCCCAGGCGGTGCGGCGTACCGGATCGGCGCCGGCGAGACCGCGCAGGATGATCTCCGCCTTGCCATCCGACAGACGGATACGCTGCAGTGCCGGGGTCCACTTCGGCTGGCCGCCCGGGAAACTGCCGATGACGTAGGGCCTGAAGACCTCTACTGCGGTGATCAGATATTCGGGATGTTCACGGCTGGGCCAGAAGACCATCTGGTCCGTCCAGTTGCCGGCTTCGCGGGTCAGGAAACTGGCCTTCAGGCCCCCGGCCAGGCTGACGATGTCACTGGCCGGCTGGCCCGGAACCCGAGCGACCGTACCCGTGGCGGATCCCCTCAAGGGTTTGTCGATGCCGAAATAACGCATCGATTCATGATGGAGTTCCTTCTCCATATTGAGGCCGAAATCCCCTCCCGAGGCGAATACGGCAGTGGCGACGCCACTGGCGAGAACCCCCGTCATGAGCTTCTTTATCATCTTTGCTTACTCCCTGAATAATGGAAATTGATGGTCTGGCGCACGCATCGCGAACGCCTGGCTAAGCATGGGCGGGGAGTATGACGAAGGTCTTAAGTTCTCGTGAAGCTTTTCTGAAGAACCGGTTGCATTCATGTGACATTGATGCGGATGTGGACCCCGATGCCCGCCTGCCGGAGGGCATGCCGATGGGGCCGAGATCGCCGGGCAGGGTTTGAGTGAAGACGTCCCGGGGCAGGGTCGCCGGCGCTCAGATATCCCGGGACATCTTCTCGGTGGTGACCGACAGGCGGTAGATCAGGGTGCGCAGGAACACCTTCAGAAAACGCACCTGGCAATTCAATGAGACCTGGCCGATGACCGTCGAGTTGACCTTGAGCAGGGCGGTATCGCCGATGGCCTTGATCGAGGCGGTGCGCTTGGTCTTGGCCAGGTAGCCCATCTCGCCGAAACAGTCCCCCTGATCCAGGGTCCGAAGGTCCTTGTCGCCCTTGCGCACCATGACGCTGCCATTGACGATGATGTAGAAGGAGTCATCCAGTTCCCCCTCCAGGATGATGTCCTCGCCATCGGCATAATCCTGCCAGGTGCTGGCGCGGACGATCTCCCAAAGCTCGGCATCGGGGAAGCCCTGAAAGAAATCCAGGGTCTTCACCGCGTTGAATTTTTCCTGTGCCGACAGGTCTTCCTGCGGCTGTTCCAGATTGCTGAAGGCCTTGCTCAGATCCGAGGCCAGCTCCAGCCCCATCCGGTAACGGTCATCACGCTTTTTCGCCAGCACCTTTTCCATGATGGGCTGCAGGCATTTCGGCAGGTCCGGACGGATTTCCTGCAGGGGCTGGGGCACGTCGTTGAGGATGCGGTGCACCAGGCGGGAAAAATTGTCGGCATAGAAGGGGTGCCGGCCGGTCAGCAACTCGTACATGATGATGCCCAGGGAGAACAGGTCGGTCTGGCTGGTCACATAGTCCTCGCTGACCTGTTCCGGCGACATATAACGCGGCGAACCCACCATGCCCATGGGCATGGTCTCGGTGGCCTCCAGGCTGGTGATGTGGGCGATGCTGAAGTCACCGATCTTGACGTCCGCGTCCTCGGTGAAGAGGATATTGGTCGGCTTGATATCGCGGTGGATGATGCCCTGGCGATGGGCGTAGTCCAGGGCCTTGGCGCACTTGAAGATGATCTCCACCACCTTGTCCACCGGCAGCAGGTTGTCGGCCTGGCAATAGGGCTTCAGGGTCGCGCCGCCCTTGATGTACTCCATGACGATGTAACAGGTATCGCCATCGACGCCGGCATCGAAGATATTGATGATGTTGGGGTGATTCAGCAGGCCGGCGGTGTGCGCCTCGTTGAAGAACATCTTGCGGTACTGCTCTCCGGATTCCGGATCCTTGAGGGATTCCGCCAGCGCCACCTTGATGGCGACGGCGCGGTTGATGAAGGGATCATGACCCAGATAGACGATCCCCATGCTGCCACGATCGAGTTCCTCCCTGACCTCGTACTTCCCCAGCTTTTCCGGCATGATTTCGGTCATGTGGACGGCCTTATGTTGACATTACACGATGAGGAGAGGCCCGGATACACCCGTGCAAGCGTTTGATTATCCATATCCAGCCCGAAGCCGGCCCATATCGGCTGCCGACACGGCCTGCGTTCAGCGAGATCCCCGGACCGGCGCCCTCCTGGGCCTGATAATAAAGTAAATGGGCGCCGATGACAGCATCCGCGTGGGCGCCCCCGGTCACGGACAGCTCCTGCCTCCCCCTGCCCGCGCCAGGGTCAAAACAGGAACCCCGCGCGAGCAGGTTGAGTTCCCTGAATGAGAGTGCCAAACTTAGGCAGGCCCTGAATCATGCAGGCTTGAATTTTCGGGGCGCGCCGCGGGATGACGCGATTTGCACCCGGCTTCAAAATCAATGGCTTGAAGCCGTCGATTCTGGTGATGCGCCCCCGCGGCACGGAGACCCTGGACAGAACGGGGTTTCCTGGAGACATCTGCAGCTGTTAACAATGGGTGACGGCAATCCCGATGCCGGGGATGAACCATCACTATCAAAGACTTGGGGAAACCATAATGATAACTGTCCGCCAACTCCTGCAAGACAAGTCCGGAAACCTGCTCGTGACGACACCCGGAAGCACGGTGTTCGAGGCCATCACCATCATGGCGGACAAGCGCATCGGCGCCATGCCGGTGATCGATGGCGACCGGCTGGTGGGCATGTTTTCGGAACGCGACTACCTGCAGAAGGTGGTCCTCAAGGATCGCAGTTCCCGCGAGACCCGGGTCAGCGAGATCATGAACGCCCCGGTCATCACCATCACCCCGGACACCGTGCTCTCCGACTGCATGGTGCTGATGACCGACAAACACATTCGCCATCTGCCGGTGGTCGAAGAAGGCCGGGTCACCGCCATGATCTCCATCGGCGACGTATTGAAATGCATCATCAACGAAAAGGATTTCGTCATCGAGCAGCTCGAAATCTATATCAGTGGCCAGGCCTGAAGCCGTTATCCCCCAAGGGCATCCCTGAGCCGCGACGACATGCGCAAGTTCATCCTCATCCTGGCCATACTGCTGGCGGCCGCGGCCATCTGGTGGTATCTGACGCCCGCGCCGCTGGCCCCGGACCATGACGCGGGGCCGGTGGCAGCGGCCGGTGACCGTGACGACACGGGCACCGGGGCGTCGTCATCCTCCCCCCTGCCGCCCTCCTCCCCGCCGGTATCCCCTGCCCGGGCTACGGCCTCGCCGGCACCGGCGGGCGAGGAACAGCCCCCCGCCAGCCTGGATGAGGAGGCCCGCGGATATATCGATGACATCTCCGATACCGAGCTGGAACCGGTGCCGGTGCAGAAGGCCGACAACTTCGTGCGCCGCGATCAGATCATCTCCCTGATCCCGGACGAATCCATAGAGACCACCACCACCGCGAAACTGCTGGCCGATCCCAAGGTCAAGCCCGGCACACCTATCACCGTGGTCAGGACCACCGAGCAGATCGAGGTCACCACCCCGGAGAATATCATCCGCCAGGCCGGTGGCAGCCTCGACCGGACCATCCGCGTGCTGGAGAACGATGACGTCCGTGAAACCACGGTTGGCGAGCTGCTTGAAACCTACAAGGACAACCCCAGGCAACCGATCTCGATCGTAAAGAAAGAGCGGCATCTGGAGATCCTCACCGCCAGGGAGCTGGAAGAGGAGAACGCCGCATCCAGCGATGCCCCCATCCATGTCATCCGCCAGCCCTATGGACTGGAATCGACCACCGTCGGTGAGTTATTGATGAACGACAAGTCCATCGATGCCGACTCCATATTCTACATCCGCACCGTCAACAGCAACGACACACAGGGGATATGGGGGATCATACAGCGTGGCCTGATAGAGAACTTTGCCCGCGGCATCGCCTTGCGCCGGGGCGAGAACATCAATACCTACCAGGTGGACATACCCGCCGATGCCGACGAGGTCCGCCAGGATCGCTCCAGCTCCTATCTCGGCAGGATCCTGGATGCCAAGGTCCGGGAATCCTGGGTCTATAACTATGCCCTGGGCAAGATGGGCCGCAATCCCGGCCTCATCCATCCCGGCCAGGAGATCATCATCATCCACTTCAGTACCGATGAGCTGGTCGATATCTACAAGCATTTCGTACAGACCAAGCATACACAGGCCTGATATTGAACGAAGCCCCGGCCCCCGTACCCTCCGAGCCGCCGGCCTGGCGGGCCCTGAAGGCGCATGCGCACGCGCTACGGGACAGCAACATCGCCGCCCTGTTCGCGGGGGATGATGCGCGCTTCGAGCACTTTTCCCTGCGCCAGGACGGCATCCTCCTGGACTATTCAAAAAACCTCATCACCAGCGAAACCCTGTCCCTGCTGCTTCAGCTCACCGGGGACCGCCATCTGGACGCCCGCATCGAAGACCTGTTCAACGGCGCGCTGGTCAATAACACCGAAGGCCGCGCGGCGCTGCACACCGCCCTGAGACAACAGGGAGACAGCCCGGTGCGGGTTGCCGGCATCGATGTCATGCCGGGGATCCGCGCCGTGCGAGACCGGATGCGCGAGCTTGGCGAATCGATCCGCAACGGCGACTACCGGGGTGCATCCGGCGCCCGCATCACGGATGTCGTTCATATCGGCATCGGCGGTTCCCACCTCGGCCCGCAGATGGTCTGCACCGCGTTGCAATCCAGTCCGCAGCCCGTGCGCCTGCACTTCGTCTCCAATATCGACGGTCATGCAATCAGCGGCGTACTCGCCACCC
Organism: uncultured Gammaproteobacteria bacterium; assembly: GCA_964506945.1. Lineage (GTDB taxonomy): Bacteria > Pseudomonadota > Gammaproteobacteria > CAZDOC01 > CAZDOC01 > CAZDOC01. The sequence continues at coordinate 38,931 of CAZDOC010000018.1, forward strand.
TGGAAGCCGAGACCACCCTGTTCATCGTCGCCTCCAAATCCTTCACCACCCAGGAGACCCATTGCAATGCCCTCACCGCGAAGGGCTGGCTGCGACAGGGCCTGGCGGAGCCCGAGGATTTCGCCCGGCATTTCATCGGCATTACCGCCAATCCGGCCGCGGCCAGGGGTTTTGGTATCCTGCCGGACAGGATCCTCGAATTCCGTGACTGGGTCGGGGGGCGTTTCTCGCTGTGGTCGGCGATCGGACTGCCCATCGTGCTGGCCCTGGGCATGGAGGGGTTCGAGCAGTTGCTGGCCGGCGCCGCCAGCATGGACCGCCATTTCCGGCAGGCGCCCTTTACCGCCAACATGCCGGTGCTGCTGGCCCTGCTGGGGATCTGGTACAACAATTTCCTCGGCCACGACAGCCATGCCGTCGTCCCCTATGACTGCCGCCTCAGATATCTGCCGGCCTACCTGCAACAACTGGAGATGGAGAGCAACGGCAAGGGCACGGACCGTGAAGGCAAGCCCCTGCGCATCGACAGCGCCCCCATCATCTGGGGCGGGACCGGCACGGACAGCCAGCATGCCTTCTTCCAGTTGCTGCACCAGGGCACCCGCAAGGTCGCGGTGGATTTCCTGCTGGCGCTGAAACCGGCGCACGGGCTGGAGCGGCACCATCGCCTGCTGGTGGCCAACTGCCTGGCCCAGGCCGAGGCACTGATGGCGGGCCGCGGACCGGGGGAGCTGCTGGCCGAGGGTCATGATGACTCCGTGGCCATGCACCGGGTCTTTGCCGGCAACCGTCCCAGCAACACCCTCCTCTTCGACCGCCTCGATGCCTACACCCTGGGCGGCCTGATCGCCCTGTACGAACACAAGGTCTTCGTCCAGGGGGTGATCTGGAACATCAATTCCTTCGATCAATGGGGCGTGGAACTGGGCAAGCAACTGGCTGCCCGGATCCTCGATGAGCTCGAGGACCCGGCCATGCCGGGCCACCACGATGTCTCCACCCGGGCCCTGCTGGACCGTTACCTCCGTGGCAGCGTCCGTGGAGACGATACCTGAGGACAAGGTGATGATGGCTCAGGCCTTCCCCACCATCTGTTCGGTAGTCAGCGACAGGCGACGGATCAGGGTCTTCAGGAAGACCTTGCAGAAACGCAGCTGACAGTCACGCGAGACCTGTTCCAGCAGGGCGGAATTGGCCTTCATCAGGGTCACGTTGCTGCGCGCGACGATGGTGGCGGTGCGCCGCGCATGCGAGATATAGCCCATCTCCCCGAAACAGTCCCCCTCGTTCAGGGTGCCCAGCTTGCGGCCCGCCTTGAGCACCGTGACCTTGCCCTCGACCAGGATGTAGAAACAGTCATCGAGTTCCCCCTCGATGATGATCTCCTGACCGCGGACGGTCGATTCCCACTCACTGGCATGGATGATCTCCCACAACTCCGACTCCGGGAAACCGTCGAAGAAACTGACCCTCTTGACCAGATTGAAGCGCTCCTTGTCGGTAAGATTTTCCTCGGGGTAATCCAGCTGGCTGAAGGCGCGACTCAGATCGGACGCGATCTCCAGGCCCATGCGGTAACGCTTGCTGGTGTCCTTCTCCAGGGCCCGGCGCACGATCTTCTCCAGCGCCGCAGGCAGGTCCTTGCGATAACTGCGCAATGGCGGCGGTTCCTCGTTGATGACCTTGTGGATCAGCCGGGAAAAGCTCTCGCCACCGAAGGGATGCTGGCCGGTGAGCAGTTCGTACATGACCACGCCCAGGGAGAACAGATCGGTCTGATTGGTGATGTAGTCCTCCTGGATCTGTTCCGGTGACATGTAGCGGGGGGAGCCGACGAAGCCCAGGGGCATGGTCTGGGTGCCGTCCTGGCAATTGACATGGGCGATGCTGAAATCGGCGATCTTGATATCGAAATCCTTCTTTACCAGGATGTTGGAAGGTTTGATATCACGATGGATCACGCCCTGGCGATGGGCATAATCCAGCGCCAGGGCGCACTTGTAGAGGATCTCGGCGACCGTCTCGACCGGCAACAGGGATTCCGGCCGGGTATAGGGCTTCAGCGTCTTGCCCCCCTCGATGTATTCCATCACCAGGTAGCATTCGTCGCCATCCATGCCGGCATCGTACATATCGAGGATATTGGGATGATTCAGCATCCCCGCCGTGTGCGCCTCGTTGAAGAACAGCTGGCGGAAATGGGCCCCGGTCTCCTTGTCCTTGAGGGACTCCGACAGCGCCAGCTTGACCGCCACGTCACGGTTGATGAAGGGGTCATGGGCGAGATAGACCACTCCCATGCTGCCCTTGGCTATCTCTTCGATGATCTCGTACTTGCCGATTTTTTCAGGCAATTCTTTTGCCATGGGGAGTGCCCAGTGAGGGCTTTCAGGCCCGGGGGAGTTTGATGTCATGTTACTGGAAAAGGTCTGCAAGGTGAATGGCGGGGCGGTATAATGGGCGCATGCATATCGACAAACTCCGGGCCCTGCGCCTGCTGGCCATCGGCTTCGTCTTCCTCGGTCTGGGCCTCGCCGCCAGCCTGTTGCTGCAACCAGGACCACAGACGGCACGGCCGGGGAGCGATATCCGGGGGCTGATGTGGCCTCATCCCAAGAAGCTGCAGGCATTCCAGCTCCGCCAAGGCGATGGCACGGCGTTCACCCTGGACAAGCTGAAGGGTCACTGGTCGTTCCTGTTCTTCGGCTATACCCATTGTCCCGATGTCTGCCCGACGACCCTGGCCATGCTGAACCAGGTCGATGCCCTGCTGGAACAGTCCCATGCCGCGGACAGGCGACAGTTCGTCTTCGTTTCGGTGGATCCGGAACGCGATACCCTGCCGCTATTGAAGGACTATGTCGGCTATTTCAATCCATCCTTCATCGGTGTCACGGGCAGTCCGGAACAACTGCCCGCCCTGACCCATCAGTTGGGGATACTGCATGTCAAGGCGCCACAGGCCAATGGCAAGGATTACCTGGTGGACCACTCCGCCGCCATCCTGCTGATCGATCCCGCAGTCCGGGTGGTGGGGATATTCTCACCACCACACCAGGCCAGGGATATCGCCACCCGTTTTCTGCGCATGCGGCGCTTCCTGGACAGCCAGGACTAGAGACCCGGCCCGCCGCGGCCAACGATCACGAGGGAAACCCGAAATGTCCGACATGAACCTGCGCGCACGGCTGCTCACCCTGCCGCAATACCTGATCCCGCAACACCGCTTGTCGGCGCTGATGTTCGCCCTGACCCGCTCCCGCCTGGGCTGGTTCAAGGACCTGTTCATCCGTGTCTTCATCCATCTGTACCGGGTGGACATGTCGATAGCCGAGCGTCCCGATCCGGATGCCTATCGCTGCTTCAATGATTTCTTTACCCGCTCCCTGCAGCCGTCGGCGCGACCGGTCGTCACCGATCCCGGACTGGCCTGCTGCCCGGTGGATGGCGAGATCAGCCAGATCGGCACCATTGAATCCGGGCGCATCATTCAGGCCAAGCGCCGCTATTTCGCCCTGGATCAACTCCTGGGCGGGGAAACGGACATCTCCGATCCCTTCCGGGGCGGCGGCTTCGCCACCATCTATCTCTCACCCCGTGATTATCACCGTATCCATATGCCGATGGCCGGGACCCTGCGCAGCATGATCTATATTCCCGGGCGTCTTTTCAGCGTCAACCAGCGCACCGCGCTGGCGGTACCCGGGCTGTTCGCCCGCAATGAACGCGTGGCCTGCGTATTCGACACCGCCATCGGACCCATGGCCCTGGTGCTGGTCGGGGCGATCTTCGTCGGTAGCATGGAGACCGTCTGGCACGGCCTGATCACCCCCAGCAGGGAGCGCCGGTACTGGCGCCGGGATTATCCGGGAGCGGATGGACAGGCCCCCGCCCTGGACAAGGGCGGGGAGATGGGGCGCTTCAACATGGGTTCGACCGTGATCGTGCTGCTGCCGCCCGGACGCGGGCAATGGTTGCAGGATCTGCATGCCGGCAGCCAGGTGATGATGGGCCAGGCCCTGGCCAGGTTGCGCATATAGGGTCACGACCCCGCCGCTGATCACGGGCAATCCTCGCGGCCCGGCCAGACCAGACCAGGAAAAAACCGGGTGACCATGACGCAGACCTCGCATCACCGTCACCCGGTGGGGGGCATGTTCCGCCTCAGACCTTGAACTGCTGGGTCACGCCATCCAGCTCCTCGGCCAGGCCGGCCAGTTCGCGGCTGGCATCGGCGGTCTCCTGGGAGGAATCCGCGGTCTTCGCCGCCAGTCCACTGATGTTGACGATGTTGCGGTTGATCTCCTCGCTGACCGAACCCTGTTCCTCGGCGGCGGAGGCGATCTGGGTATTCATGTCGGTAATGGTCTCGACCATGGCCGTGATCTTGGCCATCGCCTGCTCGGCCTGCGCGGCGGCGCTGACGGTATTCTCGGCCTCGGCACGGCTGCTCTCCATGACCCCGACCGCATTCTGCGCCGCCACCTGCAGACGCTCGATCATCTGCTGGATCTCCTGGGTCGATTCCTGGGTGCGGCTGGCCAGGGTGCGCACCTCGTCGGCCACCACGGCGAAGCCCCGGCCCTGCTCGCCGGCGCGGGCGGCCTCGATGGCCGCGTT
>CAZDOC010000019.1:0-42636 GCA_964506945.1 uncultured Gammaproteobacteria bacterium
ACCTTGATGCCGATGGGGGTCTTGATGCCGGTGGAGAGCATGTCGATGCGGGTCTTGATCGGCAGGGTCCAGGCATTCGCCAGGCCCGGGAACTTGATCGCCTTGTCCATCTCCTGCATCAGCGTCTGGGTGCGCTTGGAGGGATCCGGCCACTCGGCCTTGGGCTTGAGCCGGACCACGGTCTCGATCATCGACAGCGGCGCGGGATCGGTGGCGGTCTCGGCGCGGCCGACCTTGCCGAAGACGCTCTCCACCTCGGGGAAGGTCTTCAGGATCTTGTCGGTCTGCTGCAGGATCTCCCGTGCGGTGGTGATCGAGAGTCCCGGGTAGGTGGTCGGCATGTAGAGGATGTCGCCTTCATCCAGCGGCGGCATGAATTCACTGCCCAGCTGGGACACGGGGTGCCAGGTGATGCCCAGCAAGACGGCGGCGACCAGCAAGGTCAACCAGCGCCAGCGGATGGCGAGCTTGAGTACCGGCGCATGCAGGACGTGCAGGATGCGGTTCACCGGGTTCCTGGCCTCGGGCAGGATGCGGCCACGGATGAAGTATCCCATCAGCACCGGCACCACGGTGACCGCGAGGATGGCCGCCGAGGCCATGGAATAGGTCTTGGTAAAGGCCAGCGGGGCGAACAGGCGGCCTTCCTGGGCCTGCAGGGTGAACACCGGCAGGAAGGACACGGTGATGATCAGCAGAGAGAAGAACAGCGCCGGCCCCACCTCCCGCGAGGCGCTGCCGACGGCCAGCCAACGCTCGGTGAGGGTGAGCTCGCTGCCCTTGCTGAGGGCCGCCTCCTCGAGATGCTTGTGGGTGTTCTCTATCATCACGATGGCGCCATCCACCATGGCGCCGATGGCGATCGCGATCCCGCCCAGGGACATGATGTTGGCGTTGATACCCTGCCAGTGCATGATGATGAAGGCCATCAGGATGCCGATGGGCAGGGTCAGGATCGCCACCAGGGCCGAGCGCAGATGCAGCAGGAACAGGGCGCAGATGATACTGACGACGATGGATTCCTCGATCAGCTTGTCCTTGAGATTGTCCACCGCCCGTTCGATCAGATCGCCGCGGTCATAGGTGGGCACGATCTCCACGCCTTCCGGCAGTCCCTTCGACAGCTCCTTCAGCTTTTCCCGCACCCGTTCGATGGTGGCCAGGGCATTCTCGCCGTAACGCATGATCACCACGCCGCCCGCGACCTCGCCCTCGCCATTGAGTTCGGCGATACCACGGCGCAGCTCCGGGCCTATCTGGATATGGGCGATGTCACGCAGCCGGATGGGGGTGCCGTTCTTGTCGGCGCCTACCGGAATGGAGCGCAGGTCGTCCAGGGAACGGATATAGCCCAGACCGCGAACCATGTATTCGGTCTCGGTCATCTCGACCAGGCGGCCCCCGACATCCTGGTTGGAGCGCTGGATGGCATGCCTGACCTTGGCCAGGGGAATGTTGTAGGCCAGCAGGGCGTCGGGGTCGACCTCGACCTGGTATTGCTTGACGAAGCCGCCGATGGCGGCCACCTCCGAGACCCCGGCCACGGTCTGCAGCGGGTAACGCAGATACCAGTCCTGGATGGAACGCAACTGGGACAGGTCATGACGGCCGCTATGGTCCACCAGGGCGTATTCATAGATCCAGCCTACCCCGGTGGCATCCGGTCCCAGCGAGGGATTGACCCCGGCCGGCAGCCGCCCGCGCACGAAGTTCAGGGATTCCAGTACCCGCGAACGGGCCCAGTACATGTCCGTGCCATCCTCGAAGATGATATAGACGAAGGACAGGCCGAAGAAGGAATAACCACGTACGACCTTGGACCTGGGCACCGCCAGCATGGCGGTGGTCAGCGGATAGGTGACCTGATCCTCGACCACCTGTGGTGCCTGCCCCTCGTATTTGGTGAATACGATGACCTGCACATCGGAAAGATCCGGAATGGCGTCCAGGGGGGTGTTCTTCAGGGCCAGGAGTCCGGCCCCGACCAGCAGTACCGTGGCTGCCAGGACCATGAAACGATCCCGCAGGGAGGCATTGATGATGGCCGTGATCATTGCGCCGCATCTCCCTTGCCGCTCTTGATCGCTTCCAGCATCTTGGCCGTGGCCTCGCGCAGCTTGGATTCGGAATCGATCAGGAACTGGCTTGAGGTCACTACCCGGTCACCTTCCTTCAGGCCGGCCAGGATCTGGATGAGACCGTTGCTGGACAGGCCCAGCTTGACCTCGCGGGGCTCGAATTTACCGCCTTCCCGGGTCACGAAGATCAGATTGCGTTCGCCTGATCGCACCACGGCCTCGTCCGGCACCACCAGGGTATCGGTCTGCTTGCTGCTATGGATGATGACATCGGAGAACATCTCCGGTTTCAGCGCCAGGTCCGGATTGTCGAATTCCAGCCGCACCTTGATGGTGCGGGTCTTGGCCTCGCCATAGGGATAGATATAGGCCAGCTTGCCGGTGAAGGTACGGCCGGGCAGGGCGGTCAGGGTCATTTCCACTTCATCGCCTACCTTGATCCAGGGGAGTTCGTATTCATAGATGTCGGCATAGGCCCAGATGCGTGTGAGATCGGCGATCTGGTAGAGTTCCGTCTTGGGGGTGACGTATTGCCCCTGGCGCGCCCCTATATTGATGACTATCCCCTTGAAGGGCGAGTGGATGTGCAGGTTTTTCTTGAGCTTGCGCGTCTTCTCCAGTTCCCTGATCTGGTGTTCGGGAACGTCCAGCAGGGTCAGGCGCTCCCGCGATGAGTCCACCAGTTCCTCGGCGCCCCGGCGGATGTCGGCATAGGGGCTGTCCCTGAGGGTCTTGAGGTTGTTCAGGGCCAGCAGGTATTCCTGCTCGGTGGCGACCAGTTGCGGCGAGTAGATGCTCAGCAGTATGGTACCGCGCTTGACCTGCTCGCCGGTCTTGTCCACGAACTGCTTGGCGATCCAGCCCTCGGTCTTGGGATGCAGGGCCGCCATCCGTTCTTCATTGAAGGTGATGCGGCCAATGGTGCGGATATCATGGCTGATGTTCCGTCGTTCCACCAGCGCGGTGCGCACGCCGATATTCTGCACCGTCACCGAGTCGATCCTGACGGTCCCGCTGGGCTCTTCGTCCGGGTTCGCATCCGCATCGGCATAGACCGGGACATAGTCCATGCCCATCGAGTCCTTGGCCGGGGTCGGCGAGGTGATCTCCGGGTTCATGGGATTGCGGTAGAACAGCGGCTTGCGCTCCTTCTTCGGGGCATCCGCATCGGCATAGACCGGGACATAGTCCATGCCCATCGGGTCCTTGGCCGGGGTCGGCGAGGTGATCTCCGGATTCATGGGATTGCGGTAGAACAGCGGCTTGCGCTCCTTCTTCGGGGTCTCGGCATCGGCATAGACCGGGATATAGTCCATGCCCATCGGGTCCTTGGCCGGGGTCGGCGAGGTGATCTCCGGGTTCATGGGATTGCGGTAGAACAGTGGCTTGCGCGCTGGCGGGGAGGCCGCCATGTCCATCTTCCCCTGTCCCGCTTGTTGCTGTAACCAGGGCAGGGGTTTGTTGCTGGCAATCCAGTAGCCGCCTGCCGTGCCCAGCAGCAGGGTGATAAGGGCGAAGAAAAATGCTGATTTACTCATGGGTTTATATGGTCCTTGCCCACTGCCGCGGCCACGCTCGCGCGGGCGGCCTGCGCCTCGCTGAGCACGCGCCAGTAGCGGGTCTCGTAGTCATAAAGGGTGATCTGGGAGCGCACCAGGTTGAGGAAGTCGACCTCGCCCACCTGATATCCGGCCAGCATGGAGGCCACGGTCTGCCGGGCCTGGGGGATGATGCCGGTCTTGAACAGGCGGGCCTGCTCGCTGGCGCTGTGGTAATCGGCGAGGGCGGAGGAAATCTGCTTTTGCACCTGGCGCATGCTGTCCTGCAGGGAATAGATGCTGCCCTGCAACTCACTGCCGCGCTGGTCGATGGCCCGGCGTTGCTTGCGTTCGGCGAACAGGGGAATATTCATGCCGATCTTGAGACTGAGAAAATCGGCGCGGTCGGTACGGTTCGGATTCTGGCCACTGCGGAAGCCGTAGGCGGCACCGACCTGGAAATCCGGCAGCAGGTCCTTCTCGGCCAGTTGCCGGCGCAGCCTGGCGGCATCGATCAGGCGTTTTTTCGCGGCCAGCAAAGGCCGGGTGTCACGCGCCCTGGAGAACAGGGTCTGTTCATCGGCCAGCGGGCCCAGATGCTCATCCACCCGGTCTTCCAGGATCACTGTGCGGTCCGTGGGCATGTCCAGCAGGGCATTCAGCCTCGCCCCTTCACCGCGGCGCATGCCCTGCAGTTGAACCTCACGCTCCAGCAGTCGTGAGAGTTCGAGCTGGGCCAGCAGTACGTCCTGCTGCAGGCCCTTGCCGACCTTGTATTTGGTCTGGGCTATCTCGACGAACTGGCGCAACAGTTCCTGGTTGCTGGAGACGATGCGCAGGGCTTCATCGAGGTAGCGCAGGCGCCACCAGATGACCCGGACATCATGGAGCAGACGCACCCGCTGTTCCTCGACATTTTCCGTCGCCGCCCCCGCCTCCTGCTCGGCCACCTTCTCGCGCAGCGCCAGTTTGCCCGGGTAGGGGATCTTCTGGCTGATCCCGAACTGCATCTGGGTCATGTTTTCCTGCTCGATATCAAAGCTGTCCGTGGGCAGGTTCAGGGCATTGAAGCCGACCACCGGGTCGGGCAAGGTGCCTACCTGTGAGGGAATGGCCGCCATGGCCTGGGCCCGGGCCCGCAGTTCGGCCAGCCCCGGGTTGTCGCGCAGGGCCTGTTCCTCGGCGGCCTCCAGGCTCAGTGCCGGGGCAGCGGCCATATCCTGGTCTTCATCCATTGCTACGGTGGTTGAAGACACTGTGGCCATGGATGCCAGCAGAATCACGACCACCGGTATTCGGTGTTTTATCATCTGATGTTCCTTCAGGCGCCGCCTGTCGGTTGAAACGTGTATCGAGTCGGCCCGATCGAGTTCGGGATTCCAGGAGCTGGAGACGGATCGGCGTTGTCTTCGACCGTCACGGGACGGTCGCTGCCGGTATGACTCCGTCAGGGGATCAGGCGGGTATGGGGGGGCGTATGGCTGGTGCGGGATGGGTGCCGGGCAGCGCCGTGTCGCAGGCGGTCTGCCAGATGGCGTGGGATACATCCAGCAGCGAGTCCTGTGACTGCAGGATCAGGGTGAGACCTGATGAACACTGTGCATGATTGCCATTGCAGTCATGCTGCTGGGTATCACAGCCTGTAGGGTCGGGCGTGACATCCAGATGTTGCGGGGCATGTACATCGGCATGCGCCGACGGAAGCTGATCGCCGACCGCATGCGAGCTTCCAGTGTCACTGGCAAGGTCGAGGCAGACGGTGCTGAATCCCGTCAGCGGGAACCAGGCAATGGCCAGGGCCAGCAGGTACACCAGGATTCTGTATGTGGAGCGATTCATCACCCGGCGATTATCCCATTATTAGCGTTTGGGTACAAGAAATTATTGGCCAGGATGCGATCGCAGACGAGCCCGGATGGATTTCCGGCACGGCCGCGGTTTGGCGGTGTTTGCGCGCTTCATTCATGTGCGCCTATAGGCCGTTGCGCCGAACAGCGCGCCGGCCATCAACAGCGAAGCCGTGAGCCAGAACGGGGCGCCCTCCGAGATGCCGAATAACCAGCCGGCGGCGGCCGAGCCGAGCCCCTGTCCCAGGCTGCCTATGGCGGTCTGCCTGCCGAGCATCCTGCCCTGGCTGGCGCCGGCCTCCATAGAGACCCGGTAGGCCAGCAACGGGATGAGCAGGCCCGATCCGGCAGCGAACAGGGCGACCACCAGCATCAGCCACCACCAGTCGGACACCAGGGGCAGCATGCCCACGCTGAGGGCCATCGCCAGCAGTGTGGAGAGGATGATGCGGGCCAAGGAGATGCGCCTGACAAGGGATGAGAAAAACAGTATTTCCACCACGATCATCACCAGGCTGCAGTCCAGGAAGATGAAACCGATCTGTATCGGTTTGAGCCCCAGGACCTGTTGGCCCTGCAAGGCGATCGCGACCTCGAAAGCGCCCAGCCCGAACATGCCCAGTAGCGCCAGCAACAGCAATCCGTTGATGGAGGTGTTGTCACCACTCCGGTTCGTGGCCGCCGGCATCCGTGGTGAAGCCGGCATGTCCGGCAGCCACTGGTACACGGCCAGGAAGATCACGGCACCGCCACCGGCGGCGATAAAGAACGGCATCGAGAAGCTGTTGCCGAAAGACGCCCCTGAAGAAGACCTGATTTCCATGCCGCCCAGCCAGCCGCCCAGCAACGGCCCCATCAGGAACCCCAGTGTGGTGGCGGCGGTCAGGCAGGCGAAGCGGCGTGCGCGCAGCTCCTGGTCGCTGTTATCTCCCACGTATGCCAGGGCCACCGGCAACACGGCGGAGACCAGGGCGCCGCCCACGGCACGCGCCAGATAGGTCTGCCAAAGGTTTGTCGCCAGGCCAAATGTCAGCAGCGCCAGGACACAACCTCCCAGGCCAAGCAGGATAACCGGTCGGCGGCCCAGATGGTCGGACACACGCCCCCATAGTGGCGCGCAGATGAACAGTGCCAGCATATAGATGCCGGCGATCATGCCGGTATGCCAGGCCACCGAAAAACCCGCTCTGTCACCCAGCATGCGTTCCAGCAGGAAAGGGAGTACGGGGAGGACTATGCCGTAACCGACATAGACGGCGAAAACCGCGGCCATCAGCAGGATGTACGAGCGGACGGGCAGGCGCTCACCGGTCATGGGATGCGGGCTCGCCCATGCCGGGATACCGCCCTTGACGACGGGAGCCCCCGGGGCTGACTTTTTCGTCGACATCGTGCGCTCCACGTTGAAGCCGAGCATCCGGGTCCGGCATGTTTCGAACGTGATTGGCGCGGGTTCGCAACCCATGGTATGGGACATTTCCCTGCCCGCGGGGCATGCCTGCCTGACGGTCGTGATGATACACCCTGGAGCGGACGACCGTCAGGCAGGGTGGGCGCGGTGGCGAGTTCCGCTTCATAGCCAGCGCCGCAGACCCCAGGCCAGTTCCTCGGCGAGACGTCCGGACCAGCGGCGATGCTTCCAGCGACCAGGACAAACCTCCTTGGCCTCGGACAGGTCCACCTCGAATTGCCCGTGCAGGGCGTGTGCCAGGCAGGGGTCACGGCTGGCCAGTACGAGTTCATGATTCAGGAACAGGCTGCGATAATCCAGGTTGGCCGTCCCCAGCAGGGCGTATTCATTATCCGAGATAACGGTCTTGGCATGGAGGAAACGCGGCTGATATTCGTACACATGAACCCCGGCGTTGATCATTTCACCATAGATGGACCTGGCGGCCCATTGCGCCAGTGGAACGTCACTGACCCGTGGCACCAGCAGCCGGGTCAGCACACCTCGAGCCGCGGCTTTCTGCAGGCCGATCCTGATGGCATGACTGGGGACGAAGTAGGGGGTGGTCAATTCCAGTGATTTTCGCGCGCCGGCGAACAGGTCCCGCAAGGTGCAGTAGAGCCGCAGGCGGCATGCCCGGGTATGATTGGAGAGCAGGACGCTGCTGCTGTCCCTCCTCGATACGGGTGCGAGGGGATCCCCCCGCCAGAATGCGTCAAACAGATCCGCGGCCTCGACGGCAAGTGGCCCGGCAATCCGCACATGCGAATCGCGCCAGCGCCGTTCGCCGTAGACTGCATGCGAGCATTCTCGATGAATATTGTAGCCGCCGAGAAAGGCCTCTCCCCGATCCACCACCAGCAGTTTTCTATGATCGCGGCGGTTGTAGCGCAGCGGGTCCAGCCAGCGCCAGCGATGGAAGCGCCGGACCTGGACCCCGGCCTGACGCAGGCTTCGTTCCAGTGAACGCGGGAAGCCCCTGAATGATCCCCAGGCATCGACGATCAGGCGTACCCGCAGACCTTCCTTCGCGCGTACGGAGAGGTGCTCCGCGAAGGGCCGGCCAATCTCATCGGCGGTGAAGATATAGGTCTCCATGTCGATCCGATCCCGTGCATGGTCGATCGCGTCGAGCATGGCCGCATAGAGATCGTCGCCCTCGGTATAGAGGGTGATGTCATCCATCCCTGTGCCCATCCGCGGGGCGCAGCGGCATGCCGATGTCATGGATGGGGACGGTTCATTGGAGATTGATTTGAGTGTGTCTGCTTGCATTTCAGATGGCGCGGGGATAGATGGCCATCTGGGATGGCCTGATGCCGGGAGTCCCGGAGGCTGGTCCCGGTTCCTGTCCGGGCCCCGCAAGCCGGCATCCAGTCCTCACGGCCGCAGGCCGCTGGCCAGATCGTCCATGAGCAACGGTTTCCTGTCGTTCATTCCGCCTCTCGGTCCTGTTTCCAGAGATCACATTTCTGCGCGACCATTTTTCGCAATACCGCTTCTTCGGCACAGAAGAGTTCCACCGCGCGAGGGTCGAATTGACGGCCGGAGAGACGCTTGATCTCCGCCTGGGCCTGATCGAAAGAGACGGCCTTGCGGTAGGGGCGGTCACTGGTCATGGCATCCAGGGTGTCGAGCAATGCAAACAGCCGTGCGCCCCAGGAGATCTCCCGGCCCTTGAGGCCTTGTGGATATCCGCTGCCATCATACCGCTCCTCATGATCGAGCACGAGTCGAGCCGCTTCCTGTAAAAAAGGCAGATGGGCTATCAGCCGATAACCGTTCTCGGGATGACACTTCATAATCTCCCATTCCGCCTTGCTCAGGCTGCCTTCCTTGAGGAGGATTGCGTCGGGCACGGCGATCTTGCCGATGTCGTGTAGCAGCGCGCCGTAATAGATCTGTTGACGATGCCCGTGGTCTTCACCGGCGGCGTGTGCCAGCACCAGGGTATGACAGGCGACCCTCTTGGAGTGCATGCCGGTTTCGTGCTCGCGGGCATCCAGGGCCTCTACCAGGGTTTCCACCAGTTCCAATTCGAGTTGCTGGATATCCCGTGCCAGTCTGCGGTCACGCAGCCTGTCGAGCTGGCATGCTTCACACTCGCGGGTGGTGCCTGATGAACGGGGCCTGCCGCAGGATGGACAAGGGTGGGTCGCGGATGGACTCATGTGCGCTCTCGAGGCGCGCTGGAAATCGTAAAGAGGGCCGCTCCAGGATCATGAGCGCATGGTGATGGAAACGGACTCCGGCAGCACAAGGGGTCTTTCCGGGTCATGCCGTCAATTACTGATAGAGCCATGAGAACGTGAGTTCATAGAGGGTGTCACGTTGGCGGCGATATGGGTCCAGAAACTCACCAGCCATGCCGGCAATCTGTTTTTCCACATCGCTGAATGGATTGTCCGGTGATGTGGTTTGCCTGTGTTCACGGATATTCCCGGCCATCATCCGGATGAACCCCGCACTGGGATTGAAACGCTCGGAGAAGAGATAGCGGCTCGTACGCATCGGGTGTATCCATTTGAAATATTCGGCGCTCCAGGGTGTGCTCACGAGTCTGATCCAGGGGCCGAGTGTCGCTTCGTAGATGCTCGTGTTCAACTCGGAGATCTCACGGACCCGGTCAAAGGTTTCGGTTTGCGATGGATACTGAACATCCTCCACCCGCCGTTCTTCGAAGGTGACGGCATATTGTGTTTCGTGGCAATCCGGATCACCGCTTGAGTGCGTGATCTTCATCTCGTAGAGTCCCGGTTCAAGTTCCCCGAGGGTATCGATGCTCTCCAGTATCGCCCGGTGTTCCAGGCGGGCCACCTGGGATGAGACAAAGATACCCAGATGACCGACATGCGGGTTGAGAAGATAGACGATCCGCTGATCCGCGTCTTTCAGTGACTGGCTGTCAGGATAGATGGCAGGGATCCAGTTCAATGCCTGATGGGGTGGCGTGATATTGTCGCCGCTCGATGCGAAGATCAGTATGGGATTCCTGATGCGTCGGAGATCGATATGGCAACCCGGGCATACACGCATCCGCCCACGCTCCAGCCGATTGCCTATGAACAGGTTTTCCACGATGGCGGTGATCTCCTCCTTGCTGAGAAAATAGAAGCCATTCCACCAGCGCTCGAAATCAAGAAAACGTTGACGTTCATCATCGATATTGGTGTACAGGTGTAGGTATTTTTCCAGCAGGGCATGGCCAGGATTCAGGTTTTCGAAGTTCAGCGCCAGCCAGGCGCCATCGAACTGGCCGTCACCCAGATCGGATAACAGGTGGACCGGCCAGGCGCCGCCCAGCAGGCCGCCGCTCAGGCGCATGGGGTTGACATCCTCGGCCCCCGACCAATAGGACAAGGGTGAGCCATTCAGAATCGCCGGGCCGGTAAGACCGCTACAGTCGGCGCACAGCAGTATGATGGCCCAACCGGCCTGGCAATTGCCATAGAGCGCTGGCGGCGGGCTGTCCGGGTGGCGTGCAATCACCGCCTCTATGAAACGGCGGAGTGTGCCCAGCACGTCATCCAGGGTCTGCCCGGGACATGGACGCGGGGTAAAGCTCACGAAGTAGACGGGATGGCCCTCGTGCAGTGCAATACCGACCTCGGATTCCCGTTTGAAACCCCCGATCCCCGGTCCGTGACCGGCCCGGGGATCGACGATGATGACGGGACGGTGATCTTCCTTCACGCAATCCGCGGCACATTGGTCATCGGCGGTGGTGATGCGCAGCAGGGTATAGTTGGTCGGTTGCGTGAAGGTATGGGCGTCGAGTATGGTTTCATATTCGAATGACAGTACCGGTGGCAGACCTGCCTGTTCATGCTCAAGCATGCGATCGGCGCGCTCCCTGAGTGTATCCAGAAACAGCACGCTGCGTTGCCAGGCGTCCAGTTGGTACTCCAGCCAGGCTGCCGGCTCCGTTGCCATGGTGGCATCGTGGCTCATGCAGGCGGCAGCGGCCGGATCATTCCCGTCCATCTGTGCAGCTTGCTCCGCAGTGACTGGTGTGGCATTCGATCCGGATCCCGCCATCGGCATGATCATCCCTTCTGAAACGGAACGGACGTAACGGTCATTCCGGTTGCAAGCCATGCTGGCGGTGATGACGCAGGTACTTGGCGGGATCGGACTCGAAAGCCTGCCGGCAGGCACCGGCGCAAAAATAGTATGTCTTCCCCTGATATTCGCATGTTTCGATCGCGGTTTTATGACTCACCTCCATGCCGCATACCGGATCCCTGAAGTTCTGTTCAGCTTCATTATGGCGTGATTTCATTATTGACTCCTGATGACTCGAGTGAATTCAGCTATGGGACACGCCGGCCGATCCAGCGTATCCGCGGCACGGGCTAGTGCCGTACGAAACCAGGTGCCGCAAGGCCCTGGTTTGGAAAATATACATAAAATTACCTTGTAAACAGCGCCTTCCATTGTCGCATGGGTGGAAAAAAGGCGGGAACCTGGTACATGTAGTCGGCATAGGCGTCACCGAATCGTTCCAGCATATGACGTTCCTCGGAGTGTGCCAGTTGAATATAGGCAAGGACCAGAATGGGCGCCATCAACAGGGTCAGCAGTGTCGGCCATTGCACCAGAAATCCACTGATCACCAGGAACAGTCCGGTATATTGTGGATGTCGCATGTAGGCATAGATTCCATCGTTTATCATGCGCCCGTGAGCCGAATGTACTCGCTGCCAGCCGCGTGAAAGCAGGATGTAACCCGCCACCATCAGTACCAGGCTGGCTCCCATGACCAGGGCCCATGCCAGGGTTGAGCCACCGAAGACCACTACCCACAGGTGCCCGAATTTATGGTTGAATGGCTGCAGCACCGGGTAGGCATCACCCAGCCAGCCCGTCAACAGGTAGATGGTCAGTGGAAATCCATACATCTCACTGAACAGGGCCACCAGGAATGCCGTGACCACGCCCAGGTTACGCCATTCCAGCAAGCCTTTCGGAGGCAGGAAACTCAGGAAAAAAAATAGAAACAGACCGACATTGAATGCGGCGATGACCCACATGCCATAGGCATATTCCTGTGTCATGCCCGTAGCTCCCCCGTGGTGGAGCGGGGCCGGTAAATATCTTCACGCCGGAGTGGCACGGGCTGGAGTGCATGTTGGTGTCCGGCCAGCACCTGATACAGGCCGATACTGCCTTCATCGAAATAATAGGCGCAGCCGGACATATACAATCGCCACAAGCGGTAAGTCACCTCACTGGAGTACCTGATCGCCTTGTCGCGCTGGGACTCCAGTGCATGTATCCAGTGACGAAGGGTGAGGGCGTAATGCTGGCGCATGCCCTCGACGTCCAGGGTCTCGAAGCCAGCGCGTTCCATGGCGTCGGTAACATCACTGATACGGGCCAGCTCGCCATCTGGAAAGATATAGCGGTTCATGAACCGGGTCAGCGGTGACCGTTTCCAGCCCGTCTCACTGGTGATGCCGTGGTTCAGGAACAGTCCATTGGGTTTCAGTACCCGGCGCACGGTACCGAAATAGGTCGGGAAGTTGCTCACACCGACATGCTCGAACATGCCAACACTGACCACACGGTCGTAGCGGATAGCCTCGGGCAGGTCACGATAATCGAGAAGCTCGATTTTGACCTGCCTTTGCAGTCCCGCCGCCTGCACCCGCTGCTGGGCGAGCCGGTGTTGTTCCCGGCTCAGCGTGATACCGTGCGCCTGGACCCCGTAATGGCGCGCTGCCCAGAGCACCAGGGCACCCCAGCCACAGCCTATGTCCAGCAGCGTCAGCCCGGGCTCCAGGCGCAACTTGCGGCAGATATAGTCCAGCTTGTCCTCTTGCGCCTCGGACAGTGATTGCGTGTTCTTGCTGAAATAGGCGCAGGAATAAACCATCGCGGGATCGAGCCACAAGCCATAGAAATCATTGCTGACATCGTAATGATGGGCAATGCTGGCCTGTGAATTCCTTCG
Organism: uncultured Gammaproteobacteria bacterium; assembly: GCA_964506945.1. Taxonomy (GTDB): domain Bacteria; phylum Pseudomonadota; class Gammaproteobacteria; order CAZDOC01; family CAZDOC01; genus CAZDOC01. Next base: position 12,870 of record CAZDOC010000019.1, read on the forward strand.
TTCAGACAGTTTTGCCCGCCAGGGCCGGGTCTCTTTTCTCAGTTTGCCACCGGGCAGGCGCAAGGCCTGATATAGCAGGCGCATGCGTGTGCCAGGCGACAGCTTCAGGCCGAGCAGGTGGGTTTTCAAATCGAACAATGACTCCATGTCATCCTCGACCTCAATCGCCCCGTTCAGGTAATATTCGGCGAGTCTCAGAATATCACGGCGCAGGATCAAATCCCGCAGCGCGCCTGGCTCATGGAAAATGATGGTACATGGCGCATCATGCGCGCCATGCGCGAGGGAGCCGTCCCATAGCCGGATCGCCAGATTGCCGGTATATCCGTTCAACAACGTGGTGACGATATCAGTACCGATATCGATGGACGCCACGCCCGATACCGGTACCCGCCCACTGGCTTGCATGACATCCCGCGGCACATCGATGTCCTGGTCTGTTTTCACGGTGTCTAGTCCTCCTCTGGATACCATCGCTGTCCCGTTAACGCCCTCTCCCACAGGGAGAAGCAACGGATCCGCCGGCAAGACCGGCCTGGATTCCTGTTCCGATACCGATCACCCGGTACATTGGCCTGATACATCAGACCTTCACGGTAGGGTTCCGGTTTCCTGACGGACAGCAGTGTCTGGATACGGTATTGGGTGCGCTTGTCTGCAAGCATACAAGCTGTGAGCATGACACAGGTCAAGCACCCTTTTATTCAGCTGGGGTCCGTATCCCCCGGTGGTTCCGGAGAGGGCCTGTCCCCCATCGATCCGATGCGCTTCGAGCGAGAGAGGCACACACCGGGTTCCAGACTCTCACCTGGCACGGGATGGACCGTCCCCGGCAGGGCCGTGTCCAGGCGACACTCAAAACCAGAATCGCAGTCCGGCGATGAATCTTGCCTCGCTGGTGGCCAGGCCGGAGAGACGGGCGAAGTCGCTGGTGCCGCCGAACTTGCCCGCCCACTCAAGGCCGATATAGGGCGCGAATTCACGCCGTATCTCATAGCGCAGGCGTACACCGGTCTTTATCTCGGAGATGCCCTTGCCCAGGCCGCGCCCGGCATCACGCTTGCCATACCAGTCTGTCTCGAATCTGGGTTGCAGGATGAGTTTCTGGGTCAGCAGCAGATCGTAGGATAGCTCCAGATTCAACGCGGTCCGCCCGTTTTCACCGACATAGCCCGTGGCATCCACTTCGAACCAGTAGGGTGCGAGCCCCTGTGCACCGAAGGCCAGCCACTTTCGGTTCGGGCCGTCACCACTGTCATAACGCATGCCGAGCTGCGTGTCCCAGTAGCTTGCCACGGCATGCCCCCACAGGATCTCGGTACTGGCCTCTTCGAGTCTGCCATTATCGATGGTGCCTTCGGCTTTCAATACGGCACGGTTGTAATCCCTGCCATACCATGCTTGCAGATCGTAGAATGATGAGGCGTTGTCATGGCTTTCTACCTGTTCCAGGCGATCCATCAACACGGAGAAGAAACTTGTTTCGTCCGCCAGACGCAGGCGTGGAATATCGCCGAAGTCATAGCCATCGGAGTAGGCATCGGGATCACGCGCATCTGGCGGCGGTGATCCGCCCTGCATGCGCCGCAGTCTGGTGCTGGTTCCCTCATCGGGTGATGGCTTATCGTGTTGCATCCCCTGGGGAGGCTGTTTGGCCATGGTTTCCGGCGCCATGCCTCCTTCGCCGGCTGCCGTGCCCGTTTCCTGCGCCCATGCGGATGACAGCACGAGCGCCATTGGAATGATGGTGAGTATCGATACACGGTGATTCATCATTGTCCCCTGTGTGCGGTGTTGGACATTCAGGCAACCACCACTTCACGGAACATGCCCGCATCCATGTGATACAGGAGATGGCAGTGCCAGGCCCAGCGGCCGAGCGCATCCGCGCTGACAAGAAAGCTGACTCGCTGTGCCGGCTGTACACTGATCGTATGGCGGCGCGCCAGGAAGCCGCCCTCCGGCGTTTCCTGTTCGCTCCACATTCCATGCAAGTGCATGGGGTGGGTCATCATGGTGTCATTATGAAGGATGACGCGCAGCCGCTCACCCCGGCGGAAATGTACCGGTGTCGATTTGCCAAACTCCAGACCATCCAGGGACCAGGTATAGCGCTCCATGTTGCCGGTCAGATGGAGTTCGATCTCACGTTCGCCATCACGCGGATCGAGGGGGCCGCCCAGGGTGTGCAGATCGGCATAGGTCAATACCCTGCGGCCGTTGTTGCGCAGCCCGATACCGGGATCGTCCAGATTGGTGCGCGGGGTATCGACGCGCATATCGACGCTGGGACCATATTCCGTCCTGGCGTGATGCACGGATACCGGCCGGGCGCCCATGGCCATGCCTTTCATGCCGCCCCCGTTCTGGTGGTTCATGCCGGCCATATCCATCATGCCGGACATGCCTCCGCCCTGGGCCATGTCGCCCATCATGTCCGTCATGGTCAGCCACTGGGGGGGATCCAGTGCCGGCACCTCGGCTTCCATGCCGGCCCTGGGCGCCAGGGTCCCGCGAGCATAACCGGTACGGTCCATTGCCTGGGCGAAAATGGTATAGGCGCGATCACCCCTGGGTTCAACGATGACGTCATAGGTCTCACCCGGGCCAAATCGAAATTCATCGACAGTAACGGGCTCGACATCCTGGCCGTCGACATGAATCACCGTCATCTTGAGGCCAGGTATTCTTACATCGAAGAAACTCTGTGTGCCACTGCCGATAAAACGCAGGCGCAGCCTTTCTCCCGCATTGAAGTGGCCAGTCCAGTTGCCACTGGGAGTGGTGCCATTCATCAGGAAGGTATAGGTATAGGCCGATATGTCCGCGAGATCGGTTGGATTCATGCGCATGCGATTCCACATGCGGCGTCTGTTGATCGCGGTTTCCAGCCCACGCTCGGAAACATCGCGAAAGAAGTCGGCGGCCGTGAGCTGATTGAAATTATAGTAGTCGCTCTGTTTTTTCAGTCTGGCGTAGACAGCCATGGGATCTTCATCGGTCCAGTCGGAGAGCTGGACGATATAGTCGCGGTCTGCCCGGAAGCGGTCAGACCCCGCCGGGTCGATGATGATGGCGCCGTACATGCCGGTCTGTTCCTGGAAGCCGGTGTGTGAGTGGTACCAGTAGGTGCCCGATTGCCGAAGTTTGAAACGATAGACGAATGTCTCACCCGGCATGATGCCACGGAAGCTGACGCCCGGCACCCCATCCATCCTGTAGGGCAGGATGATCCCGTGCCAGTGTATGGAGGTCGGCACCTTGAGACGATTGGTGACCCGCAGCGTGATGGTGTCACCCTCCCGCCAGCGCAGGATCGGCGCCGGGATCGATCCATTGATGGTGGTGGCCATACGCACGGCGCCGGTGAAATTCACCGCCGTCTCGGCTATCGTCAGGCTGAAATCCGTGCCCGTGAGCACCGGCGCCATTCCCGTACGCGTGGCGCCGGCCTCCAGCGCCCAGGCTGGTCGGAGCAGGGCGGGCAATCCCAGCATGGCGCCACCCGCGGCAAGGCCCTCTATGAAGCGCCTGCGGCCGGGGTCGGGAGTGGAATCTGGAAATTCTCCGGGGTATGCCACGTGGCCTGATTCTCCAGTGGATTGAATGAGGGGGAGGTGCCGGGTCGCACCGTGTATGGGGGGAAGTTAACATCGGTCCGCTTTCTCCGGCATGACAGAAGCATTACAATTTTGTCATGAAGGCGTCATCTTGCTGCCAGTTGGCCTCGTGTACGATGAGCACGGACGGCGTATCGAATACCAGTCATTGAGAGAATAACCGATTGAACAATATAGGGATTGTTTCTGGAACGCCGACGGGTTCCCGGCCTTGCGCCAGCTTGCCGGATCCATATGCCCGGGAGCGGGACGGTATGCATACGAGGCGATGGCAAGGCCCAGCGAGCAAGCAGTGGGTCTTGTCACCATCGATTCATGCCTCCCGGCCGTCGATGGCCGGGCGATGAAACTGCTGATAGTCGAGGATGAAAGCAAGATAGGCGAGTATCTTCGCCAGGGTCTCAGTGAGTCCGGCTTCCTGGTCAACCTCGTTCGCAGTGGTCTCGACGGACAACATCTGGCCATGACGGAAGAGTACGATCTGCTCATCCTCGATGTCATGCTACCGGATATCGATGGCTGGACCATCCTCAAATCGTTACGAGATGCGGGCCGGCACTTCCCGGTGCTTTTTCTCACTGCACGGGATTCCGTCGACGATCGTGTCAGGGGACTGGAACTCGGCGCCGATGATTATCTGGTAAAGCCTTTCGCCTTTGCCGAACTCCTGGCCAGGGTTCGCTCTCTGTTGCGACGTGGCAGCCTGCCGACGAATGAAACGATACTGACGGTCGCCGATCTCGAGCTTGACCTGCTGCGCCGTCGTGTTACACGCGGCGGGCGGCATATACAACTCACGGCCAAGGAATTCGCCCTGCTGGAATTGCTCATGCGGCGCAGGGGTGAGGTTCTGCCCCGTTCCCTTATCGCTTCCCAGGTCTGGGATATGAATTTCGATAGCGATACCAATGTCATCGATGTCGCCATTCGCCGACTGCGGGCAAAGATAGACGAGGGTTTTGCCTCCAGGTTGATCCATACCCGTCGCGGCATGGGCTATATGTTCGATACGCCAGATGATGCGTGACAAAACGCCGATCCGGCGGCCTGCATCCCTGACCCTGCGACTGACCCTGTTGTTCGGCATCGTGGCCGCAGTGGTGTTTTCCGGTTTCGGCTGGCTGATCGAGAATTCGATTCAACGGCATTTCGACCGGCAGGATGCCAGCGAACTTGAGATCATAGCCCGTGCGGTGGAGCAGGCATTGATGGATGAACGGGATGTAGGGACTCATTCGTCGGTGATCCAGCGATTCAGTGATCTGCTGGTCGGCCATCACCGGGCCTTGCTGAATATCACCACCAGAGCGGGACAGACCCTCTACGCCAGTCATGGAATGGATCTGTCCGGGCTCATGCCGCTATCGCGCACGGATACCGGTATCGGGCTTATTCGGGAATGGCGTGACAGCGACCATGACCTCCGTGTGCTTATGAAGCACGTAGGCCATGATCCGCAATCACAGTCATGGAAATATACCATCACCGTGGCCATACCCATCGATTTCCACCAGCACTTCCTCAGTACGTTTCGCTATACCTTGTGGCTCATGATCGCCACGGGCGTCGCCATCACCAGTCTCATGGGGTGGTTCGCGGTCTGGCGCGGGCATGCCCCGCTGTACAAGATCATCACCAAGATGCGTCATATCAGCGCAAACGATCTCAACTCACGATTGTCACCGGAAGCCGTGCCAAGGGAATTGACGGATCTCGTGGTGTCTTTCAATGAAATGCTGGCCCGCATGCAGGAGGCCTTTCTCCGCCTCTCGAATTTCTCCGCGGATATTGCCCACGACCTGCGCACACCGGTCACCAACATGATGACCCAGACCCAGGTGGCCCTCTCCCAGACACGTACAGTGGAGGAATACCAGGACATACTCTACTCGAACATCGAGGAATTCGAACATATGGCCAAGTTGATCAACGACATGCTGTTTATCGCCAAGGCCGATAATGAGCCGGTAATGCATGATGTCGAGGATGTCGACCTGGCAGGGGAAGTGAAAATCCTGTTCGAGTATTATGGCGTCCTGGCAGAAGAACACGGCGTCACACTGGATCTGGCGGGAACGGCAACGGTGCCGGGTGACAAGCAGATGCTGCGTCGTGCCATCGGCAACCTCCTGTCCAACGCCATTCGGCATACCACGCCCGGGAATACCGTCAGGGTGGAGTTGTTTGCCAGCCGAAACGATTATGTCGGCATGTCCGTGGAGAACCCGGGACCGGATATCCCGCCGCAACACCTGCCCAGGCTGTTCGACAGGTTCTATCGTGTGGACCCGGCCAGACAGGAGAGTGGTACCGGCCTGGGCCTGGCCATAGTCAAATCCATAGTGGAGGCTCACGGTGGCCGGATCACCGTGGTCTCGGCACAGGGGCGTACCAGGTTCAGTATGCTCTTGCCCGGCCATCAGGAACCGAACCGCCGGTGATGATCACGATGGCGGCGGAAGTTACTGGTTTTTGTATCGATTCAGATCGAACAGTCCCGAACTGACGGGTCTGCTGCGGGCATATTCGTCCTGAAACCAGTCGGCTGCTGGCCAAAAAGCCGGATTGGTACGGCGAATGCCATATCGATCCACGAAGGTATCGTAGTCCTGGTGATCACGGATGGAGGTACAGCGCTCGATGAAGGCATCGACCTCTGAAAGCGCGACCGAGAAAAAGAAATTCGGATAGGAGCCTTCCAGCCAGTCGACCACGGTCATGGAGTCGTTTTTCAGGTCGGCGCGACCCCGCCCATCCCTGCCGGCCAGAAACGATGTGACATTGTGATAGGCCTTGTTTCTTATCAGGGTATAAGCGGTGTCGTCCCTTGAATCACCCATGCGGACATGCACATAGGCAACGTCTGGAAAGTCATGCAGTTTTTCACCCCGTATGCGGGCGAGTTTTTTCATCGCCAGGCTGAGCCTGCCTGCCAGCTCAGCGGAGGCCGAATCGGGACAAACGGTATTGCCGCAGTGGTTCATGGCCAGGGCCCGGGGCGCGGTAGCGGAAAAACGTTTCCTGAGATATCGATAGAGTTCCCGCTGCGGATCCTTGCTGAGGTAGCCGCTTACGGAGTTGACCTTCAGCCAGGCCTCTGGCGCCCTGAAGAGTTCCTCCACGCCACTGCGCAGGCCGGTGTACCAACTGTCACGGATGGCTTTTCTATGCGAGGCCGGCAGGAATGCCAGGAAATAATCCTCTCCTTCCATGCGCAGGAAATCCATGTAGATACGGGTATTGATCTGGTGTACAAAGTTTCCATAGACGTTGAACCCGGCAACCAGCAGGTAATGTATGCGTTCGAATAAGGGGTAATCTATGACCCAGGCGGTTTTCGGGTTGTCGCCCACCAGGCCATAGGCCACGGAGCCACTGTCAAAATGCCTGAATACGGTCAGGGCGGCATTGGGGTTCTTGCCATCGCCGCCGTCCCAGATGAACCCCAGGGCATGATTGATATCATGGGTATTGAATTTCTCGAACAGGCTCTGCTTGGTTGCCATGTACTTTCGTTGGCGCTTCCAGTAATCGGTCCAGATACTGGTCAGGTCCAATGAGCCGGGGCGATCATCCGGAAGCTGCAGGTCGTCGGCCATCTCACCGATGAACTGACTGTCATTCGTGAATACACTCTGTCCGGGATTGAAGAAAAACACCCAGAACCTGTCTTCTATGACGTTCAATGCGATTTGGCCCCTGCAAACGGGTCCCTTGATGAAACCCTCGATGAAGAAGTGCGCGTCATCGAGGAGGAATTGGTAACGCGATGCCGTGGGTATGGCGGCAAACACCTTGAAGGGATTCGAGGCCAGTTCGGGCTGGTATGAAGGCAGCACGGGCACCTCGTAGTCAGGCTTCAGGAACAGCATGCGATACCGTTGCAGGCGCTGTTTCGAGAACTCGTAGACGATATGGTTCTTTACCACGATACTGGGCGTGTAGTGGAGTAGCCGGTAATAGAATCCCCCGCTGCCGGGATCGTCATAAGGGCGCACGGTCGCTATCTCGTCGATGGGCTGTCCAGGCGGGGTGGTGGAACGGACCAGGCGGTAGAACTCCCGTGATGGTGAACCGGTGAAATGGATATGTGCATGAAACAGATGTTCATAGAGATAGCGGCTGACCAGTCTCTGCTTGTTACCGGTCCCGTTCAGAAATGCTTCCCACTGCCCGATCTGTCGCAGCACAGCGGTCGAGGGAGCGGCTGGCCCGGGACTCGGTGCGCCGCGTTCCAGCCATGACACCAGTGTCCGGAACTCCTGTTGCTTCAGATTGGGCATGGCATAGGGCATGCCCCATAAAGGATGATCACGGGAGAATTCAGCCACGGATTTCAGCCCTGGACAGGTCTGTTTGCGATTCAGTTCCAGGGTAAAACTGTCCGGAAGCCTCTCACCATCGGGCTGGGGATGTTGCTGTTTCAGACGTAGCAGGTGGTACATGACCGAGCTGTTCAGATTCTCTGAGGGCGTTTCCCGTCCCTCGTTGAGGACGGGGTGGAAGCCGCGCTGACGCCATTCCGAAACGCTCCTGGCATCGATGAACAGGCGGGTCGGCTCGATCGGGGAGATGCGCTTGACGTCATACACGAGGATCTCGCTGGCACCCCGGCGCAGGCCTTCCATGGAAGAGATCTTCAACTGGCAGGGCGCGTCGTAACAGCCATGGCAGACCACGCATCGGCGATCGAGTACCCGCCTGACCTGAGCCCAGGTATCGCCGGATTCGGTTTCCGGGAGCGGAACGGACCCCTGTTCGACGAGCATGGCCCCGGTCTTGTGTGGTGGCGGTGTCCTGTTTCCGATCTGGATGAGCAGGGCCAGCAACAGCAGGGCGGCAAGGGACAACAGCACCCATTTGTTGGATGAGAATGGGGATCGCCTCATTATGATGTGTATGTTAGCAGGGGCGGGGCCCGGGGAGAAACCATTACGCAAACGGATGCCACCGGTGATACGGAGTGGTATCGCGGGCTAGCGTGGCAGGGCTTCAGCGCGTGCACGGACACGGGCTCGTCAGGCGCATCAGCCACAGCAGCAACGGTGGGATCAGCAACCATTGCAGGAAGGGTGTGCCGCCTATATCCAGCAATGGGACTATCGGCATGAGTCCGGTATAGTCCCAGTTCCCCTCGATATGGACATTCACGATCTCGCTGTACACGGTATATGTGCTTCCCAGTATCGTGAACAGGAAGATATTGGCAAGGCCGGCCTGTCGGGACCAATGACGATCCTGATTGAACAGGGCGATGAGCCAGTACGCAGCCAGGAGGATGAGCAGATCGCCAAGTGTACAGTGGACCAGCCCGTATAGGATCTCACTCCACGTTCCTTCGTGCCATATGGTATAGAGGGGAAACTGGGCCGTTTCCCACAGCAGTTCCAGAGGCAGGCCCAATACCAGCAACTGTAGCTCGGGGATGCCCCGCCAGTATCCTTCACGGGTGCGTCCATGGCGCTTCCGGTCCGCTGGCGGTTCCCGCGGCATCTCCTTCCGCGTGAGGCAGGGCAGGATGGCGGCCAGCGTACCGAGAAAGAGGAACAGGCTGATCTCCAGCCACTCGGTATGGCCCATGGTGGCGTTGACGTGCATGGTGGCGTCCATGCGGTGACTATAAACGAATGCCATCGATGTGCGCATCCCGGTCAGATCGTCGGCGCGGCCGTGCCGGTGCCATGGGTCGCGGTTTCAGTTCCCGTGGGGACGGCAGGCAGACGACTGCTCCGGCCTTGACCTGTGTGCGACACACAGCCTGTATGCTGGACAGGACGATCGCGGCGGTCCGCCGCGACGGCATGTGGAACGAATGACTGATGAGGTGTTCTATGAAATACAATATCTTGCTTGGCATCCTTGCACTGGCCCTGACTGGCAGCCAGGCGATGGCCGGTCCGCGAGTCTATATCCCGCTGGGTTCAGGTAATCAGGTGATCGAGGTCGATGCCGCCAGCGACACGATCACGGCGACATTTCCCGGTGTGGAGAATCCGCATGGCCTGGTGGCGACTCCGGACGGTGAATATCTGATCGCCGGCAGCCTCAGGGAAACACCGCTCACCGACGGTCAGGCCGGCACCACCCCGAACAGTGTCCTGACGCTGATCCATCCCGCCCATGGTCATGTCATGCTGACGATCCCCGTTTCTGGCTGGACACACCATGAGGCGATTACTCCGGATGGGCGCTATGTCATCTCGACACATCCGACACGTGGTGGGATCAGCGTGGTGGACTTGTACAGCAACCAGGTGATCCGCAGCGTCGAGACCGGGCCTGCGCCGAATTATGCCGTGGTGACCCCCGACGGTTCCCGGGCCTATGTCAGCAACAGTGGCAATGGCAGCATCAGTGAGATCGACACCGCCGACTGGAAGGTGCTGCGTAGCCTGGAAGCCGGGCCGGGCCCCGAGCATCTGGTGTTGTCCGTGGATGGGTCGATGCTGTTCGTCACCAACCCCAGGGCGGGACGGGTTTCCGCAATATCGATCCGGTCGGGCAGGGTGACCGATAGCTGGCGGCTGGGTTCGAGTGTCCATGGCCTGGATATCGGCGATGATGGCCGCACCCTGTTCATCAGCAGCAGGAAGGACAACAAGCTGATCGCCCTGGATTCGCAAACCGGAAAGATCCTGCGCGAGATCGGTTTGTCACCCGCGCCCTATCATCTGAATGCCATTCATGGTACCGGCAAACTTTATATCTCAAGCCGCAAGGAGGCCAAGATCTGGGTCGTGGATCAGCGGACCCTGAGGGTCCTGGGGGAGATCGCCCTTCCGGCCGGTGAAGGGCACCAGATGGCTATCGTGCGCTGATCCGCACGGACGAGGATAACAGCCCCGATGATTGCCGCGGCCTGCCGATATCGGCGGCAGGGGTGTGATGGGCGCGGCGGCGCTGTCCCGGTCAGTTGCAATCACAGCTGGACCAGCGCAGGGATTCCCGGCTCTCCAGTCGTTGCGGACGCCTGAAGAAATCCATCGCCGCGGCGGTTTCGATGATGCGCCCGTCACACATGAAGATCACCTGCCCACCCAGGCGATGAGCCTGTTCGAGATCGTGGGTCACGCACGGGATGGGCGGGGAAGCGGCCAGATCGCGCATCAAGTCCTCGAGCAATTGCCTGGAACGGGGGGGCCAGTGAGGCGGTGGGTTCATCATGCGGGGTTCGCGTAACGGTGGCTCAGGTCATCGAGGCTGCCGGGACAGGCATATCTTCCCCCCCGGGCCGCCGAGACCGCGCGGCCATCTCGCTGCAGGAGGCGCCATGACGGAAACAGCTCAGGCAGCGGTGGTGGCTCAGCAGGATACGTTGTCCGAGGCTTTCCTGGAGCGTGGCGCCGAGGTCATAGTCCGGATCGTCGTCCACCAGGGTGCAGGCATAGACGCGCATGCGGCCCTCGATCTTGACCAGCATGCGGCTGAAGGCGCACATGAAGCCGGCGCGGGACTCTGGGCTATGGTGGCGGGTCATGCAGTCCTCGCTGATCTCGGTATCCTCGATGTGGCTGCCCGGGGGATGGAAATCCGGGAAGCCGATCACCGGGATGGACTCCGGCAGGCCCAGGTCGCGCAGGATCCGGCGGCAGGCGTCCTCTACCGCTGGAGTCTCTTCGCCGGGGGACCACTGGCGGGCTATCGATACGCCGAAGCCCCGATCGTGCAGGGCCTTGAGACCTTGCAGGGCCTGCTCGAAGCTGCCCCGGCCGCGGCCGGCGTCATGTCTTTCCCGGTCCGGGTAATCGATGCTGACGCGGAATGAGACGGGATGGGGACTGTGACGCAGCGCCTCGATCTGGTGCAGGCGGCGCAGCAGCGGCAGGGTGGCGTTGGTCAGCACCAGACAGGGCCGGAGCGCGGCCGCGTAGGTCAGGATACGGGGCAGGTCCCGGGCCAGGAAGGGCTCGCCACCGGTGAACGAGAATTGCTGTACCCCCAGTTCCACGGCCTCGTCGAGGTAAGGGCGCACGTCATCGAAGCGCAGCAGTTGCAGGCGGCGGTCACCGGGTTTCGAGCCTTCCAGGCAGAACGGGCAGGCCAGGTTGCAGGCGGTGCCGGTGTGCAGCCAGAGTTCGCGCAGCGGGCCGCTGTCGATATAGCCGCGCGGGGCGCCTTCACGGGTCAGTTGCCGCTCTGGTACATCCATCAGCAGCAGCTCGGGCCCAGGCCGTGGTCCGTATCATCGAAGGGGATGGCGGCGCCACAGCCCTCGAACAGGCCGTAATGGGTCTCGGTGGTGCCGATGAACTCGAAATGAGGCGCGAAACGGGTGTCATGGAGCATGCGCCAGGTGTTGCCACAGACCGGGAAGACCTTGCCTCGTTCGATGTAGTGGTGCTTGTCGAGGATGAACAGTTGCTGGTGATGGGGGATGGTGCCACGGTAGATCACCGCCTGGCCATAGTCCTCGCAGGCCGGCTCCATGCCCGCCAGCTTGAACAGGCGGTAGGTGGCGGAATAGAAGCGCGCCGGCGCCAGGCGCTCGGCGATGGCGTCGTTGTTGATGGTGATGGGGCGGTCCTCGACCAGGCGTGGATCGCCAAAACCGGCGCCCCTGGCCAGGTTCAGGAAATCGTTCCAGTACAGGGCCCCGGACAGGCATTCACCATAGAGGACGGGGTCGCGGCGCATGTCCTCGCCGATACGGCGGTCGGCATAGACGTCGGAGAAATAGAATTCACCGCCGGGCTTCAGCACGCGAAAGACCTCGTGCAGGACCTTTTCCTTGTCCGGGCTGAGATTCAGCACGCAGTTGGAGACCACCACGTCGAAGTGATCATCGGGCAATCCCAGCTTGTCCAGCTGTTCGATATAGCCCTCCAGGAAACGCACATTGCCCTGCTTGAAACCGAACTTGTCGCGGTGATAGTCCTGGTGCCGGCGCGCGATCTGCAGTTGCTCGGCGGTCATGTCCACGCCGACCACCTCGCCCTGTTCACCGACCAGGTAGGACAGTACATAGCAGTCGCGGCCGCTGCCGGAACCCAGGTCCAGCACCCGCGTGCCCGCCAGCAACTGCGGCGCCACCAGGCCGCAGCCATAATATCGCGCCACCACCTCCTCATGCACCAGTGACAGGATCGGCCGCAGCCACACCGGCGGGTGTTGGTCGCAGCAGGCGTTGGTCTGCAGATCCTCGCTGGCTGTCAGGGTCTTGCCGTAGTAGTGCTGGACTTCCTCGTGCATGTGCTGGTCCTCGTCTTCACCGGTGCGGCAGCCGTCAGCTTGGTCTCTGCCCGGGCCGTTCGTGGAGGGAACGCATCACCTGTCCGACCTCGTCATCGCTGGCCCGGCGCCTGATGCCCGGCAGGGCCTGCAGCATGCGCCGCATATAGTGGATGTAGCGCCGGCAGTGGCGGCAGATCAGCAGATGCAGGCGCACGGACCACAGCTGGCGGCCGTGCAGTTCACCGGCCAGCAGGGCATCGCACTGGTCCGTGACCTGTCTGCATGTCAGCATTCGCCACTCTCCTGGTAGTGTTCGATACGCTGATACAGCCAGGCCCTCGCCCGGTGCAGCAGCACCCGTACATTGGATGCGGTGAGTTCCAGGATGTTACAGATCTCGTCATAAGACAGGCCCTGGACGTCCCTCAGTTCCAATACGGCAAGCTGCCGGGGGGGCATGTCGGCGAGAATGGAGGCCAGGCAGTCGGCCAGCTCCTCACCCATCAGCAGGTCCTCGGGGGCCTCCGAATGCCAGCGTCCCGGGCTGTCCCGCCAGTGGCCGTTGCCGGCAAAGCGCCGCGCCAGCGGGTCATCCCCTGCCTCTACCCCTGTCTCTACCGGGGTCGGCCGGGCCGGATCGCGGGCCTGCCGGCGCAGCAGCATGCGGGCCTCGTTGACGACGATGCGGGTCAGCCAGGTACGGATGCTGGAACGCCCCTCGAACCCGGAAATGGCCGTGTAGGCACTGAGCCAGGCGTTCTGCACCACTTCATCGGCATCCGTGGCGCCGACGATGGCCCGGGCGACCGCGAGCAGGCCGTGATGGTGCTCGCGTACGAGTTCGGTGAAGTCCGGTTCCGCTTCCTGTGACCGCGTGCCGGCAGCCGTCACGGCCGCTCACCCGGGGCAGCTCGGTCGAAGGCGGCATTCTTTTGAAGATAACCGTTTTTTTTCATGCTTTGTTGATCTAGGTCAATGCCCCTGCCGGGCGTGGGTTATATATTGACGGTCAACGAATTGTATACCGTAGTCCGGTACGGTGTGACGAGGGCCGGCAGATGATGGTTCGATGCCGCATTATTGATGGGTTCCGCCCGTCCCCACCCCAGGCGGGTGGCAGGCCATGATCAGCCGCAGACAGCTGCTGCGGGGCCGCCTGTCCGCACAGCCCCTGCCGTTGAGACCGCCATGGGCGCTCGCGGAAGCGGATTTTACCGCGTCCTGCAGTCGCTGCGGGGATTGCGTGAGGGCCTGCCCGGGCAAGATCATCCGCCAGGGCGACGGGGGATTCCCGGAGATCGACTTTCGCTACGGCGAATGCAGCTTCTGTGGTGATTGCGTCACGGCCTGTCCGACCCCGGCCCTGCAGCGGCGGGAATCGGGGGCGCCCCCCTGGCGGGCGGTAGCGGCGATCCTGGATAGCTGTATCGCCCGCCGCGGGGTCACCTGCCAGGTCTGCCAGGAACAGTGCGAGGCCCGGGCCATACGGTTCTCCCCACGGGCCGGGCGGGTGCCGGTACCGGAACTCGATGCCGGCCTGTGCAGCGGTTGCGGCGCCTGCGTCGCCAGTTGCCCGGTCTCGGCGATAGCGGTTTCACTGGATAGGGATCAGGGAGTAGCAGCATGAATATCTGCGGTGTGTTGGTACATAGCCGGCCCGAGAGGGTCGCCGCGGTACGTCGTCAGCTCATGGACCTCGACGGCGTCGAGGTCCATGGCGCCGGTGATGACGGCCGCATGGTGGTAACGGTCGAGTCCCGGGAAGACAGCCTGGTGGCCGATCAGATGCACCGCATGCAGGACATCGACGGCGTGCTCAGCGCCACACTGGTTTACCACTATGGTGATGAAGACGAATCAGACACCAACACCCATGCGTCCACGGAGGTAGAGAAATGAAACTGTCCCGGCGAAATTTCATCAAGAGCAATGCCATTGCGGCGACCGCAGCGGCGGCCGGCGTGAGTCTTCCCGGAATCAAAACAGCCCAGGCGGGGGACCAGGGGGTTGGTCACGAGCCGATTCGCTGGGACAAGGCGCCTTGCCGCTTCTGCGGCACCGGCTGCAGCGTGCTGGTCGGGACCCGCAACGGGCGGATCGTGGCCACCCAGGGGGATCCCGATGCCCCGGTCAACCGGGGGCTGAACTGCATCAAGGGTTATTTTCTGTCCAAGGTCATGTATGGCAAGGACCGCCTGACCCGGCCCCTGTTGCGCAAGACCGATGGCAAATACGACAAGAACGGGGATTTCGTCCCGGTCTCCTGGGACGAGGCCTTCGACATCATGGCCGAGAAATGGAAGGCATCACTCAAGCGTTCCATGCAGGAGAACCAGGGCAAGCCGGTCGACAAGCTCACCTCGCGGGTGGGCATGTTCGGTTCCGGTCAGTGGACCGTATGGGAGGGCTATGCCGCCTCCAAGCTCTACAAGGCCGGTTTCCGCTCCAATAATCTCGATCCCAATGCCCGCCATTGCATGGCCTCCGCGGTGGGCGCCTTCATACGTGGTTTCGGCGCCGACGAGCCGATGGGCTGTTACGACGATCTGGAGCATGCCGACGCCTTCGTGTTGTGGGGGTCCAACATGGCCGAGATGCATCCCATCCTCTGGTCACGCCTGACCAATACCCGCCTGACCAAGCCGGGTTGCGAGGTGCATGTCCTGTCCACCTTCCGCCACCGCTGCTTCGATCTGGCCGATAACGACATCATCTTTACGCCACAGACGGACCTGGCCATCCTCAACTACATCGCCAATTACATCATCGAGAACAAGGCCTACAATCAGGACTTTATCGACAAGCATGTCAATTTCACCAAGACCCCGACCGACATCGGTTATGGCCTGCGGCCGGAACACCCGTTGCAGAAGAAGGCCAGGAATCCCAACAAGGGCAAGCTCAGCAAGATCAGTTTCGAGGAATACGCCGAGTCCGTGAAACCCTATACCCTGGAGTATGCCGCCAGGCTGTCCGGCGTGCCCGAGGAGAAGCTGGAACGGCTGGCGAAGCTGTATGCCGATCCGGATCGCAAGATCGCCTCTTACTGGACCATGGGCTTCAATCAGCATACCCGCGGCGTCTGGGTCAACGGCCTGATGTACAACGTACACTTGTTGATGGGCAAGATCTCGGAGCCGGGCAACAGTCCGTTCTCGCTGACCGGCCAGCCCTCGGCCTGTGGCACCGCGCGCGAGGTGGGCACCTTCTCCCACCGTCTGCCGGCGGACTACGTGGTCAAGAAAAAGGCCCATCGCGACTTCGCCGAGAAGATCTGGAAATTGCCGGAGGGCACCATTCCCGGCAAGGTCGGCTATCACGCGGTGCTGCAGAGTCGCATGCTCAAGGATGGCAAGATCGACTGCTACTGGGTGATGTGCAACAACAACATGCAGGCCGGTCCCAACATGAACCAGGAGACCTATCCCGGCTGGCGCAACCCGGACAGTTTCGTGGTGGTCTCCGATCCCTATCCCACGGTCTCGGCCCAGGCCGCCGATCTGATCCTGCCGACCGCCATGTGGACGGAGAAGGAAGGCGCCTATGGCAATGCCGAGCGACGGACCCAGTTCTGGCGCCAGCAGGTCCGGGCCCCTGGGGAGGCGAAATCCGATCTCTGGCAGCTGATGGAATTCGCCAAGCGCTTCAGGATGGACGAGGTCTGGCCGGAGGAGCTGCTGGCCAAGGCCCCGGAATACCGCGACAAGACACTCTATGAGGTGCTCTACGAGAATGATTTCGTCAACCAGTTCCCGTATGAAGGCAAGATCGTCGACGAGCGGGGCAATGAATACGAGAATCACGAATCCGAACATTTTGGCTATTACGTCCAGAAGGGCCTGTTCGAGGAGTACCGGCGCTTCCAGCACGAGGGTGTGAAGAAGGGTCACGAGCAGGCACCGTTCGAGATGTATCACCAGGCGCGGGGACTGCGCTGGCCGGTGATCGATGGCAAGGAGACCCTGTGGCGCTATCGTGAGGGCTATGACCCTTATGTCGCCAAGGGGGAGGGGGTGAAGTTCTATGGCAAGCCGGATGGCAGGGCCAATATCATCTTCGCTCCCTATGAACCCCCGGCCGAGAGCCCGGACCAGGAATACGATCTCTGGCTCAGCACCGGGCGGATACTGGAGCACTGGCACTCAGGATCCATGACCCGGCGGGTGCCGGAATTGTATCGGGCCTTCCCCGACGCGGTGGTATTCATGAATCCGGAGGATGCCAAGGCCCGCGGCCTGCGGCGCGGTCTGGTCGCCACCATCGAGTCACGGCGCGGCAGGATCAAGGCCATGGTCGAGACCCGTGGGCGCAATGCGCCGCCCAGGGGCTTGATATTCATCCCCTGGTTCGATGCCGGGCGTCTGGTCAACAAGCTGACCCTGGACGCCACCGATCCGCTGTCCAAGCAGACCGACTTCAAGAAGTGCGCGGTCAGGGTCCTGAAGGCCTGAGCGGCGGGGTTTTCGGGGACAGACGATGGCCATCGACCCTTCACGGCGCAGATTCCTGACCGAGACCGCCAGCACCGCCTGCGCGGCGGCCCTGGTCGGTCTGGGGCTCGGCGCCTACAGCCGGCAGGCCCTGCCCCTGCCGGCGACCGCCATCCGTCCTCCCGGGGCCCTGGCGGAGGAGGATTTCAGCGCCGCGTGTATCCGCTGTGGCCTGTGCGTGCGTGATTGCCCCTATCCGACCCTGGACCTGGCCAGGCCGGGGCAGGATGTGCCCGTGGGCACCCCCTTCTTTACCGCGCGCGAGGCCCCCTGCGAGATGTGCGAGGACATTCCCTGCGTGGCGGCCTGTCCCACCGGGGCCCTGGACCATGCCCTGACCCGCATCGACGATGCCCGCATGGGCCTGGCCAAGGTGGTCGATCACGAGACCTGCATCGCCTACCAGGGCCTGCGCTGCGAGGTCTGTTTCAATGTCTGCCCGGCGCGCGGCAAGGCCATCACCCTGGAACTGCATCACAATGCGCGCAGCGGCATGCATGCCCTGTTCATCCCGATGGTGCATTCCGATGCCTGTACCGGCTGTGGCAAGTGCGAGCACGCCTGCATCCTGGAGGAGGCCGCCATCAAGGTGTTGCCGCTGAAGCTGGCCAAGGGCGAGATGCAGAGCACCTATCGCCTCGGCTGGAAGGAGAAACAGAAGGCCGGTGAGGCGCTGGTCACGCCGGACGCCGAGCACCACTTCAATCTGCCCGAGGGCAAGCAATACGATTATTACGGCAAGGGCCTGATCGATACGCCGCAACAGGCCACGCCGTTTGACAGCAATCCCCTCAACACCCTCAACCGCAAGGGCAAGCCCTGATGGCCGGCAAGCAGGGCATCGGTGTCGAGGCGATCCGGCGCAAGGGCTGGTTCAAGGCGCACAAGTGGCTGCTGCTGCGCCGTTGCAGCCAGTTGGGCATTCTCGGGCTGTTTCTGCTCGGTCCGTGGCTGGATATCTGGATCGTCAAGGGCAATCTCAGTTCCAGCCTGACCCTGGACACGCTGCCGCTGACCGATCCTTACGTATTGCTGCAGTCCCTGCTGGCCGGTCACTGGCCCCTGGCCACCGCCTTTATCGGCGCGGGGATCGTGCTGGTCTTCTACAGCCTGGTCGGGGGGCGGGTGTACTGTTCCTGGGTCTGTCCCGTGAACATGGTCACCGATGCCGCCGCCTGGCTGCGGCGGCGCCTGGGCATACGCGGCGCCGGGACCAGCCTGTCACGGAACTTCCGTTACTGGTTGCTGGGTCTGACCCTGCTGCTGGCCGCCGGTACCGGCACCATCGTCTGGGAACTGGTCAACCCGGTCTCGGTCCTGCACCGGGGGATCATCTTCGGCATGGGCCTTGGCTGGCTGCTGATCCTGGGGATCTTCCTTTTCGACCTGTTCGTCAGCCGCCATGGCTGGTGTGGACACCTGTGCCCGGTGGGCGCCTTCTACAGCCTGCTGGCCTTCTTCAGCCCGGTCCGGGTAACAGCCTACCAGCGGGATCGCTGCAACGACTGCATGGACTGCTTTCAGGTCTGTCCCGAGCCGCAGGTCATCACCCCGGCCCTGAAGGGCGCGGGCAAGGGCCTGGGGCCGGTGATCCGGGAGATCGACTGTACCAACTGCGGGCGTTGTATCGATGTCTGCAGCGAGGATGTGTTCCGCCTCTCCTGCTGCCAGACCAGCAACAGCAATACCCCAATTCACAGAAAGCCCATCCACAGAAAAATGGAGACGACATCATGAACAGGATGCTGATCCTTGTACTCACGACCCTCGTATGTATCCCGCTGTTGACGCAGGCGGAGGTCACCTCGCTGCGTGGTGACAATCCGCTGGATGAAACCTCCAAGGCCCCGACCAAGAAGATGTGGAACAAGGACGGCGAGGTCCTGCCGCGCAGCTATGTGCAGCAACCTCCCCTGATACCCCACAAGATAAAGGGTTACCAGATCGACCTGCACTACAACAAGTGTCTGTCCTGCCATAGCTGGTCGAAATATCGCGAGGCGGGCGCCACCAAGATCAGCCAGACCCATTTCAAGGACCGCAATGGCAATGACATGGCCGATGTGGCGCCGACCCGCTATTTCTGCAACCAGTGCCATGTGCCGCAGGCCAATGCCAAGCCGCTGGTAGACAATACCTTCAAACCGGTCAAGGCCATCAGCGAGTAAGCCCACGGAGAACTGACATGATCATGGGATTATCAACTCGACGAGGTGGATCACAATGAGAAAAATCGCCGGCTGTTCACTGGGCGTACTGTTCGTCGCCTTCCTGGTCGGTATCCTGTTCTGGGGCGGATTCAACTGGGGCATGGAGATGACCAATCGCGAGGCATTCTGTATCTCCTGCCATGAGATGAAGGACAACGTCTACATGGAGTATCAGAATACCATTCATTACAACAACCGCACCGGCGTCAGGGCGACCTGTCCCGATTGCCATGTACCCAAGGACTGGACCCACAAGATCATCCGCAAGATACAGGCATCGAATGAACTCCTGCACAAGGTACTGGGCACTATCGATACCCGGGAAAAATTCCAGAAACACCGGCTGGAACTGGCGCTGCACGAATGGAAGCGCATGAAATCGGTCAATTCCCGCGAGTGCCGCAACTGCCACGACTTCCAGTACATGGACTTCGTCGAACAGGGCCGGCGCGCGGTCAAGGCCCATTCCACCGGTCTGGAGCAGGGCAAGACCTGTATCGATTGCCACAAGGGCATCGCCCATCATCTGCCCAAGGGCTGGGAAGAGGCGGCGAAGAAGGCCGGACTGTAATCCTGGCTGCGGGGATCAGGGCGCCCCATTCCCGGGGCGCCCGGCGATATTGACGCGGACTGAGCTTGTCGCTAGATTGGCCGGACTGCACGATCCCCGGTTCCATGACTCCCGATAGAGAGAATCCGCATGAAGCAGCCCGGTCAGCACGAAGTCCAGTCCCTGATCAACCTGTTGAACAGCGGCCAGTTGACACAGGCCGAGGCCGACGCCCGGAGCCTGCTCAAGCGTTATCCCAAGGCCCTGGTATTGCACAGTGTACTGGGCAACAGCCTGATCGGACAGCGCAAGTTCGAGCAGGCCGAGAAGAGCCTGGCCAAGGTCGTCTCCATGAAGCCGGATTCCTTCGAGTCCTGGAGCAGCCTGGGCTATGCCCAGGAGCAGCAGGGCAGGTTCGAGGACGCCATCCGCAGTTATCGCAAGGCCCTGGCGCTGAATCCGGATGTCCCGGAACTTCATTTCAACCTCGGCGTGCTGCTGGCGAGTCTGGACAGGCTGGATCAGGCCGTGGTCAGTTACCGCAAGGCGGTCGAACTCAATCCCAAGCTGGTGGACGCGCATTACAACCTCGGTATCTGTCTGCAGTCACGGCATGACTATGCGGAAGCCGCTGAATGTTACCGGCGCGCCATCGCCCTGGAGCCGGGTTTCTTCGAGGCCCAGGGCAATCTGGGAACGGTGCTGCAGGAACAGGGCAGCCTGCAGGACGCCGTCGACACCTATCGCCAGGCCCTGCGGATCCGGCCCGATGCCCAGCTCTACTACAATCTGGGTACGGCATTGAAGAACGAGGGCAAGCTCGACGAGGCGGTGGAGAGCTATCAGAAGGCCCTGTCGATCAAGGGCGACTATGCCGATGCCTACAGCAACATCGCCGAGGTACTCAGGGATCAGGGCCGTTACAAGGACGCGGTCGAGTGTTTCCAGCAGGCCCTGGAGATCAATCCCGACCTGCCCAGCGCCAATTACAGCCTGGGGGTCTATCTCTATGACAGCGGCGATCTGGAAGGCGCCCTGGAACACTTCGAGCGCTCACAGATGGCCGACTGGCAGGAACGCAGCCTCTACTGCCTGTACAAGACCGGACATTTCGAGGCCTTCAAGCAGCGCCTGGATGAACTGGTCGACAAACGTCACACCTCGCCATTCCTGGCCACCCTGGCCGGGCACTATGCCGAGAACTTCGGGGTCGAGAACCGCTACGATTTTTGTCCCAATCCGATAGATTTCGTCTTTCACTATCCCATAGAGGAACTCAAGGGCGAAAACAACGAACTGCTGCAGGCGCTGTTGCGCGATATCAACTTTGCCGATATCGGCAAGAAGATGCAGGGACGCCTGGTGAATGGGATCCAGTCGTCCGGCAACCTGTTTCATCGCCCGGAGGCGTCCTTCCGTACCCTGGCCGAGGTCATGAAGCGTGTCATCGGGGTCTACCGGGAGACCTACGGGGACCATGAGTGCACCTATGCGCGGGAATTCCCCAGGGAAACGGTGTTCGCCAGTTCCTGGTATGTGAAGATGAAAACCGGCGGTCATCTGAGCACCCATATCCATGAGGAAGGCTGGGTCAGCGGCGCGATCTACCTGTCACTGCCCCGACAAAAGGCCCACCCCAACGAGGGCAGCATCGAGGTCAGTACCCATGGCGATGATTATCCCAGGCTGCATGACCATTTCGCCACCAGGACCATCGCCCCGGAGGTCGGTGACACCGTCATGTTCCCGTCCTCGCTGTTCCATCGCACCATCCCGTTCAGTTCCGACGAGGAACGCATCTGTATCGCCTTCGATCTCAAGCCCAGGGAAGACCTGATCTACCTGTCCATGCCAACGCAGGAGTAGCGCCGGGTCCACGGGTCTCGATGGAGCACGAGCAGGCCCTGGACTCGTGGCTGGCGCCGGCAGGGGGCCTCGCCAGGACGGCCAGGAACCTCTGTGCTGAAGCTCGATCCCCGTGTGTGCGGGGTCGACGCGTACACATGCAGGGAGGAGGAGTACAGGATAACGGCAGGGCGCCTGAACAGGAGGAGCGCTCCCCCGGATCGCGGATCCGAAGTGAGAACGTGAGCTGGCCGTAGGTGCTGCGTGAGGGGATATGACGGGGGATCCGGCGGTGGAAATACCCGATCCCGGATCGCTGGATCAAATAGCCGGGTGATGTCATGATGCGCACCGTTTCAGATCGACTGCTATCCAGGCTGTGTGTAACAGTCCGGGTGACAAACGGGCGTTTTCCCTGTCATCGGCGATTCCCCCGGGGCGGGGAGTGCTGTATAATCAGGAGCTTACGATCGAGAGATCGATGGTGCCGAGAAGAGGACTTGAACCTCCACGGGGTTACCCCCACTAGCACCTGAAGCTAGCGCGTCTACCAATTCCGCCACCTCGGCAACGAGGAGGCGCAAATTTACCCATACTCACCAGGCTTGTCAATGACCCGAAAGAAGAAAGATACCCATCCGAAAGATCCGCATGCGGCGCGCGAGGCGCGCAAGTATGAACACCCCATTCCCAGCCGGGAATTCATCCTCCGGTTTCTCGAACAATGCGAGGGTCCCCAGAGCCAGCGCAAGATAGCTGCGGCCCTGAAGTTGACGGGGGATGAGGAACTGGAAGGCCTGCGCCGACGCCTGAACGCGATGGAGCGGGACGGCCAGGTGGTGCGCAACCGGCGCGGAGGTTATGGCGCCCTGGACAAGATGGACCTGATCCGGGGACGGGTGATCGCCCACCCGGACGGTTTCGGTTTTCTGGTTCCGGAGAGCGGCGGTGACGACCTGTTCCTGTCGGCCCGCGAGATGCGCTCCTTGCTGCATGGTGATCGCGCGGTGGTGCGGATCTCCGGCATCGACCGCCGCGGACGCCGCGAAGGCAGCCTGGTCGAGGTCCTGGAACGGGCCAACCGGCAGGTGGTTGGCCGTTTCGTGCGCGATGGCGTGGTCGGCTACGTGGTGCCGGACAACAAGCGCCTGCACCAGGACATCCTGATCCCGGCGGGGGACGAGCATGGCGCTGCCGACGGCCAGATCGTGGTGGCCGAGATCGTGCAGCAGCCAGACCGGCGGCACCAGCCGGTGGGACGCATCGAGGAGATCCTGGGTGAGCACATGGCCCCGGGGATGGAGATCGACATTGCCATCCGCGCCCATGACCTGCCTTGTCAGTGGCCCGATGGGGTCGAGCAGGAGGCAGGACGTTTCGGTACCGAGGTGACGGAGCGTGACAAGCGCAAGCGACTGGATCTGCGTGATCTGCCGCTGGTGACCATCGACGGCGAGGATGCCCGGGATTTCGACGATGCGGTCTATTGCGAACCCAAGGGCAAGGGCTGGCGCCTGCTGGTGGCGATCGCCGATGTCTCGCATTACGTCAAGCCCGGCTCGGCCCTGGACCAGGAGGCGACCCTGCGCGGCAATTCGGTCTATTTCCCGGAACGCGTGGTGCCGATGCTGCCGGAGGCCCTGTCCAACGGCCTGTGTTCGCTCAACCCCGAGGTGGACCGGCTGTGCCTGGTCTGCGAGCTGGAGATCGGCCCGCGTGGCAAGGTCAACGGCCATCGTTTCCACGAGGCGGTGATGCGCTCCGCGGCCCGACTGACCTATGACCAGGTCAATGCCCTGGTGGTGGAAAAGGATACCGGGCTGCGTCGCAAACACGAGCCGCTGTTGCCACACCTGGACAATCTCCACCGCTTGTACCAGTTGTTCGCCAGGCGCCGCCAGCAGCGCGGGGCGATAGAATTCGAGTCCACCGAGACCCGCATCGTGTT
The DNA here is from genome assembly GCA_964506945.1 of uncultured Gammaproteobacteria bacterium. GTDB lineage: Bacteria > Pseudomonadota > Gammaproteobacteria > CAZDOC01 > CAZDOC01 > CAZDOC01. The sequence continues at coordinate 36,704 of CAZDOC010000019.1, forward strand.
TGGCCAGGACCGCAAGATCGAGCGCATCGTGGCTGTCGAGCGCAACGATGCCCACCGCTTGATAGAGGAATTCATGGTCGCGGCCAATGTCGCCGCGGCGCAGTTCCTGTTGAAGCACAGGATCCCGGCGCTGTATCGCATACACGAGCCGCCCTCGGCGGAGAAGCTGGAGGACGTGCGCTCCTTCCTGGCCGAGCTGGGACTGCAGCTGGGTGGCGGCAAGAAGCCGTCCCCGGGCGATTACGCCAGGCTGTTGCAGGCCTGCAAGGAGCGGGAGGATGCCCACCTGATCCAGACCGTCCTGTTGCGCAGCATGAAGCTGGCGGTGTACAGCCCGGAAAATATCGGTCACTTCGGCCTGGCCTTCGACGCCTATGCCCACTTCACCTCACCGATCCGTCGTTATCCCGACCTGCTGGTACACCGCGCCATACGCCATCTGCTGCGGGGCAGGCCGGTAACGCGTTTCCCCTACAGCCTGGAGCAGATGGCCGAGTTGGGCGAACATTGCTCGATGACCGACCGGCGCGCCGACGAGGCCACCCGCGACGCCGTCAGCTGGCTCAAGTGCGAGTACATGATGGACAAGGTCGGCGAGGAATTCGACGGTGTGATCTCCGCGGTGACCTCCTTCGGACTGTTCGTGGAACTCAAGGGGATCTATGTCGAGGGCCTGGTGCACATCACCGAGCTGAAGCGCGACTACTATCGTTACGATCCCACCGGACATCGTCTCAAGGGTGAACGCACCGGCCAGGTCTTCCGTCTCGGCAACCCGGTCAGGGTACGGGTGATGCGCGTGGACCTGGATGAAAAGAAGATAGACTTCAACCTGGTCTGAGCCCAGATGTCACGCAGCGAGATCATCTGCGGCATCCATGCCGTGCGTCACTGCCTGGATCAGTCGGCTGGCGAGGTCACGGAGCTGTGGATCCAGTCCGGCAACAACGGCGGTACGCCGGCGGAGCTGGCGCGACTGGCCGGCCTGCACGGGATCCGCGTACAGGAAGTGCCGGCGCGGACCCTGGACAAGCTGAGCGGGGGCGGGCGCCACCAGGGCATCGTCCTGCGCCGGCGCTGCCGCGCGGCGGCTACGGAGACGGATCTGAAGGCGCTGCTGCAGGGCCTGGACCATCCGCCACTGTTACTGGTGCTGGATGGCGTCCAGGATCCGCACAACCTCGGCGCCTGTCTGCGCAGCGCGGACGCCGCCGGCGTGGATGCGGTGATCGTGCCCCGTCATCGTGGCGTGCACATGACCCCGACGGTGGCCAAGGTGGCCTGTGGCGCGGCCGAGAGCATACCCCTGATCCTGGTCGGCAACCTGGCCCGGACCCTGAAGACCCTGCAGCAGGCCGGGATCTGGCTGGCCGGCACCTCCGATCGGGCCGAAAAGACCGTCTTCGATACGGATCTGAAGGGGCCACTGGCGCTGGTCATGGGGGCCGAGGATCGCGGTGTCCGGCGACTCACCGCCGAGCATTGCGATTTCCTGATGCGGATCCCGATGCAGGGCATCGTCGAGAGTCTGAATGTGTCCGTGGCCACCGCCGTGTGCCTGTTCGAGGCCCTGCGCCAGCGGAGCCGATAGGCCGGGAGACGGGGCCTGCAAGGCATTGATTTGCGCCAGGGTATTGGCTAGAATGCGCCACCCCTTGAGAATCAGGGGGTAAGATCTCCTTGCCTTACCGGGGCCCGTTGAGGGCCGGCGGAAGGCTGTCAAACCGAAAGAGAGCGTAGATGAGACACTATGAAATCGTGTTTCTGGTCCACCCTGACCAGAGCGAACAGGTGCCCGCGATGATCGAGCGTTACCGCGCCATCGTCGAGACCCGCAACGGCACCATCCACCGGCTCGAGGACTGGGGTCGTCGCCAGCTGGCCTATCCCATCAACAAGATCCACAAGGCCCATTACGTGCTGATGAACATCGAGTGCGACAATGAGGCCCTCGATGAACTCAGCAGCGCCTTCCGATTCAACGATGCGGTGATCCGCAATCTGGTCATCAAGATGAACGAGGCCGTCACCGAACCCTCCCTGCTGGCCAAGACCAAGGAAGAAGACAGTCGCGAACGGCCGGCGCAGACCGGCAAGCCCGCCCCCCGCGAGGCCAGACCCGCCGAGGCGAGCCCGGCCGCCAGTGCGCCCGAGGCAACGGAGGCGGCGCCTGTCGCCAGCGAACCCGAATCCAGTGAAGCGGCCCCGGCCGCCAGTCCCGAATAGACCCGGAGTAGAGAGATATGGCCCGTTATTTTCGTCGCAGACGTTTCTGCAAGTTCACCGCCGAGGGTGTCAAGGAGATCGACTACAAGGATCTCGCCACCCTGAAGGCCTATGTGACCGAGACCGGAAAGATCGTCCCCAGCCGAATCTCCGGCACCAAGGCCCGTTATCAACGGCAGCTTTCCACCGCCATCAAGCGCGCGCGCTATCTGGCCCTGCTGCCATACTGCGACGCCCACTAGTCACGCTTGACCGGCCCGAGGGCCGGTTACGGAGGAACCGGTGATGCGCGCGCTGGCCGCCTACATACTGCGCGGGCGTACCCAGGCGGCGGGGATGGCGAGCGTGCTGGGACTGCTGGGCCTGTACCTGCCGCCTTTGACCCTGGTCAGCGGCGCTACGGTGGCGCTGGTGACCCTCAGGCTGGGGCTATGGCAGGGGATCAGCGTGACCCTGCTGGCCACGGTGATATGCGTACTGGCCAGCAGCCTGGCCCTGGGTTCTCCACTGCCGATAGCAGGGCTGCTGGTGATGTGGCTGCCCTCGCTGCTGGCCGCGCAAGTGCTCTCCAGGACCCGCTCGCAGGGCCTGATGCTCTCGGGCCTGGGGCTGCTGGCGCTACTCGCGGCCGGGGCCCTGCGCCTGTTCATCGATGATGTGGATGCCTGGTGGCGTTATCTGCTGAACAACCTGCTGCAGCAGGTGCTGACCGGTGGCGAGCCGCAACAGATACAGGATCTGGTGAAGGTGCTGGCGCCACAGATGAACGGCATCTTCGTCGCCACCCTGTTGCTGAGTCTGATGCTGAGTTTGCTGCTGGCCCGCTGGTGGCAGTCCCTGTTGCTCAATCCGGGTGGTTTCGCCCTTGAGTTTCAGCGCCTGGCCTTGCCACAGACACTCGCCATGGTGACCGTGCTGGCCGTGGGCTACGATTCGCTGGTCGGTGGTATCGGTTTGCTTCACGATGCCGTGGACCTGCTGGCGGTCATGTACATGCTGCAGGGACTGGCGGTGCTGCATCGGCTGGTGGCGCTCAGGCGCATGCCCCATGGCATGCTGGTGGCGGCCTATGCCCTGGTGGGACTGGTGGCCCATTATGGTGTCATCCTGATGGCCAGTATCGGTATCGCCGATGCCATCATCGACCTGCGGGGCCTGCGCGGTCCGCGTGACAAGGGCCCGGACGAATGAGATGGCGCTATCCGTGGGTAGCGGTTTTGACAATGTTGTTTAATAGAGCGTTTCTGTGAGGTTAATACGATGGAAGTCATCCTTCTGGAGAAGATACACAAGCTGGGGGATCTGGGCGATCAGGTCAATGTCAAATCCGGTTATGGTCGCAACTATTTGATTCCGGGAAAGAAGGCCGTTCCGGCCACGCCCGAGAACGTGGAGAAGTTCCAGCAGCAGCGCGCCGAACTGGAGAAGGCCAGGGCCGAGGCGCTGGCCGTCGCACAGCAGCGGGCCACGGGTCTGGAGGAGTTGAAGGTCACGATCATGGGCAAGGCCGGCACCGAGGGCAAGCTGTTCGGCTCGATCGGCACCGCCGATATCGCCGAGGCCGTCAGCGCCACCGGCGTGGCGGTGGAGAAAAAGGAGATCCGCCTGCCCGAAGGGGCGTTGCGGCAGATCGGTGAATACGCCATCGATGTTCAGTTACACCCCGATGTCGCGGTCAGCATCACCGTGGTCATCGAGGGCGAGGACTAAACCGCCTCGCCCCCGGTGGCCTGCCGGGCTCGACCATGGCCGGGTGGCTTTGATCGGCCGGTGCTCCGTCCCCGGCATCGATTCACCGGGACCTGAGAGATGTCCCTGGGGGTCGGGGTGCGGAGCGCGCGCGGCCTGGACTGGCACAGCGTAAACCCATATCGAACATGACCCGGTCGCGCTGGTCGCGACCGGGCTTCGCAGCCGGATGGCCCGCGTGCCGGATACGCGGGGATCGCCGGCCTGTGTCCCCCGTGCGGGGCAAGCCCGCAAATACGCCCGCAGACCCTTCGCCCGCCGGGCAGGCGCCGCCCTTCCGAAAACGGTTGGCAAGCCGGACATTGCACGTATAATTCGGGTCAGTCCGCGCGCGCACAGGTTCCCATGGAAAACCCCGAGATCCCCGTCTTTGCCCCTGAACAGGCGACCGAGTACCTGAAGGTGCCGCCACACTCCATAGAGGCCGAACAGTCGGTGCTCGGTGGACTCATGCTGGATAACGAGGCCTGGCTGCAGGTGGCGGAACGGATAGATGAAAATGACTTCTATCGCGGTGATCACCGCCTGATCTTCCGCAGTATCGCGGTCCTGGCCAACGACAACAAACCCTGTGACGTGGTGACCCTGTCGGAATGGCTGGACAGCAACGACCTGCTGGACAAGGCGGGGGGACTGGCCTATCTGGCAACGGTCGCCGAGAACACACCCAGCGCGGCGAATATCGCCAGCTATGCGGATATCGTCCGCGAGAGATCGATACTGCGCCAGCTGATCAGCGCGGGGACGAGCATCTGCGGAAATGCCTTCAAGCCCGAGGGCCGTGGCAGTGAGGAACTGCTGGACGAGGCCGAACGCATGGTCTTCGAGATTGCCGAGCAGCACGCCCGCGGCCGACGGGGTTTTACCAGCATCAAGGACCTGCTGGTGACGGCCCTGGATCGGATAGATGAACTGTTCCACCAGGACAGCGCCATCACCGGGGTCTCCACCGGCTTCGCCGATCTGGACGATATGACCTCCGGCCTGCAGAAATCGGACCTGGTCATCATCGCCGGCCGGCCCTCCATGGGCAAGACCGCCTTTGCCATCAATATCGCCGAACATGCCGCCATAAAGGATGAATTGCCGGTGGCGGTATTCAGCATGGAGATGCCTGGCGAGCAGCTGGCCATGCGCCTGATGTCCTCGCTGGGACGCATCGATCAGCACAAGATCCGCACCGGCAAGCTAGGGGACGATGACTGGCCGCGGCTGACCTCGGCGGTGGAGATACTCTCCAATGCCAAGCTGTTCATCGACGACACCCCGGCCTTGAGTCCCGGTGAGGTGCGTACCCGTTGTCGCCGTATCGCCCGCGAGCATGGCCTCGGTCTGGTGGTGATCGACTATCTGCAGTTGATGCAGGTGCATGGCAATATCGAGAACCGCGCCACCGAGATCTCCGAGATCTCACGATCGCTGAAGGCCCTGGCCAAGGAGTTGAACGTGCCGGTGGTGGCCTTGTCACAGCTCAATCGCAGTCTGGAACAGCGTCCCAACAAGCGTCCGGTGATGTCGGATCTGCGGGAATCCGGCGCCATCGAGCAGGATGCCGACGTGATCATCTTCATCTACCGGGACGAGGTCTACGACGAGGACACCGAGGACAAGGGGATTGCCGAGATCATCATAGGCAAACAGCGCAATGGCCCCATCGGCACCACCAAGCTGACCTTCCTGGGCCAGTACACCCGCTTTGAAAACTTTGCCCCCGACAGTTACCGCCTCTCCAACGAGGATTATGGATGACCCGTCCGGCCACGGTGCTCATCGACCTGGCGGCCCTGCGCGCCAATCTGCGCCGGGTCAGGGTACTGGCGCCGCGCAGTCGCATCATGGCCATCATCAAGGCCGATGCCTATGGCCATGGCCTCGGCCGGGTGGCGCATGCGCTGGCCGGGGTCGATGCCTTCGGCGTGGCCTGCCTGGAGGAGGCGCAGAGCCTGCGCGAGGCCGGG
>CAZDOC010000020.1:0-40943 GCA_964506945.1 uncultured Gammaproteobacteria bacterium
CAGCCGGAGCCGTAGATGCCGGTGGGATGGAACTGGATGAATTCCATGTCCTGGCAGGCCAGGCCGGCCCGCAACACCATGCCATTGCCGTCACCGGTCTGGGTGTGGGCGCCGGTGCATGAGAAGTAGCAGCGGCCATAGCCGCCGGTGGCCAGGACCACGGTGTGGGCGCGGAAGCGGTGCAGGGTGCCGTCTTCCAGGTTCCAGGCCATCACGCCGCGGCAGACGCCGTCGTCCATGATCAGGTCCAGGGCGAAATACTCGATGAAGAACTCGGCCTCGTGTTTCAGCGACTGCTGGTAGAGGGTGTGCAGGATGGCATGTCCGGTGCGGTCGGCGGCGGCGGCGGTGCGCTGGGCCGTGCCCTCGCCGTAGTTGGTGGTCATGCCGCCGAAGGGCCGCTGGTAGATCTTGCCGTCCTCGGTGCGCGAGAAGGGTACGCCCTGGTGTTCCAGTTCGATCACGGCGGCGGGGGCCTCGCGGCACATGTATTCGATGGCGTCCTGGTCGCCGAGCCAGTCGGAGCCCTTGACGGTATCGTACATGTGCCAGCGCCAGTCGTCCTCGCCCATGTTGGCCAGCGAGGCGGCGATGCCGCCCTGGGCCGCGACGGTGTGGCTGCGGGTCGGGAAGACCTTGGTGATACAGGCGGTCTTCAGGCCCTTGGCGGCCATGCCGAAGGTCGCGCGCAGGCCCGCGCCACCGGCGCCGACCACGACGATGTCGTATTTGTGTTCGATAATCTTGTATGAATCAGGCATGGATCACGCAGCTCCCAGTGCAATTCTCAGGATGGCGAGGATGGCGGTCGTCGCCACCGCGAACATCACCAGTTTCAGGGCGACGAGGGCACCGATCTTGGTGCACTTCCGGTGCACGTAGTCCTCGATAATGACCTGTATGCCCAGGGTGCCGTGATAGAACATCGCGATCACCAGCAACACCAGCATGACCGTGTTCAGCGGTGAAGCGACCCAGGCCACGGCCCGGGTGTATTCGGCCCCGGCGACACAGATCAGGGAATAGACAAACCAGATCAGCAGCGGCACCAGCGCTATCGCGGTAAGACGCTGGGCGATCCAGTGATGCACGCCCTCCTTGGCCGAACCCAGACCACTGACGCGGGACAATGGGGTATTCAGGTTCATGCGGCACCTCCGGTGGTGAGCGCGGCGATCCAGACGATCAGGGTCAGAACGGCGGTGGCGACGAGCACGATACGGCCGGATTTGAGCGCCGTTTCCTTGTCGTAGCCATAACCGCTGTCCCAGAACAGGTGGCGGATGCCGTTGCAGAGGTGGTAGAACAGCACCGCGGTGAATACGAACAGCCCCAGCTTGCCGATGGCCGAACCCATGAAGCCCTGGGCCGCGGCATAGGGACCGGGACCGCCGGCGATGGCCAGCAGCCACCAGGCCAGGATCAGCGCACCGACGACCAGGACCACCCCGGTGGCACGGTGGGTGATGGACATCATCATGGTCAGGCTGGGTTTATAGACCTGCAGATGCGGCGAGAGCGGCCGTTTGTTCATTGCCATGCGCCAGTTCCTCTTAGAGTTTGCCGGGTTGCCCAATGCGAATGCCGGGCGCCCTGTGAGTGTGAATGATACCTTGCCCTTGCAGGCGTTCAGAAGTCCACGCAACGGCCGCGCCGTTCCCAGTCGCCGTAGCGGGTCGGCTCAGGCCCTCTGGGTCCGCCGATCTCCCGCGGCTGCTTGTTTTCCGGGGTGGGTTCTTTCGCGCTGTCTTTGTTCTTGTGTGTTTGTTCCTGGGACATCTCTTTCCTGTGCCGCTGTCAGCGGGCCTTGCCGCCCGCCACGGACGACCCGGCTCAACGACGGGGATGATCGCCGATTCGACGTTTGCAGGCCCCGCCAGAAGCCACGGCATTCTATCATATTGCCATCTGGATTGTTCAATGGCGGCCAGGATATTGCGCCATGGAGAGGACACGGGAATGATTTCCCGTGTCTGGCGGGCGGTTTGCCCTTGCGCTTCTCGCTGCCGGCTTGTGGACTCGGGAAATGCCGGTACAACTGGATCTGTCGATCTCCATCTCCCGTCATGTGCGCCATGCCGGCCAGGGCGCGCATGCCCTGGCCCTTTACGCGCTGTCCTTCACCACGCTGGAGCCTTGCCCGCGGGGGGTGCTGGCGATCGCCATCCTGGCCGCCTGGTGGCATTTCCGGCGGACAATGGCGGGTGCGCATGGGGACGTGCGGATACGCCTGTATCGCGATGGTGGCTGGGCGATCTCCCTGCGCGCGGAGCGCTTGCGGACGGCGCGCCTGATGCGGCCGGTATTCGTCCACCCCTCGCTGACGGTATTGCGGTTCAGGCTCGACGACGGCAGCCGCCATAGCGTGCTGTTGCTGCCGGATTGCGTCGATGCGGACGATTTTCGCCGTCTGCGGGTGTGGCTGCGCTATGGTCTGGCCGGCTCCGATTGAGCGCTCCAGCCGGCCCGCCAGGCGATGAACAGCTTGCGGATCGGGGTCAGGGCCTGCCGGCATCGCAGACAGGGATAGTCGTCCCGTTCCAGCTCGGCAAGCAGGGTTCCGGCCAGGCGGGCCAGGATCAGACAGGGCAGGGGGAGTGGCTGGTGCTTGGTCCCGGCATGGCCGTATGCCAGTCGCGCACGCGCTTCCCGGGCCTGGATGGCGCACAAGCGGCTGATCCGCGCGGCCGGGGTCGAGAGGTCCGGGGCCGGCGGATCGATACCGGCCTGCCGCAGGGCGGACAGCGGAAACCGCCTGCGCCCGTCCTGGATGTCCCGGCGCAGGTTCTGCATGGCATCGATCAATTCCACCGCGAAGGCCAGGCTGGAGAGGCGTTCGGCCCCGGCCCGGCTGCCACATACCTGGCCGAAGGCCTGCCAGATCCGGCCACCGGCACGAGCATGCCAGCTGGCCTGGGCGGCGTAATCGGGATAGGCGTCCACCGCCACTTCCTCCTCCATGGCCATGATGACCTCGACCAGGGCCGTCGGCGGGACCGCTCGCGGGAGCCGTTCCTGCAATGCCCGCGCGAGAGGATGCCGTGCCTCGCCCCGCCGCGCCCGCATCAGTTCCTCACGCCACCATTGCAGCTTGAGCAGGGCGACACCGGGATCGGAACAGTCACGGGTCACGGCCCGGATCTCCAGCCAGCAGGCCTGCAGGCAGATCAGCGCCGCGCGGCGCGAGGCCTCCATGAAGCGGCTGGCGTAGTAGAAATCCGAGCCCGTGGGTATGGCGATATCGCTACAGTAGGCCAGGGTGTCCAAGTGTCGTGGTATCCAGCCAGTCCAGTAGCGCTCGCGGGGTATCGATCAGGGCATCCGCCCCCCAGCGGGCCGGATCCTCATGGGGCGGGATGTAGCCGAACAGCGCCACCAGGCTGCGCATGCCGGCCCGGCGCGCGGCCTCGATATCGCGCTCGGCATCACCGATGTAGAGGCTTTCCGCAGGGGCGATGCCGATCCGCCCGCAAGCCAGCAACAGCGGATCCGGGTGGGGCTTGCCGTGCGCGGTGCTGTCGCCGCTGACGATGCAGGCGGCCCTGGTGTCCAGGCCGAGTGCCCGCATCAGTGGCTCGGTGAGGAAGGCCGGTTTGTTGGTGACCACACCCCAGCTGACGCCGTGGCGCTCCAGTGCCGACAGCACCTCATCCATACCCGGGAACAAACGGGTATGGCGGGCGATCTCTCCCTGATAGAGGTCCAGCAGGCGTTCGTGCAGGGCGGCGAAGCGGGGATCCCCCGGGGCGATGTCGAAACCCGCGCGCATCAGAGCCTTGCTGCCATTGGATACCGCCAGCCGGATCGGTTCGTAGGGCAGGGCCGGCAGGCCTTCCTGCCGGAGCAGGGTGTTCAGGGCCAGGGCCAGGTCGGGGGCGGTGTCGGCCAGGGTGCCGTCCAGGTCGAAGAGGATATTGCGGATCCTGACCTGCCCCGGCGGCGGCGCCGCGAAGGCTTCAGTCCGTCCGCGCATGGACCAGATAGTTGACCGCGGTATCCCGGCCCAGGCTATAGCTGCGGCTCAGGGGGGAATAGGTCATGCCCTGGATATCCCGTGGCGTCAGGCCGGACTGGCGCAGCCAGCGGGCGAGTTCCGCCGGGCGGACAAACCTGGCGTAGTCGTGGGTGCCACGGGGGAGCATGGCGAGCAGGTATTCGGCGCCGACGATGGCCAGCAGATAGGCCTTGAGTCCGCGGTTGATGGTGGAGAAGAAGACATGGCCATCTTCCCGCACCAGGCGGCGGCAGGCCTGGACCAGGCTGGCCGGGTCCGGCACATGCTCGAGCAGTTCCATGCAGGTGACGATATCATAGGCGCCGGGCTGCTCGCGGGCGTGGTCCTCGGCGGTCTGCTGGCGGTATTCCAGTTGCAGGCCCGGACTGCGCAACTGATGCAGCTGGGCCACCTTCAGCGGGCCTTCCGCGGCATCGAGTCCGATGACCCTGGCGCCTTCCCGGGCCATGGCCTCGGAGAGGATGCCGCCACCGCAGCCGATGTCGGCGATGGTCTTGCCGGCAAGACCATCGGCCCGTGTGCGGATATAGTCCAGGCGCAGGGGATTGAGATCGTGCAGGGGTTTGAAATCCCCCCCGGTGTCCCACCAGCGGGCCGCCATGGCCTCGAACTTGGAGACCTCGTCGGGATCGATATTGGGCTTTGCGGTATTCATGGCTTCAGCATACCCCAGCCCCGGCGAGGCAACAATCCGGACACGGGCCGCGGTATTCAGTCGTTGACCCCTATCGCCTGCATGGTCTCCATGGCCCAGCTCAGGGACTCCAGGTAGGCCTGCCTGATGCGTGCATCGGGCAGGCCGGCATAGCTGACGGCATCGAAGTCTCCACGTTCATAGGCGAGTACGCATTTCAGCACCGCGCCGAGATCCCCTTCATGCCCCAGCAGGGCCTGTTGCAGCTCGGTGGACAAGGGCAGGTCCTTGAGTATCTCCGTCATCGGCATGTCCAGCAGGCGTTCCAGGGACGAGAACAGGCCCACGGTGAAATACTTCTCGGGGGCCTGCCTGCCGGCGGCGGTGGCCAGCAGTTCCGCCATCTTGGCGCGCAGGATGGTCTCATTGAGCATGTAGGCGGGTTTGCCGTCGATCCCGGACAGGGCGATCAGGCTGATCCAGTTGCGGACATTGTCCAGGCCCAGCAGCACCAGGGCCTGGTGCAGAGACTCGATCTTGCGCCGCAGGGCGAAGAAGCTGGAGTTGATATAGTGCAGCATCTTGTAACTGAGGGCGACATCCTGGCTGATCTGCGCCTCCAGTTCATCGATGGTGATGTCCGGACTCTGCAGTTTGCCGAGCAGGTCCATGATCGCCAGGCGGCTGGTGGGCGCGCGCTTGCCGCTGACCATGCTGGGTTTGGCGAACCAGTAGCCCTGATAATAATCGAAGCCCAGGGCCTTGCAGTGTTCGAACTCCGCCTCGGTCTCGACCTTCTCGGCCAGCAGTTTGACCCGTTTCTTGCGCAGCATGCCCACATGTCGGTCCAGGGTTTCACGGTCCAGGGCCATCAGGTCGATCTTGATGATGTTGGCCAGCGGGATGATGTCCCGGTGACGGTCTTCCTCGTAGAGGAAGTCATCCAGGGCGATACGGAAGCCCCGGGCGGCCAGTTCCTTGACCCCCTGGATCACCTCGGCATCGATATCGATATCCTCCAGCACCTCCAGCACCACCCGGTCGGTTTCGAATGGCAGCTGGAAATGGCCGGTGAGAAAGCCCCGGGTCAGGTTGATGAAGGCAAAGTGTTTGCCGACGATATTGTCGAGCCCGATCTCCAGGAAGGTATTCAGGATCACCTGTGAGGTGGCGGCATCGGCATTGTCGATCCTGGCCTGGGTATGATCGTGCCCACCCCGGAACAGGAGTTCGTAGGCGACCAGCTCCAGGTTCTTGTCGAAGATCGGCTGCCGGCCCACGAAGAGGTTGTCTTGTATCTGTGTCATGGTGGATTATCTTCCCGCCCTGAGATCGGCGACGCTCTTGATGATGGGTCTGCCCGCGAGACGCCTGATTTCCTCGGGCAGGCGCGTATAGGCATTCCGTGCCTGCTGGCGGTCGGCGAATATACCATAGATGACGCGGTAGTTGACGTCGCTGGAGGCGGCCGGCAATACATGGATATCCCATTCCCGGTACTTGTCGATCAGGCCGGTCATGGTGCGGATATTGCGGCCGGCGAAGACTTGCAGGGTCAGCCCGTCCGCTCGCTGGGAGGCCAGCCATGCCTGCCCCTCCCTGATCCGGTCCTGGCCCTGCTGGCCGGTGAACGGGCGCACGATCCGGAAGCCGGTATATCGATCCCTGGCGTCCGGCTGTTTCGGTATGCGGCTCGCCAGGGTCAGGGCCTCGGCCCGATCGTGATAGGAACCCCCACGGACGACGCGCCGGTCGTCACCTCCGCTGAAGATCCGGGCCGTGTCCGGCGCCCCCCGATAGTTGTCATGCCAGCCGTCGAGTACCCATTCACGGACGTTGCCCAGCATGTGATAGAGGCGGAAGCGATTACGGTTGACGCTGCGATCGCCACGGGGCAGGGGTCTGTCGACCGTTTTCTGATAGGAAAACCGTGCCTGCGTGGGCAGCAGATCCTCCCCTCCCGGGTAGCGGCCCCGGGTGCCGGCGCGGGCGGCGTATTCCCATTCGACCTCCAGGGGCAGGCGGTAGTGGTGGCCGGTGCGACGGCTCAGCCACTGGCAATAGGCCCTGGCGTCATGCCAGCTGACATTCACCACGGGCAGGTCCTTGCCGGACCAGGGTTGTGGCGGGCAGGCGCGCTGGGTGCTGGCGCAGAAACGCGCGAATTGCTGCTGGGAGATCTCATGCAGGGACATGGCGAAAGCCGATTTCAGCCTGACCACGTGACGGGGTTGCTCTTCGGGGCGATCCCCACCCATGGTAAAACCGCCCGCCGGCAAGACCACCATCAGCGGTCCCCCGCCATCCCCCTTGATGCCGTCGCGGCAATAGGGTTTGCGGGTCCTGGCCAGTTCCGCTACGCAGGCGTGTCGCCGGGACCTGCGCCTGGTGCTGCTGTCCCTGGCGACAGGCGCAGGGGTGGTGCCTGTCGCCAGGGTCGCGGGCGCGGGCGCCGGAGGGGGTTCTGGAGTCCGCGCCGGCGTGACATCACTGGCGGGCCGGGGTGGGATCGTGGCGTTCCGTGGACCGCCCCGGACGGGTGTCGCCTGCGGATTGCCCGCTCCGGTGTCGCTCCTGGTGGCCGGCGCGGTCGTTGCCGGCACTGCTCCCGGGCCACCACTTCGCCTGGGTCCGGGGCCGGCCCGGGATGGGGTGGACGCTGGTGCCGCCGGGGGGGTGGCCGCGCCGTGTGCTTCGGTGTTCGCGGGTGGTGGTGAGGCTCGCGCACGCTGCTGTTCCAGCCAGACCCGGACCTCGCCGAGATGCCGGTCCTCCACGCCCAGCCCGCCGGCCAGATCGAGCAGGCTGCGGAGATGGCCATAATCGCCCGCGCCATCGTCCAGCTCGGCGAGCGCCTGCTCTTCCAGCACCGCCTGATAGAGCGCATTCCGGAATTGCCGGTAGGCCGGCGACGCGCGCGCCTGGTCCCGCGCTGCCTCGCTCAGTTCCTCCCAGTCGCGCAGCAGCCGCCGTTCCGTGGCCGGCTGCCAGTCATGGGTCTTCCGAAACCGCTCCAGCAATCTTGCCCCGGCCGGGGTCGACACCGGGGCGATGCGGGTGGGTGCGACATCCCGCGGGGCGGGTTGCAGATACCAGTAGAGCCCCAGGGCCAGGCCCAGCAGGGTGGCGATCGCCGCCACGGCGTCGATGCGAAAATGTCTGCCCCCCGAGGCCGGCGCGGCGGTTGACGGTGCCGGGCCTTCCGGGCTTGGGGGGGCTGCCGGATCGGCGGCGGTGATCCCCTGGATCAGGCGGCTCCTGGACTCCAGGTACTGGGCGCGGGTGATCTTGCGCCGGGCATAGGCGCCGGCCAGTTCCCGCAGGGCCTTGTTTTCCATCTCAGCCTCGATCCAGGTCCAGTACGACACGGAAGCCGGTGGCCTTGTCACCCTTGGCGTTCAGCGGTTTGCTCAGCGAGATATTGCACTTGCTCAGGCTGTCGATATACGCGCCACCCCTGGCCTTGAGGCCACCCGGCGCCTCGACCACCTCCTGGGCGTTGCCGATGTAGTTGTACAGCCCCCAGCCATTCGGTTTGCCGGTCTTGATGGAGATCAGCGACTGACCCTTGATCAACTTGGAACCCTGGGTCACGCGACAGTTATAGTCCTTCCTGGGCTGCTTGCCCTTGGCCCTGGCGGCATGCACCCATTCGGCCTCGGTGGGCAGGCGGTAGTGGTGGCCGGTGATGTCGCTAAGCCATTTGAGATAGTTCTTCATCGATTCCACGCCGATGCCGCTGACCGGCAGGAACTTGTCCTTGGCGGCGATCACCTGGCATTGCCCGCTGATCTTGCAGTAGCGGTTGTAGTCACGCAGCGAGACCTCGTATTTGCCGATGGCATAGGGCTTGTCGATACCCTCCCCCGGGGGGATGACTACCATGTAGGGGCCGCGCAGCTTGACCCCCACCATGTCGAAACAGGTGCCTTTCTTGCGCCGGCCATAGCCGGCGTATTTACTCAGGCAGGTGCGACCCTTGCCGATCCTTGCCCTGGGCCTGGCCTTTGCCGTTGCCTTTGCCGGCTTGGCCGGGACCGGTTCTTTCTTCCTGGTCCTGGTGACGGCCTTCCCGGGCTGTGCCTGCGGTTTCGCCACCGGCGCCGGCCGCAGCTCGACCTCCGGGGCCTTGGGGGCAATCACCACCGGTTTCAGGGCCTTCAGTCCGGGGTGATAAGGCAACAGCTTGCGGGCGGTCTCCAGCAGGGCATTGGCCTGCTCCGGATCGCTGCGACTGAGATCGCCGAAGCGTTTCACCAGGCTGTCGCCAAAGCCACCCTGGAGTTTGTTGTATCGTTCGATATCCAGGGTGCGCAATTCATCCAGCAACGGTCGAAGCGCGCCGACATCAAGCTTGCCGCCCTGCTTGAAGGCCCTGGTCAGTTGCGCGGCATCCACTTCGACGGTGTATTCCCGGGCGACCTTCTTGAGGCGCTGCATCTGCGGAGCCAGCTTGAGGCCGGCGCGGGCCAGTTTGAGGGCGGCGTCGAAGTTGCCGCCGCCGGCCCTGCTGACGGCCAGCTTGTAATAGGCCTGGCCCAGGGCCTCGGGAGCGGTGCTGCTGAGGAAGGGGTCATCCGCAGGCAGTTCCCGGCGTAATTTGTCCAGGGTCTGCCTGGCGCTGCCGACCTGCTTGGCCTTGGCCTGGGTCAGCAGGGTTTGCTTGAGTCCTTCGACACGGGCGATGCGTTCCTGCTCCAGGCGTTGTCGCTCGAAGGCCTGCCGCGCCTCGCTGACGGCCTGGCGTTCCGCCAGCAGGGCGGGATCGTTCGGGGCAAAGCTGGCGGCGCGATCGAGCAGGTTGTCGGCCTTGGGAAAATTCCGGGCCTGGCGCAGCCTGGCCGATCGCTCGATATAGATCCCCGCGATCTGTTCCCGCGTCTGGCGCAGCCAGGGATCGCCACTGGGCAGCAAGGTATCCAGTTCATCCAGCTTGTGATGCAGCGAGGTCTCCCATTTCTTGTCCAGGCGGGCCTCGGCCAGCAGTTTGCCGAGCCCTTGCTCGAGATCCCGGATGCGCCCCCGCTGGGCCTCGGCGAGCGCGGTTTGCTGGTCCTGTTGCAGGCTGTTCAGGGCCCCGCTGAGACGGGATGAATCCGGGATATAGGCCAGGGCCTGCTGGACCTTGCTCAGGGCCGCGCCGTAATCACCCTGCTGGCCCTGTTTCAGGGCCGCGCTGGCGATACGATCGGCGATGGCTGCCCTGGCCTTGCCCAGCAGGGCGTCCTGTGGCGCCAGGGACTCGATCTGGTCCAGGGTATGGAACAGCTCCCGCGCGGAGTCCATGGAGGTCACGTCGAAGGCGGTGATCTGTTTTTCATACTGCTGGTGCAGGGCGTCGAGTCGTGCTTGCCGCTGGGCCGCGAGGTCTTGTTTTTCGGCCTCGGCAAGCGGTCTGCCGCTTCGCTCCCGGTCCGTGTTCAGGGCCGACAGTTCCTGCTTCAGCCGGGTGGCCAGATCGGCGCCCGGGCGCAGTTTTTCGGCCTGGGCGATCTGGGCCCGGGCCTGGTCCCAGTTGCCCGCCACGCGCGCCTGCCGGGCCAGGGACAGATGCGCCCGCACCACCTGCTCCCGCGCCGCCAGGGCGCGGGGATCGTCCTTGGCGGCCTGCAGCAGGTCACGCGCCAGGCCGTCGGCATTGGGACTGGCCGGGGCAGACAGGCGCTTGTCCACCACGGCCTCGGCGATGGCCCTGACCAGGCCGTCGACCTTGCGGTCATATTCCCGGCGGCCACTATCCACCCGGGACACCTCGTCCCCCATGCCCAGGGCCCGCAGCAGGTCGCCATACTGTTCGATCAGATCTCCTGCCTGCGACCATCGTCGGTTTGCGATCATCTGGCTGAGATCCGCATCGAGTTTCGGTTGCAGGGCCTGGCGCATGCTGGCGATCAACTGACTGTCAGGCCGCAGCGCCGCGAGTTCCTTGAGATCGCCGCGGATGGACTCCAGGTCGGCCAGGGTCTGGACCCGGGGCTGCCTGGCGGCGATGCGCTGTTCCAGTCCGTCGATATAGGCGTCCTGCCTGGCCTTCTCCATATCCGCCTGCAGCTGGTCGCGCAGGTTGATCAGATTGACGTCCTTGGGCGCCATGGCCAGGCCGGCGGCGAGCAGGGTATTGGCGCGTTCGTAGTTCCTCGCGCGGCGGGCCTGGTCGATGGCCGTGGCGAAGGCCCCAGGCAGGCGCGCATCCTTCAGCAGGGGATGGGAGGGATCCACCGCGGCGACGATGGCGAGCACGTGGCTGATATCGTCCTGGCCCTTTCGCGGTAGCAGCAGCCCCTGATCGAGATCCCGGTTGAAGCGCTCCGTCAGCTGGCTGAGGAGCTGATTCTTGCTGTCTTCGACCCGATCCCGGATATTCTGCAGGGAGGCGGAGTCAGGGTAGAGACTCTTGACCTCGGTCAGCAGACGCTCCGCGCCAGGATAATCGTAATGGCCCTGGCTGCTGTCCAGCAACTGATCCACATGTTGCTCGTAATAGGCGATGATCTGTTCACGCCCCTCGGTGGTCACGCGCTGGCGATCGGCGGGATCCAGCCTGGGCAGTTGCTGCAGCAGGCCGGCGATGCTGGCCTCGTCACCCCGGTTGATATCGGCGATGAACTTGTCGATCTTCTTGCGATGCAGGTGATCCAGCAGGGGCACGACCCCGGCCACCGCGAGGATGGTCAGACTGACACCCCCGATGACGAAGGGGTTTTTCAGCAGGTTGGTCTTGCCTTCCAGTTCTTCCAGGAACTGCTGTACCGAGTGGCTGCGGGCCTCTCGATCGAAGGCCAGGCCGCGTGCAAGGCCTTTCATCTGCTTGCGTTTGAGGCCCTTGACCGGGGCCGGCGCCAGCTTGTTTTCGCGCGCGGTATTGGCGGGCAGCTTGTTGAAGGGGTGCTTGCCGGTCAGCAGTTCGTAGGCCACGCAGGCCAGTGCATAGATGTCGTCCTGTGGCGCCGGATCCTTGCCATCCAGCATCTCGGCACTGGCATAGGCGGGGGTCAGCGCGCCGAGCTTGCCCGGGTCGAAGAGGGTCTTTTCCCCCTCCGCCTGACCGGGATTCTTGACCGCCCGGGCAATGCCGAAGTCCAGCACCTTCATCTCGTTGTTCTTGAGGATGAAGCAGTTGCCGGGCTTGAAGTCGGAATGGACGATATTGTGCTCGTGGGCGTATATCAGGGCCTTCCCCAGGCCCTCGATCATCGGGAAGGCCTGTGCGAAAGGCAGGCCGCCCCTGGGCTTGACGACCTTCTTGATGAAGGTGTTCAGTGGCTGGCCTTCCAGCAGCTCCATGGTGATATAGACGGTGTTGCCGGTGCGGTCGAAATCATAGACCGTGGCGATATTGGGATGGGCGAGCTTCTGCTGCCGGCTGGCCTCGCGCTGCAGGGCGATAAAGGAATCCGGATGCTGTTTGAAATCCTCGTTGAGGACCTTCAGGGCGACATAGGGATTGCGGTCGCGGGCCTCGACCTTGAGCAGGTCCACGCCCTTGTACACCGTACCCATGCCACCCACGCCCAGGATCTCATCGAGGCGGAAACGCTCCTTGATCACCGAGCCGGGACCCAGCTTCACATCCGCCGCGTCCCGGCCCGGCCTGTCCCAGCCGGTGCCGCTGGCATCGGTGCCGGTATCCGAGCTGGGCCAGGAATCCGAGGTCGGCATGCTGGGGGCGCTGAGGTCGAAGTCCACGGTCCCGGACGGGTCCTGGGTGGTGCTGGCCGACTCCATCATCGCCCGCGCCTCCGCGGCGATGCTGGCGCGTTCCTCGTCCGTCAGCACCACGGTCGCCTGGGCGGCGTCATCGCTGGCGTATTCGGTGGCCTCGCCGGCATCCTCGATGCCCGTGGCCTCGTCGATGACCGCTTTCAGTTTGACATAGATCTCGGCATCGATGATGCCTTGCTTGTAGGCATCCTGGACCTGACGAATGACCTCCGGGGCCTCCCGGGGGGATTCGAACAGCAGTTCCTCCAGGGTGTCCAGCAGGGTGGAAAGTTTCAGTTCACGCCGGGACAGGGCCTCCAGGGCGGTCTTGAAATCAGCCAATTGAGTGCCTCGTTCGCTCTATCATCTTCAATTCTCCCCGGCGGTGATATCCACCACGGACACGGTCACGTTATCCAGTGCGCCCCGTTCCAGGGTCTCTTCGATCAGTGCGCGGGCCGCCTCGGCGACCGTACCCGTGCGCAGGATCGCCGCGATTTCGTCATCGTTCAGATGCTTGTCCAGTCCATCCGAGCACAGCAGATAGCGATCGCCGGCCTGGAGTTCCCATATATCGGCATCCAGGCACAGATCTTCATCCGCCCCGACGGCGCGGGTGACCAGATTGGCGGCAGGGTGGCCCTCGACCTCGTCGGCGCTGATCAGGCCGGAATCCAGGAGCATGTTGACATGGGAGTGGTCGCGCGTGATCTGTTGCAATCGCCGTTCCCTGAGACGGTAGAGACGGCTGTCGCCGGCCCAGAGCACGGCGGCGTGCCGGCCCCGCGCGAGCAGGGCCACGATCGTACTGCCCATGGTCTGCATCCTGCCGGAGGCGATCTCCAGCAATTGCCGGTGGGCGGCGAGGATCCCTTCCTCGACCGCGGTGACGAAGCGGTCGAGATCCCCTTCAACGGGGATCCTGGCCAGGCTATCGACGATGGTCTGACTGGCCAGGTCGCCGCTGGAGTGTCCTCCCATGCCGTCGGCAACCACCCACAGCCCCGCTTCACGGCGATCCAGATAGGAATCCTCGTTGTGCCTGCGTTTCTTGCCAACGTCACTGAGCGTGGCGGATGTCCAGCTGAGATGGGTTTGTGTCATGGGCCGGCCGTCCTGTTTATTGTTGTGTCAGGCAAAGGCGAACGCAGGGGAAGATCCGGGGCGGGCAGTGTGCCTGTCAGCGATCGATCTCGTAGCGGACGATCTCGGATGGCGCCTCGCTGAAGGCGCGTCCCAGACTGATCTGGCCACAGCCGCTGAGCGGCAGTTCCTCGCGCCGGACGAAGGTTTCCTGGCCGCCATCGGCCTTGAAATAGGTGCCATTGGTGCTTTGATCGATGATATAGAACTTGCCCCGCCGGCAGGTCACCTTGACATGCTGGCGCGAGGCCAGCTTTTCGTTGACGGTGAGATTGGCGGTGACACTGCGGCCCAGCACCACCTCCGGGTTTTCCTCGTTGACCAGCAGACGCTGGTCGCCATAGGTGAGGAACAGGTGTGACGGCGAGCGCTCGCTGGCGAGTACGCCGGTGGCCATGCGGGTCACGTCCTCCTGCTGCCAGATCACCTCGTAGATATCGATGGCCTGGCGCTTGCCCTTGACCGGCGCCTTGTCCACATAACGGGTGCTGGCGCGCAGAACCGGGGGCAGCAGGTCTATGGTGTTCTGGGTGGTGATGATCTGGTTGGCCTTGGCCTGCGCGGCCATGCGCGCGGCGATATTGACGGCATCGCCAAAGACATCGCCACTGTCCATGATGGCGGGGCCGAAGTGCAGGCCGACGCGGATGGAGATCGTGGTCTCACCGATGTTGCTGCGCTCGGTGATGTCCTCGGACAGCTCCTCGTGCATCTCGCAGGCCGCCGTGACCGCGTCCTCGGCGCTGGGGAAGGTGGACATGACCTCATCGCCGATGGTCTTGATCACCACCCCGTGATAACGTCGCACCACCTCGCCCATCAACTCCAGGCATTCGGCGACTTTCTTTCTGGCCACCGCATCGCCCAGGCTCTCATAGAGCTGGGTGCTGCCGCTGATATCGGCAAACATGATGGCCAGGTTTGTCGTCTTGGGCGCCATTTCAGGAAGGTCTTGGTGTCCGCATCCTTAACATCGGTTTTTCGGTGGCTGTCGTCATCATGTCCGGACGGATGCCTCACCCGCATGCTTCGGCGCCGGATCACGTTTCCGTCGCCGTCCCGGGATTATTCCCGTGCGGACGAGGCAAGCCCTTGTTGTCCAGAGAATAACAGAAATCCCCTGCATGGCCATCACGGTCTCCTGCGAGCAAGCCGGCGGGAGCTATCGCGTGGCTGTCACGGAGTCTGGTGGCGGGCACTGTGGAACAAGGTAACACAGGATAAAAATATATACCAAACAAATAAATGGGGATTTGTCCTAAATGCATTTGCCACCTCTGGCCATATTGTGAAAGGGGGCGGATATTGATAGTATCCAGGCTCTGGGCGTACGCCTGCCTCATGGGCACGTGTGAGCAGGCGCCAGGCCGGGAGGCGACATGTTTTGAATGGGCGGGTTCTGGGGATGAGACGTAGCGCGCGGGCCGGTTTGCGGCCTGTGCTGTTCACGGCGTCGCTGCTCGTGGCGCTGATGTCGCCGGGCGCCGTCCTTGCCGCCGGCCCGGCATTGCCGGCACCGGCCCGCCCCGGGGCGGTACAACCGGATCGGGAGTTGAACAACCCGATCCCCGAAGTGCGCCGTCCGGGTCCAGCCGAGCCGGTGCTGAGGGAACCGGCCAGCGCCGGCATGGAGATCCCCCCGGTGGTGGATCGGCCCCTGGATATCGATGAGGGGGAGAAGCTGCGGGTCAGCGCCTTCCGGCTCAAGGGGGTGGTCGATCAGCCCGCCTATGGTATCTCCCGCGCCGAGATCCAGGCCGTGCTGGACAGCAAGCTGGCCGCCCATCCGCAAGGTTTCAGTGTCGGACGCCTGCAGGAAGTCGCCGATGGCGTGACCCGGTACTATCGCAACAAGGGCCTGATCCTGGCCCAGGCCTTCGTCCCGGTACAGACCGTCGAGAATGGCGTGGTCACCATCGAGGTGCTGGAGGGCAGGCTGGGCCGGGTGCTGGCTGAGGGGAATGAAAAATACGACTCCGGTATCCTGATGCGTCCCTTCACGGGGCTGCTGGGCAAGCCGGTGACCAAGGACGCCGTCGAGGCCGCCCTGCTCAGGCTGTCCGACTATCCCGGTCTCAGTCTGTTCGGCGTGTTTCAGCCCGGCCAGCAGGTCGGCAGCGCCGACATGGTGCTGAAGGTGCAGGAAGAAAAGCGTTTCGAGGCCTCATTCCGTTTCGATAATCATGGCCAGCAGGAAACCGGCCGCCGGCGCACCCTGGTGGATTTCGCCTGGAACGATCTCACCGGCGGGGCCGACCGCCTGCACCTGATCCTGCAGAAGACCCACCAGCCCTCGAATTCCTTCTTCCAGTTCATCGAATACGAACGTCCGATCATCTCCCCGGCATACCTGTTCCACCTGGAGTACAGCAAGAACGCCTTCGATGTCGGGGGCCAGTTCCGTGCCCAGGAGATCTACAGCGACACGGTAAAGGGCAAGGTCTCGTTGAAGCGTTCGTTGATCCGTTCACGCGAACGCAACCTGTCGGCCGAGATCGCGCTCTCTCGCAAACACTCGCGCACCAAGGTCCGTTCCCGCGAGACCAGCAAGGACAGTCTCACGGAACTGAATCTGAGTCTCACCTATGATTCCGTCGATGCCCGTAACGCCGGCCTGAATTCCGGCTATCTCGAGTTCACCCATGGCTTCAACAATCTCTTTGGGTCCATGGGCGGGCAGGCCTCGGTCAGCAGCGACAGCATCCGTCCCAGTCGTCGCGGGGGCTCGGGCAGGTTCGCCACCGGCGAGTTCAACAAGGCCTTCCTGGCGCTGTCGCGGCTGCAGAGCCTGTCGCCCCTGGGGGATGCATTCAAGCAACAGTCCATCCTCCTGCGATCCGAATTCCAGTGGACCCCGGATCGGCTGGTGCCACTGGAGCAGTATGCCGTCGGTGGACCCAACAATGTGCGCGCCTATGCCCCCACCGAGGAACTGTTCGACAAGGCCTATTTTCTCTCCGTGGAGTGGATCATCAATGCCCCGGGGTTTGCCGACAAGCCGGCCTTCGGCAATCATACCTGGGGTGAATTACTGCAGTATTCACTGTTCTATGACACCGCCTCGGGCAGGAAGATCGACGCCTTGCCCAGTGGCGAGGTCGAATCCCGCAATTACAACGGTTACGGCATCGGCCTGTCGTTCAACAACCCCAATGTATTCACCACGCGTCTGAGCCTGGCCTACCCGATCAGCAGTCCGGATGCGAAAAACGGCCGTCATCCGCAGTACTGGCTGGACATGACCTATCATTTCTAGGGACAGCATGAAGCACAGAGGCAGACAACAGCTTGGACAGAGCAGGGGGACACGCCTGCCAGGCGGCATGACCGCGCCGCTGGCGACGGCCATGGGCCGGATCCTGTTGCCCGCCGGTATGTTGCTGTGCCTGGGCGCCGGTGGCGCGCTGGCCGGGCCCGAGGGCGGGCGGGTGGTCGCCGGACAGGGCGTGATCAGCCGCCCCGACGCGCATACCACGGTCATCCGTCAGTCCAGCAGCCGTCTGGCGATAGACTGGCAGCGATTCAATCTGGCGCCCAGCGATCAGGTGCGTTTCGACCAGCCCGGCGCCACCGCCGCCGCCCTCAACCGCATCTTCGATCAGAATCCCAGCCGCATCCTGGGCTCCATCCAGGCCAATGGACGGGTGATCCTGATGAATCCCAACGGGATATTCTTCGGTCCCAGCGCCCGGGTCAATGTCGGCGCGCTGGTGGCCGGGGGGATGAAGATCGACAACCAGGCCTTCATGGCCGGGCACCTGCAGCTCAAGGGCGTCGACGGGGCCGACGGCCTGGTCGTGAACCAGGGACTGATCCAGGCCGCCACGGGGGGGTCCATAACCCTGATCGGCAAGGCGGTGAGTAATGAAGGCCTGATCCTGGCCAATGCCGGACGTGTGAATCTGCTCGCGGGCAGCAGGGCCACCCTGGATTTCGATGGCGACGGGCTGTTGCGTTTCAGCGTCGACGAGGCCGTTCTGGACAACGCTCGGGCCCTGGACAGCGCGGTGACCAACAGCGGCACCATCCAGGCCGGCGGTGGCGAGGTGCTGTTGAGCGGCAGGGTGGCGCGGGATGTCTTCAGCCATACCGTCAACAACAGCGGTATCGTCAAGGCGGCACGTATCGATCGCAGCGGCGGCGTGGTCCGGCTGACCGCTCTGGGTCCGAAGTCCTCGGTGCTGAACACCGGCACGATCGATGTCTCCTCAACGCAGGCCGGCAACCGTGGCGGAACGATCGCGATTGCCGCCGGACGCATCGAGCAGGCCGGTGCCCTGCATGCCGATGCCGCCGCGGGCGATGGCGGCCATGTCGAACTGGTTGCCGATGCCGCCACCCTGCTGGGCGGGGGATCCGTGACCAGCGCCCGGGCCCAGAGCCGGGGCCGGGGTGGCGAGGTCGAGGTGCTTGGCGCGCGGGTCGGACTCGCGGGCCGGGCCCGGATCGATGTCTCCGGCGCCAGGGGCGGCGGCAAGGTCCTGGTCGGTGGCGATTACCGGGGGGGCAACCCGGCCATCAGGAATGCCGGCCTGACCGTGATCGCCCCGGATGCGATGATCCTGGCCGATGCCGTCGATTCGGGTGATGGCGGCCGGGTGATCGTCTGGTCGGACAAGGCCACGGCCTACTATGGCGGCATCAGCGCCCGGGGGGGCGGGAACGGCGGCGATGGCGGTTTCGCCGAGGTCTCAGGCAAGGACCGGCTGGCATTCCATGGCCGGGCGGACCTGGCCGCGCCAGCCGGGCGTGGCGGCCGGCTGCTGCTGGACCCGCTGAATCTCGAACTGGTCAGTGATGCCAACCCTGGCAGCAATACCTCCAACGGTCCGCATACCGGTTTCAATCCCGACAATATTTTTGGATTCGGCGAGGATCCGGCCAAGTCCAGCATCATGAACGTCGATGCCGGCGGTGATTTCAATGGCATCGCCACGGGCACCACCGTCACCCTGGAGGCCGGTAACGACCTGACCGTGACCGATGCCTTCAACCTGCTGACCGCGACCGGCAGCGCCGGGGTCAGTATCAGCCTGCGCGCCGGCCGGGACATACTCGTCAACAACGATATCGTCACCGATGCCGGTGCCGCGATACGCCTGGAGGCGGCCCGGGACATCACGGTGAGCAGCGCCACCCTGCGCACCCAGGGCGGGGCCAATGGCAATGCCGGCATCACCCTGATAGCCAACTCCGACGCCTTCGATCTCTCCAACGGTCTGCCCTCTCAGTCCTCCGTGACCACGGCCGGCAACGTGACCCTGAACAGCGCCATCCTGGACACGACCGATCAGGCCGCCGGCGCCCCCGGCGATGGCGCCATCCTGATCGACTCCCGGACCATCGAGGATCCCGGGGGTACCGCCGGCACCGTGACCGCCAGTGGCGGCATCCTGCTCAACAATGGTACCCAGGTACTCAGCAATGGCGGCGCCGTGACCATCGGTGATGGTGCCGGGCAGCTGTTCTCGGACACCATCCTGGTCCAGGGCACGGTCACCATCGACACCGCCACGACCTCGGCCACCGCCGGCAACGTGACCCTAGGTAACGGCGTGGCCGCGGCCGGGAGTCACCGCATCGACGATTCCGGCGCCAATGATTCCAGCCTCGGCATCGACGTCACCGCCAGTGGTACGGACGGTGCGGTCAGCCTGGTCGATATCGGTGGTGTCGCACCACTCGGGGCGCTCAGCGTGGTC
Source organism: uncultured Gammaproteobacteria bacterium (assembly GCA_964506945.1). Lineage (GTDB taxonomy): Bacteria > Pseudomonadota > Gammaproteobacteria > CAZDOC01 > CAZDOC01 > CAZDOC01. The sequence goes on from CAZDOC010000020.1 coordinate 19,196, forward strand.
GCCGGCAGCGGGGTGATCACCCTGAATGGGACGCAGCTCAGGACCAGCTCCGCGGGGTCGGGCACCGGCAACATCACCCTTGGCAGTTCCCTCAAGCTGACCGCGGACACCAGCATTACCACGGCCGGTGGCGTCCTCGACTTCTCCTCGACCACGGTCTACGCGGATGCCACCGGCCCGCATACCCTGTCGATCGACACCACCGATGCGGGCGCGGGTGGCGCCGGCAATATCCTGCTCGGCGCCTTCAGTGACCGGGACCAGGGCGGCGCCGATATCGGCCAGTTCGTCAATACCCTGAGCCTGAATGCCCTGGACGCCGACGGTAATGGCAGCCTGAGTTTCTCCGCCATCGGCAACGTCCTGCTGGACTATGACGCCGGTACCGCCACGGCGGCGGACCTGGTCTTCAGCGGTGGTGATATCGGCGTTGCCGGTACCCTGTTGATCGATACCGCACAGAGCGCCAGCGATGCCGGGCTGGTCAACCTGGGTGGCGGCACGCTGTTCGCCAATGCCGCTGGCGTGGCCCTGACCATCGACGCCGGCAGCACCGCCGGCAACGGCGGCGCGGTAAGCCTGGGCGCGGTCGGTGCCGGCGCCGGCCAGTTGCTGAATTCGCTGGCGGTCCGCAATACCGGCGGAGTCACTGATGGTACCCTGACCCTGAATGGCAACGTCGGTGTCGATGGCGGTGATATCGATCTGACCCAGGTCAACGATATCGAACTGGGCGCGGCGCTGGTCCTGGATACCGAGACCGGCGACGATCAGAACGCCGGCCGGGTCCGCTTCGCCGCGGCCTCCAAGCTGGACACCCTGGCCGGCGCCAGTCTCGGCATCGACACCAGTGTCGGCGGCGGATTCACCGGGGGCGATGTCCAGTTCGGCATCATCGGCGCCGCCAACCCGGTTGGGGGACTCATCGTCAATACCACCGGCGGTGTCGGGGGTACGGTATCCCTGAACGGCGACATCTCCTCGCTGGCGGCCATCGACCTGGCCAATGCCGTGACCACCCAGGTGGTGAATTCCGCCATCCTGAGCGCCGGCAACCAGCCCATCAGTATCGGCGGTACGGTATCCGACGGGGGTCTCAGTCGCACCCTGCAGTTCGTCGCCGGCCTGGGCGCCCTGTCGCTCAACAATGTCGTCATGACCACCGCGGGCAGCGGGATCGGCATCACCTCGGCCGGGTCGATGAACCTGTCCGGGACAATCAACACCGACAATACGCTGGATTTCAGCGTGCTCCCGGCCGGGGCCAGTTTCAATCTCATCAGTACCGCCAGCCTGATCTCGGGCAGTGGCAATGTCGCTTTCACCGGCACCAATAGTGTCGATATCGTCGGCGCCCCGACCCTGTCCATTACCGCCAACAACGGCGCGGTGCTGCTCAACCAGGTCGGCATCGGCGGCGCCAAGCCCGGCTCCCTGACCGTCAGTGCCGATACCCTGGGCCTGTCCGGGACCATCGCGGTCAGCGGCAACCTCGGGGTCGGCGTCAGCCTGAGCGAGGCCGGGGTGGCCGGTGATGCCGTCAATATCACCAGCCCGATCACCGCCGATACCGGTACGGTGAGCATCACCGGCACCGGCCTGGTGAATATCGCCGCCGCGGTCGAGGCCACTACCGGCACCCTGGCCATCACCGCCGACAGCGACGGCAACGACGCCACCCAGGACCTGATCCTGAACGCCAATGTCAATGGCACCACCACCACCCTGCGCACCGGCGGCACCCTGGCCTCGGTCGTGGTCCAGTCGGCGGTGGGCAATACCCTCGGCGGGATCGTCTTCGGCCCGGCCGCCAGCGTCGAGTTGCAGAATGACCTGGGCAGCAGGGGCGGTATGGATTTCAGCGGCATCGGCGCCGGGGCCACGGTGAATATCGTCGGCGCCGATCGCGCCCTGGACACCACCGTGGCCGGTAACACCATCGGCGGCAATCTCGATTTCAGCGGCCTGTCCATAGAGGATGACGCCACGGGCGGCGGCCTGCACGGCCTGAGTCTGAACGCGGGGACCGGTGGCCTGATCCTGCTCAACGATGCCGGCCAGGCCGATACCATCAAGACCCTGACCCTGATCGATGCCGTCGGTGTGCAGCTGGGCGGTGCGATCGCGGTCGAGAACAGCATGGATTTTTCCACCCTGGGGACGGGCGACCAGGTTACCCTGACCGGGCCGGCGAGTATCACTTCCGCGACCGGCCTGATCGATCTCAGCAGTCCCAATGTCAATGGCGCCCAGAGCCTGGCGCTGACCGCCAATGCCGGTTCCGTCTTCCTCGCGGCAGTGGGTAACACCGTGCCCTTGACCTCCCTGAGCATCAATACCGGCACCGCCGATCTGGGTGGCGATGTCACCACCACCGGTCTCCAGAACATCACCGCGGCCACGATCAATCTGGCCGGCGCCGCCTACCGTAGCGATGATGGCGCCATCAGCCTGACCGGGGCCGTGGACCTGAGCGGCGCGGGCCTGGTGACCATAGACAGCGATGCCAACAACGATGCCGTCGATGGCGCGATCCAGATCACCGGCGCCATCAGCGACACGGGCAGTGATTCCTCGCTGAGCCTGGATGCGGACACCGCCCGGGTGGACCTCAGCGATGTGTCCCTGGGCAACACCCTGTTCGTGACCGGCGCCCCGATCTCCCTGAACGGGAGCAGCTACCAGAGTACCGCCGGCGGCAGCCTGGCCTTCAATGGCCTGACGGAGCTGAATGCCCCCGCCGGCACCGTCAGCATCCAGAGCAACGGCGGCGGCACGGATGACATCACCTTCGGCGGCGACATCAACGACCCTGGCATGGACAATCCCTTGCAGCTGACCGCCGGCGCCGGCACGCTCACCTTTGGCAGCGGTATCGGCGTCACCGCCGGACAGGAGCTGACGACCCTGACCATCGTCAGCAGCGGCAGCACCTCCGTTACCGGGGTGACGAATGCCGCCACGGTCGCGATCCAGGACACCAGCAGCAGCGTGGTCTTCGGTGGGCCGGTGAGCATCACCACCGCCTTGACCACCGCCAACAAGGGCTATTCAGTGAGCTTCAATGGCGGCGGCATGGTTGCCGGCGACACCATTTTCGCCAATACCGGCGGCGTCACCCTGGGGAATGACGATCTCGATGATCTCAGCTTTACCGGGGGACTGGACACCACCGCCGGCAATACCATCGCCCGTGGACTGATCCGCACCGACGGGACCCAGATGGATATCGGCGTACTCAGCCTCACCGGGGCCACGACCTTCGATACCACCGGCAATGGCAATACCGCGGCCGGGGCGGTACTGAATCTGGGTGCCATCGGCGGCAACGGCCAGGCCTTGACCCTGAATGCGGGCACTGGTGGCGTCATCGGTCTGAACGGTATCGGCGCCGCGGCCAATGAACTGACCAGCGTGACCGTGACCGCCGCCGGGCAGGTCAGATTCCTGGGGGATGTGTTCGCCAATACCCAGGACTACAGCGGCGCCGGCAGCGCCGTGATCAGCGGCGACATCATACTCGATGCCGATGCCGGGGCCGGCAACCTCAGCCTGACCGGGGTCAATCTCACCAACACCGCCGCCTCCGACACCCTGATCCTCCGGGCCGCCACCGGGGATACCATAGGCCTGGCGCAGGTGGGCACCGCCGCGCTCAACGGCCAGCTGGCCCAGTTGCTGCTCAGTGGCGGCGCCGATGTCAGCCTCTCCGGCAACCTGTACGCCGACGATATCTTCTTCAACGGTATCGCCACGGTCACGCAGACCGCCAATGTCACCCTGGATGGAGATTCCGGCGCGGGCGATATCGATCTCCGTGGCACCAGCATTGCCGGTGGCGGCTTCAATCTGATCGTCCAGGCCGGAAACAATTCCAATGTCCTGCTGAGCGCCATCGGCAACATCAACCAGCTGGACATCAATGCCGGCGCGGCCACCACCGTGACCCTGGGCCAGGGCGGCGGCGCGGTCAGCGTGACGGACTTTCTCAGTGACGGCATCAGCGGGACCCTGCAACTGGAGGGCGATCTCAGCGATGCCACCGGCGGTCTGGATTTCACCAATGCCAGTGAAATCCAGCTCAGCGGCAGCGGCGATATCACTATCGATGTCGGCGACAATCCCTTCCTCACCGGCGGCACCGCGATCACCGATGCCGGCGCCGACAGCGGCCTGAACATCAACGCGGGCAGTTCCAGCATCACCCTGGACGTGGTCGGTGCCACGGCTGCGAAACTGACCAATCTGCGCCTGAGCGCCGATGCCATCGACTTCGTCGCCGGCGTGGATTCGGTATTCGGCAGCGGCAACCTGTTGCTGCGGCCAAAACTCGATACCAGCCCGATCGATATCGGGGTTGCCGCCGGCAGCGGCACACTGGATATCAGCAGCAGCGATCTGGCCGCGGTCGCGGATGGATTCGGCAGCATCGATATCGGCACCGCCGTCACCGGGGCCCACGATATCGTCGTCGGTCCACTGACCGGCGCCGCCACGATCAAGGATCCGCTGACCATACACTCGCCCGCGGCCACCGGCATCGCCCCCAATGTGATCAGCGTCACCGGCGACATCGCCACCAGCGGCAATGGCGCGGTGAGCTTCGATGGGCCTACCGCGTTTCCCGGGGTGGTGAATATCTCGGTCACCGGTGCGGGGGGGCTGAGCTTCAACGACAACGTGATCATCGGCAGCCCGGGGATCAGCTTCACCGCCAGTGGCGGTGATATCAGCTTCAATGGTTTCCTCGACAGCGAGGCCCCGGGCGGGGTCAATGAAAACAACCCCCTGTCCCTGGTGGCCAGCGGTGATGTCAGCTTCAACCAGAAGGTCGGCAGCGCCCAGAACGGCGCCAATGCAAACACCGGCCCCCTGGGACAACTGGCCATCGACGCCGCCAATGTCAACATCAATGCCGACCTGCGGATCGGTGGCCTGGATATCACCGCCAGCGGCATCACCGGGATCGGCGCCAATATCACCACCACCGGCCTGACCCATGCCGCGGGCATCGCCCTGACCGGCCTGGACCTGTCCTCCGCCACGGGCGGGATCGGCCTGACCGCGCCCGTGGTCCTGGATACCAGCGCCAACAACCTGGCCGTCGATCTGACCGGTTCGACCGTCAGCGGGGCAGGCAATGCCCTGGGAATCAATGCCGGCGGTGGCGCCACGGTGACCACCGGGGTCATGAATGGCCTGGGCACGCTGACCCTGTCCAATGCGGCCGGCTTCGTCTTCAATGGCGCCATCGGGGCAAGCGCCCTGGCAAGCGTGGCGCAAGCCTATTCCATCTCCTTCAATGCCGGCGGCAACATCGGGGGTAACACGGTGTTCCAGAATACCGGCAGCCTGACCCTGGGCAACGATGCCACGGACAGCCTGAGCTTCGTCGGTGGCGTGGATACCACGGGCGTGCCAAACCCGGCCACGGTCAGGGTCGCGGGCACGGTGGCGACCACGGATGCCGCCATGACCCTGGGCAATGCCACCGGTGCGCTGTCACTGCTGGACACCACCGTGCTGGACAGTGGTACGGGCAGCCTCACGGTGGGCGCCATCAGCGCCGGCGCCAATGACCTGACCGTCAATGCGGGGGCGGTTCAGTTTACCGGCGGCATGACCTCCAGCGGGGCGCTCGGTATCAACAACAGCGGCCTGTTCACCCTGACCGGCGGAGATCTGAATGCCGATGCCGGCATCAATATCACCGGCGCGGCATCACTGGCAAGGAACCTGACCACGGTCGCCAGCGACCTCGGTATTGGTGGCGCGACGACCCTGGCCGAGGCAGCCAACGTCACGCTCAGCACCGGCAATGGCGCTGGTGACATCACCGTGGCCGGGGTCAATGGCACGGCCGGTGGTGTTGCCGAGGGCATCAGCTTCCGCGCCGGCAGTGGCATGCTGACAGCCGCTGCGCTCGGCAGTGCCGCGGCCAATGAACTGGAGTCCGTGACCCTGCTTTCGGCCGATACGGCCCTGTTCAACGGCGCCATCGATCTGGCCAATACCCTGAGCCTGAACGGCGTGACCACCGGCGCCAGCTTCGCCGGTGATGTCAGGGTCGGCAGCTTCATCAACGCGGCCGGCGCCTATGCCATCGCCATGAACGGCGGCGGCACCATCGGTGGTCTCACCACCTTCAACAATACCGGCGGCACCAGTCTGGGTGATGGCGGCGATGTCTTCACCTTCATCGGCGGCCTGGATACCAGCGCCAACGGCGTTACCACCAACGGTGCCATCAATACCACCAACAGCGCGATGAACCTCGGCGTCCTGACGCCCGGCGGGGTCACGGTGCTGAACGCCGGCACCGGCGCCGCGGCCAGCATCGCCGCAACCGGCGTCAGTGGCGCCGGCCAGTCACTGACCACCACCGCCAATGACTTCACCGTCAGTACCGGGCCGACGAACCTCGGCACCCTGAACACCAACGGTACGGATGTTAGTCTCAATGGCGGCGGCACCATCGACAACAGCGTCTTCGGCAATACCGGCATCCTCAACCTCGATGGCAGTGGCGCCGGCTTCGTCTTCACCAATGGCCTCGATACCAGCGCCGGACCGGCCACCGTGAACCTCGCCGGTACGATTTCAACCGGGGCCAGCACCATGACCCTGGGGACCACGAATATCCGTGGCGATGCCCGCCTGATCGCCGATGATTTCGCCCTCGGCGGCAATCTCGGCCCGGTGGGGGCCGGCATAGACCTGGTACTGCAACAGAGCAGCGGCAACCTGTCGATAGGCGCCGCCGGCAGCAGCCTCAGTGGCGCGGAACTGGCCCTGCTGCAAACAGGCTTCAACTCACTGGCCATAGGCAGGGCGGGTGCCGGCACCCTGAATATCGACGGGACGGGCAACTTCCTCGATCCCGTTACCCTGCAGGGCGCCAGTATCGGTCTCAACGCCGATGTCGGCGCCGACGGCAATCTGCTCCTGGACGCCGCGACGATCAACTTCACCGGTAACCGCATCCTCACCGGGGGCGGCGCCGGCACCGGCGTGATCCTGAACGGCAATGTCAGCGGGGCGGGTAACTTCCGTATCGACAACGCCGCCGGGGTAGGGATACTGGGGGGCAATATCAGCGCCGCCGACATGATCTTCAATGTCAGTTTCCTGCCCATCACCGGCAATACCCTGATGCAGTCCAGCAGCAATATCATCGGCCTTGGGGGGAGCGTCATCGGCAGTGGCAACCTGGATATCGACCCCACCGCCGGCACCGCGATGTTCATCGACAATATCCCGGGGGCCGGACATATCCGGGCCACGGCCTTTGCCGGTTTCGGCGGCCACCTGATCATCGGTGGCGCCCTGACGCCGATGGCGCCCCCGGCGACCGACGCCACCGTGGCGACCGTCAATGCCAGTTCACTCAGCCTGGATACGGATCTGATCAGCGGTGGACCGGTGACCCTGCTGGGGCAGACCCTGAACCTCAACGCCAATCTGCGCGCCGGGGCCGCCGGCCCCGGCGGCAGCGAGGTGACCTTGCTGGCCAGCAATGGCGACATCGTCGGTCCCACCGCGGGCATATCCACCATCCAGGCCGGCAGTGGCGTGATCCTGGCCAGTGGAGATTTCACCAACGCCACCAACGTCAATCTGGACTTCGGTGGCGGCAAGCTGCTGGTCGCCCTGGGCAGCGCGGCCCAGGACCCGACCTTCGGCGCCGGTTCCGCTGCCGAAACGGATCAGTCCACGGACGTCAATTCCATCCCCCTGGTGCAGGCCCTGGGCCTGACCCTGCAGGCGGTGCAGGTCGTCTTCAGCAATCCGGCCTCGGCCCTGTCCGGTCTGGATGCGGTCAAGTTCATCGATGTCGGCGTGTTCGAGGAGGAACTGACCCTGTTCGGCGTCATCGGCAGCGGTATCGCCCAGGAACTGGGTCAGTGCGAGGAACTGGAGGGCTGTGCCCCGAACGTGACCGAGGCACAGTTGCATGAGCTTATCGACGGGATCAAGGCGCGTATCGCCGAGATAGAACGCCGCATGGCCAATGGTGATCTGCCGACGGAAAGGGGCGAGGTTCTGCTCCAGGGCTACCGCGCCGAACTCGGCAACTTCGAGAAATACCTGGCCGATTTCAAGGCCTGGCAGGAACAACAGGCTGCCGAGGATGAGGGCTTCGGGGACGAGGAGGACTTCGGTGATGACACCGCCGTGGATCAGGATCTCCAGGACGAGGAGTTCGGAGGCGCGTCTGATGTCGTGGCGCCCGGGGCCGACGAGACCCCGTCCGTGAGTACGCAAGCGACGCCGGAGTCGCCGGCGGGCGATGGGGGCGCGGCGCCGGGGGACGTCTCGGGGGCCACCGCAACGGAAACCGCAGCCGGGACCGGGGCACCGGCCGAAGCCGGGACAGACAGCACCGGCGCGGCTGAAGCCGCGCCCGGGGAGGCGGTCCCCGCCGGGGACGCCGGCGTGGGCGAGGCGGCGCCTGAGAGTCCGCCCGAAGAGACCCAGCAGGCAACGGAGACCCAGCAGGCAACGGAGACGGAGCCGGCACCCAGCCTGGATCAGGAACAGGACTTCGATCCGGATCTGGAAGAATTCGACCCCGATGCCGAGGATTTCGACCCCGATCAGGAGGACTTCGGCGATCAGGCGCCGGCCGTGGAGGACGGTGCCGCCGCCACCGGCAATTGAGCCGGCGATCAGAAATATCTCCCGGAGGCCGCCGTGCCGACATCCGGGTCCGCGCCGGCGCCATGTGATCAGGAATTGAACCCGCATGCAGACACAGCCCCTTTTCTATCAGCAGATCGCCGCGCTCAGCAATGAAAAACACGGCGACTGGTATCTGGCCCGTGACCATGGCTATCATTTCGCCAGTGAAACGAATTGCCTGTATATCGCCGCCATCGAGATCCCGCAGGCCTGCAGGGAATATCCTGTCGTCTTCGCCAGCGCCGCCGATGGCGCGATCTTCCCGGTGGTGCTGCTGGGCCTGAAGACCGCGCAGAATCTCTATCTCGATAGCGATGGTGGTTGGCGCGCGCGTTATGTACCGGCCTATCTGCGTCGTTATCCCTTCATCCTGGCGCGGCTGGAGGACGGCGAGCGTTACACCGTCTGCATCGACGAGGCCTGTTCCGCATTCAATACCGTGCGAGAGGGCGAGGCCCTGTTCGACGATGAGGGACGGCAGGGGGAACTGCTGCAAAAGACGGTCACCTTCCTGCGTGACTACCAGACCCAGGTGCAAGCCACGGAGGATTTCTGCCGGGACATGCAGGAGCTGGATCTGCTGGAGCCGATACAGGCCAATGTCCTGCTGGACAGCGGGGAAAGCTTTTCCCTGACCGGGATGCAGGGGGTCAGCCGCGATCGGCTCACCGCCCTGGAGGATCGCCGACTGGCGGAATTGCTGCGCAAGGGGTATCTTGAACTCATCCATGCACACCTGATCTCGCTGGCCAACGTCCAGAATCTGATCGCCCGCATGGGCTGATAGTGCCGCACGGAACCGACCATGCAGATAGCCACCAGCAACCCCCTGCCGATCCCGCCCTCGCTGCCCGGGGCGGGTGTCGTTTCAGGCTCGCCTCGACCTGCCGGAACGGGGGACGGGGTCAGGGCGCAAACCACCAGCTCGGTACGCCAGCCGGTCGCCGGCGCGCCGGTCGCGGCGGCAACGCGTAACGGCGATCCGCGGCGGGTGGTGCCGGCGCCTGCACAGGCGCCGGCCGGTGTCATATCCGCGGCCCAGGGGGGAGTGGAGAGAAACCTGTTATCGGCCCTGCTGGGTCAGATGGGTGGTGGTGGCGCCAGGACCCAGGGGCGGATCATCGATACCTTCGTCTGAAGCCAGGCCAGGCCCGGGGCTGACGCCTCCCTGCCCCGGAACGCTTTCGCGGCGCGAGTGATTCCTGTTCGATGATGGAATGGACAGGGCCTTACGGCTGTCCCGGTTTTTTCTCCGGCTTGCGGTATTTGCGCTTGAATTTGTCCGCCAGTTTCTGTGCCGCATCGAGCTCCTCGGGACTGAGTTCCTGCTCGGCGCGGGCCTTGGCCGGTACCGAGAGCTTGTGACCATTGACCACGGCGACGCTGAACCAGGCATAGGCGGTTTCCATGTCCCTGGGCACGCCCTTGCCCTTCATGTAGAGCTTGCCGAGACGGTACTGGGCCGGAGGCACGCCCTGTTCGGCGGCGGCCTTGTACCACTTCGCGCCTTCCTTCAGGTCCTGTTCGACGCCCTGGCCGTTGCTGTACATGATACCCAGGAAGTACATGGCCAACGGGTGCTCGGCGGTCACCGCCAGGGACTGCATCTCCCGGAATGCCTGGTCGTACTGGCCCTGCGAATAGAACAACACGGCATTATTGAAATCGGCCTGCGCCGGTACGGCGATGGACAGAAGCAGCATGACTGCGAAAAGATGTTTTCTCATTCCCTAACCTTTGTGCTTTATAATCATTGGGGTGTATGGTGCCGGCCAGCTAGTTTACTCCACTCGGCCGGTACGGCAAATTGGACCACGAGTCCCAGCATGGGTTCCAGAGGCGGGCGGCTATGTCGAAAGCAAGGGTTTACCGGATTTATCGCGACAATGGCAGGGTCTGCGGGCGCCTGGAGGACAGCCCGCTGGAGCGGATTGGCGCCGGCGAGGTTGTCATCCGCACGCACTGGTCCAGCGTCAATTACAAGGATGCCCTGGCGGCCACCGGGGCGGGACGTATCATCCGTTCTTTCCCCCTGATCGCCGGCATCGACGCCTCGGGCGTGGTCGAGTCCTGCGAAAGTGACGATTTCAATCCCGGTGATCCGGTGCTGGTCAGCGGCTATGAGCTCGGGATGTCTCACGACGGCGGTTATGCCGAATACCTGCGGGTGCCGGCGGAATGGGTCGTACCCCTGCCACGGGGCCTGGACCTGCGCGAGGCCATGGCCCTGGGGACTGCGGGACTGACCGTGGCCCTGTGTGTGAAGCGCATGGAAGACAATGGCCAGCGGCCGGCCGATGGTCCCATCCTGATCACCGGTGCCACTGGCGGTGTGGGCAGCCTGGCGGTGGATATCTATAGCGCCCTGGGTTATCGGGTCGTGGCCCTGACCGGCAAGAAGTCCGCACAAGCCTACCTGCGTGAGATCGGCGCCGCCGAGGTCCTGGACCGTCAGGGTATCGATCTGGATGGACCCCCGTTGCAGAAGGCGCAGTGGGCCGGGGCGGTCGACAATGTTGGCGGCGATATCCTGGCCTGGCTCACCCGCACGGTCAGGCCCTGGGGCAATATCGCCTCGGTGGGCCTGGCCGGCGGCAGTCAGCTGCACACCACGGTCATGCCCTTCATCCTGCGCGGGGTTGCCCTGCTCGGGGTGACCTCCTCCGGCTGCCCGACAGACCTGCGTCGCCGCTTGTGGCTGCGCCTGGCCGATGACTTGCGTCCCCGCCATCTGGACCGGATCGTCTCCGCCGTGGTCACCCTGGAGGAGTTGCCGGAGGTCTTCGAACGCATGCTGAAGGGCCGCAGTACCGGACGCACCCTGGTGCGCATCGGTGCCGAACCCTCCTGAGCCTCCCGCCACCCGGTACGGGCACACGGGTGCCGCTCATGTATAATCGGCCCTCACCGTGAGGGCTGGTCACGCTCCAGGCCGCCGGTATCCGTATCAATCGCAAACGTCAAAGGCAAGGCAATGGCAGGTAAAACCCTTTATGACAAACTCTGGGACGCCCATGTGGTGCGCCGGAATGACGATGGCACCTCCCTGATCTATATCGATCGGCAGCTGATCCATGAGGTCACCTCGCCACAGGCCTTCGAGGGCCTGAAGCTGGCCGGACGCCGGCCCTGGCGTATCGACGCCAACCTGGCGGTCTCTGATCACAACGTCCCGACCACGGATCGCAGTGTGATCGCGGACCCGGTGGCGCGTCTGCAACTGCAGACCCTGGATCGGAATTGCGCCGAGTGGCATATCACCCAGTTCGATATCAACGATATTCGCCAGGGCATCGTCCATGTGATCGGTCCGGAGGAGGGCGCCTGCCTGCCGGGCATGACCATCGTCTGCGGTGATTCGCATACCTCCACCAATGGCGCCCTGGGGGCGCTGGCCTTCGGGATCGGCACCTCCGAGGTCGAGCACGCGCTGGCGACCCAGACCCTGGTGCTGAAGAAATCCCGCAACATGCGCGTCAGCGTCGACGGTAGCGTCGCGAGCGGGATCAGCGCCAAGGATATCGTCCTCCATATCATCGGTGTGATCGGCACCGCCGGCGGCACCGGTTGCGCGATCGAGTTCGCCGGCCGGGCCATCCGCGATCTGAGCATGGAAGGCCGCATGACGGTCTGCAACATGGCCATCGAGGCCGGCGCCCGCGCCGGCATGGTGGCCGTGGACGAGAAGACCCTGGACTATGTACGCGGGCGCCCTTACGCGCCCAAGGGCGAATTGTGGCAGCAGGCCACCCGTGACTGGGCCGGTCTGCATTCCGATGATGATGCCGGATTCGATGTCGAGGTGGCCATCGACGCAGCCGATATCCGCCCCTGCGTGACCTGGGGCACCTCGCCGGAGATGGTGGTGCCGGTGGACGGACGGGTGCCGGACCCGGCCGCGGAACCCGATCCGGTCAAGCGCGAGGGTATGCAGCGCGCCCTGGAATACATGGATCTCAAGGCCGGCATGCCGGTGACCGACATCCGCATCGACAAGGTCTTCATCGGTTCCTGCACCAACTCCCGCATCGAGGATCTGCGCGCCGCCGCCGCCGTGGTCCGGGGTCGTCGCCTGGCCGGCACCATCCGGCAGGCGCTGGTGGTGCCGGGCTCCGGTCTGGTCAAGCAGCAGGCCGAGGCCGAGGGCCTGGACCGGATCTTCATCGAGGCCGGTTTCGAATGGCGTGAGCCCGGCTGCTCCATGTGCCTGGGCATGAACCCGGACCGGCTGTCCCCTGGGGACCGCTGCGCCTCGACCTCGAACCGCAATTTCGAGGGTCGCCAGGGTCCCGGCGGGCGCACCCATCTGGTCAGTCCGGCCATGGCCGCCGCGGCGGCGATCGCCGGCCACTTCATCGATATCCGGGAAATTCAGGCCGCGGCCTGAAGCCCGGCCATCGCACCAAGAGACAGCAATCTATGGAAGCCTTCAAGACATTCACCGGCCTCGTGGCGCCGCTGGACCGCGCCAACGTCGATACCGACGCCATCATCCCCAAACAGTTCCTGAAATCGATCCAGCGCACCGGTTTCGGGGACAATCTGTTCGATGAATGGCGTTACCTGGACCAGGGGGAACCGGGGCAGGATTGCTCCCATCGGCCGCTAAACCCGGATTTCGTTCTCAACCAGGCCCGTTACCAGGGCGCCAGCATCCTGCTCGCACGCGAGAACTTCGGCTGCGGCTCATCACGGGAACACGCGGTCTGGGCCCTGAGCGACTATGGCATACGGGTGGTCATCGCCCCCAGTTTCGCCGATATCTTCTTCAGCAACTGTGGCAAGAACGGCGTGCTGGCGATCCGGCTGGAGGAGACACGGATGGACTGGCTGTTCGAGCAGGTCGAGGCCCATGAGGGTTATGTCCTGGAGGTGGACCTGGAGTCCCAGCGCATCCGCAGCCCCGGGGGCGAGGTGATCGACTTCGAGATCGATCCGGCCCTGAAGCAGCGCCTGCTGCAGGGACTGGACGACATCGGTATCACCCTGCGCCATGCCGATGAGATTCGTGCCTACGAGGACCGGCGCCGGCGGGACGCGCCCTGGCTGTTCACCATATCTGAATAGCCTCGTTGATTCAATCAGATACTGTGCTATGCTAGAACTTATGTGATATCTTGGTCGGGCCTCGGCCGCGAACGAAAAGCGGACTTCAGGTTCGCTGCCCTCACGGACCCGGTCGCGCGCGCGCCCGGATAAACCGGACCTGCCCCGCAGTACTTGCCGGGGATCAAGCCGAGGCCTGCACGGGGAGGAGAGACCATGCGTTTCACTAGCGGATGTTGCGGTATCGCACTACTGGCGACGGGGGCTGTCACGGTCCACGCCACGCCCACGGCGTCCTGTTCCAAACTGAACCTCAGCGCCTGTCTGAATGGTGTCTCGGCCTCGGTCACCTCCAGCGATTCCCTCAGGGTCACGGCCTCGCGTCTGATCGACTACAGCCGTTCGGAGACACCGGAGGAGGTCGCGCACCGGGCCCTTACCGCGGGCACCGGCGCCAGCCTGATGTCCGGTCAGGCGGCCGGGGACGGGTTCGCCAATATCGGCGTCTGGGGCAGTTACAATCGTTCAAATTTCAGCAGCAGCGTCATCGTCGCCCCCTACGACGCCAGGCTCGACAGTTTCCTGCTCGGCGTGGATACCATGCCGATCGAGAACCTGGTCATCGGGCTGGGTTTCGGTTATGAGCACACCGATACCCGCACCCTCTTCAATGGCGGTGGACAGAACACCCGTGGTTACACCGTCACCCCCTATATCGCCTATCTGATCAACGATATCCTCAGCGTCGATGTCAGCGCCGGATACTCCCGCCTGAATACCGATCAGGACCGACTCGATCCCGCCAATGGCAATACCCTTGGCAGCAGTTTCGATTCCGGCCGCTGGTTCGCCAGCGCCAATCTGAACGCCAGTCTGGTGCGGGGAGCCTGGGTCCTGGGGGGGCGCATCGGTTACCTCTATTCACAAGAGGAACAGGATGGCTATACCGAGAGCGGCGGACCCAGTGTGCGTACCGTCGGCGATCGCCATGTGGATCTGGGGCAGGGCTACATCGGCGCCGATCTGGCCTACGGCTTCGGCGCCCTGGAGCCCTATGTCACGGTCACCTACTACAATGACTTCACCCGCGATGACGGCGCCGGCGCGGGAGGGCTGCCCAGCGCCGTGGGCAGCACCCAGCCGGCGGATGATGACGAGGTTCAGGCGGGTTTCGGGGTTCGTTATTTTGGCGCCAGCGGCATCAGTGGGTCGCTGGAATGGCTGAAGACCGTCGGCAGGGAGCGCTTCGACAACAATAGCCTGATCGCGACCCTCAGGATCGACCTGTAGCGGTCCACCCGCAGTGTCGCCCGCGCAGAGGTTTCACAGGGCGATGCGCTGCAGCGGCCTGATCTCCTCGCTGGTTTCATCGGCCGCCCGGTTCTCGGCCAGCTGTACATTGGCGAACAAGCTCTCCGTCACGTCGCGGCCTTCCGGGCTCAGATCCAGGTATTGCAGGGCCTCGTCCAGGTAGGGCAGCACACAGCAACGGAAGAATTGCGGATAGGTGTGCAGCAGATCCCCGGGATTGTGGTAGCCGGTGGCCTGGTTGTAATGGGTCTCCTCGAACTCGTAGAAGATCGCCGGCAGTTTGGCCAGGTAGCGCGGATCGCTGAGTTGTCCGATCAAGTCCGCGGCCCTTACCAGGCCGGGATAATCACCGCTGATCCGGTAGTCGTCATGATCCGGGATGGGGAAGCGCGTGCGTTCGATGCAGTCCTGCACCATGGCGACATCGATCAGCGGATGGCCGGCGTATTTCTCCGCCACGTACAGTTTGCCACGATCGATATGATAGGGCATCAGGCCGGCATCCGAGATCCCCGTCGCCAGCTCGATCAATGCATCATCCCTCCCCGAGGCGGAACTGGGGCCTGCATCGGCCGCGCAGATCCCGCGGACATAACCGATGTCATGGCAGAGCAGCGCCAGGAGGATATTCCGGCTGTCCTCGCGCCGCTGGGTCTCGCCGGCCAGTTTTCTCCCCTGCAGGATGTCCATGCCCACCGAGGTGACCAGCATGGTGTGTTCGAAATTGTGGTACAGGGCATTGCTGGAGGCGATCGACTGCATGCAGTCGCGCGCGGCGCCGGCGATGAAATCCGTATCCGCGCGCTCGGCCTCGGTATGCAGACGCCGGAACCCCCGTTGCAGAGATTCGACGAAGGCATCGATCAGTATTTCCGTCGTATTCAACATGGCTGCCCTGGCCCTATGGTGCCGGGCTGGCGTCCCGCTACGACGCCTGGCCCGATTATCCGGTATCCATCCGGAACGCTATCCCGCCGCCCCGCGGGTGGCATTCCCCGCGGTGGGGCGGGTCTGGACGGATGCTATTTTTGAGGCTATCGGCATAAGTCTAGAATAATTCAGTCACTTGTGAGGCATATCTGAGGATATTTTTGATACTATTTTAGTATTGTTGCCTAAGTCTATGACTGTATTGTAAAATATCTGCCCTATCGCTGGAAAACAATTTTCTGGAGAGGTTCCCATGCCAACCTATACCTACGAAATCATCTCGGATGACGCGAATGATCCCCGGCAGCGTTTTGATGTCGTACAGGGGATGAATGATGAACCGCTGACCCATGATCCGCGCAGCGGCCTGCCGGTAAGGCGGGTGATCAGCGGGGGTATCGGCATGATCGACAAGGATCGACAGGCCAGGATCGAGGCCAGTTGCGAGACCGCGGCCAGTGGCGGGGCCTGCTGCGGGGGAGGATGCGGGTTGATGTAGGGCCTGGGCGTCTGTCGCTAGGCGTCTTGGGTTGCGGCAGCCCGGTCTTCCAGGTATTTGCCGGCGGTGTTGCGGATGGCCTGCACCATCGCATGCAGGCCATTGCTGCGGGTCGGGGACAGATGCCGGGCCAGACCGATCTCGGCGATGAAGTCCGGTGGCGTCCTGAGGATATCCTCCGGGCGGCGGCCGGAATACACCCGCAACAGCAGCGCAATGAGTCCGGAGACGATGGCCGAATCGCTGATGGCCTGAAAATAGACCCGCCCGTCACGTTGCTCTGCATGTAACCAGACCTGGGACTGACAGCCGTGCAGGCGGTTCTCTTCAGTCTTCCACTCCTCGGGGAAGTCAGGCAGCTTGCGGCCCATGTCGATGATGTGCTGGTAGCGGTCCATCCATTCGCCCAGGAAGGCGAATTCCTCGATGATCGCTTGTTGTTCACGGAGGATTTCCGCGTCGTCGCTGTTGTCGCTCATATTTTCCACGAAGTTTTATACCCGTCGGCCCGGGCCGCGGAGACGATCATACGCACTGCCCCTCTCCGGGACAATCAGCGCCGCTGCTTCGGGGGGCTGTCATGGGGCGGCGGCACCGGATCCAGCCCCCCCTGGGCGAACGGGTGGCAGCGCAACAGGCGCCGCAGGGCCAGCCAGGCGCCGCGCAGGCTGCCATGCATGAGGATGGCCTCCCGGGCATAGGCCGAGCAGCTGGGATGGAAGCGGCAGTTGTTGCCCAGCAGGGGACTGATCAGATAGGAATAGGCCTTGAGCAGCGCGAGTAACAGGGCTTGCATGATGTATCCGATGGCTGGCCCGTCACCAGGCCTCGATGAGGACATGCTATGCTTAACAGAGGGTCCACCGCAAACCCGGTGGTGGACGGTCTTCCACCTTGGAGAGAGACAGGGATGTATTCGAAAAGCCTTTCCTGCGGCCTGATCCTGGCGTCCGGTCTCGCCTTCAGCCTGCCCGCCCCGGCCCTGAGCATCCATATCAATCCCCTGTCTTCCCTGGGCCAGCCCGCCAATGCCCCGGCGCTGGCGGCCTTCCAGCGCGCCGCCTCGCATTGGGAAAGTCATTTCACCGATCCCATCAGCGTCAATATCACGGCCGATCTGCGCAATCTCGGCGCCAGCAATGTCATCGGCCAGGCCTCGTCCGTGCTGCTGGGCGCCTCACATGATTTCATGCGTTCCCTGGTAACCGCCGACGCCGCCGGCGAGGCGGATGACGGCATCGTCGCGGCCCTGCCCACGGCCAGCCAGTTCAGCCTGTCCCTGCCGTCCGGATTCGCCCCGTCCGGTTTCCTGATCGGCACCAAGGCCAATATCAAGGCCCTGGGGATCACCGGCCTGGACAGCCAGTTCGGCGGCAATGACGCCACCATCGAGTTCAATTCCGGTTTCAGCTTCGATTTCGACAACAGTGATGGCGTCGGCGCGGGCAAGATGGACTTCGAGACCGTGGCCACGCACGAGATCGGCCATGCCCTGGGCTTCGTATCGCAGGTGGACCGCATCGACTTCCTGCTCAACCAGAGCGGCAACCCGGGCAGCATCACCGGGGTCTCGCCCACCCTGCTGGACCTGTTTCGCTTTGGCAGTGCCCCGGCCCTGAACCCCTCGACCCCGGCCGAGTTCACCAGCCTGCCACGCGAACTCCGGCCCGGGCAGGAGGCGGTCTTCGATGACCTCAGTAATGAATACGCCCTCGCCACCGGCGCCTTCGTCGGCGACGGCGATCAGGCCAGCCACTGGAAGGACGACAACAGCAATCCGTCGCTGCATATCGGCATCATGGACCCGACCCTGGCCTTCGGTCAGTCCTTCGACATCACCCCGGCCGATCTGCGCGCCCTGGACCTGATCGGTTACGACATCGCCGCGGTGCCGCTGCCCTCCGGCGCGGTACTGATGCTGTCGGCGCTGGGCCTGCTGGGGCTGGCGGGCGGCAGACGGGATCGTCATTGAAGCCACTTTCCGGGATATAATCCGGGCTGATAGTGACACGGTATCCTCCGTTACCCCTGAAGGCGCGCCAGCATGTCCAGGAAATCCTCCCCGGCCCATACCCTGGACCTGTTCAGCCAGGTCAGTCATCCCGTCGCCGGGCATCCCGAGCTGCTCTGGCCCGAGGCGGCGCGCTTTCCCCTGAATCTCGATTCCAGGCAGGTCGGGGACAGTGTGCTGCCGGATCTGAAACAGGCGAAGGCACCGCTCATCGTGACCGGCTATGCCGCCCTGGACCGGCTCATCGACTTCATCGCCGAGGCCGATGAAGGGGCCGGGATCCGTATCGTCCTGGGTTCGGAGCCCTATCCTTCCCAGCGTCAGCACTATGAACTCCGGGAGGTATCATTTCCCGAAGAGGTGGAGACCTACTGGCTGGAACGGGGCGTGTCGCTGCGCCTCAGCGCCAGGATCCTGCGATGCATGGAACGCCTGCGCTCGGGCCACACCCGGACCCGCTATGCGGGTCACGGCGGTACCCGCATGCATGCGAAGATCTATTGCGGGGATACGGCCGTGACCATGGGGTCGAGCAATTTCACCCATCCCGGCATGGAGAAGCAGCTAGAGGCCAATGTCCGCTTCAGCCGCCAGAGGGATGCGGCACGCCATGACGAACTGCGGCGGATCGCCGAGAACTACTGGAGCCTCGGCGTTGACTACAATGAACGCTTTATCGCCTTGCTGGAAAAGCTGCTGTCCTGGGTCCAGTGGCAGGAGGCGCTGGCCCGTGCCTGCGCCGAACTCCTGGAGGGCGACTGGGCGCAGGCCTATCTGCGGGGCGAATACCTGCCGGACGATGCCAGCCTGTGGCCTTCGCAGCGGCAGGGTATCGCCCAGGCACTGTATATCCTTGCCCGCCAGGGCAGTGTCCTGGTGGCGGATGCCACCGGATCGGGCAAGACCCGCATGGGGGTACACCTGATCGGCGCCGTCATCGACGATATCGTACGCCGGGGACATATCCGGCAGGGCAAGGTCCTGATGGTCTGTCCCCCCGCGATCCTGGACAACTGGGACCGGGAGTCGCATCTCGCCGGGGTGCCGATGGATGCGTATTCTCACGGCGCCTTGAGCCATGCCCGGAGCCGCCGTCACGAGCTGACCCTGCAGGCCCTGCATCGCGCGCAGATCCTGTGCGTGGACGAAGGTCACAATTTCCTCAATCTCGGTTCCACCCGCACGCAGCATATCCTGCGGCACATGGCCGACCACGTCCTGCTGTTCACGGCCACGCCCATCAACCGTGGTGTCAAGGACCTGTTGCGCATCGTCGATCTGCTCGGTGCGGACAACCTGCGGGAAGACACGCTGGATATGTTCAAGAGGCTGCTCGGGGCGAAGCACATCAATCGCAGCTTCACGGAACGCGAACTCGATGCCCTGCGCCAGGAGATCCAGCGGTTCACCGTGCGCCGTACCAAGCGCATGCTCAATGCGCTGATCAAGCGGGAACCGGAACGGTACCGGGACAAGTACGACCGGCCCTGTCGTTTCCCCGGGCATGAACCCGGGACCTATCGCCTGCAGGAGCCTGAGGCGGACCGCCGCCTGGCCGCGGAGATCAGCGCGCTGGCGGATCAGCTTTATGGCGTCACCCACTTCCGCAAGCCCATCGCCATGCCCGAGTCTCTGCGGCGCATGGGCGTCAGCGAGGAGCATTATCTCGCCGGCCGTCTGCTCGGCGCCAAAAAGCTGTCCCGCTACGTCATCCGGGCCTCCCTGCGATCATCGCGCATTGCCCTGGCCGAACACATCGTCGGCACCCGCCAGGCGGTGAAGGACCTCGGCCTGGCCGGTTTTCACAAGCACCAGGGCACCGGTGACATCCTCGCCAGCATCGATGCCGCAAAAACCCGCCGGCCCGAGAACGGTTTGACGATCGCCCTGCCAGACTGGCTGGGCGATGAGGAGGCCCACGCACGGGCCTGTGCCCACGACCAGGCCATCTATCGCCGCATCTACCAGCTCCTGGGTGAGATGAGCGATACGCGTGAGCGCAACAAGGCCAGACATATCCTGGAACTGATGCGCCACCATGAGCTGTTGCTGGCGTTCGACAGCAAGCCGATCTCTCTGGCCGAGATTGGCAGACAACTCGAACGCATCACCAGCGACTACGTGGTCGTCACCGCGACCGGTGATCCGTCCTCGCAACGGCATGAGGTCCTGGATCTGTTCGGCCTGGATGCGGATAGAAGCGGTGTGATCGGCCTGTGTTCCGACAGTCTCTCCGAGGGGGTGAACCTGCAGCGGGCCTCCGTGCTGGTGCATATGGACATGCCCAGCGTGGTGCGTATCGCCGAACAGCGGGTCGGCCGCATCGACCGCATGGACAGCCCCCACAAGAGCATCCAGGTGTGGTGGCCGCAGGATGCCCCGGAATACGCCCTGACCTCGGACGAGCGCTTCGTCGAGCGTTACGAGACGGTGGAGACCCTGCTGGGATCCAACATGCCGCTCCCGGACGGTCTCGGCGGCGCCCAGGGCCGACCGCTGCAGGTCGAGGAGATCATCGAGGAATATGAACGTGACGACGAGATCCGCCAGTGGGACGGGATCCAGGATGCCTTCGCGCCCGTGCGCAGGCTGATCAGTGGCGATGATGCCCTGGTCGATGAACAAACCTATGCCCACTACCGGGAAAAACAGGCCCGGATAGTCTCGCGCGTCAGTGTCGTGAAGAGCCGCGAACCATGGGCGTTCTTCTGTATCACGGGTGGAAGCTTCGATGCCCCCCGCTGGATACTGCTGCCCGGGCTCCAGGCGCAGCCGGTCACGGAACTGGACGAGGTTTGCCGGCTTCTGCGCCAGCGGCTGGATGCGGACATCGAAACCCTGCCGGCGGGCGATGCGGCCATGGTGCATCTGGACCGCTTCCTGGAAACGCTGGGCGGGGTCGAGAGGAAGCTGTTGCCGCGCAAGAAGCAGCGGGCATTGATGGAAATGGAATACATCCTCGACCGCTATCAGCAACTGGCCACCGAGGCACGGGAGCAGGAACACCTGGATGCCTACCAATCCCTGCTGGACATGCTGATCCGCACGGACCCCCTGCACCAGCCGGACTGGGACGAGGTGGCCTCACGCTGGCTGGATGTCATCCGCCCGGTCTGGTATGCCCGCCTGAAAGAGCGGCGGCAGCGACCACTCCTGCTCAAGGATATCCGCCAGGATCTGATAAACCAGCGACATGAGATAACGGGGGTGCTGTTGCGGGAATTTCAGCGTTTCCCGGTAATGCCGGCGCCGGATGAGCGGATCTCGGT
>CAZDOC010000021.1:0-40125 GCA_964506945.1 uncultured Gammaproteobacteria bacterium
GCAGATCGCCAGCAGCAGGGTCCAGTTCATGAACACACCGCGTTTCTCGGTGGTCGCCAGGGAGTGGATCAGGGCGGTACCGACCAGCCAGGGCATGAAGGAGGCGTTCTCCACCGGGTCCCAGGCCCACCAGCCGCCCCAGCCCAGTTCGTAATAGGCCCACCAGCTGCCGAGGGCGATACCGAGGCTCAGGAAGACCCAGGCGATGGTGGTCCAGGGACGGGTCCAGCGTACCCAGGCGGTGTCCATGTGACCGCCGAGCAGGGCCGCGATGGCGAAGGCGAAGGCGACCGAGAAGCCGACATAGCCGGTGTACAGCATCGGTGGGTGGACGATCAGCCCGGGGTCCTGCAACAGCGGATTCAGATCGCCGCCATTGGCCGCGGCCGGCACCATGCGTTCGAAGGGATTCGAGGTGGTCAGCATGAACAGCAGGAAGCCGGTACTGATCAGGCCCATTACGCCCAGCACCCGGGCGAGGAAGTATTGCGGCAGGCCGCGGTTGAAGATCGTTACCGCGAAGGTCCAGACCCCCAGTACCAGCGCCCACAGTAGCAGGGAACCCTCGTGCGCGCCCCAGACGGCGGAGATGCGGTAGAATAGCGGCAGGGCGGAATTGGAATTGCGGGCGACGTAGAGCACGCTGAAGTCATTGTTGATGAAGGCTTCTACCAGCAGGCCGAAGGCCAGCGCCAGGAACAGGAATTGCGCGCGCGCGGCCGGCTTGGCTACCGCCATCAGGGCCGGGCTGGCGCGCTGGGCGCCGATGAGCGGCAGGATGGCCTGGCTCAGGGCCATCACCAGGGCCATGATCAGGGCGAATTGTCCGAGTTCAGGCAGCATGGTGTATTCCCCTGTTCAGTTGGTCCGGGCGGCGGGTTTGTGACCGGCCTTGTCGAGGGCATCCGCCACCTCGGGCGGCATGTAATTCTCGTCGTGCTTGGCCAGCACCTCGCTGGCGATGAACACCCCCTGGCCATTCAAATGGCCATTGGCGACGATGCCCTGGCCCTCGCGGAACAGGTCCGGGAGGATACCATCATAGCTGACCTCGACCTGTTTGAGCGTATCCGAGAGGGTGAAGCGGACCTTCAGATCGTCCGGATTGCGCTGCACAGAACCCTTCACCACCAGGCCACCGATGCGAAAATCCCGCGCGGCAGGCGCCGCACCGGCGACCACCTGGCTGGGGGAGTAGAAGTACATCAGGTTCTTCTTGAAGGCCTGAGTGATCAGCAGGGCGGCGATGGCCATACCGGCGAGGATGCCGATCACGGCCAGCAGGCGTTTGCGGCGCAGCGGTCTCACCGTCCGGCCCTCCGCCGCGGCCGTGTGGCCAGGCGGCGCCGGATGCGGCGTGCCTGCATGCGCGGCAGGACCGCGTTCAACAGCAGCACCACGAAGGCCAGGCCATAGGCGCTCCAGACGTATGCGGCATAGCCGCCCATATTCAGAAATTCGTTCATGATGAGGACCCTTGCGAAGAAAGGAGTTCGGCAACCCAGTTGGTGTTGCGCTCCATTTCGAGGAGCTCGTTGCGGGTGCGGATGAGGACGACCGCGGCATAGTAGCACATCCAGGAAAGCGCCATCAGCAGTAGGGGTATGAGCATGGTGGTGTCGATGGAGGGGGCGCCCAACTTGCTCACCGTCGGCCCCTGGTGCAGCGTGCTCCACCATTCTACCGAGTAGTGGATGATGGGGATGTTGACCACCCCGACCAGGGTCAGTACCGCACCGGCGCGGGCCGCCATGCGCCGGTCCTCGATGGCCGACTGCAGGGCCATGTAGCCCAGGTACAGGAATAGCAGGATCAGCTCTGAGGTCAGGCGCGCATCCCAGACCCACCAGGTGCCCCACATCGGCTTGCCCCAGATCGAGCCGGTGGCCAGCGCCAGGAAGGTGAACGAGGCGCCCAGTGGTGCGCTGGCGCGCGCCAGGGCGTCATAGACCTTGATCTTCCAGATCAGGGAACAGGCGCCGGCGCCGGCCATCACCATATAGATGAACAGCGACATCCAGGCGCTGGGTACGTGGATATACATGATGCGGAAGCTGTCGCCCTGCTGGTAATCGGCCGGTGCCACCACTAGGCCGCCATACAGGCCGGCGGCCATCAGCAGCACGGTGATCCAGGCGAACCAGGGCGTCAGCTTCTGCGCCAGGCGATAGAAGATCGGGGGGGAGGCGTACTTGTCCAGGGGTCCTAACATTATCCCATCCTGATTCTGAGTGAGAAGGCGGTGGCCAGTGGGGCCAGGGTCAGTGACAATATGAAGATGCCGCTGATGAAATAAAGTTCCGCCGCCGGCGACAGGCCGTTGCCGGCATTGGTAACGCCGGCGGTGGCGAAGATCAGTACCGGGATGTAGAGCGGCAGGATCAGCAGGGTCAGCAGCATGCCACCGCCGCGCAGGCCCACCGTGAGGGCCACCGCGATGGCGCCGATCAGGCTCAGCACCGGGGTGCCCAGCAGCAGCGATACGAACAGGGTCTCCAGGGCCGCCGGGGCGACGTGCAGGAAGGCCCCCAGGGCGGCCGCGGCGAGGATCAAGGGCGCCCCGGTCATCAGCCAGTGGGCCAGGATCTTGGCCCCGACCAGCAGCGTCAGCGGCTGGTGTGACAGCAGCATCTGCTCCAGCGCGCCGTCTTCGAAATCCGAGCGGAACATCGCATCCAGCGACAGGGTCGAGGCCAGCAGCGCCGCGACCCAGATGATGCCGGGTATCAGCCGGGCGAGCAGGGCCTGATCGGGACCCAGGGCAAACGGGAACAGGGTCACGACGATGAAGAAGAACACCAGCGGCTGGGCGATCTCGCTGCGTTTGCGGACCGCCAGGGTCAGGTCGCGCACCAGTATGGTCCAGAAGGCCTGGGGCAGGGTGGCTCCGCTCATGCGACCATGGCCTGACGGGTTCCCAGATGGAGTTCTTTCATGTTGCCATGATGCAGTTCCAGTGGCTGATGGGTCGTGAACACCGTCATGCCCCCGGCATCGCAGTGCGCCACCAGCAGGCGTTCGACCGTGGTCTTGCCTTGCCGGTCCAGGGAAGTGAAGGGCTCGTCCAGGATCCACAGCGGGCAGTCCTCCAGCAGCAGTCGCGCCAGGCCCACGCGGCGGCGCTGCCCCGCGGACAGGTTGCGCGCGGGTTCGTCCTCCATTCCCTGCAGCCCGAAATGCGCCAGCGCCGCGGGGATATCGGCCGCGGCGCGGGCATTGCCCAGGGCCAGCGCCACACGCAGGTTTTCGATGACGCTGAGTCCGGGCTTGATGCCGCCGGCATGGCCGATATAACCCATCTGTCGCAGGTAGTCGTGGCGCTGGTCATGGATGTGGGCGCCATCCCACAGCACCTCGCCCTCCGCCGGCGGGGCCAGGCCGCACAGGATCCTGAGCAGGCTGGTCTTGCCACTGCCGTTGGCGCCATGGACCTGCAGCATTTGACCCTCCGCGACGCTGAACCCCAGACCCTGGAAGATGAGTCTGTCACCGCGTTCGCATTCCAGCCCCCGGACCTGCAGCCGGGTCCGTTGCGTGCCCGCGCGGCTCATGCGGCCCTCACCAGCAGGCGGGTCATGATGCCTTCATAGATCCGGGAAAGGGTCTCCAGATCGGCCACGCTGACACATTCATCGACCTTGTGGATGGTCGCGTTCAGTGGCCCCAGTTCCACCACCTGGGCCCCGGTCGGGGCGATGAAGCGGCCATCGGATGTGCCGCCGTCGGTGGACAGTTCGGCCTCCCGTCCGGTGCCTTCACGGATGGCCTCGCGGGTGGCGTCCAGGAGCTCGCCGGCCGGGGTCAGGAAGGGTTGGCCGGAGAGTTTCCACTCCAGGGTGCAGGCCAGCTCATGCCGGTCCAGCAATTCACGCACCCGTCGTTTCAGCTCCTCGGCGCTGACCTCGGTGGAGAAACGGAAGTTGAACAGGATCTCCAGCTCACCCGGGATGACGTTGTCGGCGCCGGTTCCGGCGTGGATATTCGATACCTGCAGGCTGGTCGGCGGGTAGAAGGCATTGCCCTCGTCCCAGCGGATCCCGGTCAGCTCGGCCAGCGCCGGGGCGAAGCGGTGTACCGGGTTGTCGGCCAGCTGCGGATAGGCGACATGGCCCTGGCTGCCGAGGACCCGCAGCCTGCAGCCCAGCGAGCCGCGGCGGCCGTTCTTGATCACGTCCGCGACCTCGCGGCTGCTGGAGGGTTCCCCGACCAGGCACCAGTCGATGGCCTCGCCCCGTTCACAGAGCCACTCGACGACCTTGACCGTGCCGTTGACCGAGGGGCCTTCCTCATCACTGGTGAGCAGGAAGGCCAGGCTGCCGCGGTGTTCGGGGTGGGCCTTGCAGAAGCGTTCGGCGGCGGTGACCATGGCCGCCAGGCTGCCCTTCATGTCGGCCGCGCCCCGGCCATGCAGCATGCCGTCCTTCAGGGTCGGTTCGAAGGGGGGGCTGGACCAGTGTTCCAGCGGACCGGTGGGCACCACGTCGGTATGCCCGGCCAGGCACAGCAGGGGCTGGCCCCGGCCACGGCGCGCCCACAGGTTATCGACCTCATCGAAGCGCAGGGGCGTACAGGCGAAGCCCACCGCCTCCAGGCGTTCCGCGAGCAGGGGCAGGCAGCCGGCATCCTCGGGCGTCAGCGAGGGGCGGCGGATCAGTTCCATGGCCAGTTCCAGGGTCGGGGTCACCACCGGGCCTGCCTGTGGGTGTCGTTTTCTATGGACAAATGCATCATCCTCGCTGTGCGTGGCGCTGTTTGTGGGATAATATACCACGGAATCGCCGGATCAGGGCTCAATACACCGCCAGGATCTCAGCGGCATGCCCTCGTCGTGTCCCCGCGCAGCTTATCGAACGGCGTACCGGGAAGCGTTGCAGGCGGGCCGTCCGATAGAGCTTCCGGATCTCGGCGGTGTCGTGATTCGAGATCACCACGCGGATCCCGCTGGCGGCCAGTTTATCGGCCTGCGCGGCCAGTTCAAGCTGTTCCTGCCAGCCAAAGCCACCGGCACTGTAGTCGGTGAAATTCGAGGTCTCGCTGAGGGGGGTGTAGGGCGGGTCGCAATAGACCACGTCGCCGGGCTCGGCCTGGGCCATCAGGGCCCTGAAATCGGCGCTCTGGAAGCGGGCCTGCCCGGCCTTGCGCTGAAAGGCGCGCATGGCCTGTTCCGGGAACAGGGGCTTCTTGTAACGCCCGAAGGGGGTGTTGAACCCGCCGCTGCGGTTGTAACGGCACAGGCCGTTGTAACAATGACGATTCAGGTACACGAACAATGCGGCCTTCAGGCGTTCATCCCGGGTCTGGTTGAAGAGCGCGCGAAAGGCGTAATAGACATCGGCCCGGTTACACTCCTCCTGGAAAAAGGGCCGCACGTATTCGATGAATGCCTCACCCTCGGCATGCAGGTGCCGGTAGAGTCCTATCAGATCGGCATTGCTGTCGCCGACCAGATAGGCGGGATAATCGGTGTTCATGAACACGGCGGCGGAGCCGACGAAGGGCTCGATCAGGCGCTTGCCCGGGCCAAGGGCCGTACGGATCCGTTCCACCAGGCGGTATTTGCCTCCCGGCCATTTCAGGAACGGCTTGGAATACATGCCCTGGCTCAGGGCAGGACCTTCTTGAACGGCTTGACGGTGACCTGGCGATAGACCCCGGCGGCCAGGTAGGGATCGGCGTCGGCCCAGGCCCGGGCCGATGCCAGGGAGTCGAATTCCGCCACGATCAGGGAGCCGCTGAAACCCGCCGGTCCGGGATCCTCAGCGTCGATGGCCGGGAACGGTCCGGCCAGCAGCATGCGCCCGGTGTCGGTGAGTTCCCGCAGGCGCTGGATGTGGGCGGGGCGCGCCTGCCGGCGCAGGGGCAGGCTGTCCTCGTTATCCTCGCAGAGGATGGCGTAGTACATGGCCCTAGTCCTCGCTGTCGACCGGGATTTGAGCATGGCGCATCAGGTAGAGGCCCTGGGCCAGCATGAACAGCAGGGTCAGGCCGGTCATGCCGAAGAGTTTGAAATTGACCCAGGTGGCGGTATCGAAGTGGAAGGCCACGAACAGATTGGCGCCTCCGGCGAAGACGAAGAAGGCCGCCCAGGCCAGGTTCAGACGGGTCCAGGTGGGTATCGGCAGGTCGATATTGCCCTCCAGCATACGGCGGATGATATTCTTTTCGCCGATGAACTGACTGCCCAGAAAGGCGATGGCGAACAGCCAGTTGACGGCGGTGGGTTTCCATTTGATGAAGCGCTCGTCCTGGAAGGCGAGAGTGGCCCCGCCCAGCAGCAGCATCAGCCCCAGGGTGATCAGGTGCATCTTTTCATAACGGCCGCTGCGCAAGCGCTGGATCGCGACCTGGACGATGGAGGCGATTATCGCCACCGCCGTGGCCAGCATCACGCCCTCGGTGGGGTCGTCGGGGATCTTGAAGGCGATGAAGAAGAGGATGACCGGGAACAGATCGAACAAAATTTTCATAAAATGGGCGGCAATTTGCTAAGGTGGACGGATTTTAGCGGAAAAGCGCCCCTGGCGCATAGTCAAGCCCGGTTTATGAGTCAGTATTTTCACATTCATCCCCAGAATCCGCAGCAGCGCCTGATCAATCAGGCCGTGCAGATCATCCGTGATGGCGGCGTGATCGCGTATCCCACGGATTCCAGTTATGCCCTGGGCTGTCATATCGGCGACAAGGCCGCGCGGGAACGCATCCGGCGCATACGCCAGGTCGGAGACCGTCACAATTTCACCCTGCTGTGCCGGGACCTGGCCGAGATCGCCACCTATGCGCGTGTGGACAATACCGACTATCGCCTGCTCAAGGCCCTGACCCCGGGGCCCTATACCTTCATACTCAAGGCCACCCATGAGGTGCCCCGACGGCTGCAGACGCCCAGGCGCAGGAGCATCGGCCTGCGCATACCCGATCACCCGGTGTGCCTGGCGCTGCTGGAGACCCTCAACGAGCCGATCGTGAGTTCCACCCTGATCCCGCCGGGAGCCGGGCAGCCCCTGAGCGAGGCCGACGAGATCCGCGACCGCCTGGGGCGCCAGCTCGATCTGATCATCGATTCCGGCCACTGTGGCCTGGAGCCGACCTCGGTGATCGATCTCAGTGGCGATGCCCCCGTCATCATCCGCCGTGGTCGTGGCGATATCTCCCTGTTCGAGGAATGAAATGAGCGAACTCAGCACCCTGCAGCAATTGGTCGTGGCCATACCCCCGGTGCTGCTGGCGGTCAGTTTTCACGAGCTGGCGCACGGCTGGGTCGCGATGCGCCTGGGAGACCCGACCGCCCGGCTGCTGGGGCGGCTCAGTCTCAATCCCCTGCGGCATATCGATCCCCTGGGTACGGTTGTCGTGCCGGTCCTGCTGTTCATGACCGCCGGGGTGATCTTCGGTTGGGCCAAGCCGGTGCCCATAGACTGGCGCAAGCTGCGCCGGCCCCAGCGCGACATGGCCCTGGTGGCCGCGGCCGGACCGGCGGCCAACCTGCTGATGGCCATCGCCTGGGCCATGGTGCTGAAACTGGCGGCCTGGCTGGACGGTTCCATGCCCTGGTTGTCGGCGCCTTTGATCTACATGGGCCTGACTGGGATAATCGTCAACCTTCTGCTGGCGGCCCTGAACCTGATACCCTTGCCGCCCCTGGACGGCAGCCGGGTGGCTTCGGCACTGATGCCTGCGCGCTGGGCGCGGGTCTATAATCGTATCGAACCGTATGGCCTGTTCGTCTTGCTGTTGCTGCTGCTCAGCGGCGGCCTGCAGAGGCTGTTGCAGCCGGTTCTGGGGGGTATTGAACAGCTGGCCTACGCAATCCTGAGGCTGTAGTCGGCGGGTTCGGGGCGCCCGCGGGTCCTCGTGCTTCGGTGTGACGGCGCCGGCGCAGAGGGTGGCAGCGGTATTTTATCGATCATCAACCAATGAGGTATGACCTTGAGTCTCAACGCCGAGCGCCGGGTATTGTCAGGCATGCGTCCCACCGGGCAACTGCATCTGGGACATTACCATGGGGTATTGAAAAACTGGATCCAGCTGCAGCATGAATACGACTGCTTCTTCTTCGTCGCCGACTGGCATGCCCTGACCACCGATTATGATGACCCGTCCGGGATCAGCGCATCACTCTGGGACATGGTCGTGGACTGGCTGGCCGCCGGCATCAATCCGGGCGAGGCCACCCTGTTCATACAATCCCGTGTGCCGGAGCACGCCGAGCTGCATCTGCTGCTGTCGATGATCACACCGCTGGGCTGGCTGGAGCGGGTGCCGACCTACAAGGACCAACAGGAAAAGCTGACGAACAAGGACCTGTCGACCTATGGTTTTCTCGGTTATCCCCTGTTGCAGAGTGCCGATATCCTGATCTATCGCGCCGGCAATGTGCCGGTGGGCGAGGATCAGGTGGCCCATATCGAGATGACGCGCGAGGTCGCGCGGCGTTTCAACCACATCTATGGGCGTGAGCCGGATTTCGAGGACAAGGCCAGGTCCGCGGCGCGCAAGATGGGCAAGAAGAATGCCCGCCTGTATGCCGAAATGCGCCGTCGTTACCAGGAGCGGGGCGATACCGAGGCCCTCGCCACCGCCAGGGCGCTGCTGGAGGCGCAGCAGAATATCAGCCTGGGGGATCGGGAGCGCTTGATGGGCTACCTGGAAGGCGGCGGCAAGGTGATCCTGCCGGAACCCCAGCCCTTGCTGACCACGGCCTCGAAGATGCCGGGGCTGGACGGCCAGAAGATGTCCAAGTCCTATGGCAATGCCATCGGCCTGCGCGAGAATCCGGCCAGCGTCGAGCAGAAGCTGCGCACCATGCCCACCGATCCGGCCCGTGTCAGGCGCAACGATCCCGGGGAGCCGGAGAAATGTCCGGTTTGGCGACTGCATCAGGTCTACTCGGATCAGGGGGTTCGCGAGTGGGTGCAACAGGGCTGCCGCAGCGCCGGCATAGGCTGCCTGGACTGCAAGCAGCCGGTAATCGATGCCATGCTGGCGGAGCAGAAACCGATCCGTGAGCGGGCCCTGGAATACCTCGACAATCCCGAGGCCGTGCGCGGGATCATCCAGGAGGGTTGTGAACGTGCCCGCGAAGCGGCGAGGGAGACCCTGGACGAGGTGCGCGAGGCCATGGGGCTGGTGTACCAGTGAGCCCTGGCGAACGGCTGGCAGCCAGGGCTGCGCGGTGAGCGGGGACGGGGTGGGTCCCGGCGAGGTGTTGCTGCCGCAACAGCAGGAGATGCCTTTTGCCATCGTCCAGGGCGAGCCGCTTACGGAACTGCCGAAGGACCTCTATATCCCGCCGGATGCGCTGGAGGTGATCCTGGAAGCCTTCGAGGGACCGCTGGACCTGCTGTTGTATCTGATCAAGCGTCAGAACCTGGATATCCTGGACATCCCCATCGCCGGCATCACCCGCCAGTACATGAGCTATATCGAGCTGATGGAGGTGTTGCGCCTCGAACTGGCCGCCGAGTACCTGCTCATGGCCGCGATGCTGGCCGAGATCAAGTCGCGCATGCTGTTGCCGCGACCCGTGGAGGCCGATGACGAGGACGACCCGCGGGCCGAGTTGATCCGGCGCCTGCAGGAATATGAACGTTACCGGCAGGTCACCGAGGAGATCGATCTTCTGCCGCGCATGGAGCGGGAATTGTTCACCGCTGGCGTGGCCTTCCCCGATCGCCGCAGCGACCGGCCGCAACCCGGTGTCAGCATGCGCGACCTGATGGCGGCCTTTGCCGATGTGGTGACCCGCGCCGAGATGTTCAGGCAGCACCAGATCATGCGCGAACCCCTGTCGGTGCGCGAGCGCATGAGCCGGGTATTGCAACGTATCAGCGCCGACAGCTTTACCGATTTCAGCGCCCTGTTCACCCCGGAGGAAGGCCGGGCGGGAGCCGTGGTTACCCTGCTGGCGCTGCTGGAACTGCTCAAGGGCGCCCTGATCGAACTGGTGCAGACCGAGAACTGCGGGCCCATCCACATCAAGGCCAAGGCCTGAGGCCGACGAGACATGACCGAAGACAAGCTCAAGAACATCATCGAGGCCGCCCTGATGGTCTCTTCGAAACCCCTTGGGATCACGGAATTGCTGTCCTTGTTCGACCCCGGGCAGGGGCCGGTGCCCGGACGGGACGAGATCCGCGCGGTCCTGGAGGCGCTGGTGGCGGATTATGCCGGTCACGGCGTGGAACTGAAGCAGGTCGCCAGCGGCTGGCGTTTCCAGAGCGTCGCCGACTATGCCCCCTGGCTGAATCGCCTGTGGCAGGAGCGGCCGCCACGATATTCCCGGGCGATGCTGGAGACCCTGGCCATCATCGCCTATCGTCAGCCGATTACCCGCGGCGAGATCGAGGACATCCGCGGGGTCAGCGTCAGCACCCATATCATCCGCACCTTGAGTGAGCGCGAGTGGATCCGCGAGGCGGGCCATCGTGATGTGCCAGGCAGGCCGACCGTCTACGCCACCACCCGCGAGTTTCTGGACTATTTCAACCTGAAGAGTCTCGCGGAACTGCCCAGCCTGGCCGAACTGCGCGATCTCGACAGCATCAACCCGGACCTGTTCGGCATCCAGCAACAGCAACAGCAACAGCAGGAACCTGCCCGGGATACGGACATGCCCGAGTCCACCGCTACCACGAGCCATGCGGTCCAGGTCGGGCAGGACGATGCCGGGAATGCGGAACAGGAACCGGCAGCTTGAGCGATCCCGGTCCCTCTGAACGGCTGCAGAAACTCCTGGCCCGCGCCGGCTTCGGCTCCCGGCGGGAGATGGAGCGCTGGATCCAGGCCGGGCGGGTCAGCGTCAACGGCCGCATCGCCGGCCTGGGGGACTCCGCCGGCGCCGAGGACAAGGTGCGTGTCGATGGCAAGACGGTGCCGCCACACAAGCTGTTCCCGCGGGAACTGCGGCTGCTGGCCTATTACAAGCCCGAGGGCCTGGTGGTCTCGCGCCAGGACGAAAAGGGCCGCGATACCGTCTTCACCCATCTGCCACGTCTCAACAATGGCCGCTGGATCGCCATCGGCCGGCTGGACCTGAACACCACAGGTCTGCTGCTGTTCAGCAATGACGGGGAACTGGCCAATCGCCTTATGCACCCCTCCAGCGGCATCGACCGCGAATACGCCGTGCGCGTGCGCGGCACGGTTGCCAACGAGACCCTGCAACGGCTGCGTGACGGGGTCGAGCTGGAGGACGGTTCGGCCCGCTTCACCGACATCGTCGACAACGGCGGCGAGGGCAGCAATCACTGGTATCACGTGGCCCTGATGGAAGGGCGCAACCGCGAGGTCCGGCGCCTGTGGGAATCCCAGGGGGTCGAGGTCAGCCGCCTGATGCGGGTCAGGTTTGGTCCGGTATTCCTGCCGCGCAAGGCCCGTCCCGGCCAGTTCTGGGACCTGCAACGTGACGAGATCGCCGCCTTGCTGGACTGGGTGGGGCTGTCCTCACGGCTCAAGGATGTTCCCGTAGCCAGGCCGGGCGGTGCGCAGCGCAGCCAGCGGCCCCGGCAACACCAGCCGCCGCATTCGAAACCACGAGTCCGCCCACGACGCCGATGAGCGGCGCCCGGCTGCGCGAGATCTATCGACGCCTGCACGATTGCCATGGTCACCAGCACTGGTGGCCCGGCGAGACCCCTTTCGAGATCATGATCGGCGCGATCCTGACCCAGAACACCGCCTGGGCCAATGTCGAGAAGGCCATCGCCAACCTGGAAGATGCCGATTGCCTCGACCCCTGTCGCATCCGCGCCCTGGAGACCGATCGGCTGGCCACGTTGATCCGTCCTTCCGGTTATTTCAACATCAAGGCCCGGCGGCTACAGAACTTTTGCCGCTGGTACCTGGAGCAGGGTGGGCTGGAGGGTCTGGGCCGACTGCCCGATCAGGAACTGCGCCAGGCCCTGCTGGCGGTCAACGGCATCGGTCCGGAGACCGCGGACGATATCCTCCTGTATGCCTTCGAACGCCCGGTCTTCGTGATCGACGCCTACACTCGAAGGCTGTTCTCGCGTCTCGGCCTGGTCGATCATGATGCCGGCTACGAGGAATTGCGGTCCTGGTTCGAGGGGCAACTCGGCCGGGATACCCGACTCTACAACGACTACCATGCCCAGATCGTGATCCACGCCAAGGATGTCTGCCGCAAGACCCCCCGTTGCGGGGCCTGCTGCCTGCGGGGATCCTGTGCATTGCCGTTATCGGAGCCCCCGTTGCGGGGAATATCGTCATCGGGTTGATATAGATCAAGGTGGCCCTGCCCGGGGGCCCCTATACTTCCCAGCGATGCGACAAATTGTCGCAGGTCGATACCAGTCTCTTCTATTCGAGAGCCTGCTTTCAAGGGTTGCATCCGGGTACTCTGATAATGATGAAAGCCGTTGTCCATCGATGGGCCAGGTCAAAATTCCTGGCCACATTAGTGGGCATGCTCGTGGTCATGAGCCTCCCACTGAATGCGGAAGGTCATGCCACACCGGAACCCGGGTCACTGTTCAGGCAATTCTTCCCCGGCGCCGATCGGCTGGGTGAGTTTACCGGCAAGCCGCCTGCCGCGAGCGTTTACCGGCAAGACAAGGTCGTCGGCTATCTGTTCCACAGCAAGGATGTGGCGCCCTTCCCGGCCTATTCAGGCAAACCCGTCGATATCCTGATCGGCATCGATCTCAAGGGCCGGATCGTTGGCACCAGGGTGCTGGAGCAGCACGAGCCGATACTATTGGTCGGGATCCCGGTGCAAAAGCTGTACGATTTCGTCGCCCAGTATATCGGCAAGAAGGTGACCGACCAGGTCGGCATCGGTGGCGGCAAGGGCGATGTGGATATCATCAGCGGCGCCACAGTGACCGCGGCCGTGGTCAACCGGACCATCATGCATGCGGCCCGCAGGATCGCCGTGTCCCGTGGTGTCATCAGTCCCCGGCAAGCCCGCCTGGCGCCGATGGCCACGGTTCGCAAGGACCTGTTTCGTCCCGCCACCTGGTCGCAGTTGCTGGAACAGGGTGATATCGGTCATCTCCTGATCACCAGCGGCGAGATCCACCAGGCATTCAAGGATACCAAGGCGGCCACGCCCAGGCCCGAGGATCCCGGCAAGCCCTTCGCGGAGATAGATTTCGCCTACCTGAATGCCCCGATCATCGGCCGCAACCTGCTGGGTGATGAGCAGTATCGCTGGCTGATGTCCAAGATCGCCCCGGGAGACCATGCCATCGCGGTATTGGGCAACGGCTATTCCTTCAAGGGCACCGGCTATGTGCGGGGGGGGATCTTCGACCGCATACATGTCATCCAGAATGGCCAGCAGATCCTGTTCCACGACCTGGATTATGAGCGCCTGGCGGACCTCGATGCCAAGGGCATACCCCATTTCAGGGAGAAGGCCATCTTCATCATCCGCAAGGCCAATCAGTTCAACCCCGGCCTGCCCTGGCAGCTGGAACTGCTGGTACGACGCCAGACCGGCCCGTTGAAGAGCGTGTTTCGCGCCTTTCATGCGCAGTACCGGTTGCCAGCCGACTATCTGCATAAGCCCGTGGTCTCGGCGGTGGAGCCCGAGGCGCCGCTGTGGGTGTCCCTATGGCAAAGGCGGCAGGTCGATATCATCGTGCTGGTGGCCGGACTGGCCTTCCTGTTCTTCATCCTTGCATTCCAGGACTGGCTGGTGAAGCGGCCACGCATGTTCGACCGGATTCGGATCGCCTACCTGCTCTACACCCTCGTCTTCATCGGCTGGTATGCCCTGGGCCAGCTCTCGGTGGTGAATGTCTTCACCTTCATCCATGCCTTTCTGCATGATTTCCACTGGCAGACATTCCTGATGGACCCGATGATCTTCATCCTCTGGTCCTTCGTCGCCATGACCCTGTTGCTGTTTGGCCGCGGCATCTATTGCGGCTGGCTGTGTCCCTTCGGGGCCTTTCAGGAACTGATCAGCAAGGCGGCCTGCAAGTTGCGCATCCCCCAGTTCAATTTCCCCCTGGTGGTGCATGAGCGCCTGTGGGCCGTGAAGTACGTGATCCTGCTGGCCCTGTTCGGGATCTCCCTGCAATCGGTCAATCTGGCCGAACGCTATGCCGAAGTGGAACCCTTCAAGACCGCGATCTCGCTGCACTTCCAGCGCGAATGGCCTTTCGTGGCCTATGCCCTGGTGCTGCTGATCCTGGCGGCTTTCAACTCCAAGTTTTACTGCAAGTACATCTGTCCGCTGGGGGGCGCCCTGGCGGTGGCGGGAAGAAACCGGATCTTCGAGTGGCTGAGGCGACGCAAGGAGTGCGGGCATCCCTGCCAGACCTGCGCCGTCGAATGCGAGGTCCAGGCTATCAGGGAGACGGGGGAGATCAATTACAACGAATGTCACTATTGCCTGGATTGTCAGAAAACCTACTGGAATGACTTCAAATGCCCGCCCTTGGTGATGCGACGCAAGCGTTGGGAGCGCCATCAGCGGAAAAGCGGATCCAAGGCGAAGGGTGAGCAAAGAAAACTGGAGCAGCAGGGGGGCGCCTCCGGCCCGGAGGTCTCCGCGAACGGCTCCGCGCAAGTAGTTCCATAAAGTGTACCGACAGGTACAGGAGGTATTGCAAAATGAGTGACGACGGCAGAAAAGATGAACTCAACGATGAGCGGCGGAATCCTGAGCATGACGACCATCAGGATGGCTTGACCCGGCGCAAGTTTCTCAGCACCTCCGCACTCGCCAGCGCCGTCGGCGCCGCGGGCGTGGGAGGGCTGGGCGCAGGGATACTGACGGCCGCGCCTGAGGCCAGGGCGGACCAGGCCGAGGGTGGCGGCAACGAGGTGCCGCCCGGGGATCTGGATGAATACTATGGCCTCTGGAGTGGCGGGCATTCGGGTGAATTGCGGATCCTCGGCATCCCGTCGATGCGGGAACTGATGCGGGTGCCGGTTTACAATTTCGACGGCACCACCGGCTGGGGGATCACCAACGAGAGCAAGCGGGTCCTGGGTGAGAATGCGCCCCTGAACGGTGACCTGCACCATCCTCATATGAGCATGACGGATGGCCATTATGATGGCCGCTATATCTTCGCCAACGACAAGGCCAATTCCCGGCTGGCGCGGATCCGCTGCGATGTCATGAAGACCGACCGGATCATCAATATCCCGAACTGCCAGGGGACGCACGGCCAGCGGGTGCAGCGGGTGCCGAAGACCGGTTACGTCTTCCTGTGCAGCGAGTTCAAGACCCCCAAGCCCAATGATGGCCGCGACATGGAGAACCCGGAGAAATACCAGTCCCTGTATACCGCCATCGATGGCGAGACCATGGAGATCGCCTGGCAGGTCCTCGTCGATGGCAATCTGGATAACACCGATGCGGATTATGCCGGCAAATATACCGCCGCCACCTGCTACAACTCGGAGAATGGCGTGGTGCTGGCCGATTTCATGCGCAACGAGCGCGACTGGCTGGTGGTATTCAATCTCGCCCGTATCGAACAGGCCGTGAAGGATGGCAAGTTCAAGACCATTGGCGACTCCAAGGTGCCGGTGGTGGATGGCCGCCATGGCTCCGAGCTGACCCGCTATATCCCGGTACCCAAGAGTCCCCATGGCTGCAACGCCACCCCGGACGGCAAGTATGTGGTCGCCAACGGCAAATTGTCGCCGACGGTCACGGTGGTCTCCTGGGAGAAGCTGGACGATCTGTTCTCAGGCAAGCTCAAGGATCCACGGGACGTCGTGGTGGCGGAGCCGGAACTGGGTCTGGGCCCGCTGCATACCGCCTTCGATGGGCGCGGCAACGCCTACACCACCTTGTTCATCGACAGCCAGTCGGTGAAGTGGAATATCGAGGATGCAATCAGGGCCTATCAGGGTGAGAAGGTGAACTACATACGCCACAAGCTGGATGTGCAGTATCAGCCAGGTCACAACCACACCAGTATGGGCGAAAGCCGCGATGCCGATGGCAAATGGCTGGTGTCATTGAACAAGTTCTCCAAGGACCGCTTCCTGCCGGTGGGACCGCTGCACCCGGACAACGACCAGCTGATCAGTATCGCCGGCAAGGAACAGAAACTGGTGCATGACGGTGCCGTATTCAGCGAGCCCCATGACGGCATCATCATTCATCGCCGGGTACTGATGGGCAAGACCCGCAAGATCTGGGATCGCAAGGATCCCTACTTCGCGGAGACGGTGGCCATGGCCAAGAAGGACGGAATCGTGCTGGAGAAGGACAGCAAGGTCGTGCGCGACGGCAACAAGGTGCGGGTCTACATGACCTCGGCGGCGCCGATCTATGGCCTGACCTCGTTCAAGGTCAAGCAGGGTAATGAAGTTACGGTTGTGGTCACAAACCTGGACCAGATCGAGGATCTGAGCCACGGCTTTTGCCTGGTCGATTACGGCATCAACATGGAGATCGGTCCCCAGGCGACCTCCTCGGTGACCTTTGTCGCCGACAAGCCCGGGCTCTACTGGTACTACTGCACCTGGTTCTGTCATGCCCTGCATCTGGAGATGCGGGGCCGGATGATGGTCGAGACCTGAATGGGGGGGCGTGGGTCTGATCTGCCGGGCGCGTGCTTGTCCGCGTCCCGGCATGCCCCTGCCTCGCCATCGACGGCAGGCCGGTTTCTGGGCATGCTGCTGTTCTGGATCGTCGCCAGCCCGGGTGCGCAGGCGGCAACCTGGATGGTGAATGCGGCGGATGATGTTCAACAGGTGCTGAATCGCGCCCGGGACGGGGATGTCATCCGCTTCCGTCCCGGGCGCTATCGCGTCCATCTGCGGATAGACAGACAGCTCGTCCTCGAGGGTGAGTCAGGAGTGGTCCTGGATGGTGGGGGCACGGGGCGGGTGGTGACGGTACAGGCGCCGGGGGTCGGGATCCGGGACCTGGCGATCCGCAATTCCGGGACCAGTCTGACCCGGATGGATGCCGGGGTCTTCGTCACCGGCGGCGCCCATGGGGTTCGTATCGAGGGCCTGCGCATGGATGCCGTATTGTTTGGCATCTGGCTGGATGGGAGCAAGGGCGCGGTGATCCGCGACAATCGTATCCATGGCATGGAGGCCAGGCGTTCCCAGGACCGTGGTAACGGCATCCACCTGCACAATGTCAGTCAGACCAG
Source organism: uncultured Gammaproteobacteria bacterium (assembly GCA_964506945.1). Lineage (GTDB taxonomy): Bacteria > Pseudomonadota > Gammaproteobacteria > CAZDOC01 > CAZDOC01 > CAZDOC01. The sequence continues at coordinate 17,100 of CAZDOC010000021.1, forward strand.
GATCGAGGGAAACGAGGTGTGGGGGACCCGGGATGGCATCTACATCGAGACCAGCAATGAAAATGTCCTGAGTGACAATACCCTGCATGATCTGCGATATGGCATTCACTATATGTTCTCGAATCATAACGAGGTGATTCGGAATCAGACCTTCAGAACCCGCACCGGCTATGCACTGATGATGTCGGAGCATCTCAACATCAGGGGCAACCGGTCCACCAACGACAGCAACTACGGGATCCTGATGAACTACATCAACTACAGTACCATTGCCGGTAACGTAATCAATGGTGTCCATGCCGGCAAGAGCCGGGAGACCGGCGGAATGGTGAAGGCGGGTGTCGTGGGTCGGGGGCTGTTCATCTATAATTCCCAGGCCAACGAGATCCTCGATAATGTCGTCTCATCCTGTGACATCGGGGTCTATCTCACGGCCGGATCCGAGGGCAACCAGATCTATCACAACAGTTTTCTCGACAACCGGCTGCAGGTGAAATATGTCTCTACCCGCAAACAGGAGTGGTCACACGGGGGAAAGGGGAATTACTGGAGCGATTATCTGGGCTGGGATCTGAATGACGATGGCGTGGGGGACCGTCCCTACCTCCCCAATGATGGCGTCGACAGGATGTTGTGGCAGCACCCTCAGGCCAGGTGGCTGCTGTTCAGTCCGGCGATCGAGCTGCTGCACTGGGTGCAACGCCAGTTCCCCCTGCTCCGCCCCGCGGGAGTCCGGGACAGTCATCCCCTGATGCAACCAGGAAACGAGGAGGCCATTCGATGGCTGCGGCGATCGACCTGAAGGCGGTAGGCAAACATTATCCGGGGGTGGCCGCGCTACATGGTCTGAACCTGCGCGTGGAACAGGGTGAGGTCCTCGGCCTGCTGGGTAACAACGGCGCCGGCAAGACGACCACCATCAAGTTGATTCTCGGTCTCATCAGGCCGGATACGGGCGAGGTTGCCGTGCTGGGGCAGCCCTGTGGCAGCAGGCAGGCGCATGATCTGCGCCCGCAGATCGGTTACCTGCCGGAGAGCCTGCGTTTCTATGACCAGCTTACCGGCCGTGAGGTGCTGGATTATTTCGCCCGACTCAAACGGGTCGCCGGACGTGAACGCGACCGCCTGCTGGAACAGGTGGGGCTGGCCGCGGCCGCCGAGCGGCCGGTGGCGACCTATTCCAAGGGCATGAGGCAGCGCCTGGGGCTGGCGCAGGCCTTTCTCGGCAGGCCCCGATTGTTGCTGCTGGACGAGCCCTCCACCGGACTCGATCCCATCGCCACCCAGGACCTGCTCGATATGCTGCGGGTCTTGCGCCGTGAGGGCTGCACCATCGTCGTTTCCACCCATCAGCTGGCCGGGATCGAGCAGCATGTCGATCGAGTCGCGATCCTGCAACAGGGTGAACTGCGGGTACACGGGACCCTGGAAAAACTGCGCCAGGGATCGGGTCTGCCTTATCGCCTGCGCGTCAGGGGGGAATGGGGGCGGATGGATCTGGACCGGTGGATGGGCGAGCTGGGTTGCGATCAATACCGGATCGACGGAGAGGTGCTGGAATTGTCCACCAGCGCCAGTGGCAAAATCACCCTCCTGCGTCACCTGCTGACCTGTAAGGGGGTGACGGATCTGGAGCTGGAGGCCCCCAACCTGGAGCGCCTGTACCGCTATTACAGCAAGCCGCGGGAGCGCGTCGATGCATGAGATCCTGACCGTTGCCCGCAAGGAGTTCCTGGAGGGGGTGCGCAATCGCTGGTTGATCGGCATTGCCATTCTGCTGGCGGTGTTCGCCCTCGGCCTGGCCTATCTGGGTGCATCGATCAGTGGCGCCGGCGGCGTACTGCCCCTTGCCACCCTGATAGTCAGCATGGCTTCGCTGGCGGTGTTCCTTCTGCCCCTGATCGCCCTGCTGCTGGGTTATGACGCCATCGTCGGCGAGCGCGAGAATGGAACCCTGCTGTTGTTGCTCAGTTATCCATTGAGCCGGGGACAGTTGATCGGCGGCAAGTTCCTGGGTCACCTGCTGGTGCTGGCCGTGGCCACGGTACTGGGTTTCGGCGTCGCCGCGGTCATCATCGCGGTACTGTCGGGAGACGCGGCGGATGCCTCACTATGGTGGACCTTCGGGGTCTTCATCGTGTCCGCGGTCCTGCTCGGCGGGGGCTTCCTGGCCATGGCCTACCTGGTCAGCGTGATGGTCAACGAGAAGTCCCACGCCGTGGCCCTGGTGCTGGGATTATGGTTCTTTTTCGTACTGGCCTACGATCTGGGGCTGTTGGCTCTGCTGGTGTTCTCGCATGACGCCATCGGCCAGGATACGCTGCCCTATCTCCTGCTGCTCAATCCCAACGATGTATTTCGCCTGATCAGTTTCACCGTGGTCGGCGCGCCTTCGGCCTATCCCGGCATGGCGCCCATCGTGGTCAGCGGGGGCTTCCCCCTGGCCTCGTTGCTGGGCGCCTTGCTGGCCTGGCTGATTGTCCCGTTTGTGCTGGCATTCTGGCGGTTCCGGCACAGGAGGCTGTAGATGCGGGGCCCGGGGGACACCTTTCCCGGTTATCCCCCCTGACCGGCCTCGTGCCGGGGCATGAGTGGCCCCGGGCCCCGGAAGGTCCCGTCCTCTCGCCCCGTGGGCGGAACGGGGCAAGGATCCGAGTCTCGTCATATACTTTGGACTGGAGAGAAACCTTGATTGTTTCAGCGCTTCCAGGGGTAGCGGCCTGTACTCCCGTCGGGCCGTGATGCAATAGGGACGGGGGAGGGAACGGCATGACCGAACAGATGGCAGAAGCGGAACAACGGAGTCCGGCGCGGTCCGGGTTCGGACTGCAGTCCGGCGACATCTGGGGCGGTATGGCGGCGGCGGCGGTGATCCTGCCGCAGGCGATGGCCTTCGGCGTGGCCCTGCTGGCCCCGTATGGGCTGGATGCGGGCACCGGCGCCCTTGCGGGTCTGGTGGCGGCGGCGGCCCTGAGCCTGGCCTCGGGGCTGCTGGGCGGGACCCGGGGCCTGGTCAGCGCCCCGACCGGTCCCACGCTGGTACTGGTATCCGGATCACTGGCGAGCCTGGCGGCGACCGGACTGGCCGGACCGGACCTGCTCACCGGGCTGGTGGCCCTGATGGTGGTCACGGGCCTGTTCCAGGCCCTGATCGGGCTCTCCGGCGGGGGCCGGCTGATCACCTTCATCCCCTACCCGGTGGTGGCGGGCTTCATGACCGGCTCGGCCGTGCTGATGGTGAAGTCCCAGCTCACGCCGGTCAGTGGCGCCGGTTTTACCGATGAGTGGGCCGGCTGGCGCTGGGTTCCGGCGCTGGTGGCGATCGCAACCTACCTGCTGATGCGTTACCTGCCCCGCTATCTGCCGGCGCTGCCGGGCACGGTTGCCGGCCTTCTGGGCGGTACGCTCCTCTTCCAGTTGTTCATTGCCTTCGGGCCCGCCGGGGTCCCGGATGCCTGGATCATCGGACAGCTACCGGGGCCGTCCTCCATGCATATCGGCATCTCCTGGTCGTCCCTGGCGGGACTGCCCTGGGCGACGATCGCCATCGCCGGTCTGGCGCTGGCGGTGCTGGCCTCCCTGGATACCCTGCTGACCGCGGTGATCGCCGACGTCGGCACCGGCGCGCGGCACCAGGCCCGCCGGGAACTGCTGGGCCAGGGGATCGGCCAGATGCTCTCCGGTCTGCTCGGGGGCATGTCGGGAGCCGGCACCACAGGGGCCACGGTGGTGGCGGTCAAGACCGGTGGCCGGCGCTGGGTGGGCGCGGTCACGGGCCTCAGCTTTGCCCTGCTGGTGGCCTTTGCCGGACCGCTGGGGCGGCTGTTGCCGATCAGCGCCCTGGCCGGGATCATCATCGGCGTCGCGGTCGGCATGCTGGAGTGGGACATCATCGCCTGGGCCAGGCGCCGCCGGACCCGCGCCGATGCCGGTATCGCCATCCTGGTGACCACGGTCACGGTGGCCTACGATCTGATGGCCGCGGTCGGGGTGGGGGTGCTGATCGCGGTCTTCATCTTTATCCGCGAGCAGGTCAAGGCGCCGGTGATTCACCGCCGCTCCGATGCCACCCAGGCGCGCTCGGTGCGTCATCGCACCCAGGAACAGCGTGATCTGCTGGATGGCCATGGCCAGCGGATCGTGCTCTATGAGCTGCGCGGCAGCCTGTTCTTCGCCACCGCGGATCGCCTGTTCGGTGAGTTGCTGCCCGATCTCGACCGCCCGGCCTGGGTGATCCTGAACATGCGCCGGGTCAGCCAGGTGGACCTGACCGGGATCAAGATCCTGCAGCAGATTGCCACCCGCCTGGAGGCCCATGGCGGCCGCCTGCTGTTTTCCAATGTGCACAAGGCCATGGGCATGGGGCGCAAGGTGGAGAAAACCCTGGTCAAGGTCAGTCCCAAGCAGTCGGATTCCGGCGTCAAAACCTTCAACAATGCCGACGAGGCCCTGGAATGGGCGGAAAACGCCCTGCTCGAGGAACTGGGAACCCCTCTGCCAGCCAGCGATGTACGTGTCGAGCTGGCCGAGATGGATCTGTGTGACGGCATGCGTGAGGACGAGATCGCCTCGCTGGACAGCGTCCTGCGCAGGCAGACGTTCAACCGCAAGGAGATCCTGGTCGAGGCCGGCGCGCGTGGTGATGAATTGTTCCTGATCGTCTCCGGGGAGATCGACATTCGTCTGCCGACCGGCAGCCATCATTATATGCGACTGGCCAAGTTTGGTCCCGGAACCCTGTTCGGCGAGGTGGCATTCCTCGACCCCGGGCCACGCACGGCCTCGGCGGTAGGGGTGCGGGCCGGTGAGGTCCTGGTCCTGAATCAGGCCGGATTCGATGAGCTGCGGCGGGTACATCCGGGCGCGGCCATCGCGGTGCTGAAGGCGCTTGGCAGGGCCATGGGCGATCACCTGCGCTGGTCCACCCAGGAGATGCACCGGCTGGCGCAATGGTGAGCGCCCGACGGGGGTCACGCGCGGATGCCCGGAACCTGGCCGGCGCCGCCGCCTTCCGATTGATTTACGGCGCCATTCTGGTAAGCTGCGCCCGCTGATGACCATACAAGGGACACCGACGTGCGCCAGCCCCTGGTAGCCGGAAACTGGAAGATGAATGGCAATCTGGCCATGGCCCGGGAACTGGGCGGGGCGGTCCGTCGGGCGGCAGAGGAACTGAACCATGCCGAGGTGGTTCTCTGTCCCCCGTTCGTCTATCTGCCCGGCATGGCGGAATTGCTCGCCGGCGGCCGTGCGGTACTGGGGGCGCAGTCTCTGAACGAACATGAGTCCGGCGCCTGGACCGGCGAGGTCTCGGCGGCGATGCTTGGTGATGTTGGCTGTGCCTATGTCATCGTCGGGCATTCCGAGCGACGCCAGTATTTCGGCGAGGACGATGCCCGGGTGGCGGAAAAATTTCTCGTCGCCCATGAGCATGGCTTGCGCCCCATCCTGTGCCTGGGCGAGTGCCTGGAGGACCGCCAGGCGGGTCGCACCGAGGCGGTCATCGCCAGCCAGCTCGATGCGGTGATCGAGTATGCGGGACTGGCGGCATTCGCCGATGCCGTGATCGCCTATGAGCCGGTCTGGGCCATAGGCACCGGACAGAGCGCCAGCCCTGGGCAGGCCCAGGAGGTTCACGCCTTCATCCGCGGGCGCTTGCGGGAACGCCAGGCGGATCTGGCGGAGGCGATACGGCTGTTGTATGGCGGCAGCGTGAAGGCGGATAATGCCGCCGGTCTGTTTGCGATGGCGGACATCGATGGCGGGCTGATTGGCGGGGCCTCCCTGGAGGCCGGGGATTTTATCAACATTTGTCAGAGTGCCGAGCGATCGGCGGAGTCGTAGATGCAATCGATATTGCTGGTTTTACATGTACTGGTCGCCGTTGCCCTGATCGGGATCATCCTGATCCAGCACGGCAAGGGCGCGGATGCGGGCGCGGCTTTTGGCAGCGGCGCCTCGGCCACGGTATTTGGCGCGCGGGGTTCGGGTTCCTTCCTGACGCGCGCGACCACGATCCTGGCGATCATCTTTCTCTCCAACAGCCTGTTCCTGGCCTATCTGTCCGGTCAGAACATCGATCGGCGGGGATTGATGGAACGCGCGCAGCAATCGGGGCTGCTGCAGCAACAGCAGGCGGCGGTGAAGGACAAGGACCTGCCCGTGCGTCCCGAGGCCCCGCCGCCATCGGATTTGCCGCCGGTACCGGAACAGCCCTGAGCGGGGCCGGCGGATCGTATCCTGGCACGGTTGCACGAGTTGAATGCCGATGTGGTGGAATTGGTAGACACGCTATCTTGAGGGGGTAGTGCCTAACGGCGTGCCGGTTCGACTCCGGCCATCGGCACCATTTATGATGATCCTGGTCAGTCCGTCCGTGGCCTGATCAGAAACACGCGTCGAATTACGGTATTCGATGGGCATACGGGATCAGTCGCCTGGATGACTGCTTCTGGCGATCCATCCTCGTACCGCGGGGACGACCGAATCGAACAGACCTTCCTTATGGTTCGGTGTGGGAATAAAACGGCACGGGGTGCTGTTTTATTTTGCCTCGAGGCGGTATGATTCCGGTTGTTGCAGCGCAGTACGGACGGGCGCTTTCAGTTTTGGCGTTCCGGGTCGATAAGCAAGCCGGGAGACGACGCGGTAGCAAAGAAAAGATGCTTGAAAATTATCTGCCTATTCTGATTTTCATTACCATCGGTGTGGTGATCGGCCTGATCACCCTGATGATGGGTTTCATGCTGGGACCGCATCGCCCGGACAGTGAAAAGAATTCCCCCTACGAGTGTGGTTTCGAGGCCTTCGAGGACGCACGCATGAAGTTCGATGTGCGTTATTATCTGGTTGCCATCCTGTTCATCATCTTCGATCTGGAAATCGCCTTCATGTTCCCCTGGGCCGTGGTGCTGGAGGATATCGGCTGGCCCGGATTCACGGCGATGCTGATCTTTCTGGGTATCCTGGTGGTCGGCTTCGCCTATGAATGGAAGAAGGGGGCGATGGAATGGGAATAGAGGGGGTCCTGGAGAAAGGCTTCGTCACCACCACGCTCGATACCGTGGTCAACTGGGCCCGCACCGGTTCGATGTGGCCGATGACCTTCGGTCTGGCCTGCTGCGCGGTGGAGATGATGCAGGCCGGCGCCTCCCGCTATGATCTCGACCGCTTTGGCGTGGTTTTTCGTCCCAGCCCACGCCAGTCGGATGTGATGATCGTGGCTGGAACCTTGTGCAACAAGATGGCCCCGGCCCTGCGCAAGGTCTATGACCAGATGGCCGAGCCCCGCTGGGTGATCTCCATGGGGTCCTGCGCCAATGGTGGCGGCTATTATCACTACTCCTATTCCGTGGTGCGTGGCTGTGATCGCATCATTCCGGTGGATGTCTACGTTCCCGGTTGTCCGCCGACTGCCGAGGCGCTCCTGTACGGGATCATCCAGTTGCAGAAGAAGATCAAGAAAACCAATACGATAGCCAGATGATCGCCAACGATGACTGAGACCGTGAAAAGGCTGCAACAGCAGCTCGATGAACGTTTCGCCGACCTGAGCCTGAATTGCCTGCAGGATCGCGGACAGTTGATCCTGGAGGTCGACGCGGCGCAATCGCTGCAGGTGGCCACGGCGCTGCGCGATGAGGCGGATTTCCATTTCGAACAGCTCTGTGATCTCTGTGGCGTCGATTATTCCACCTATGGACAGGACGAATGGCTGACCGATCACGCCAGCAGCAGTGGTTTCAGCCGCGGCGTCGAGCCCGAGCCCATCCCCGCGGCCGATGGCCGGCCGCGTTTCGTCGTCGTCAGCCAGCTGCTTTCCTACCGGCATAACCAGCGCCTGCGCCTGCATGTCTTCACCGCGGGCGAACCACCGATGGCGCCCTCGCTGGTGGAGGTCTGGCCGTCGGCCAACTGGTACGAACGCGAGGCCTTCGACCTTTACGGCATCCTCTTCGAGGGCCATCCCGATCTGCGCCGCATCCTCACCGACTATGGCTTCATCGGGCATCCTTTCCGCAAGGATTTTCCCCTCAACGGTAATGTCGAGGTGCGCTATGACCCCGAGAAGGGCCGGGTGGTCTACCAGCCGGTGAGCATCGAGAACCGGGTGCTGGTGCCACGGGTGATCCGCCATGATGAGCGTTATTCCGAGGCACAGGGGTCCGGTGATGCCTGAAATCCGCAATATGACCATGAATTTCGGTCCCCAGCATCCCGCCGCGCATGGCGTGCTGCGACTGGTGCTGGAGATGGACGGCGAGGTGATCGAACGCGCCGATCCCCATATCGGCCTGCTGCACCGGGGCACCGAGAAGCTGGCCGAGAGCAAGCCCTTCAACCAGAGCATCGGTTACATGGACCGGCTCGATTATGTCTCCATGATGTGCAACGAGCATGCCTATGTCCTGGCCATCGAGGAATTGCTGGGGATCACCCCGCCGCTGCGGGCACAGTATATCCGCGTGCTCTTCGACGAGATCACCCGCATCCTGAACCACCTGATGTGGCTGGGCGCGCATGGGCTGGACATCGGCGCGATGACCATGTTCCTGTACTGCTTCCGTGAGCGCGAGGATCTGATGGACTGCTACGAGGCGGTCTCCGGCACGCGCATGCATGCGACCTATTACCGCCCCGGTGGCGTCTACCGGGATCTGCCGGAGAGCATGCCGAAGTATGAACCCTCCCGCTGGAAGAGCACCGAGGACGTGCGTCGCCTGAACCGGAACCGTTCCGGATCGATGCTGGATTTCATCCAGGATTTCTGTGAGCGCTTTCCGGCCTGCGTGGACGAATACGAGACCCTGCTCACCGACAACCGCATCTGGAAGCAGCGCACGGTGAATATCGGCGTGGTCAGCCCGGAACGGGCCATGGCCCTGGGATTCACCGGCCCGATGCTGCGTGGGTCCGGGGTCGAATGGGACCTGCGCAAGAAACAGCCCTATGAGGTCTATGACCGGGTCGATTTCGATATCCCGGTGGGCGTCAACGGTGACTGCTACGACCGCTACCTGGTACGTATCGAGGAGATGCGTCAGTCCAACCGCATCATCAGCCAGTGTGTCGACTGGTTGCGCGAGAATCCCGGACCGGTGATCCTCGACGATCACAAGATCGTGCCGCCGCGGCGGGAGGAGATGAAGGCCGGCATGGAATCGCTGATCCATCACTTCAAGCTCTTCACCGAGGGCTATTGCGTACCCGAGGGCGAGGTCTACAGCGCCATCGAACACCCCAAGGGCGAGTTCGGCATCTACCTGGTCTCGGATGGCGCCAACAAGCCCTACCGGGTCAAGATCCGCGCCCCCGGCTTCGCTCACCTCTCGGCCATGAACGAGATGGTACAGGGACACATGCTGGCGGATGTGGTGGCCGTGATCGGTACCCAGGATGTCGTATTCGGGGAGATTGACCGGTGAGTGACAAGCCTGAGAAGCTGTTGTCGGAGCACACCCGCGAGGTGATCGACCACTGGTGTGCCAAGTATCCCCCCGGGCAGAAACGCTCGGCCCTGCTGGCCGCCTTGCGCGAGGTCCAGCACCAGAACGGGGGCTATCTGACCACGCCCTTGATGGATGCGGTGGCCGAGTATCTGGAATTGCCCAACATCGCCGTGTACGAGGCCGCCAGCTTCTATTCCATGCTGGAACTGAAGCCGGTGGGCCGCCATAGCGTCTCCGTGTGCAACAACATCTCCTGCATGCTGCGCGGCGGCGATGAATTGATCGAACATATCGAGCGGCGTCTGGGGGTCAAGACCGGTGAGACCACCCAGGATGGCCGCATCTACCTCAAGCGTGAAGAGGAATGCCTGGCCGCCTGCTGCGGCGCGCCGATGATGATGGTCGACCATGTCTATTATGAAAACCTGACGCCAGAGAAGGTGGACGAGATCCTGGACGGTCTGGATTGAGGCACCGGGGCAAAGAGACGCTGACATGACGGATATCCCGCTGAACGAGACCTGCTACGAGACCCTCCAGTTCGATGAGCCCTGGACACTGGAGAACTATCTCAAGATCGGCGGCTACGAGGTCTGGAAGACGATCCTGCGCGAGCAGACCCCACCGGAGCAGATCGTCGAGCGGATCAAGAATTCCGGCCTGCGAGGCCGCGGCGGCGCGGGTTTCCCGACCGGGGTCAAGTGGAGCTTCATGCAGCGCACCGGCAGGCAGAACTATATCGTCTGCAACTCGGACGAATCCGAGCCCGGCACCTGCAAGGACCGCGATATCCTGCGCTACAATCCGCACGCCCTGATCGAGGGCATGGCCATCGCCGGCTATTCCATCTATGCCACGGTAGGTTACAACTACATGCGCGGCGAATTCATGGACGAGCCCTTCAGGCGTTTCGAGACGGCCCTGAAAGAGGCCTATGAACTGGGCCTGCTGGGCAAGCGGATCCTCGGTACGCCCAACGATTTCGACCTTCATGCCAGTCTTGGCGCGGGGGCCTATATCTGTGGCGAGGAGACCGCCTTGCTGGAGTCCCTGGAGGGCAAGAAGGGACAGCCGCGCTTCAAACCGCCATTCCCGGCCAACTTTGGCCTCTATGGCCGGCCGACGACCATCAACAATACCGAATCCCTGGCCTCGGTGCCGACCATCCTGCGCAAGGGCCCGGAGTGGTTCATGGGCAAGGGCGTGCCCAATGCCGGCGGCACCAAGATATTTTCCGTCAGCGGCCATGTGCAAAGACCGGGCAACTATGAAGTGCCGATGGGCACCCCCTTCGCCGACCTGCTGGAGCTGGCGGGCGGCGTACTCGACGGGCGCAAGCTCAAGGCCGTGATCCCGGGTGGTTCCTCGGTGCCCGTGGTCCCGGGTGAACAGATGATGGAGGTCAACATGGACTACGATTCGGTCAGCAAGGCCGGTTCCATGCTGGGCTCCGGGGCCGTGATCGTGATCGCCGAGGATACCTGCATGGTGCGGGTGCTGCAGCGCCTGTCGCGTTTCTACTATGCCGAGTCCTGCGGCCAGTGCACCCCCTGCCGCGAGGGCACCGGCTGGCTCTACCGGGTCGTCAGCCGGATCGAGAACGGCGAGGGGCGCAGCGAGGACCTGGACATGCTGGACGATGTCGCCAGCAAGATCGCCGGTCGCACCATCTGTGCCCTGGGCGATGCCGCGGCCATGCCGGTGCGCAGTTTCATCAAGCATTATCGTGACGAGTTCGCCTACCACGTGGATTACAAGCGCTGCATGGTCGGACCGGGCAGTGACAAGCAGGAGGCGGCGGCCTGAGCCGGCAGCAAATGAGTGCAGGCGGAAACTGAATGATGGATAAACCGATCAACGACAATAGCGTCACCATCGAGGTCGATGGCCAGACCCTGCAGGCGCAGCGGGGGCAGATGCTGATCGAGGCCACCGATCAGGCCGGTATCTATGTGCCGCGCTTCTGCTACCACAAGAAGCTGTCCATCGCGGCCAATTGCCGCATGTGCCTGGTCGAGGTCGAGAAGATGGCCAAGCCGGTGCCGGCCTGCGCCACACCGATCATGGACGGCATGAAGGTCTACACGCGCTCGAAGATGGCCCATGAAGGCCAGAAGGCCACCATGGAGTTCCTGCTCATCAATCATCCTCTGGACTGTCCCATCTGCGACCAGGGTGGCGAGTGCGAACTGCAGGACCTGTCCATGGGTTATGGCGACGATGTCTCGCGATACAGCGAGGGCAAGCGGGTGGTGCAGGACAAGGACATCGGCCCGCTGGTGCAGACCGAACTGACACGCTGCATCCACTGCACCCGTTGCGTACGCTTCGGCGAGGAGATCGCCGGCATGCGTGAACTCGGCGCCACCGGCCGGGGGGAGGACATGCGCATCGGCACCTATGTCGAGAAGGCGATGCGCTCCGAGCTGTCCGGCAACGTGATCGACCTGTGCCCGGTGGGGGCCCTGACCTCCAAGCCCTATCGCTACACCGCCCGGGCCTGGGAGCTGCGCCAGTTCGACAGTATCGCCCCGCATGACGGGGTGGGATCCAACATCCATGTGCACGTCCGCGGCAACACCGTCAAGCGGGTCGTGCCACGCGAGAACGAGGCGGTCAACGAGGTCTGGCTCAGTGATCGCGATCGCTTCAGTTATCAGGGGTTGAACAGCGCGTCGCGCCTTACCACGCCGATGATTCGCGATGGCGATCAATGGCGCGAGGTAAGCTGGCAGTCGGCCCTGAGCTTTACCGCCGATGCCCTGAAACAGGTACTGGAGACCGCGGGGCCGGAGCGTCTCGGCGCCCTGGCATCGCCCCGGGCAACCCTGGAAGAGCTGTATCTGTTGCAGAAACTGATCCGCGCCCTGGGCAGCGGCAATATCGATCATCGTCTGCGCCAGGTCGATTTCAGCGGCGATGACGGCAACGCGCGGATCCCCTGGCTGGGCATGTCGCTGGCGGAGGTGGAGGCGCTGGACACGATCCTGCTCGTCGGCAGTGATGTCCGTCGTGAGCAGCCCTTGCTGAACCATCGCCTGCGCAAGGCCGCCACGCATCAGGCCACGGTGATGGTCGTGAACCCGGTGGCGTTTGAATTCAATTATCCCCTCGGCTCCGCCATCGTCGTCCCGCCCTCGGCCATGCCGGCCCAGCTGGCCGGGATCGCCCGGGCCCTGCTGGACGAGACGGGCGCGACGCACGCGCTCGCCTCCATGCTGGAGCCCGTGGCGCCCGACGAGGCCCAGCGCGATGTCGCCAGGCGTCTGCTGCGGGGCGAGTCCGGCGCGGTGTTGCTGGGGAACCTGGCGGTGGCGCATCCGGGCTATGCAGAACTGCAGGCCCTGGCCGGAGTGATCGCGGAACTGGCCGGGGCCCGTCTCGGCATGCTCGCCGAAGGCGCCAACAGCTGCGGCGCCTGGCTGGCCGGCGCGGTGCCGCACCGCGGCGTTGGGGGGGCGGAAACGGCGATCACCGGCCGTGACGCCGGGGCGATGTTCCGCGAGGGTCTCGATGCCTGCGTGCTGCTGAATGTCGAACCGGAGCAGGATTGCCTCCAGGCCCGCGCCGCGGTGACCGCGCTGCGTCAGACGGACCTGCTGGTCAGCCTCTCCAGCTTCCGCAATGACTGGCTGGAGCGCAACGCCCGCGTATTGCTGCCGATCGCGCAGTTCGCCGAGACCTCGGGCAGCTTCATCAACATGGAGGGCCGGCGCCAGTCGTTCAACGGCGTGGTGTCGCCGCCAGGCGAGGCACGCCCGGCCTGGAAGGTGTTGCGGGTGCTGGCCCAGCTGCTGGACCTGCCGGACTTCGGCTACGACAGCAGCGTCGAGGTGGCGGCGGAGATACCGGATGCCGATGCCTCCCGGCCTGCCGTAGCGCCGTTGACGCAGTTGAGTCCGCCCGTGAACGAGGGTCATGAGCTGATCAGCCAGGTGCCGATGTATGCCCTGGACCCGCTGGTTCGGCAGGCCGGCGCCCTGCAGGCCACCGACGGTGGCGCGGATGGGCGGCTGCATTTCAATCCCGGCCTGGCCGTGGAACTGGCGCTGGACGAGGGCGATCGGGCCTCCATCCGCCAGGGCAGTGAATGGCTGGAACTTCCTGTCGTCATCGATGACCGTGTGCCCGCCGGCTGCGTGCTCCTGCATGGCGGTCAGACGGTGTGCGCGGGACTGCCTGCCGCCTGGGGCGAGATAGAGGTGAAGAAAGTCTGATGGCCGAGTTCCTTCAACCCGTATTGCAGTTCCTGCCGGACGGCCTGCAGGTGGTGATACTGATCCTGCTGAAGATCGTCGCCATCGTCGTGCCGGTGATGCTGAGCGTGGCCTACCTGACCTTCGCTGAACGCAAGATCATCGGTTATATGCAGGACCGCATCGGTCCCAACCGGGTCGGTCCCCGGGGCTGGCTGCAACCCATCGCGGATGCGCTCAAGCTGATGTTCAAGGAGATCCTGATCCCGACGAACTCCAACCGCTTCCTGTTCGTGATCGCGCCGGTCTTCTCCCTGGCGCCGGCGCTGGCCGCCTGGGCGGTGGTACCCTTCGACGCCCATATGACCCTGGCCAATATCAATGCCGGTCTGCTGTACATCCTGGCCCTGGCCTCACTGGGGGTCTATGGTGTCCTGATTGCCGGCTGGGCATCGAACTCCAAGTACGCCTTCCTCGGTGCGATGCGCGCGGCGGCGCAGTCGGTATCCTATGAACTGGGCATGGGCTTCGCCCTGGTCGGCGTTCTGATCGCCGCCGGCAGCCTGAATCTGGGCGATATCGTCCGCGCCCAGGAGGGCAGTATCCTGCACTGGTACTGGTTGCCGCTGCTGCCCCTGTTCATGATCTACTTTATCTCCGGGGTCGCCGAGACCAATCGCGCGCCCTTTGACCTGGCCGAGGGTGAATCCGAGATCGTGGCGGGCTTCCATGTCGATTATGCCGGCATGGCCTTCGCGGTCTTCTTCCTGGCCGAGTACGCCAATATGATATTGATCTCGGCCCTGACCGCGATCATGTTCATGGGCGGCTGGCTGTCGCCTCTCCAGGGCATCCTCCCGGACAGCGCCTTTTCCCTGCCGGTGATCGGCCTGTTGCTGGGTCCGGGGATCCACTGGCTGTTGCTGAAGATCGCCTTCTTCCTGTTCTTGTTCCTGTGGTTTCGCGCCACCTTCCCGCGCTATCGTTACGATCAGCTGATGCGCCTGGGCTGGAAGGTGTTCATCCCGCTGACCCTGGTGTGGCTGGTGGTGGTGGCGGTGGCCGTGCTGACGGGTCTGCCGCCGTGGTTCGATTGAGGAGCGCATCGTGAAAGCGATCAGGAATTATTTTCACAGTCTGCTGTTGCTCGAGCTGTTCAAGGGCCTGAGCGTGACCGGCCGTCACCTGTTCTCGCGCAAGGTAACCATCCAGTACCCGGAAGACCGCACCCCGCAGTCACCCCGTTTCCGTGGCCTGCACGCCCTGCGACGCTACGCCAACGGCGAGGAGCGCTGCATCGCCTGCAAGCTGTGCGAGGCCGTTTGTCCGGCCCTGGCGATAACCATAGACGCGGAGCCGCGCGAGGATGGCAGCCGGCGCACGACCCGCTACGATATCGATCTGACCAAATGCATATTTTGCGGTTTTTGCGAGGAATCCTGCCCGGTCGATTCCATCGTCGAGACCCGGTTCTTCGAATATCACGGTGAGCAGCGCGGCGATCTGTTGATGACCAAGGAAAAACTGCTGGCTCATGGTGACCGTTTCGAGAAGCAGATCGCAGAGGATCGCGCCCGCGATGCGCGCTACCGATAAATGGACAGGGTGATCGACGAGTCGAACAAGCGATGACTGAACTGATAATCTTCTACGTCTTTGCCGGGATAACGGTACTGGCCGCAACCATGGTGGTGACGGTGCGCAACCCGGTGCAGGCGGCCCTGTTCCTGGTCCTGGCCTTCTTCGCCAGCGCCGGGGTCTGGATGCTGCTGGAGGCGGAATTCCTGGCCATCGTGCTGGTGGTGGTCTATGTCGGCGCGGTGATGGTGTTGTTCCTGTTCGTGGTCATGATGCTGGATATCAATCTCGCGCGGATGAAGGAGGGATTCGTGCGTTTCCTGCCCTTTGGCCTGCTGACGGGCATCGCCATGCTGAGTTTGCTGGTAATGGCGGTGGGTCCACAACACTTCGGCCTGGAGCAGGTCGTGCCGCCGGTGCCCCATGGCGCGGACTACAACAATACCCGGGAACTGGGCGAGGTACTCTATACCGACTATATCTATGTCTTCGAGATCGCCGCGGCGATCCTGCTGGTGGCGATCATCGCCGCCATCTCCCTGACCATGCGACCCAGGCGCATGACCAAGACGCAGCGACCGCAAGAGCAGGTCGCCGTGCGGCGTGAGGATCGCGTGCGGCTGGTAAAGATGGAGGCGGAGAAACGGATTTGAGCCCCTGGGATAGTAAAAACGATAACCACGAAAGACACGAAGAACACGAAGTGATGGACGGGGATATTGCAACTGCTGGCAGGGCGGTAAACGATTCCTGCCTGAAGGTGAATATGGGGAAATACAGATTTCTTGGTGACCTTGGCGTGTATAAGGTTTTTAACAGTTCTTTGAATCAACTCGGTATTGATTAGGGCTTATGCTGGCATTATCTGACTTTCTGATCCTGGGTGCGGTGCTGTTTTGCCTGAGCGTGGCGGGGATCGTGCTCAACCGCAAGAACCTGCTCATCATCCTGATGAGCATCGAGTTGCTGCTGCTGGCGGTGAATATCAACTTCATCGCCTTTTCGCATTTTGCCTCGGATATCGCCGGGCAGGTGTTCGTGTTCTTCATACTCACGGTGGCGGCGGCCGAGTCGGCCATCGGCCTGGCGATCCTGGTCGTGCTGTTCCGTAATCGTCACACGATCAATGTCGCGGAACTGGATACCCTGAAGGATTGAACATGGTCGATGTGAAAACACTCTGTCTGCTGATCGTGCTGGCCCCGCTGGCAGGGTCGATCATCACCGGTCTCGGAGGCCGGGTGATCGGACGCGCCGCCTCGCACTGGGTGGCCAATATCGGCGTGGCGACCTCGTTCTTCCTGTCGCTGCTGGTCTTCATGCGCGTGGTTCAGAGCGATGTGGGGTCGGTGAATCTGCCCATCTATACCTGGACCCATGTCGGCGCCCTGCATTTCGAGATCGGCTTCCTGATCGATCCCCTGTCGGCATTGATGATGCTGGTGGTCAGCTTCGTTGCCTGGATGGTGCACATCTACACCATCGGCTATATGGCCGATGACCCCGGTTACCAGCGTTTCTTCAGTTATATCTCGCTGTTCACCTTCAGCATGCTGATGCTGGTCATGGCCAACAACTTCCTGCAACTGTTCTTTGGCTGGGAGGCGGTGGGCCTGGTTTCCTACCTGCTGATCGGTTTCTGGTTCAAGCGTGAAAGCGCCATCTACGCCAATCTCAAGGCCTTTCTGGTCAATCGCGTCGGCGATTTCGGTTTCCTGCTCGGTATCGGCGTGGTCCTGGCCAGCTTCGGCACACTGGACTATGCCACCGTGTTCTCGGCGGCGCCCGGGCATGCCGCGGACGTGATCGAGATCCTGCCGGGTCATGCCTGGTCGTTGATGTCGGTGATCGGGATCCTGCTGTTCATCGGCGCCATGGGCAAGTCGGCACAGGTGCCCTTGCATGTATGGCTGCCGGATTCCATGGAGGGCCCGACCCCGATCTCGGCGCTGATCCATGCCGCGACCATGGTCACCGCCGGCATCTTCATGGTGGCGCGCATGTCGCCGTTGTATGAATTGTCCGAGACCGCGCTCAGTTTCATTCTCGTCATCGGCGCCCTGACCGCGTTTTTCATGGGCCTCCTGGGTCTGGTGCAGAACGATATCAAGCGCGTGATCGCCTATTCGACCCTGTCGCAGCTCGGTTACATGACCGTGGCCCTGGGCGCGTCGGCCTACAGCGTGGCCATCTTTCACCTGATGACCCATGCCTTTTTCAAGGCCCTGCTGTTCCTGGCCGCCGGCTCGGTGATCATCGCCCTGCACCACGAACAGGACATGCGCAGGATGGGTGGTCTGCGGAAGTACATGCCGATCACCTGGATCACCGCGATGATCGGCTCCCTGGCGTTGATCGGTTTTCCCGGCTTCGCCGGGTTCTATTCCAAGGACTCGATCATCGAGGCCGTACACTATTCCACCCTGCCGGGTTCCGGTATCGCCTATCTGGCGGTCCTGTCGAGCGTGTTCGTCACCGCCTTGTACAGTTTTCGCCTGATGTTCCTGGTCTTTCACGGCGAGGAGCGTATCGATCCGCAGGCCCGCGCGCATCTGCATGAAACCGCCCCCGTGGTCACGCTCCCGCTGATCCTGCTGGCGGTGCCCTCGGTGGTGATCGGCGCCATGTGTATCCAGCCCCTGCTGTTCGGTGATTATTTCTCCGGCGCGATCCATGTCGATGAGGCCCATGCCGTAGTCGAACGCATGGCCGAGGAATTCCATGGCTGGTTCCCGGCCCTGCTGCATGGCTTCACCGCACTGCCATTCTGGCTGGCGATAGCGGGTATATTCACGGCCTGGTTCTGTTATCTCAAACGGCCCGACGTCCCGCAGCGGGTGGTCGCGCATACCGGCCTGTTGTATCGCGGTCTGGTGAACAAATACGGCTTCGATATCTTCAATGACAAGGTCTTGGCGGGCGGCACGCGGGCCCTGGGGCATGTGTTGTCCGCTGTCGGCGATCGCTTCCTGATCGATGGCGTGGCCGTCAATGGCAGCGCCAGGCTGATCGGCTGGAGCGCCGGGGTCCTGCGCCATCTGCAGACCGGCTTCCTCTACCATTATGCCTTCGCGATGATCCTGGGGCTGATCGGTCTGCTGGGCTATTTCGTCTATGGTATCGGTCAATGAACACCTCTTCTGAATCCACAATCCTGAGTCCGGTGCCATGGGCTCACTGGGGGAACCGGCTTGGCTGATCTGCCCTTACTCAGTGTCTTGATCTGGTTGCCGGTCTTCGGCGGCCTGTTCCTGCTCCTGATCGGCTCCGATCAGCGGCGCGCCCGTACGCGCTGGCTGGCCTTGTCGCTGACCTTGCTGACCTTGCTGCTGTCCTTGCCGCTATATACGGGCTTCGCCGCCATCAGCGACATGCAGTTCATCGAGTTCCGCTCCTGGATCCCGGCCTTCAGCATGAATTACCACCTGGGCGTGGACGGCATCAGCATGCCTCTGATCCTGCTCACCACCTTTACCACGGTGCTGGTGGTGATCGCAGGCTGGGAGGTCATACAGGAACGCGTTGCCGCCTACATGGCCTCGTTCCTGATCCTGGAGGGGCTCATGATCGGGGTCTTCGCCGCCCTGGACAGCATGTTGTTCTATGTCTTCTGGGAGGCCATGCTGGTGCCGATGTTCCTGATCATCGGTATCTGGGGTGGCCCGCGACGTATCTACGCCACCATCAAGTTCTTCCTCTATACCTTTCTGGGCTCGGTATTCATGCTGGTGGCCTTGCTGTATCTCTACAACAAGGGCGGCAGTTTCGCCATCCTCGACATGCAGATGCTGCCGCTCGGCATGACCGAGCAGAAGCTGATCTTCATCGCCTTCCTGCTGGCCTTCGCGGTCAAGGTGCCGATGTGGCCGGTGCATACCTGGCTGCCGGATGCCCATGTCGAGGCGCCGACAGGCGGATCCGTGATCCTGGCCGCGATCATGCTGAAGATGGGCACCTACGGCCTGCTGCGGTTTTCACTGCCGATCACGCCGGATGCCAGCCAGGCCTTCAGCGGTTTCATGATCACATTGTCGCTGGTGGCGATCGTCTATATCGGCTTCGTGGCCCTGGTGCAGCAGGACATGAAACGCCTGATCGCCTATTCGTCGATCTCGCACATGGGTTTCGTGACCCTGGGCATGTTCTTCCCCTTCCTGCTGATCGCCGCCGGCAAAGGCGGGGAGGGCGGGTTGCTGGGGCTGCAGGGTTCGATGATCCAGATGGTCTCGCATGGCTTTATCTCCGGGGCCCTGTTCCTGTGCGTCGGGGTGCTGTACGACCGCATGCACAGCCGCCAGATCGCCGACTACGGTGGCGTGGCCAACAGCATGCCGGTGTACGCCGCCTTCGCGATGTTCTTTGCCATGGCCAACGCCGGTCTGCCCGGCACCTCCGGCTTCGTTGGCGAATTCATGGTGATCCTCGGCAGCCTGCAGGCCGACTTCCGTATCGCCTTCCTGGCCGCGCTGGCGCTGATCCTGGGCGCCAGCTATACCCTGTGGATGTACAAGCGGGTGATCTTCGGTGATGTCGCCAACGAAGCCGTGGCGGCGCTGCGGGATATCAACCGCCGCGAGATCCTGATCCTGGCGGCGCTGCTGGTGCCGGTGCTGGTTCTGGGATTGTGGCCGGCGCCGCTGCTGGAGGTGATCGAACCTTCACTGGCGCACCTGCTGGCCCATATCGGCCAGACCAAACTGGGAATGTTCTGATGTTGATGCTGACCCCCGTCGCCACCGAAGTCTTCGTCCTGACCATGGGCTGTATCGCCCTGCTCCTGGTCGCCTGGCAGCGCTCGGAGGAGAGCCTGCTGATCTATCGGCTGAGTCAGTTCACCCTCATCGGCGCGCTGGTCATCGACGCTCTGGCCTTCGATGGCCACACCGTCCTGGGCCTGCATGGCGCCGCCATCAACGACCCGCTGGCGGTCGTGCTGCGCGCCTGCATACTGATCGTCACCTTCATCGTCTTCGTCTATACACGGGATTACCTGCTGGAACGCAGACTCTTGCGCGGGGAGTATTTCGTCCTCGCCCTGTTCGCGGTACTGGGGATGCTGGTGATCTCATCGGCGCACAACCTCCTGAGTCTCTACATGGGCCTGGAACTGCTGTCCCTGTGCCTGTACGCGATGGTGGCCCTGCACCGGGATTCCCGGTCGGCCACCGAGGCGGCGATGAAGTATTTCGTCCTCGGCGCCATCGCCTCGGGGATGCTGCTCTATGGCATGTCCATGCTCTATGGCGTTACCGGCAGCCTGGACCTCGGCGAGATCAGCGACAAGATACACTACGCGGGGGCATCCCCCCTGCTGCTGACCTTTGCCCTGGTCTTCATCGTCGTCGGCGTGGCCTTCAAGCTGGGCGCCGTGCCCTTTCACATGTGGATCCCGGACGTCTATGAAGGCGCCCCGACCGCGGTGACCCTGTTCATCGGCTCCATCCCCAAGCTGGCCGGCTTCGCCTTGGCCCTGCGCCTGCTGGTCGACGGTCTGGAGGGCATCGCCTCGGACTGGTCGCAGATGCTGGTGATCCTGTCCATCCTTTCCATCGCCGTGGGCAACGTCATCGCCATCGCCCAGGAGAACGTCAAGCGCATGCTGGCCTATTCCACCATCGCCCATATCGGCTACATGTTGCTGGGCCTGCTGGCGGCGGATCCGGCTGGATACGCGGCCGCCCTGTTCTACACCATCACCTACACCCTGATGAGCGCCGGCGCCTTCGGCATGATCATCCTGCTGGGACGTTTCGGCTTCGAGGCCGATCGTCTCGAGGACTTCGCCGGGCTGGGCCAGCGCGCGCCCTGGTTCGCGCTGATGATGATGATCCTGATGCTGTCCATGGCCGGTGTGCCGCCGATGCTGGGGTTCTGGGGCAAGTGGTTCGTGCTCAAGGAGGTCATCGATGCCGGTTATCTGGGCCTGGCCGTGGTCGCGGTGGTGTTCTCGGTGATAGGCGCCTATTACTACCTGCGCATCATCAAGCTGATGTATTTCGATGCCCCGGCGGATGCCATGGGTATCAGCAAGAGCGGCATGATGCGCCTGACCCTGAGCCTGAACGCCCTGGCGGTGCTGGTCATCGGCCTGCTGCCCGGTAACCTGATGGCCCTGTGCCTGGCGGCCATCAAGGGCTGAGGCGGGATATTCCGGACCCGGTCGGCGCGGGTCCGGCAGGATCGCGGCCGGGGTGGCTCGCAGCGGAGTCCCGGACGCCTCAGGCCCGCATCCTGGCCTGGCCCCGACCTTCCGGATCAGGCGCGCAACGCTGCCCCATCCCCCCCGGCCTGCTCTCGCGACTCGCATCGTCCGCGGTTGCCCGCTTCCCATCCTTCAGGGTCCCGCCGCCCCGGTTCGTCCCCGGGATATTTTCTAAAGTAAGCCCGAGCCCCGCCGTTAATGCTTTTGAACCGGCACCGATAACCATGCAGGTCAGGAGGAGACCGTCATGAATCTGAAGATGAACATCCACTCGGTGGGCACCCAGGTGGTGCTGGCCATTTCGATCATGGTCTTTGTCGTCACCATGGGCCTGCTGGTGTTCTATTATCAGGAGCAGAAAAAATCCCTGCTCGAGAACCATGAGGATGCCGCGCGGGACCTGCTGATCTCGGCCGAGGGTGTACGCAAGGCCATGTCCAAACGATGGGATGAGGGGGTCTTCACCGTTGAACAGCTGCGTGAGTATGCCCAGATCCCGGATAAAAAGGATCGGGTACGAAAGATCGTTGGAACGGTACCTGTCGCTGCCGCATGGGAATCATTGAAATTTGCCTCCGAGAAAAGCGACTTCACCTTCAAGGCCCCGCGCCGGGACCCGCGCAACAAGGACAACACCCCGGACGCCACCGAGGCGAAGGTGCTGGACTGGTTCGCCGGCCATCCGGATGCCCAGGAGTATTTCCTCTATGACGAGGTCCAGCGCGCGGTGCGCTATTTCCGCCCGGTGCGCCTGGGCGACACCTGCCTGATCTGCCATGGCGATCCCGCCAACTCCATGAAACTGTGGGGCCGCGACGACGGCCGCGACGTGCTCGGCTACAAGATGGACGGCAAGAAGGAGGGCGACCTGCACGGGGCCTTCGAGCTGACCCTGCCCATGGGCGCGGAACAGGATGCGATCCTGTCCAAGGTCCTGTGGCTGGGCGGGGCGCTGTTCCTGGTGTTCGTGATCATGGTCCTGGCCGCGACCGCGACCACCAACCGCATCCTGGTGGAGCCGCTGACGGAACTGGCCCTGAAACTGCAGGGTATCGCCTCCGGTGACGGCGATCTGACCCAGCGGCTGAAGATCGCCGGCAAGACCGAGATGGCCTGGATCGCCGCCAGCTTCAATACCTTTGTCGGCAAGATGCAGAAGTCCATCCAGGAGATCGCCACCGTCGGCGGCAGGCTGAATGAAGAGTCCCGCACCCTCACAGCGATCACCGACGAGACCCGCAAGAACGTCCATGCCCAGCACGAGGAGACCGATCAGGTGGCCACCGCGGTGACCGAGATGGCGTCCTCTGCCCACGAGGTGGCGCAGAACGCGGTCCAGGCCTCGGACGCGGCGCGCGAGACCGATGAGGAGGCCAAGGCCGGCGCCGCGGTGATAGACGAGGTCAAGGTCTCGATCGAGAAACTCGCCGGCGACGTGGAAAACGCCAGTTCCGTGATCCACGAGTTGCACACGGACAGCGAGAATATCGGCTCGGTGCTGGATGTGATCCGCGATATCGCCGATCAGACCAATCTGCTGGCCCTGAACGCGGCCATCGAGGCCGCCCGCGCCGGCGAGCAGGGCCGGGGCTTCGCCGTGG
>CAZDOC010000022.1:0-35839 GCA_964506945.1 uncultured Gammaproteobacteria bacterium
AATCCGGCGCCTCGGCGTACAGTTTTTCGAGCTCGCTACGTGCCCTGCGGTGCTGATCGAGATCCTCATAGATCTGGATCCGTTCGTACCCAATGGTTCTCAACAGATCGCCGGATCTGTCCTTCTTTCGACGCAGAGCACCGGTCAATGTATCCCCTGCCGCATCCAGAAGCCCGAGTCCATGCAAGGCTTTCGCCTTGTAAAACGACAGTATGGCTGGAACGCCTCTTTCCACTCTTCCCACCTGTCAGTGGCGTCGTATAGAACAACCCAGTTCCCGGGATGCCCATCGTGGCGCGCTTACCTCTCGACCCGACGGTAAACTTCGCGCCTCGTGGTCCGAATGAGAGGGATCCACCCGACTTGCTCAAGTTCAGGGTTACTCCAGGCCGATCTTGATTCGTCTCCAGAAACGAAAGCTCACATTGCACCTTTCATGGTGTTATCTGCTTAATCCATCAAGAATATTTTGCTCTTTCTGGATAATTGCTTGATATTGCGAAGCAAGATCCTGCCTCCGTTTATTAATTGGTTCCTGGAAATCCACCTTTGTCCTGACAGTCCGCTGCAGAAGTTGACCTAGAGCTGTTGACTTCCCCTCTTCTTGTTCGGCAGCAGCATCCTTTACTGCTGGAACATACACCCATTGAAGATACTTTTTTAGTCTGGCCCGCTCAATGTTTTCCTTTGGCGTGGCGATCATCCGTTCCACCAGATCGTCAGCTGTGTCGTTCCGACCCGCCAATTTCAACAGGGCATACGCACCCAATTCGATAAGCCGCATTTTTCTGTTTTCATCCATATTTTACCTTCCCGGCAGTTCCGTGCCGCGACTCATGATCTCCACATACCCGGCGTAGCTGAACAGGCGGTTGCGTTTCTGGGCGGTCAGCTCCTTGACGATGCCGAGCTGCTCCAGATGACCGAGCGCCTTGTTCACGGTGGCCGGGGTGATGCCGGTCTTCTCCACCAGAGAACCCGAGGTGGCGATGGGATGCTCCATCAGCGCCCGGTGGACCCGCAGGGTGGAGGTTGCCGCCCGGGCAAGGCCACTGATCTTGTCCCGGTCCCGGTTCGACAGGTAGAGAAGCTGCTGCGCTGTATCCACCGCCTGAGTGGCAGTCACGATCACCGCCTCGGCGAAGAAATCGAGCCAGGCTTCCCAGTCGCCGGACAAGCGCACGCTATTCAGCAGTTCATAGTAATACTGACGGTGTGTCTTGAAGTAGAGGCTGAGGTAGAGCATCGGCTCCCGCAGCACCTTCTGCTCGCACAAAAGCAGCGTGATCAGCAGTCGCCCCAGACGGCCGTTACCGTCCAGGAACGGGTGGATCGTCTCAAACTGCACATGGGCCAACGCCACCTTGAGCAGCACCGGGGTCGGCTCGGGCTGATCATGCAGGAAGAGTTCGAGCTTGCTCATGCACTCCAGCACCTCTTCAGCCGGAGGCGGAACGAAAGCTGCGTTGCCCGGCCGGGTGCCGCCGATCCAGTTCTGACTGCATCGGAACTCGCCCGGGGTCTGATTGCTGCCCCGGCCCTTGGTCAGCAGCACGTCGTGGATCTCCTGGAACAACCGCAGCGAAAGCGGTAATCCATCCTTCAGCAGACGCAGGCCGTGGTCGAGGGCTGCGACATAGTTGCTGACCTCCCGCACGTCATCCAGCGGGACGCCGGGTTCCTGGTCCAGCTCGAACAGCAGCAGATCTGACAGCGACGACTGGGTCCCCTCGATCATGGATGAGAGCACCGCCTCCTTGCGGACGTACATGTAGAGGAACAGCGAGGTGTCCGGCAACAGGGTCGAGACGCTGTCCAACCGCCCGAGCGCCAGCAGCGCCTGGTCGAACTTGCCGCGCAGCTCTGGTGTCCAGTCGATGGGCGGACGCGGAGGCAGTGGCGCGGGCACGAAGGCCTGGGCCTTCTCACCCACTGTCGATATGGTCACGTATTTTCCTTGGAGTTCTCGCTTCACCCTGCCTGCCCCGAACCTAAAATAAGATCAACCTTTATTTTATCTTTGTGGAATATCCTAAAATAAAGAGCCGAGAAGGAAAAAGCAAGTGGAACAAGATTGAGCACCGGTTATTCTTCCATATTACCCAGAACTGGCGTGGCAAGCCCTTGCGAACATTTGAAACCATTGTTGACCTGATCGGTAATACACGAACGAATGCCGGCCTGCACGTGAAGTCGATGCTTGACAAGAGAAAATATCCTTTGGGTGTGAGCACAACGAAGGCAGACATGGATGCGCCATCTCTACATCGAGATGCGTTCATGGGGGATTGGAATTATGAATTACGGCCACGCTGGACTTGCCAAATTAAATTTGATCAAAGGCCTGACAAGTTGAATTCAAGGGGCCGAGTATTGCTCATCCCGGGGTTGAGCGGTTTGTCTGCAAACATTGCGACCCACCCTGTCTTGAACCATCATGAAGCATCAAGTTTCTTCATGATAGAGATGGCTATGAATACGGTAGTCAGGGAAAATTCTCTTCTCAGGCCGCGACCGAGGTCCTGGCCGCACTACTGGTGAGCCTGGCCATCGACCATCCCTTCGTGGATGGCAACAAGCGCATCGCTTTCGCGGCTGCCGCGGTATTTCTGGACATCAATGGCTGGAAATTGCAGCGGGCGCCGATCCGGATCCCCGAGGAAATGATGCAGATGTTCGATAGCGGCAACTTTGATATTACCCTATCGAGCCCTGGCTGCGTGGTTTTGCAAACGCACAGTAATGACCTCTGGCAGCCACAGTCGAATCAGCATGCAGTAGCCTGCGGTCCAGCAGGCGCGGTGCTGAACAGGGGCAGGCATCATACGGCAGGGGAGAGCATCAACGTGACGGTAGTGGGTGTGGATCAGGCCTGCTCAGGGTGGGTATAGGCCCCGAAGAGTTGTTCAAATTCGCTGTCGTCCACGTCCAGGTCCTCGACCGTCAGGGTGAGTTGCCGGTCTATGGATTCCCGCACCAGGGCATTGACCTGCATGGCCGTCTCCAGGGGGATGGAGGCAAAACGCAGGTCACTGACCGCGATGCCCGGTACGCCGAGCCGGGTTGGCAGCGGCAGGGGCAGTACCACCGGTAGCAGGTGGGAGTCCAGCATGCTCCTGAAGGCGCGATAGACGCTGCCCTTGTAGTCGATCAGATGCTCCCCCCTGGGGCCGGAGACGCCCCGCAGCAGATTGTAGCGGGTGCTGCTCAGATCCACCGGGATGCGGCAGTGATCCGGGCCGAGGAAGCTCAGGCTCTCCCAGTCGTTGCCGGGCAGATCGCCGATGGCGCCGATGATGCCGATGTCCCAGCAGGGCGCAACCATCGATGCGGGAACGTCCTTGAAGATGCCGCGGTCCTTGAACATCAAGCATCCCTTTTCCATGGTCAGGTTGCCGAGCAGGGCCTGGTCACCGTGTTTTTCCATCATCAGGAGTTCACCCAGGCCGCGCTCATAGAGTCGCTGGCAGAGTTCAGCAAAGGTCTGTTTGCCGGTCATGTCGGATCCCCGCGATTTACTGTCCGAGAGCTACCGGGAAGCATAGCAGGATTTGGCGGGTTGCCCCCGGCCCAGGGCCTCCCTCCCGGGCGGCACACTTGACAGTTCCTTGCCCAAAATCCATCATCTCCCCCTGGTCCGGGGCCGTAGCTCAGATGGGAGAGCGTCGCGTTCGCAATGCGAAGGTCGGGGGTTCGATCCCCCCCGGCTCCACCAACTGCATCACTGGCCAGCCGGCGCGACGCCGCCTAGCCCAACAGGCCATGGGCCCCGGCAACCGCGCCGAGGATGGTCACCAGGCTCAGGCCCAACAGCACCCGGTGCATGCGCTGCAAGATGGCGAAGGCCCGCCCGGGCTCGCTCTGCGCCAGGCGGTGGAACCTCCGGCGCAGGAATGCCGGTTCGAACACGAACAGCACCAGGGTGAAGATCAACCACACCAGGGTCATCAGATGAACCCACCAGAAGCGCGCGTGCTGGTAGCGATCCCAGGCCTGCAGTGCATACAGCATGTAGAACCCCGACAGGCCGGTGATCAGGGTCGTGACCTTGGCCTGCAGGGAAAAACGCCCCTCCAGGGTCTCGAACAGCCGCAAACGCCGGTCGGCGGGAAGCCGCCGCAGCGATGGCAGCAATACCGTGGTGACGAAACCCACGCCGCCGATCCACAGGACCACAGCCATGACATGCAGGATGCGGGCGATGACACTGTATTCATAGCTGGACATGGAATGGTCTTGCCTTCCTCCAATCGTACCCGGCACGGACACCGGGCAAGCCTGCCCCGCCCTCCTGGCTAGTCTTCGGGCGGCCCGCCGCTGGTATGCGGCGGGTGGCGCAGCAGGCGTTCCGCCTCGCCGCTGGCGGCATCGCATGCCGAAACCGACAGCGCCGCCTCATGCTGGCGCAGCAGGTCCATGTCCTGTCCCTCATGCCCGGCGATGGCCATCTCGTTGAGTAACAGACAGGCGCTCCACAGGCGTTCTTCCGCCAGGCCCAGGCGCCGGACCCAGCCCTTGTGCGCCGCCACGGTGTCCTCCTGCCGTTCCATCAACTCCTGGCCGATCCGGTTCTGGCGACGGAAGACCTGCTCGGCATACCGCTGAAAGGCCGGGCTGCCAATCCATACCACCGAGCCATCGGTGGTGGTGACGCGCCCACCGCAGGCGGCCAGGAAAGACGGCAGCAGAAGACAGACGATGATCCGGGCTGTATGCATTCTTGCCACCCAACACCCACGACCGCTCATGGAACCGCAGGGTTTTCAGCCGTCGCTGATGATGAGGACCGCGCCGCCCCGCAGGGCGGCGTGGAGAGACATGCCGGGTGTTCAGGCCGTCTCCTGGACCTCGTCCACGGCGGCACCGCCAGCCTGGACCCGCTTCTGTTCCTGGCGCCGGGCGTAGAGGATGAACTCGGTATAGCCATTGGGCTGGCTGCGGCCCTTCAGGGCCAGGTCCAGGGCGGCCTGGAAGGGGATGCTGCTGGCGAAATCCGCGGCCATCGGCTGGTAGTTCGGATCGCCCTCGTTCTGGCGGTCGACGAAGATGGCCATCTTCTGCATCGCCTGGCGTACCTGGAACTCGGTCAGCAGGCCGTGGTGCAGCCAGTTGGCGATGTGCTGGCTGGAGATCCGCAGGGTGGCGCAGTCCTCCATCAGGGCGACATCGTTGATGTCCGGCACCTTGGAGCAGCCGATGCCCTGCCCCACCCAGCGCGACACATAGCCGAGGATCCCCTGGCAGTTGTTCTCCAGCTCCCAGTTGATCTCGGCCTCGCTGAGCTGGCGATCGGCTGGCAGCAGCGGGATCTCGAGGATGTCCTCGACCGGGGTCTGCGGCCGCTCCAGCAGTTCCTCCTGGCGGGTGTGGACGTTGAAGCGGAAGTAGTGCAGCGCATGCAGGGTGGCGGCGGTCGGCGAGGGCACCCAGGCGGTGTTGGCGCCGGCCTTGAGATGCTGGATCTTGCTCTCCAGCATGGCCACCATCTCGTCCGGCATGGCCCACATGCCCTTGCCGATCTGGGCCCGGCCCATCAGGCCGCAGCGCAGGCCGACATCGACGTTGGAGTCTTCGTAGGCCTGCAGCCAGCGGGCGTGTTTCAGCTCCGGCTTGGGCACCATCGGCCCGGCCTCCATGCTGGTGTGGATGTCGTCTCCGGTGCGGTCCAGGAAGCCGGTGTTGATGAACACCACGCGCTCGCTGGCGGCATGGATACAGGCCTTGAGGTTGACCGAGGTGCGCCGCTCCTCGTCCATGATACCGACCTTGAGGGTATTGCGGCGCAGGCCCAGGGCCTCCTCGACGCGGCCGAACAGTTCGTTGGCCAGGGCGACCTCGTCCGGGCCGTGCATCTTGGGCTTGACGATATACACCGAGCCCTCGCGACTGTTGCGCAGGGCGCCATTACCCAGCAGGTCGTGTTTCGCGCACAGGGCGGTGACCATCGCATCGAGCAGGGTCTCCGGGATCGGCTGGCCATCCAGGCGCACCGCATCGGTATACAGGTGCATGCCGACATTGCGCACCAGCATCAGGGAGCGGCCGGGCAGGGTGAAGGGCCTGCCCCGCGGGTCCAGGTAGTCGCGGTCCGGGGCCAGGGCGCGTTCGATGGTTTCGTCCTCCCTGACCACGGTCTCCACCAGTGTGCCGTTCATCAGGCCCAGCCAGTTGCGGTAGACGCGCAGCTTGTCCTCGACGTCGACCGAGGCCACCGAGTCCTCGCAGTCCATGATCGCGGTGATGGCCGCCTCGATCTGGATGTCGTAGATGCGCGCGTGGTCGCGCCGGCCGATGAAGAAGCCCTCGCCAAAGCGGAGCTCCACGTGCAGGCCGTGCTTGTGCAGCAGGATGGTGTCCGGCGAGGCCGGTTCGCCGCAGTAACCGGCGAAGCCGCGCGGGCGCAGCAGCGGGGTCGAACTGCCATCGCCCATGTGCATGATCAGCTCGCCATCCTCGACACAGTAGTGCGTGACATGGCGGTGGGTGCCCTTCTCCAGCGGAAAATTGCGATCCAGGAAGTGGCGGGCGAAGGTGATGACCTTTTCCCCGCGGATGGGATTGTACTTCCTGATCTTCCGGCAACCGTCGGCCTCGGCGATGGCATCGGTGGCGTAGAGGGCGTCATAGAGGCTGCCCCAGCGGGCATTGGCCGCGTTCAGCACATAACGGGCATTGTCCAGCGGCACCACCAGCTGGGGTCCGGCGATACTGGCGATCTCGGCATCCACATGGCTGGTGCTGATACAAAAATCATCCACCTCGGGGACCAGATAATGGATCTCGCGCAGGAACCCCTGGTAGGCGACAGCGTCATGGGGCTGGTCGCGGTGCTGGCGATGCCAGTCGTCGATACGGGCCTGCATCTCGTCGCGGATCTCCAGCAGGCGGGCATTGCGTGGCCCGAGGTCGCGCACGATCTGCTCCAGCTCCAGCCAGAAGGTATCGGCATCGACCCCGGTGCCGGGGGCGATCTCCTGTGCGATCAGATCGAATATCGGCTGGGCGATTTCCAGCCCGTGGTGATGGATATATTCGTTTTCGGTCAAAGGCATGGCGAAACCTCATCGTGTGTGTCGGGGCAGGGACCGTGGCATCGGGCTTGTGCTCTGCACAAAGGCAGTCACAGTCTCCGACAAGCACGGGTTTGCGTCAAGCCAGGCACGCAGTCGGGGACCGCCCCACGGACACGGGGTACCCACCTCCGGCAGCCGGGCCAGGATCGGGCCACGGCGACCGCGAGCCGGAAGATCTTTGTGGTGATGAATTGACCTGGATCAAGGCGCTCCGGGCCGGCCAGGCCTATGATCCCACGCGCGATGACAGCTACTCATGCAATCTGAGACCCCGAAGAGGATGGAACTGGTCTGCCCGGCAGGCAACCTGCCATCCCTGAAGGCGGCGGTGGACAATGGCGCCGATGCGGTCTATATCGGCTTCCGCGATGACACCAACGCGCGTCATTTCGCCGGTCTCAACTTTACCGAGGACACCGCCAGAGAGGGGATCCGGTACGCCCGCGACCGTGACGTGCGTGTATTCGTTGCCATCAACACCTACCCGCAACCCAGTAACTGGGACCGCTGGCAGGCGGCCGTGGATCATGCCGCCAGCCTCGGCGTGGATGCCCTGATCTGCGCCGATATCGGGGTCATGGCCTATGCCGCCTCGCGCTGGCCGGAACTGCGCCTGCACCTGTCGGTGCAGGGCTCGGCCACCAATCACGAGGCCATCCGCTTCTACCACGAACAGTTCGGGATCCGTCGCGCGGTGCTGCCGCGGGTACTCTCCCTCAGCCAGGTCGGCCAGGTCATCGACAAGAGCCCCGTGGATATCGAGGTCTTCGGTTTCGGCAGCCTGTGCGTGATGGTGGAGGGCCGCTGCCTGCTCTCGTCCTATGTCACCGGCAAGTCTCCCAACACCTTCGGGGCCTGTTCCCCGGCGGCCTATGTGCGCTGGGAGGAGACCCCGGAGGCCCTCGAGTCCCGACTCAACGGGGTCCTCATCGATCGTTACCGGGACAATGAAAACGCCGGCTATCCGACCCTTTGCAAGGGGCGCTTCGAGGTCGGTGGCGTGGTGGGTTACGCCCTCGAGGAACCCACCAGCCTCAACACCCTGCCCATCCTGCCGCAACTCCAGCGCATGGGCGTCAGCGCCATCAAGCTGGAGGGTCGCCAGCGCAGCCCCGCCTATGTGGGCAGGGTCACCCGCATCCTGCGCGCCGCCCTGGATGCCTGCCGCCAGGACCCGGAAGGATTCCACCCCGATGAAGCCTGGCTCAGTGGGCTGGAACAGGTCTCGGAGGGGGCGCAGACCACCCTCGGCGCCTATCACCGTCCATGGCGTTGAGACCGGGACCATGGAGCACATGAAAACCCCATTCACAGCTGGTGTGCCCAGGGCGAGGCCGGCCCCTGGCGACCGGGTCTCGCGCAAGCCGACAGGCCTCGCACCGGCAGCGGCTATCGCCATGCCATCACCGGATAGCAGGGAGCGGGCATGACCAGACTGTCCCTGGGACCGGTACTCTACTACTGGCCGAAAACGGTGCTGCTGGAGTTCTACGAAGGCATCGCCAGTTCCCCCATAGACATCGTCTATCTGGGTGAGACCGTGTGCTCCAAACGACGCAGCCTGAGTGCGGCGGAGTGGCTGGAACTGGCCTCCCGCCTGCGCCAGGCAGGCAAGGAAGTCATCCTCTCCAGCCTCGCCCTGCTGGAAGCAGGCTCGGAGCTTGGCGGCATGCGGCGCCTGTGCCGCAACACACACTTCATGGTCGAGGCCAATGACATCGGCGCGGTACAGATGCTGGGAGGCGAACGACCCTTCATAGCCGGACCCAGCCTCAATATCTACAATCTGGGCAGCCTGGAGAAACTCGCCGGCCTGGGACTCAGGCGCTGGGTCATGCCGGTGGAACTGTCGGCCGATGCCCTGCGTGATTTCCTGGCCCGGATCCCCGACGGCGTCGAGACCGAGGTCTTCGCCTATGGCCGACTGCCACTGGCCTACTCCGCCCGCTGCTATACCGCCCGCCATCATGACCTGCCCAAGGACGATTGCCGTTTCCGCTGCGCCGACTATGCCGACGGACTGCTGCTCTCGACCCAGGACCGGCAGGCCTTCCTGGTGCTGAACGGGGTTCAGACCCAGTCCGCCCTGAGCATGTGCCTGCTGCCACACCTGCCGGAGCTGCGTTCCATGGGCGTCGATGTGTTGCGTATCAGCCCCCAGGCCCGTGATACCGAGCGGGTCATCGACTTGTTCCATGGCTGTCTCAGCGGGGAATACGACCTTGCCGAGGCCTGCTCGCGCATCGCCAGGCTGATGCCCAGCGGTCCCTGCGACGGTTACTGGACCGGCGACGCCGGCATGCTCGCCACCGACGTCTGCGCAGCGGGCCCCGGTCCTGACGGACCCGGACCTGATCGCCCCCCATGCTGACCCCGCGATGAGATACCAGAGCCTGCGCGACTTCCTGGACGCCCTGGAGGGGGATGGCGATCTGCACCGCATCCCGGCCGCAATCGATCCCTGCCTGGAGGTCACCGAGATCTGCCACCGCTGCCTGCGCCAGGGCGGTCCCGCCCTGCTGTTCGAAAATCCCAGGGGATATCGGACCCCGCTGCTGGGCAATCTGTTCGGGACCACGACACGGGTGCTGAAGGCCCTGGGCCTTGCCAACACCCGCGAATTGCGAGAGATCGGTCAGGAACTGGCCTTCCTCAAGCAACCCTCACTGCCCGGATCCCTGGGAGAGGCCCTGGACAAGCTGCCCCAGTTCCGTCGTCTGACCAGCCTCAACCCGCGCGAGGTCACCCACGCACCATGCCAGGAGGTCGTGCTGGAGGGCCCGGACGTGGACCTGTCCACGCTGCCGATCCAGACCTGCTGGCCCGAGGATGCCGGCCGCCTCATCACCTGGGGTCTGGTGGTGACCCGGGGACCACACAAGTCGCGACAGAATGTCGCCATCTACCGCCAGCAGGTGATCGGACGCAATCGCGTCATCATGCGCTGGCTGCATCACCGCGGTGGTGCCATCGACTTCCGCGAGTTCCAGGCCGCCCACCCCGGCCGGCGCTTCCCGCTGGCGGTGGTCATCGGCGCCGATCCCGCCACCACCCTGGCGGCCGTCGCGCCGATCCCGGACACCCTCTCCGAATACCATTTCGCCGGTCTGCTGCGCGGCGCCAAGACCGAACTGGTCGCCTGTCTGGGTCACGATCTGCGGGTGCCCGCCAGCGCCGAATACATACTCGAGGGCCACATCGAGGCGGACGACGAACATGACGAGGGCCCTTTTGGCGACCACACCGGCTACTACAATGCGGTACAACGCTTTCCGGTCTTTACCATCGAGCGCATCACCCACCGGCATGCGCCGATCTATCACAGCACCTATATGGGACGACCTCCGGACGATGAACCCTCGGTGCTGGCGGCGGCCATGAACGAGATATTCATCCCCCTGCTGCAGGTACAGTTCCCGGAGATCACCGACTTCTACCTGCCACCCGAGGCCTGTTCCTACCGGGTAGCCGTCGTCAGCATCCACAAACAGTATCCCGGACACGCCCGGCGGATCATGTTCGGGATCTGGTCCTGTCTGCGCCAGTTCACCTATACCAAGTTCATCATCGTCACCGATGACGACATCGATATCCGTTCCTGGAAGGAGGTCGTCTGGGCCATGAGCACGCGCATGGATCCGGCCCGCGACACCCTGCTGGCCGAGAATACGCCGGTGGACTACCTGGATTTCGCCAGCCCGGAATCCAGCCTGGGTTCCAAGATCGGCCTGGATGCCACCAACAAGTGGCCGGGTGAGACCCGGCGGGCCTGGGGCCGACCGATCAGCATGAGCGAGACGATCCGCCAGCGGGTGGATGCCCTGTGGCCGGAACTGGGACTATGAGCAACAGACCAGGCGCGCCCGTCACCACCGAGATACCATTACCCTGAGGTACCGCCGATGAATACCGCACAGACCCTGCCCCGCCTGCCACGACTACTGAGCCGCCCCCTGGGCCTGGTGCCACCCTTTGCCTGTCACCGGGTGCTGGCGCGGCTGCTCAGCACCCTGTTCGCCACCCCCATCCGGCAGGGCCAACTGGATTTCCTCCAGCAGCGGCATGTGGGTATCCGCCTGTCCGACGCCCCGGTGGTTTTCAGCCTGACGATGACGCAGGGAAGATTGCTGGTGCAGGCCGGGACCCGGCCCACGGACCTGGAGATCGAGGGCAGCGTCTATGCCTTCATGCTGCTGGCCTCGCGGCAGGAGGATGCCGACACCCTGTTCTTCCAGCGCCAGCTCAAGGTCCAGGGCGACACCGAGCTGGGGCTGGAGGTCAAGAACTTCCTCGACGGTCTGGATCTCTCCACCATGCCCCTGCACGGCCTGATCGAAACCGCCCTGAGGCGGGGCCTGCGGATCGCCGATCGTATCGAACGGCTGCGCTGGCGATCGACGATGAATGCCGGCAGCGGCTGACCCGTCACGCGCGGCCTGCCGGTCGGGTCCGGATCCCCGTCACCCCGGGTGCCGCCGAACTCAGCTTCGGTTTTTGTGCCGGACTCGACGCCATTCCCGTCCCGTTATCGCGGGAGTGTCAATATATTTTACATTCCCTGCCTGTTTGTGATTGTTTGTAACTCACTATATCCGTTTGATTTTCAATGAACTGTACGACAGCTCGCAACAAGGCCGGGCGGCATCGGGCGCGGGATATCCGTTATTTTTGTCCATATTGTTTACACGGCCCAGCCATCAGGCTGGGTGCGATTTCATAACCCTCTGTTGCCAAGATAAAAAATCTGATTGGCACACGATATGCTGAATATGAACAGGCGATAGTTTCAGGGGCGCATCCGCCGCCGGCGCTCTGGCGCAAGGGGGCAATCTCTGAAAATCCCGTTACGGTTCAAAATCGAGGGAAGGATCATGAAGAAAACCATGGGAATAACAGGCTTGCTGGCCTGTCTCGCATTGTTGTCAGGGGTCTCACAGCTAACGCAGGCGGCATTCCTGATGTCCCTGGAGGATACGACCTCCTCAGGGTCTGCCGTGACCATTACCGACAATGGCAGCGGTGATAGCAACGCCACCGCGGACCAGATCCAGTTTTCGGGCAGCGTGGGCAACTTCGTCTCCAATGTGTCCACGGGCCTGTTTACGTCCGCTTCAGACAGGCTGGATCTGTCCACCCTGGCCACCACTGGTGGGGCGGGTGGCACACTGGAAGTCCGGATCACCAGGACGGGCCTGACCAGCCCCGCGGGGCTGTATCGCTACATCGGATTCTTCGGTGGTTCACTTGCCAGTCCCGGGACTGTGGGTTACAAGGCCTGGATCGACACCACGGATACGGCATTTGGCATGGAGACACAGCTGGGTGATATCAGCGATACCGCCACCGGGGGATTTTCGCTGGCCAGCATCGATGGCATGGCGGCAATCGCCTCTGGCGTTCCCTATTCCTTGACCTTGCTGGCGACCGTGACCCTGGGAGTCGATAGTCAGGCCAGCTTTGATGCCGGACTCTCAAGGGCGGTGCCGGAACCCGCCACGGCCTGGTTATTCGCCCTCGGCCTGCTGGGTCTGTTGCGAAGAAGGCTCCAGAGAACGAAAGGATAGTTCCCTGCGGCCAATGGACCAGGCAGGCGGATCAGCACCAGGGAGCAAGCAGTGCGCCGCTCCCTGATTTCACGCCCAGGGGTCCGCCTTCATCCGCCCTGGGCCTGGGCCGTCCTGCCCCAGTCCTTCAGGGCCTCGAGGATGACGGCGACATCCGGGTCGGCCCCGCGCGTCTCATACAGCTCCCGCAGGCGGGCCTGATATTCCGCCAGCGTGATGCTGGCTCCGGCCGCGGGATCGTCAAGGCGCTGCCGGCACCACGCCCGCCAGCGCCCGGCCTGTTCCGCATCGAGACTCTCCGGCCAGTTGCGCGCCCGGTAGCGGAACAGCAGCTCCGGCAGGCGCGGATCGCGGAAGGGCAGGTGCGAATCGTCGAGCTGTTGCGGCGGCAGCTCGTGCACCCGCGCCATCAGGGCCCGATCGTCATCCCTGATGAAGCCGTCGTAGAGGGCCAGCTCCGGGTCCGTGGCCGGGGCAAAGGCGTGCCCGCCGTGGGCCTCGAGTACGCGCTGCATGAAATCCTGGTGTCGCAACAGGACCTGCCGATGGGCCTCGCAGGCCGCCGGGTCGAGACCGATCCGCGCCGCCGCCGCCTCATCCAGGGTGGACAGCGGCGCCAGCGCCGGGCACTTGTTGATCTGCACGGTCTTGACCGGCAGGCGCGGTGAATCTTCCGCCAGGTCCTCGGCGCGGGTGAACAGGCGTTCGGCCAGGGCCTCGGCATCCAGCGCCAGGAACGGCGCCGGGTCCTGCCTGAGGTCATAGACCAGGAAGGCGTTCTTGTTGCGGGTATCCGCCAGCAGCGGCATGACCAGCGTGGTGCAGCCCTGCTCCGCCGGATACATGCGGGAGGTATGCAGCACCGGGGTATGCCCGCGCAGGTCCAGCAGGTCCATGGCCCGGCGCTTGTCGCGCAGCTGGTAGAGCCAGTCATACAGGCGTGGCTGGCGCGCCTTCAGCAGCCGCGCCAGGGCGATGGTGGCGCGTACATCGGCGAGGGCGTCATGGGCGCCTTCATGGGCGATGCCATTGGCGGCGGTCAGGTCCTCCAGGCGGAAGCTGGGCCGACCATCGGCATGGGTCGGCCATTCCAGGCCCTCGGGACGCAGGGCGTAGCTCATGCGCACCAGGTCGATCAGGTCCCAGCGGGAGTTGCCCTGCTGCCACTCGCGGGCGTAGGGATCGTAGAAATTCCGGTACAGCAGGTAGCGGGTCACCTCGTCGTCGAAGCGCAGGGTGTTGTAGCCCACCCCGCAGGTGCCGGGACGGGACAGCTCGGCATGGATGCGGGCGCAGAATTCCGGCTCGGGCAGGCCCTTTTCCGCCGCCCGTTGCGGGGTGATCCCGGTCAGCAGGCAGGCCTCGGGATGCGGCAGGGTATCGGCCGCCGGGCGGCAATAGATCAGCAGGGGCTCGCCGAGCTCGTTGAGGTCCTCGTCGGTGCGCAGACCGGCGAACTGGGCCGGCCGGTCCCGGCGGGGATCGACCCCGAAGGTCTCGTAGTCGTGCCAGTAGAGGGTCGTGGCCATGGTGGGTTCCAGCAGCTTGAACCCGGACAGTGTAGCAGGTCTATCTGCTGCTATAGCGCTGCGGCGGACTCCGATAGGCGCTGGCCACGCCATCTTCCCGCAGGCGTTCGCGGATCAATTCCGCGGCCAGGTGATAGCCTCTGGCGCTGAAGTGCGCCCCCGGATAGGCATACAGTTTCCCCGGCTCCGGCTGTGCGGCGAAGCCGCTGGCGACATCGATCAGCGGGATATGCTGCCGCCTGGCAATCGCCTGCACCCCCTGGTAGATCCGCTCCCTGACCAGGCTGTCGCCGACGCGGGACAGATAGCGATTCGATTCCGGCAGGTAGACCACGTAGAGCTTGCCGCCCCAGGAATGCACCCGCTGCCTGGCCCGCTTCAGGACCCGGGCGAAGAAATCGAGTTGGTCCGGCAGGCTGCCTCCCATGTATCCGATCGCTACCGGCCCCAGGCCGATGGCGTCGCGCAGGTGATTGAGCGACAGATAATAGACCAGGGTCTCTAGGGGGTTGTCGACCCTGTCCATGGCCTCGCCGAGACGCCGGTCCAGGTAATCCTGCAACAGGCGGGATACCTGTGGCGCCTTGTGTATCAGCCCCTGGCTGAAATCGGGATCACGGAAATAACGCATCAGGATGGGCGCCTTGCGTTCCGAGGGCAGGTCGTTGTTCAGATCATTGCCCTCGAAAAACCCCCACAGCACCACCGGGGGCTTCAAGGGCGCGACATATTCCGTCAGTGCGGCCAGCTCCGACAGGGGTCCAAAACCACCCACACCGACATTGACCACGGGGCCCTCGCTACGGCGTAGTTCGGCAGCCATGTTCTCATCCGGCGGCACGCAGCTTCCATGGACGAAGGAATCCCCCACCATCGCCACATTGACGCCCGTTGCCCGCCATACCCAGTCCGGATTGTTGAATCCATGGCGATCGGTCCGGTAGATCTGCCACTGGCCGGTTTCGTTACAACTGACGACCACCTTTTCCGGGACGCTGGCCAGCGGCAGGAACGGCTCCTGCCCCAGTCGCAGGACCGGTTGCAAGGTCCCCGAATGACTGGGCAGCAGCATCTCGCGACCCCGCATGATGGGATCGGCGGCAATCCCGGCGGCCCGCAGGTCCCGGATCACGGTCAGTTTGTCGCGCCGATCGACCTTCAGACCCGCCTGCCTGGCCGCCTGCTCCCAATCGGCATTCACCCGCATCGCCAGGTAGATGTCGGCGGCATACAGGGACACCGTGATCGCCATCAGGCTATTGCCGACCATCAGACGGACCGGCAAACGACTCCTCAGCACCCTCACCAGCAGGAGCAGCAGGATCCCGGGGATGACGAAGCGGACCCCAATCGACCCCCAGTCCTGGCTATAGAGTCGCCACTGCAGAAGATTGAAGATCAGCAGTCCCAGCAATACCGAGGCCCACAGGACGGGAAAGACAAAGCTGTAAACATTCAACATGCGTTTCGGCATGAATGGCTCCCAAGGCACGATCCTGAAACCCCGGAGCAGTATCCGTGCCAAAGATCCGCCTTCGCAGCCGGATCCTCATCACCAGAACCTCGTCGAGGGACTACGCAGCCTCCTCGTCATGGCGGGCAGGCGCTGTAATACCTGCGCGGGTTCAGGACGGGAGCGCCTGGTGAACGCGCCATCCACGCAGGAAGAGGGAATCGGCCGCCTTTACTGCAATATTTGTCTGCAATATTTTTCGGCGAGCCTGCAAATATCGTAGGCCTGGCAGGATGCCCTCTGCCCTTGCCCGCCAGCGCCACCGGGGTTCCGCCGACGCGGGAACCCGTACCGGGATCAGACCTGCTGCTCTATCCTGTCCAGCAGGGCCACGATCCGTTTCGACAAGGGCTCCACCTGGGCGTAGAGCCGTTCGGCTTCATCCAGGTCCCCGTCCTGCTTGGCGCTGATGATGGCCTTGATCAGGTGGTGCAATTCCGTATGCGGGGTCTCTATCGTCCGCATTTCAGGGATCTGCCCGAACTTGTCCAGACCCTCGCCGTAATACCATTTTCCCAGGATGCAATCATGCTCGGAGACGGCCTGGGCCAGGGACAAGGAGGCCCTGCCATCGAGGAAGGAACGCAGCCTGTTCTTCCAGTCCAGGTGCGCGGACTTGGCCCGCGACAGGTCCAGGCCCTCGCTGTTCAGCGAAAACACGGCCGAAGCCTGCTGCAACTCGGTCATCATGGCGGCCAGATGCTCACTCTCGTCCCGGGCCGATTTGACGTTATCCGCGGTATCGATGGCCAGCTCGGAGATGTTGTGCACGTTGCGGTTGATCTCCTCGCTGACCGCGGTCTGCTCCTCTGCGGCCGCGGCTATCTGACTGGCCATGTCGGAGACCGTGGAGATGGCCTGATTGATGGCCTCCAGCGACTGCCGCGAGTCGTTCGCGAGCGCCACCGTGTCGCGGGCCTTGGCCACGCCACTGGACATGACCACGCGGGACTTCCCGGCCTGTGCTATCAGGCGCCCGATGATCTCCTCGATCTCCTTGGTGGAATCCTGGGTGCGCTGCGCCAGGGTGCGGACCTCGTCGGCCACGACCGCGAACCCACGGCCCTGCTCACCGGCGCGGGCCGCCTCTATGGCGGCGTTCAGGGCCAGCAGGTTGGTCTGCTCGGCGATGTCCTTGATGACCTGTATGACCACGCCGATATTGCCGGTATC
Organism: uncultured Gammaproteobacteria bacterium; assembly: GCA_964506945.1. GTDB lineage: Bacteria > Pseudomonadota > Gammaproteobacteria > CAZDOC01 > CAZDOC01 > CAZDOC01. Next base: position 16,853 of record CAZDOC010000022.1, read on the forward strand.
CTCGACCAGGGTATTGACCACCGCGTCGGCCTCGTTCAGGTCCTCGGCCAGATGGCCGATGGCGTCCGAGGTTCGCGCTACCAGCTCCAGCGAGCTGGCCGTCTCTCTTTCAGCGGCCTCGGTGGCCTCGGCGGTGTGCACGGTATTGCCGGCCACTTCCTGTGAGGTGGCCGACATCTCGTTCACCGCGGTGGCGATCTGATCCACCTCGTCGCGCTGGCGGGTGACGAAATCATGGGCCTGGGCGATACGGGTATTGGTGGACGAGGCCAGCGCCACCACCCGGCCCTGGGCGCGGGCATTGGTCTCGACGTTGTCATGGAAACGCCTCAGCATGGCGTTGAAGGACGCGGCGACACGGGCAAAGCGCCCATTACCGGGCATGTCGATACTGACGGTCAGGTCGTTGTCACGCTCGGCTTGCCGCATCGCCGCCGCCAGACGGTCGAGCGGGTCGATGACCATCCGATAGGTCCGCCAGAGCAGAAAGGCGATCAGCGCCAGACCGAGCACGGCCTCGATGTAGAGGGATCCGCGGATGCCAGCCACCATCCCCTCGAGGGCGACGGGGTCGCCACCATGGGTCATCAGTCCGTCGAGGCGATACTGCGTGGTCACGACCACGACCGCCAGAACCCCCGCGGTCAGGACGCCGATCAGGCCGAAGCGCGTGCTGAGGCGCGGCTGCGGAAGGTCTTTCATGATTCGTTCTCCCCGGTGATTGTCTGTGGCCCCCGGCCAGGCAGCAGGGGTTCCTGCAAGGTCTCGTGTCTATCCGGATAGCGGCCGCAACAGCTAATACTTTAGAATTAGCCGCCCCGGGATGGGGGCGCAAGGACCCCATTCAGGTCCCTATTCGGCCCCCTTCCAGGCCCACTCGCGCCAGCCCTGCAGCATGGGAAAATAGAGCCCCAGGCGGATCGGGTTCGCCTGCATGCGGGCCATGGCCTCGGCGTAAGCCTCGAGCTGCCCCCGGTAACGTTGCCGTTCCCGGTCCAGGAACGCCTCCAGATCCGCGCCGGCATGCAGGCCGGTCTTGTAGTCGATGATCCAGCGTATGCCATCGGCATCGATGAAGCTGCGGTCGATGACCACATGCCGCAACACCCCGTCCAGGCACAGGCTGAGTGGCAGTTCACTACGGGCCTGATGATGTCGATCGGATAGGATCCAGCGGCCCCGTCCATCCGCCAGGGTCTGCCGCAGGGCCGTGATCACCCGTTCAGCGGCCTGTTCCAGGTCCGCCCCCGCAAGGCCCTCGCCCGCCAGTAACTGGCGGGCCGCCGGCAACAGGGTCCGCACGTCGATATCCAGCCTGCCGGGCAGGGATTCGAGCATGCGGTGCACCACCACGCCGATGCTGCGGACCCGATCCCCGGCCCAGTCGAATTCGGGCAGGGTTCTGGATCCCGGCCCGGGGGGCGCCAGCGGGCCGGGAATATCCCGGGACGGGGCGGGACAGACCCAGTCCGGGGCGAGCACATGACGAACCGGAGGGGGCATGGCCGGCGATGCCGGGCCGCCCTGGGCAGGCGTTCTCGGGGCGGGGTCCGCATTCCCCGCCGCCGCCTCGAAGCGTGTCGCCACCAGTGGCCACAAACAGTGCAACAGGCTGTTGACCGGTGGTTTCCCGGGTCCGCCGGAAGGATCCACCGGCACATGTCCGAGCAGGTACAGGCGCTGCCTGGCCCGGGTCGCGGCCACGTACAGCAGGCGGGCGTTCTCCAGGCCTTGCTTCTCCAGCTCCAGCCGGCGGATATAGGCGGCGATATCGCCATAGCGATCCTCCCCGGCCGCCTTGATCGGTCCCAGCAGCAATTCGGCCTCGCTGTCCTCGCCGGTCTGTTCCAGCCAATAGAGCAGGCTGGGGTCCTGATGCCGGCCGGGCCGTCCCAGTCCCGGCAGGATCACGTGGTCGAATTCCAGGCCCTTGGCCCCGTGCATGGTCATCAGTTGCAGGCCTTCCCCGGCCTCGCTTTCGGCCTCCGCATACAAGCATGCAAGGTGCGACTCCAGCACCTGCAGCGCATCCACGTCACCACCCCGCTCCAGACCCTCCAGCAGCCGCAGATAGGTCTCCGCATCCTCGATCGCGGCACTGTCATCGACTGCCGCCGCCCCCCCCAGCGCCAGCCAGCAGCCTTCCACCCAGGTCCGCAGCTCGCGTCTTCCCCGTCCCGCCAAGGCCGCCTCCAGTACCGGCAATACCCGGTCCAGACGCTGCCGGCCGTCCTCGCTCAAGCTCGCGGCCAGCCCGGATTGGCGCAGGCAATCGATGATCGCGAGCCGCGGCCGATCCGCACACAAGGCATGCAGGTCCCGCAACGACAGACCACAGAAGGGGGCCCGCAACAGCGCCAGCCAGCTGATGCGATCCCCGGGATGCAACAGCGCCCGGGTCAGGACCCGCAGGTCATTGACCACCGGGCGCGTGGCCAGACCATCGATCCGCGGGGCATTGAAGGCCAGACCCGCGCCCCGCAATTCGCGCACGATCCCGGGCAGATGGCCACGGCCGCGCACGAGGATGGCGATACGCTCCCGGGCCTGCCGGTCCGCCGCCTGGAGTTCCTGGACGATACGCAGTACCTGGCGGGCCTCGCCCGGGTCATCCCGGCCGATGAAAGGGATAAACCGCACCGCCTCGTCCGGCAGGGGATCATGCCAGGCCTGGGAGGGGGCGTAGCGGACCGCTCCCAGGCTACGGTCATCGGTGCTGGGCAGGATCCTCGGGAAACCCTCATTGACCCAGTCTATGAGACCCTGGCGGGAACGGAAATTGACCCGCAATTGCAGGAATTCCGGGTGCAGATCGGCGATCCCCTGCGCCTTGACGCGCAGGAACAGGCCCACCTCGGCCTCGCGGAAACGGTAGATCGACTGCATGGGATCGCCTACCAGGAACAGGCTGCGGCCGTCGTCCGGGGTCCAGCCGGAGAGCAGTCGTTCGAGCAGCAGAAACTGGTTGATCGAGGTATCCTGGAACTCGTCCACCAGCAAGTGCCGGATCTGATAGTCCAGTTTCAGCAGCAGATCCGAGGGCCGCTCCCCCGACCCCAGGGCCTGCAGGGCCGCCAGCGAGACCTCGGCGAAATCCACCTCGCCCCGGGCCTGGAACACCAGCTTGAGCTCGGCCACCGCATGGCGCAGGAGGATGCTCAGGGCGTCCAGCAGCCGCCATTCCGCCTCGCTGTATGCGGCCGCCGGCAGTTGCCCGAGTCCCGCCAGCAGTCGTTGCAGCCGCGGCGCCCGGGAGAGACGCTCCAGGAGCGCCTGCATGCGCTCCTTGGCGTCGCGATCCGTAGCCGGGAAGCCCTCGTTCCTGGTCCATCGCCGCCGCCACTCACCCTTGCCGGTCAACAGCCAGGCGCCCAGGACACGCCAGCGCGACAGTTCCCCCGGGGTGGCGCCCGGCAATGTCCGCAGGTCCCCCAGTTGCGCCAGGGGGGCGTCGGCGGCAAGCCTGCCGGCGGCCAGGCGCGCCAGTTCCAGCAGCTCATCCCGGCACTCCGCGGGCATCGCCGAGGCCAGTTGGGCCAGGTGCCTGCGGACGATGCCCGCGAGTACGGCCTCGGCCTCCTCGCGCAGGCGCGCGTCCGCCGGCAGCAGGTGTCGCAGCCATTGGTCACGGCGCGCGAGCATGCCCGCGATCAGTCCCTGTAACAGGGACAGTCGATTGTCCAGGTGACCCAGCAGGAGGGCGATGGCCCCGGCCGGCTGTCCCTCCTCATCCACCCGTTCGAGGGTATTCAGCGCCGCCTCCAGGTATAAGGGCCAGGGGTCCTCGATCGTGGCCGGCCGGGCGCCGAACTGTGACAGCAGGGGCATCTGGCCACTGAGGCCGGCGGCCAGCGCATCGAAGGTCAGGATGCGCAGGCGCGCGGGATTTTCGTCCAGCCGCCAGCCCAGACGCCGATCCCGTTCCCGCGCCCGTCGCGCCAGGGTCCAGGCCTGCCGCTCATGGGTGGACGAGGGCGCCGTGTCCCCGCGCGCGGCGGCCAGGGCATCGAGGATACGCTGACGCATCTCCCCGGCGGCCTTGCGCGTGAACGTGATCGCCACGATCGCCTCCGGGGTCTCGACCTGGGCGAGAAGATTCAGGTATCGCAGCGTCAACAGGCCGGTCTTGCCGGCGCCGGCCGGGGCCTGGACGATGAACGAGGCATCGGGCCGCAGCGCCCGCTGGCGTTGTTCATGGTCGGCGGGCAGGCCCTCCCCGGTATTCGTGTCAATCATCATCTTCCTCGACCACCGACGAGAGTCCCATCAGGGCGTTGCGCTCATGGATACGGCACAGCCCACCCAGGTCACAGTGGCTGCAGGTCGTGGCCGGGTCCTTGGGGTCCACCTCGGCGCGCCCGGCCCGGAACTCCCTGGCCAGGGCCGTCATCCGTTCGGCCCACTGCGTGAAGACCTCCGGCCAGTGTTCGGTAACCTCGCGCATCGGCGCGCTCTTCTGCGGCAGACCGGGGATCAGATCCGGCCTCGCGACCACCCCCTTGAAGGCGCAATCCCCGGTCCGTATCTGGGCGATCAGGACCGCGCTCTTGTCACCCTCGACCAGCATGCTGTAGAGCGGCAACTGGGGTTCCTCCGGGCGGGCATCGAACCACCCCGCCGCGCTCACCCGCCCGGTCTTGTAATCGATCAGCACCTTGCTGCCATCGTCGAGCTGGTCGATGCGATCGATCTTCACGCCGACCTCGAGCCCGCCGATTTCGAGGACATAGGGGATCTCGCGGGCGATGACCCGAAAGGGCTCTCGTTGCGCCTCGATGGCCAGCCAGTCCCGCAGCAGATGGCGGATGCGTTCCTGCTCCAGGTCTCGCAGACGCCCAGTCAGGATCCCGTCCGCACCCGCCCCCATCTCATCCAGGGCCCGGCCGCTGGCCTCGGTCAGGGTTCGCGCCAGGACCCCGTCACGGATCTGCGTGTGCAGGCTCTCCTGATCGCCGAGGATCTCCCAGACGATCTCCAGGCTACGGTGGATCAGATTACCGCGACCGAGGGCATCCAGCCCCGGTTCGGCCTGCGCCAGCGGCAGAGCGCCGAGGCGATGGCTGGCGAAGGCCTTGAAGGGGCACAGGGCCTGGTCCCGGAACAGGCCACTGCCGCCCCCCACCCTCACTCCCTGATACGGGAGGGGCGGGTCCACAACCATGGCCAGCTTGCGCCCACACCGGAATTGCGTTCGCATCCAGTCCTCGCCCGCATACAGCCCGAGGCGTTCCGCGCCGACCTCCTCCAGTTCGCGGATCAGGGGACTGGGGCCCAGCGCCTCGCCATGCTCACCCAGGCGCGGGTAACTCATGACCACCTCGCGGGCACTGCCACGCAAGGCCCGGGTCAGTTCGCGGGCGAACTCCAGTTCGAGTTCGGCACTGGCGTGCGGCATGCGGGCCTGGCGCTGCAGGCGCAGCGGCAGGAAGGGATGCGGATTGGCCCGCGCGGGCCAGGCGGCGTCGTGCAATCCCAGCACCCACAGATGATCGAAACGCAGGCCCATGGCCTCATACAGTCCCAGGATCTGTAATTTCGCGGGACCGCTGCGTGCCTGAAACAGACGCTCGGCGGCCAGGGACTGCAACAGCGCCAGGGCCCGGCGCAGGTCCACGGGGGCCACCACCACGGTCAGTGTCGCGAGTTGTTTCAGCAGCTCGCGCCAGGCCTCCAGAAGCTGGAACTCCTCGCTGTCCAGAACGCGCCCGCGCGGCCATCCCAGACTGTCGAGCAGGGTGTCGAACAGGCCACTCCATCGTTCCAGCGGCGCGCGTCGCGGCACCTGGCGCAGCTGGCCACGCAGGCGCCCCAGGACCTCAGCCAGCACCGGGCAGGACCAGGGTTGCTGCTGTTGTGCGGCCAGGTATTGTATCCGTGACAATGATGTCTCGGTCCGTCTGTCTTCACGCAGACGCCGGTCCAGCAGCGCGCGCGCGCTGGATTCCTGCGTCCAGCCTTCCAGGAAGGGACAATGCAACAACCGGCCCGCGCGCTCCAGGGCGAGACGTCCGCTCAGGCCCTCGAGCAGCGACAGGGCGGAACGCGGCAGGGCATGATCACTCAAGGGTCGTCCGAGGGAGATGTTCCAGGGCCTGGCGCCGCCGGCGCTCCCGGGCTGTAGCCGCCGCGGGGTCAGGATACATTCCAGGTCATGCAGGATGGCATCCTGCAAGCTGGACAGTTCGGGAACGACAATCGCGACACGGGCCTCGGGATCGGCCTGCATGCGCGCCCTGGCCCAGAGTACTGCGTGCCGGATCTCGCTGCGCGGGTCCTCGCATGACAGGCGCCGCGCATGGCTCCGTACCGCCGGCAAGCGAACCCGCTGGAACGAGCCCCCGGCTGCCAGGACCGCCTCCCGGATCGCGACTTGCCCGGGATTCTCCTGCTGCACGCCCATCAGCATCAGGCCGTTCTCTATGGCATAGTCGCCCCGGCGCAAGGCGCTCAGCAGGCGGGCCGGCAGCTGTGCATGCGAGAGCCAGTCCTGGCGCTGGCATAGTTGCTCGAACTCCCGTGCCCAGGCGGCCAGGGCGGCGCTGTCCGGATCCCCGGAAAAGGCCTCACCGCGACAGTCCAGCCGCCAGTCCTGCAACGATCGCCAGGCCTCCTGCGCCTGCCTGGCCGTGGCCGCGATGCGCAGGAGACCACTGCCCACCGCGCTGTGACCGATGATCCGTTGCCATAGCTGGCGCTCCTGCTGCGGACTCAGGAGCAGACGCGGCGGCCGGATGGCGCCTTGCAACACCGCCTGCTGCCAGCTGCGCAGCAACCAGTCCTCCCAGGGCAGGATATCCGCCGTCGGCCAGGATCCGGCATGACTGTGCGCGAGGTCGTATTCCTGCGACAGGATCCGCGACAGGCGCCGATTGCCCGTGATCAGGCAATCGCCCTGACGCAGGCGGGCAAACAGCTCGCTGACATCGAGATCAATATACTGGCACAACTTCGACAGGCTCCCCATGCCACAGGCATCGCCTGCCTGGTTTCCGGACGCGGCCCATGGCCCGGGCCGCCCGGCAAGGAAATGATGCATGCATGAGGGGATTATCTGCCGGCGCCCGGTCTCCGTCCAGCCGGCCCACCGCCGTGCGGCATGCCACCGACTGAAGACCCGCCCTGCGCGGATCACCTGGCCGTTGCGCTGGCGGCATCCGTGCCGCATATCCCGCGGGCCTGGACCGACTGTATCGGCAAACACGGGACCCTGTGGTTTCCCCCGGAGGCCGGCGCCAGGCCCGCCCTGAGAGGACGTCGGAATTCTGACGGATGCGGCTACGACCGCTACAGCAGTCACCGTTTATGCACACCCGGGAGAGGCTCGGCCCGTTCCCGGTCAGAGACCGGGTCCCTTGCCCTCAAAATCCAGAACAGGATGTGTAAGTCATTGTTAACAGGGAAGTTACCAAATCGGACAATTTATGACCGATCCGTAACAAAGGCTGTGGCCATGATGGCCGGATAGCCATTTTCAGGCTTTGTGCACAGACTTATCCACAAAAAATGTGGGTAACTGCAGTCCCTATATATAACAGTTGTTTAGCCGGTTTTCCTGGCGTGGCCCAACAATTTTCACGCGCAAGCGCGATCATCGAGTGCGTCCCCGGCCCGGCGTTCGTCACCCGTACATGACACCGGGGGAACCCTGGCGATCAATCCTTGTCACTCATGCCAGGTCCCTTTGTCGTCCGCTTCCATGTCATAATGCCAGGCGTCAGGACGCGGGGGTCCGCCAGCGACGAATCAGGGAGCCCCCGGCTTCAAGCAACCACCGGAACACGACATGAGAATAAACCCCATCGCCTCCTCCGCACTGCTGCTGCTCATCCACATTGGCGCCAGCCATGCCGATGGCAAGACCCCGGAAGACCTGTCGAAACAGGCCGCCGCCCTGCTCGAATTCAGGGCCGTGCCGGACAATCACTGCCAGCAACGTGATCATCATGGCAAACTGGCCCTGCTGGTCAATCTTGACCCCGGGCAAGCCATCAAATATCGACTGACGCGTTACTTCAATAACAAGCCTCAGCCGGGTATCACCCGTGGCGACATCGCCCCAGGTGAACAGATCAAACTGGGATGCACCCGGATCCACGGTCGCGAACAGGTCTGGAAGATTACCCGGGCGCACTTCCTGCCCGTGTCCGGGGACTGAACGGAACCCGCCATCACCCACGATGGCATACCTGACGATCAGCAGGCTGTCGCACAGGTATGTGCCGCCATTTTCGATGGCGGCAAGCCATCGTAGTGTGAGGAACCGGGCAATCGCATTTTCCGGTTCCCTGATAGAAATCCCCATGGAGGGGTTTTTCAATATCCTGTTAGAATGCCGCTTTCCATCGACTCGAACCGGAACCGATCATGAGTAAAACCCTGTTCACCGCCCTGCTGCTGACCCTCGCAGCGCCTGCTGCCCAAGCGGCGTCCTACCGCTCCCCCACGGACATGAGCGCGGACGAGCGCATGCAGCTGATGACCCTGGTCAGGGACTACGGCAGCTGCATACGGGAGAATGCGATGCGCCTGAATCCGGATTACCCCGGGGTACGGGAACTCGCGGATGCGGCCATGGGCAACTGCGCCGTCAAGCTCGTTGAACTGGAGAAAAAGATGACGGCGATGAACCTCGATCCGGGCTTCGTCAAAGGCTATGTCAGACACGGCCGCAACCAGGTCATGCGCCAGACACTGCCGGAGATCATGCGTCTGAAGGCATCCGGCCACTAGGAGCCGCCCGGACCTGGGACTGATCGACCGCGGGAAAGTCTCCCTGGCCAGGTTCCCCGCCCATTGCCGTTGAACAGGCCCGCTATTGGCCTCAAACGAGCAAAGGATCCAGCCCTTGTGGCATCCCCTCGCTGCCATCGCCTGAATCCGGCAGGCGCCGGCCGCGCACGGGGCACTCTCAGATGGGGTTCTCGTCCTGCCGTAGCGTGAACCGGGCCTCGGCATCCGGGAATACCAGTGGCGCGAGTTCCCGCAAGGCGCGACGATAGACATTGCGCTTGAAGAACACCACCTGCTTGACCGGATACCAGTAGTTGACCCAGCGCCAGGAATCGAATTCGGGCTTGCCGGAACGATCCAGGCGCACCTCCCGTTCACTCCCGATCAGGCGCAGCATGAACCAGATCTGCTTCTGGCCGATGCACAGCGGTTGCTGGTGACGGCGGACGAAGTGCCGGGGCAGGCGGTAGCGTAACCAGCGGCTGGTGGCCCCTATCAGCTCGACATGTTCCGGCCGCAGTCCCACTTCCTCCTCGAGTTCCCGGTACATGGCCATTTCCGGGGTTTCGTCCGGCTTGATCCCGCCCTGTGGGAATTGCCAGGAATTCTGGCCGATACGCCGGGCCCAGAAGACCCCGCCCTCGGCGTTGCTGAGGATGATGCCAACGTTCGCCCTGAAACCCTGAGAATCAATCATGTCCGTATCACCTGGATACCCAATTCTCCATAAATCGTCCGCCGCCGACAAGCCGGGGACCGGAAAGGCCCTTGTTTGATCACGCGCATGCCTTATAGTAGCGGTTTTCGCGACGGAGTAGCAGCACTTGAGTCTGGCCATCTTCGACCTGGACAACACCCTGATCGGTGGTGACAGCGACGTCCTCTGGGGAGAATTCCTGGGGGAACATGGCATCGTCGATGCCGATGCCCATAATCGCGCCCACCAGCAATTCTACCAGGACTATCTCCAGGGCAAGCTGGATATCGACGCCTTCCTGCGTTTCCAGCTCGAGGTGCTGGCCCGTTATGACATCCCCACCCTGGAACAACTGCGCCGACATTTCATGGCGGAGAAGATCGTCCCGGTCATGCTGCCCAGGGCCAGGGCCCTGCTGCGAAGGCATGCCAGGCAGGGTGACAAGCTGCTGATCATCACCGCGACCAACCGTTTCGTCACCGAGCCCATCGCCAGACTCCTGGGGGTGCCGGAGCTCATCGCTTCCGAGCCGGAAATGATCGATGGACGCTATACCGGTCGCGTGAGTGGCACCCCTTCCTACGCCGAGGGCAAGGTGACGCGCCTGCGTGAATGGCTGGACTCAGCGGGTGAAAGCCTGAAGGACAGCTGGTTCTACAGTGACTCCCGCAACGACCTGCCCCTGCTGCGGGAGGTCAGCCATCCAGTGGCGGTGGACCCGGATGAGGTCCTGGCCGCCGCCGCGCGGGAGCACGACTGGCCGATCATCAGCCTCAGATAGCGTTCCGTCGCTTTTGCCAGCAGACCAGGCAGGCTGCCTCCATAGCGCTGCGCCTCTGCGAGAAAAGGATGCCCGCCTGTTGTCTGGCAGCCAGAAAAACCGCCAAGAGTGGCGGTTTTTTCATCACTGGCCGTAACGGTTCGGGGCTTTCCCCAAATGCTCGATTCTGCGCAGGCCGGGCTGGATGCGGATGGCGCCAGGACGCGCTGACATCACTGACCTTGCTGGGCATCGTAACCCGACACGGGTTTATCGGCTTGCGCCGCGCGGACAATAGCCTGCCGGTTTCGGGTTTTGTAGCATTGCGCGTCTGGCCCGACCGTCATCCTCATCCTGTGGTGCTGAATGATCAGCTCTGGCCAGATTCAGAGGATGCGCGCGACCGCGGCCTTCTCCTCCTCCAGCTCGGCCTGGGTCGCCGCCATCCTGGCGCGGCTGAAATCATCGATCTCCAGCCCCTGGACAATGGCGTAATCCCCGTTGTCGGTGGTCACCGGAAAGGAATAGATCAGGCCCTCGGGGATACCATAACTGCCATCACTGGGTACCGCCATGCTGACCCAGTCCCCTTGCGGCGTGCCCATGACCCAGTCGCGGATGTGATCGATCGCGGCCGAGGCGGCCGAGGCGGCGCTGGAGGCGCCCCGGGCATCGATGATTTCGGCGCCACGCTTGGCCACCCGGGGAATATACTGCTCCTCGTACCAGTCCCGCTCGACCCTTGCCGCCGCCGCTTCCGTGCCGATGCGGCACTGGCTGATGTCCGGGTACTGGGTGGTGGAATGGTTGCCCCAGATGATCATCTTGTGGATATCGGATACGCGGCTGCCGGTCTTGGCCGCCAGCTGCGCCAGCGCACGATTGTGATCCAGGCGCGTCAGCGCGGTGAAATTGCGCGAATTCAGATCCGGAGCACTGATCATCGCGGTCAGGGCATTGGTATTGGCGGGATTGCCGACGACCACGACCTTGATGTTGGCATCGGCATGACGGTTCATCGCCTCACCCTGGACCTTGAAGATCCCGGCATTGGCCTCCAGCAGGTCGCTGCGTTCCATGCCCGGCCCCCGTGGCCTGGCCCCGACCAGCATGGCGATCTCGGCGCCCTTGAAGGCGACGTTGGCATCATCGCTGAGTTCTATGCCACTCAGCAGCGGAAAGGCGCAGTCATCCAGCTCCATGGCGACGCCTTCCAGGGCCTTCATGGCCGGCGTGATCTCCAGCAGACGCAGACAAATGGGCTGATCCTTGCCGAGCATCTCTCCCGATGCGATGCGAAAAAGCAGTGAATAGGCAATCTGGCCGGCCGCGCCGGTCACAGAAACATGAACAGGTGCTTTCATCTACAACCCCCCGTTATGATCTCTCGTTGAACAATAAAAAAGGCGGTGCGGGACATCCCGCGCCGCCAGTCTAACATGATCGCGGCCGCCCAGGAGCGCCACGGACTCTCGCATCAGCGCTCGGCGATGGGCCGGTAATCACGCTGTTCCTCGCCGATGAACAGCTGCCGGGGTCGGCCGATACGGAAATCGGGATCTTCCATCAGCTCCTTCCACTGCGCGATCCAGCCGACCGAGCGGGACACCGCGAACATCACCGTATACATGCTCAACGGGATCCCCAGGGCCTTGAGGATGATACCGGAATAGAAATCCACATTGGGGTACAGCTTGCGTTCGATGAAGTACTCGTCTTCCAGTGCGATCTTCTCCAGTTCCATGGCGGTCTCGAACAACCAGCCCTCGTCACTGGTGGCCATGTTGTCGACCACCTTGTGACAGGCCTCGCGGATGATGGTGGCGCGCGGGTCGTGGTTCTTGTAGACACGGTGGCCGAAGCCCATCAAACGGAAGGGATCATCCTTGTCCTTGGCGCGTTCGATGAATTTCGGGATGTGGGTATGATCACCGATCTCGTAGAGCATGTGCAGAACGGCCTCGTTGGCGCCGCCATGGGCCTTGCCCCACAGGGTGGCGATACCGGCCGCGACCGCGGCATAGGGTGAGGCCTCGGCGCTACCGGCCAGGCGCACCGCGGAGGTGCTGGCGTTCTGTTCGTGATCGGCATGCAGGATCAGCAACAGATCCAGCGCGCGCAGCGCATTCGGATCCGGCTCATAGGTCTCGTAGGGCATGCCGAACATCATCTGCATGAAATTTTCGGTATAGCCGAGTTCACGATTGGGGTAGTTGAACGGCATGCCCTTGGAATAGCGGTAACATTTCGCCGCCAGGTTGGACATCTTGCCGATGATGCGCCGGCAGGTCAGATCCCGGTTTTCCGGATCGCGGATATCCAGCTTGTCGTGATGGTAGGAGGCCATCGCGCCCAGGGCGCCCAGCATCATGGACATCGGGTGGGCATTATCGCGGTATCCATGGAAAAGGTGATTCATATGCTCATGAATATTGCTCTCCGCGCGCACCGTGACCCTGAACTCATCCAGCTCGGCCTGGGTCGGCAGATCTCCGTGCAGCAACAGGTAGCACAACTCGATATAGGTGCTGTGCTTGGCCAGTTGCTCGATGGGATAGCCCCGGTGCATCAATACGCCGTTCTCGCCATCCAGGTAGGTGATGGCGCTGCGACAACTGGCGGTGGAGGCAAAACCCGGGTCAAAGGTAAACATGCCGAGTTCGGAGGGGACCGACTTGATATCGATTACCGGCGCACCATAGGTGCCGTGCAATACGGGGCACTCGACGGACTTGCCGGAGGCCTTGTCGGTAATCACTACGCTTTCAGATTTCATGCTTCACTCCAAAACGGGGTGATGCAGGCAACGGCTCCGCACCCCCGGTCTGTATTCGGGTTTAAATGTGAGCCGGAAAGAATACCCCCATAACAGCAACGCCATCAAGCCCGCCTGATTTCGACGGGCATGATTTGTGCTTCGATCCCGTCACGAATGTTCTGCCCGAAAGCCGCTATCGGCGCAGATTTATCGGCAAGATTGCTTTATATTGACAACCACGTCCACGAGCGTGGCGGTGGCGCCCCGTACCCGATGGGCAACCAGATAACAAGTTATTGATTTCAATGAAATATGACAGCAAACAGTGATCCTGGAGCAGGTCCCGGAAACGGCCTCGTGACGATGAGCGGGGAACAGAACTCCTGCCTCTACAGCAGCAATGCCTGGTTCGTGGAGGACTTGTATGAGCAATATCTTGCCGATGCCGGCAGTGTCAGCGCGGAATGGCGGGCCTTTTTTGCCACCCTGCCGCCTGCAGGCGACGATAGCGCCGCCGAGGTCCCCCATGGCCCCTTGATACAGGCCCTGAGACAGGCCGCGCGGGACCGTACGAATCGTGCCGGCATCGCGCCTCCCCCCGGCACCGCCTCCCAGGATGGCGCCAAACAGGTCGCGGTTCTGCAATTGATCAATGCCTATCGCTTCCGCGGTCATCGTCGCGCCCGGCTGGACCCCCTGGAACTGCATGAACGCCCGCAGGTCGAGGAACTCCGGCTCGACAATCACGGCCTCACGCAAGACGATCTGTCGCGGAAATTCCAGACCGGTTCACTGTTCGGAGTCGGCTGCGAGGCCACGCTGGCCGAGATCCTGGACCGGGTCAAACGCACCTATTGCCGCTCCATCGGCGCGGAGTACATGCATATCAACGATACCCGCCAGAAGCGCTGGATCCAGGAACGCCTGGAGGGCAGTTGTTCCACGCCTGAATTCGATCATGAGCTGAAACTGGAGATACTCGACCGCCTGATCGCGGCCAATTCACTGGAAGAATACCTGCATACCAAGTACGTCGGCCAGAAGCGCTTCTCCCTGGAGGGTGGCGAGTCGATGATCCCCCTGCTGGATCAGATCATCCAGGGCGCCGGCAACATCAACATGCAGGAGGTCGTGATCGGCATGGCCCACCGTGGCCGGCTGAACGTGCTGGTCAATATCATCGGCAAGTGTCCACGCGATCTGTTCGCGGAATTCGAGGGCACCAGCAGCAACGGCGTCGGCTCTGGAGACGTCAAATATCACCTCGGTTATTCCTCCGACGTCACCACCCCCGGTGGCGTCGTGCACCTGACCCTGTCATTCAACCCCTCGCATCTGGAGATCATCGACCCGGTTGCCGAGGGTTCGGTCCGGGCCCGGCAGGAACGCCGCAAGGACCATGGCCGTGACGCGGTCCTGCCGGTACTGATCCACGGCGATGCCGCCTTCGCCGGCCAGGGCGTGGTCATGGAAACCCTGAACCTGTCCCAGACCCGCGGTTACAGTACCGGCGGCACCATCCATCTCGTCGTCAACAACCAGATCGGCTTCACCACCAGCGACCCGCTGGATTCGCGCTCGACGCTGTACTGCACCGATGTCGCCAAGATGGTCCAGGCGCCTATATTCCACGTCAATGGCGACGATCCGGAAGCGGTGATCATGATCGGCAAGCTGGCGCTGGAATACCGCCAGACCTTTCACAAGGACGTGGTCATCGACCTGGTCTGCTATCGCCGCCATGGCCACAGCGAGGCCGACGAGCCGGCGGCGACCCAGCCGCTGATGTACGCGGCCATACGCAAGCACCCGGATGTCGCCGAGATCTATGCCAACCGGCTGATCGGGGAATCCCTGCTGACCCCCGAGGAGATGGCGGAACTGGAAAACCAGTATGTCAGCCGCCTGGAAAACAACGAGGTCGTATCCCGGCCCCTGGTGTGCAATGTCAGCAAGGAATATCTGACCAATTTCGAACCCTACCTGGGCACCCACTGGACCGCGCCGGGCAAGACCACGATCAGTCACGAGACCTTCGAACGCCTGTCCCGACGCATGTCCACCCTGCCGCAGGACTTCCATCCGCATCGAGCGGTAGACCGCATCTACCACAATCGCCTGGCCATGGCCGCCGGGCAGAAGCCGATGGACTGGGGGTTTGCCGAGACCCTGGCCTATGCCTCCCTGGTGGCGGAGGGCTATCCGGTGCGCCTGTCCGGCCAGGACAGTGAACGTGGTACCTTCTTCCACCGGCATGCGGTGGTCCATGACCAGCACAATGGCGAGACCTATACGCCACTCACCGATGTGGCCCAGAACCAGGCCGGCTTCACCGTCATCAATTCCATACTCTCCGAGGCGGCCGTACTCGGATTCGAATTCGGCTACAGCAGCTCTGAACCGGAGACCCTGGTGATCTGGGAGGCGCAGTTCGGCGACTTCGCCAACAATGCCCAGGTCGTGATCGATCAATTCATCTCCTCCTGCGAGGCCAAGTGGGGAAGACAGTGCGGACTGGTGCTGATGCTGCCGCATGGCTATGACGGCCAGGGTCCGGAGCACTCCTCGGCGCGCCTGGAACGCTACCTGCAGCTGGCCGCGGAAGAGAATTTCCAGGTCTGCGTCCCCAGCACGCCGGCGCAGATGTTTCACATGCTGCGCCGCCAGATACACCGGCCCTATCGCCGCCCGCTGGTGATCATGAGCCCCAAGAGCCTTCTGCGGCACCCGCTGTCCATCTCCACCATCGAGGACATCACCGAACGGGGCTTCCAGACCACCCTGGGAGAGATAGACCCGATCGACCCTGCCCGCGTGGAACGCGTACTCTTCTGCAGCGGCAAGGTCTATTTCGACCTGCTCGAGACCCGCCGCAAGCATGACATAGACGATATCGCCATCCTGCGCATCGAACAGCAGTATCCCTTCCCCAAGGACGAGGTCGAGACCCTGCTGGACGACTATCCCAATGCCCGCGAGGTGGTCTGGGTCCAGGAGGAACCACGCAACCAGGGAAGCTGGGTCTATCTGCTGGCGCGCAACCACCTCTATGGCTGCCTGCGCCCGGAGCAGAAACTGCTATTGGTGGCACGACCCTATTCGGCCTCCCCGGCGGTAGGCTATCTGTCTGTGCATCTGCGACAGCATGCAAGCCTGATGCAGGAGGCGCTGTTGCTGGAACAACGCCAGCAGGAACGGGAAAGGGACCAGAAGAGCGCCTGAGCCCAGCGGTTCGCCGGCGCATGTAACGAACAAGAAACAAAGGGGGAAGACCGTGTTAGTAGAAGTCAAGGTGCCCGTGCTGGCCGAGTCCGTCACCGATGCCACCGTGCTCGACTGGCACAAGCAACCCGGTGATCCCGTCACCCGTGGCGACAACCTGGTGGACCTGGAGACCGACAAGGTCACCCTCGAGGTGCCGGCGCCGGATGAGGGCGTGCTCAAGGAGATCCGCCAGCAGAGCGGCGCCACCGTGGTCACCGGCGACATCCTGGCCACGATCGATACCGAGGGCGAAGCCGGACAGGAACCGGATGCGGATGCAAGTGGCTCCGCGCAGACGGCGGCCGGCGTACCCGCCGCAGCCCCTCCTGCCACAGCCCCTCCCGCCCAACCCCGGCCGAGTCCTGCGGCCCGCAAGCTGCTGCAGGAAAACGGTATCGAGGCCACGGACATACCGGCCTCGGGCAAGGACGGCCGCATCACCAAGGCAGACGTGCTGGCCTATATGGAACAACTGGCCTCCCGCCCGGAGACGGCAGCGCCCGAACCCGCGGCCGGCCCCGTCCCGGCCGCCGTCCCCTCCGGGCGCCAGCAGCAACGCGTACCGATGACGCGGCTGCGCAAGCGCGCCGCCGAGCGCCTGCTCGCGGCCGTCAATGAAAGCGCCATGCTCACCACCTTCAACGAGGTGAACATGCAGCCGGTGATGGACCTGCGCAACCGCTACAAGGAGGCCTTCGAGGAAAAACACGGGGTCCGTCTGGGCTTCATGTCCTTCTTCACCCGTGCCGTGGTCGAGGCCCTGAAGCAGTTCCCGGTGATCAATGCCTCGGTCGATGGCGATGACATCCTCTACCATGACTACTACGATATCGGCATCGCGGTCAGTTCTCCCCGGGGCCTGGTGGTGCCGGTGATCCGGGATGCCGATCGGCTTTCCTTCGCCGCCTTCGAGGGACGCATGGCGGAACTCGGTGAGCGCGCCCGCAACGGCCGGCTGGCCATCGAGGACCTGACCGGCGGGACCTTCACCATCACCAATGGCGGGGTCTTCGGCTCCTTGTTGTCCACCCCGATCCTGAACCAGCCGCAGAGCGCGATCCTGGGCATGCACAAGATCCAGCAGCGCCCGGTGGCGGAACAGGGCGAGGTGGTGATCCGGCCGATGATGTATGTGGCCCTGTCCTACGACCATCGCATCATCGACGGGGCCGAGGCGGTCCGCTTCCTGGTCCACGTCAAGCAACAACTGGAGGACCCGGCGCGCATGCTGCTGGATGTCTGAGACAAGAAGATCTGATTGCGGGGAAGCCAAATGAAAGAATTCGATGTCGTTGTCATCGGTGCCGGCCCGGGAGGCTATGTCGCAGCGATCCGCTGCGCCCAGCTGGGCATGAAGACCGCCTGCGTGGAGCGCTGGCTGAACGAGGCCGGCAAACCGTCGCTCGGTGGCACCTGTCTGAATGTCGGCTGTATACCCTCCAAGGCCCTGCTGGACAGTTCGCATCACTATGCCCAGTTGCAGGGCAGCCTGGCGGAACATGGCATCGAGGTCGGGGAGGCCAGCATCGATATCGGCAAGATGATGGCGCGCAAGGCCAAGGTGGTCAGGACCCTGACCACCGGTATCGCCGGCCTGTTCAAGAAGAACGGGGTCGAATGGCTGCAGGGCACCGGCAGCCTGCTGGGCGAGGGCAGGATCCTCGTCTCCCCGGCGGGGGATGCCGGTACCGCCGAGACCATACAGGCCGGGCACATCATCATCGCCACCGGCTCGGTTCCCGCGGCGATCCCGCCCGCGCCGCTGGACCAGGAGACCATCGTCGACAGCACCGGCGCACTGGCCTTCGACTCGGTCCCGCAAAGGCTGGGGATCATCGGCGCAGGCGTGATCGGCCTGGAACTGGGCAGTGTCTGGCAACGTCTGGGTTCCGAGGTCGTGATCCTGGAGGCGCTGGATGAGTTCCTGCCGGCGGTGGATCGGCAGATCGCGGCCGAGGCGCTGAAGACCCTGGGCAAACAGGGCCTCGATATCCGCCTGGGGGCCCTGGTGGAAGGCACCCGTGTCGGCGCGGGCGAGGTGACGGTCAGCTACAAGCAGGGGGGGGAACAGCACGAAGTCCGCTTCGACCGCCTGGTGGTCGCGGTCGGGCGCAGCCCCAATACCGACGGCCTGGGGGCCGCCGAGGCCGGCCTGGAACTGGACCCGCGCGGCTTCATCGTCGTGGACGAATACTGCCGCACCAATCTGGACAACGTCTATGCGGTCGGTGACGTGGTGCGCGGTCCGATGCTGGCGCACAAGGCCTCGGAGGAAGGCGTGATGGTCGCCGAGCGCCTGGCCGGACAGGGCACCGAGATCGATTTCAACACCATCCCCCTGGTCATCTACACCTGGCCGGAGATCGCCTGGGTGGGCAGGAACGAGGAGCAACTCAAGGCCGCGGGCATCTCCTATCGTTCCGGCAGCTTCCCCTACATGGGCAACGGGCGCGCCCGGGCCATGGGGGAACAGACCGGCATGGTCAAGATCCTCGCCGAGGAAGGCACGGACACCCTGCTGGGTATTCATATCATCGGCGCCAACGCCTCGGAGCTGATCGCCGAGGCCACCCTGGCGATGGAATTCGTCGGCTGCGCCGAGGACATCGCCCGAACCTGTCATGCCCACCCCACCCTGGCCGAGATCCTGCACGAGGCGGCCCTGGCGGTCGACGACCGGCCCATCCATATCTGATCGCGCCAGGCCACTCCAGGCTCCCGGGGCAACTGGAAGCCGCGACAGGGATCTGTTACGATTAAAGGTCTTGCTGCAATGCA
>CAZDOC010000023.1:0-22642 GCA_964506945.1 uncultured Gammaproteobacteria bacterium
ATCTGACTCAAAAAGGCTTCCCCTCGCTACAATCGCCTAAATCCGACAGGCTCCTGGCGCCTGAATAGAGGGACAGTTTGCCTATTTGTGGATCGCATCTGAATCTTGTCAGCTTTGCGGTTTCAAACAGGTAAACTGTCCCTCTATTTCCCCGGGGCCGGCATGTGCTAGGCTGAGGGGCATGGCCCAAACGGAGTCGTGCCGTGTCCGCCGATAATCGCCGTTTCCCACGTTACTGCAAGCGCCTGCGGGTGCTGATAGGGGATCTGGAGCTGCATACGACCAATATCTCCCTGGGCGGGATGCAACTGGCCTGCCCCGGCATGCGCATGCATGCCCTGGAGGCGCGCCTGGCCGCGGGCAGCCTGCCGGTCGAGGTGGCGCTTCCCCATGCCGGTACCCATAGTATTCCCTGTCAGGTGGTGTACCGTGACAAGGCCGCGGATGAGTGGTTGATCGGGCTGAAATTCGCGGCGCCCGCCGAGGCCCTGCCGGAACCCTTGCTGGCGTTTCTGGCGCATCTGCGCTGAGACGGACTCAGTACCGATCCAGGTGGACCTGGTCACCGATCAGGGTGATGCCGACGGCCTGCAGGGAGCGGCCGCGACAGGGTCCGGCGATACAATAGCCATCTGCGGGCCGGAACAGGGCGCCATGGGTGGCGCATTGCAGCAGGGTGCCGGTGACGTCCATGAATTCACCCGGGTTCCAGTCCAGGCCGATGCCGGTATGCGGGCAGCGATTTTCGAAGGCGCGGACGCCATCGCCCTGGCGCAGCAGCAGGATCGGCAGGGGGCCTTGCGGGGTGACGAGTTCGAATCCCGCCGCCCGTCCCGGGGGCAGATCGCCGATGGCGCATATCCTCATGATGCTTGCCTTTGCTCGTGGACAGGGTCCCGACCATAAAGTATGATACGCAACCCATCAACTGAGCGGGAGCAGCCATCAGGTTACTCCCGTTTTGTATGTCTGTAGCGGAGATTATCGTGACGCAACCTGCCCTGCTGGCGCTGGAAGACGGCAGTCTGTTTCATGGTGCGGCCATTGGCGCGCAGGGCCGGACCGTTGCCGAGGTCGTCTTCAACACCTCTATGACCGGTTACCAGGAGATCCTGACCGATCCCTCCTACAACGAACAGATCGTCACCCTGACCTATCCTCATATCGGCAATGTCGGCGTCAATCCCGAGGATGAAGAGTCGCGCGGGATCTTCGCCGCCGGCCTGGTGATACGGGAGGCGCCGCTCAGCTACAGCAACTGGCGCGGGCGGGAGAACCTGCCCGACTATCTCCGGCGTCAGGGCGTCGTCGCCATCGCCGACATCGATACCCGGCGGCTGACCCGCATCCTGCGCCAGAAGGGCGCCCAGCGCGGCGCCATCGTCTGTGACGGGAGCATGGACGCGGATGCCGCGGTCGCCGCGGCCAGGGACTGTCCCGGTCTGAAAGGCATGGACCTGGCCAGGGTGGTGAGTACTGACTCACCCTACCCGTGGACCGAGGGCGTCTGGCGGCAGGAGCCGGCCGGGGCGCGTTTCCGCGTGGTGGCCTATGATTTCGGCATCAAGCGCAATATCCTGCGCCTGCTGGTCGATCGCGGCTGCGAGCTTACCGTGGTACCGGCCAGGACCCCGGCCGCCGAGGTCCTGGCGCTGCGGCCGGACGGGGTTTTCCTGTCCAATGGCCCCGGCGATCCGGAGCCCTGCGATTACGCCATCGAGGCCATCTCCGAGCTGCGGGACAAGGGTCTGCCGATGTTTGGTATCTGTCTCGGCCACCAGCTGCTGGCGCTGGCCTGCGGCGCGCGCACCGTGAAGATGAAATTCGGTCATCACGGCGCCAACCATCCGGTCCAGGACCTGGCCAGCGGGCGGGTCATGATCACCAGCCAGAACCATGGCTTCGCGGTCGCCGAAGACAGCCTGCCTGACTGCCTGATACCGACCCACCGCTCGCTGTTCGACGGTAGCCTGCAAGGCGTGGAACACCGCTCGAAACCGGTCTTCGGTTTCCAGGGGCACCCGGAGGCCAGTCCCGGCCCACATGATATACAGCCCCTGTTCGACCGGTTCGTCGGGGCGATGCAGCGTGCTGCATCCGCTGGAAAGTAGCCATGCCCAAGCGTAACGACATCCACAGTATCCTCATCCTGGGCGCCGGTCCGATCGTGATCGGACAGGCCTGCGAATTCGACTATTCCGGCGCCCAGGCCTGCAAGGCCCTGCGCGAGGAGGGCTATCGCGTCATCCTGGTCAATTCCAACCCGGCCACCATCATGACCGATCCGGACATGGCGGATGCGACCTATATCGAGCCCGTCCGCTGGCAGAATGTCGCCAATGTGATCGCCCGCGAGCGCCCCGACGCGCTGTTGCCGACCATGGGCGGGCAGACGGCCCTGAATTGCGCCCTGGACCTGGCCCGTGAGGGGGTGCTGGACGAATTCGGGGTGGAGATGATCGGCGCCTCCAGTGATGCAATCGACAAGGCCGAGGATCGCGACCGTTTCCGCGAGGCCATGCACCGCATCGGTCTCAAGACTCCGGCCTCGCATATCGCCCACAGCATGGAGGAGGCGCTGCAGGTACAGGCCCGGCTGGGTTATCCGGTGATCATCCGGCCCTCCTTCACCATGGGCGGCAGCGGGGGCGGCATCGCCTATAACCGCGAGGAGTTCCTGGATATCTGCCAGCGTGGCCTGGAGGCCTCGCCGACCACCGAGATCCTGCTGGAGGAATCGGTGCTGGGCTGGAAGGAATACGAGATGGAGGTGGTGCGTGATCGCAAGGACAACTGCATCATCATCTGTTCCATCGAGAACCTGGACCCGATGGGCGTGCATACCGGCGACTCCATCACCGTGGCCCCGGCGCAGACGCTGACCGACAAGGAATACCAGATCATGCGCGACGCCTCGCTGGCGGTGCTGCGCGAGATCGGCGTGGATACCGGCGGTTCCAACGTGCAGTTCTCGCTGAATCCCGAGAACGGCGACATGATCATCATCGAGATGAACCCCAGGGTATCGCGCTCCTCGGCGCTGGCCTCCAAGGCCACCGGCTTCCCCATCGCCAGGGTCGCCGCCAAGCTGGCGGTCGGTTATACCCTGGATGAACTGGACAACGACATCACCGGTGGCGCCACCCCGGCCTCGTTCGAGCCCAGCATCGATTACGTGGTTACCAAGATCCCGCGTTTCACCTTCGAGAAATTCCCGCAGGCCGACGACCGCCTGACCACGCAGATGAAGTCGGTTGGCGAGGTCATGGCTATCGGCCGCAACCAGCAGGAATCCCTGCAAAAGGCCCTGCGTGGCCTGGAGATCGGCCGCACCGGGCTGGACGAGGTCTGTGACCTTTCGGCCGAGGATGCCCGGGATACCGTGATCCGCGAGATCCGCGTGCCGCGGGCCGAACGCCTGTGGTACGTCGCCGACGCCTTCCGCCTGGGCATGTCCATCGACGAGGTACACGAACACAGCCGTATCGATCCCTGGTTCCTGGGCCTGATCGCGGACCTGGTCGGCGAGGAGGCGCGGGTGCGCGAGGAAGGCCGCCCGGCCCTGGATGGGGACCGCCTGCGCCAGCTCAAGCGCAAGGGTTTCTCCGACGCCCGCCTGGCCCACCTGCTGGGCCTGGAGCAGGCGGAGGTCCGCCGCCTGCGCCATGATGCCGGGATCCACCCGGTGTACAAGCGCGTGGATACCTGCGCGGGCGAGTTCGCCACCGCCACCGCCTACATGTACTCCAGCTACGACGAGGAATGCGAGGCCGCGCCCACGGACAGGGACAAGATCATCGTCCTCGGTGGGGGTCCGAACCGCATCGGGCAGGGCATCGAGTTCGACTACTGCTGTGTTCACGCGGCGCTGGCCGCGCGCGAGGCGGGTTTCGAGACCATCATGATCAATTGCAACCCGGAGACCGTGTCGACCGATTACGACACCTCCGATCGCCTCTATTTCGAACCCCTGACCCTGGAGGACGTGCTGGAGGTCATCCGCCTGGAGCGGCCCAAAGGGGTCATCGTGCAATACGGTGGTCAGACGCCGCTGAACCTGGCGCGCGCCCTGGAGGCCGAGGGCGCGCCGATCATCGGCACCAGCCCGGACTCCATCGACCTGGCCGAGGATCGAGAGCGTTTCCAGAGGATGTTGAACGAGCTGGACCTGCGCCAGCCCCCCAACCGTATCGCCCGCGCGGTCGACGAGGCCGCCGCGCTGGCCGCCGAGGTGGGTTACCCACTGGTGGTGCGGCCCTCCTATGTACTCGGTGGCCGGGCCATGGAGATCGTCTACAACGAGGAACAGCTGCAGCGTTATATGCGCGAGGCGGTGGCGGTCTCGAATGAGTCGCCGGTATTGCTGGACCGCTTTCTCAACCAGGCCATCGAGGTCGATGTGGATGCCGTATGCGATGGGCGGCAGGTCCTGATCGGCGGCATCATGGAACACATCGAGGAGGCCGGCGTGCATTCCGGGGATTCCGCCTGCTGCCTGCCCCCGCACAGCCTGAGCACGGCCATCCAGGACCGCCTGCGCGAACAGACCCGGCGGATGGCGCTGGCCCTGAAGGTGGTCGGTCTGATGAACGTCCAGTTCGCCATCCAGGGCGACGACATCTATGTGCTGGAGGTCAACCCGCGCGCCTCGCGCACCGTACCCTTCGTCTCCAAGGCGATCGGCCACTCGCTGGCGCGCATCGCCGCGCACTGCATGCTGGGCGAATCCCTGTCCTCCCAGGGCTATGAACAAGAGATCGTACCGGGGTATTTCTCGGTCAAGGAGGCGGTGTTCCCGTTCGTCAAGTTCCCGGGCGTGGACCCCTTGCTCGGTCCGGAGATGAAATCCACCGGCGAGGCCATGGGCGTGGGCCGCAGCTTCGCCGAGGCCTTCGCCAAGGCGCAGCAGGCCGTGGGCATGGTGCTGCCGCGTACCGGCAGGGCCTTCGTCAGTGTCCGCGACGCCGATAAGCGCCTGGCGCTGGAACTGGCCCGTGATCTGGTGGCCCTGGGATTCGATCTGGTGGCGACCCGGGGTACCGCCGGGGCCCTGATCGAGGCCGGGATCCCGTGCCTGCCGGTCAACAAGGTGCGGGAGGGGCAGCCGCATGTCGTCGACATGATCAAGAACGACGAGATCAGCCTGATCATCAATACCACCGAGGGCAAACGGGCGATCTCCGATTCCTATACCATCCGCGGATCGGCGTTACAGCACAAAGTTGCCTACACTACGACCATGGCCGGGGCGTCCGCCATCGTCCTGGCGTTGAACGAAGAGGATACCTGCAGCGTGAACCGGCTGCAGGACCTGCATGGGGAGGTTGGGGCATGAGCAAATCGCCGATGACGGTACGCGGCGCGGAAAAGCTGCGCGAGGAGATGCATCATCTGAAGACGGTCGAGCGTCCGGCGGTGATCGCCGCGATCGCCGAGGCGCGGGCGCATGGCGATCTGAAGGAAAACGCCGAATATCATGCCGCCCGCGAGCGCCAGGGCTTCATCGAGGGCCGTATCGCCGATATCGAGGGCAAGCTGTCCAACGCCGACATCATCGACGTCAGCCAGATCAATGCCGGGGGCCGGGTCGTGTTCGGCGCCACCGTGGAACTGGTCAATATCGACACCGACGAGGAGGTGACCTATACCATCGTCGGCGAGGACGAGGCCGATATCAAGGCCGGCATGGTATCGGTGAAGTCCCCCGTGGCCCGCGCCCTGATCGGCAAGAGCGAGGGTGACGAGGTCACCGTGGATGCCCCGGGCGGGATGATCGAATACGAGATCCTGTCGGTAAGCTATCAATAGGCCACGTGGCCCGTTGCCATGGCCAAATCCGCAAGCAGTCGAAGATGGCTCAGGGAACATCGCGCCGATCCCTATGTCAAAAAGGCCCACGATCAGGGTCTGCGCTCGCGGGCGGCCTACAAGCTGCGGGAACTGGATCGCCGGGACCGGCTGCTGGCCCCGGGACAGACGGTGGTGGACCTGGGCGCCGCTCCGGGCGGCTGGTGTCAGGTGGCCGCCGCCGCCGTGGGTGCCCGCGGCCGTGTGATCGGCGTGGATCTGCTGGCCATGGATCCCATCCCCGGGGTCACCCTGTTGCAGGGGGATTTTACCGATCAGGATGTGCTGGAGTCATTGCTGGCGGAGCTGGACGGGGCCGGGGTCGATCTTGTGATCTCGGACATGGCGCCCAATATGAGTGGTGTCAGGGCCGTGGATCAACCCCGCAGCATGTATTTGTGTGAACTGGCGGAGGATTTCGCCCGCCAGGTGTTGAAGCGCGGCGGCGCTCTGGTGACCAAATCCTTTCACGGAGAGGGCTTCGATGCCCATATCCGCAGTCTGAGGCAGTCCTACGACCGGGTCTATACCCGCAAACCCGGAGCTTCCCGGGGACGTTCACGCGAAGTGTATGTGCTGGCGCGTGGTTTTAAGATGGTGTAACTTGCCCGAATATCGCCTGTCACGGGGGCTGTTCGAGCCGTTCCAGCCGATAACGGGACGCAATACGAGGTTCGTAACTTGAACGATATGGCAAAAAATCTGGTCTTGTGGGTCATCATCGCCCTGGTGCTGATGCTGGTGTTCAATAATTTCGGCCCCACGCAGACTGCCTCACAGAGAATCGATTACTCGGCATTCATCGATGATGTCAAGAACGGCCGCGTGGACAAGGTCACGATCGAGGCCAAGACCATCATCGGGCGCTATACCGATGGTCGCAGCTTCGTCACCTACAGTCCGGAAAGTGACAACTCGGCCCTGATCGGCACCTTGCTCGACAATAACGTGGACATCGCCTCGAAGCCGCCGGAGCGACAGGGTGTGCTGACACAGATCTTCATCTCCTGGTTCCCGATGCTGCTGTTGATCGCGGTGTGGATCTTCTTCATGCGCCAGATGCAGGGTGGCGGCGGCGGCCGCGGCGCCCTGTCCTTCGGCAAGAGCCGGGCGCGCATGATGGGCGAGGACCAGGTCAAGGTGACGTTCAATGACGTCGCCGGGGTCGAGGAGGCCAAGGAAGAGGTCGTGGAGCTGGTCGAATTCCTGAGCGATCCCGGCAAGTTCCAGAAGCTGGGTGGCAAGATCCCGCGAGGGGTGCTGCTGGTCGGTTCACCCGGTACCGGCAAGACCCTGCTGGCCAAGGCCATCGCCGGTGAGGCCAAGGTGCCCTTCTTCACCATCTCCGGTTCCGACTTCGTCGAGATGTTCGTCGGTGTCGGCGCCTCGCGGGTACGCGACATGTTCGAGCAGGCCAAGAAACACGCGCCCTGCATCATCTTCATCGACGAGATCGACGCGGTCGGACGCCATCGTGGCGCCGGGCTGGGTGGTGGCCACGACGAACGCGAGCAGACCCTGAACCAGTTGCTGGTGGAGATGGATGGTTTCGAGGGCAATGAAGGCGTGATCGTGATCGCCGCCACCAACCGTCCGGACGTTCTCGACCCGGCCCTGCTCCGGCCCGGCCGCTTCGACCGCCAGGTGGTCGTGCCCTTGCCGGATATCCGTGGCCGCGAACAGATCCTGCGGGTGCACATGCGCAAGGTGCCACTGTCGGAGAATGTCCGTCCCAGCATTATCGCCCGCGGCACCCCCGGGTTCTCCGGCGCCGATCTGGCCAATCTGGTCAACGAGGCCGCGCTGTTCGCCGCCCGCGCCAACAAGCGTCTGGTGGACATGCAGGATTTCGAAAGCGCCAAGGACAAGATCATGATGGGCGCGGAACGTCGCTCCATGGTCATGAGCGAGGAGGAGAAGCGCCTCACCGCCTATCATGAGTCAGGTCATGCCATCGTCGGCCGCCTGGTGCCGGCGCATGACCCGGTCTACAAGGTTACCATCATCCCCCGTGGCCGCGCCCTCGGGGTGACCATGTTCCTGCCCGAGGAGGACCGCTACAGCCTCAGCAAGGAGCGCCTGGAGTCACAGATATCCAGCATGTTCGGCGGCCGCATCGCCGAGGAACTGATCTTCGGGCCGGAGTCGGTCACCACCGGCGCCTCCAACGACATCCAGCGCGCCACCGACATCGCCCGCAACATGGTCACCAAATGGGGCCTGTCCGAACGCCTGGGGCCACTGACCTACAGCGAGGACGAGGGTGAGATCTTCCTGGGTCGCTCCGTGACCCAGCACAAGCACATGTCCGATGAGACCGCCAATGCCATCGACGAGGAGATCCGCAGCATCGTCGATCGCAACTATGAACGGGCGCGGCAGCTGCTGGAGAGCAATCTGGACAAGCTGCATTTGATGGCCGAGGCCCTGATCAAGTATGAGACCATCGACAGCGATCAGATCGATGCCATCATGGAGGGCAGGGAACCCCAGCCACCCAAGGACTGGGGCGATGATGACAACGACAGTTCGGTGACCACCGATGCCGGCGAAGGCCTCGGTGACAAGAAACCGGATGCAGGTATCGGCGGGCCGGCCAGCGAGCACTGAGGCGCGCGCGCATGGCCCGTGGTGCCGCCCCGGTACGGTGACAGGCCTGAAAGGGAATGGTATGGCGAAACAACGGCGCTATTTTGGTACCGATGGTATCCGTGGCGAGGTGGGCAAGGGTCCGATAAGCCCGGATTTCATCATGAAACTGGGCTGGGCCGCCGGCCGCGTACTGGGCGGCCGCAATGGCGGCAAGGTGTTGATCGGCAAGGATACGCGCATCTCCGGTTATATGTTCGAGTCGGCCCTGGAGGCGGGACTGTCGGCCGCCGGCATGAAGATCCTGTTGCTGGGACCGATGCCGACCCCCGGCATCGCCTACCTGACCCGGACCTTTCGCGCCAAGGCCGGGATCGTCATCAGTGCCTCACACAACCCCTATACCGACAACGGCATCAAGTTCTTCTCCGGCGATGGCGCCAAACTGCCGGACGAGATCGAACTGGCCATAGAGGCAAAGCTGGAGGAAGGACTGGAAATCGTGCCCTCGGCCGAGCTTGGCAAGGTACGCCGGGTCGAGGATGCCGCCGGACGCTACATCGAGTTCTGCAAGAGCACCCTGGGTCCGGGACACAGCCTGAACGGCCTGCGCATCGTCGTCGATTGCGCCAACGGCGCCACCTATCATATCGCCCCGGATGTATTCCGGGAACTGGGCGCCGAGGTCATCACCATCGGCACCCGGCCCGATGGCCTCAATATCAACCTGGAATGTGGCGCCACCGCCCCTGAGCTGCTGTGCCAGGCGGTGCTGGAGCAGTCCGCCGACGTCGGCATCGCCCTGGATGGGGATGGCGATCGCCTGATCATGGTCGATCACCAGGGCGAGGTGGTCGATGGTGACGAACTGGTCTATCTGATCGCCCGCAAGCGTCAGCGGGATCATGGTCTGACCGGCGCCGTCGTCGGCACGCAGATGAGCAACCTGGGCATGGAGATCGCCATTCGCGAACTGGGACTGGAGTTTCATCGCGCCCAGGTCGGGGACCGTTACATCATGGAGATGTTGACGCGCAATGGCTGGACCCTGGGCGGTGAAGGTTCCGGGCATATCATCTGCCTGGATTTGACCACCACCGGCGATGGCATCGTCTCGGCCCTGCAGGTGCTGGAAGCGATCAGCGACTCGGGCCGCAGCCTGCATGAGCTGAAGGCGGGGATGAGCAAATATCCCCAGACCCTGGTCAACGTCCGTATTCGCGAGCATATCGATCTGGACGCCAATAGCGGGGTGCAGCACGCCGTGCGCCAGGTGGAGGCGGAACTCGGCGGGCAGGGCAGGGTGCTGCTCCGGCCTTCCGGGACCGAGCCCTTGGTGCGGGTCATGGTCGAGGGCAGCGACGAGGCCCAGGTCGAACAGCTGGCGCGGCAACTGGCCGCCGAGGTGGAGTCCGCGCTGACGGCCTGAGTGCTCAGCCGAATACCTGCGCATACTCGGCTTCCCCGAAGCCAAGAAGGTATTCGCCATCATGCTCCAGCAGCGGCCGCTTGATGATGGCCGGATGCTCAAGCATCAGTTCGATCGCGGCCGGCTCATGCAGCGCGGTCTTCTCCCCGCCACTGAGTTTGCGCCAGGTCGTACCGCGGGTGTTGATCAGGTCTTGCCAATCGAGTTGTTCCAGCCATGACCGGATCATGGCCCGGCTCAGGCCATCCTTGCGAACATCGTGGAAGCGGTATTCGATCCCGTGAGTATCCAGCCAGCGTCGCGCCTTGCGCACGGTATCGCAGTTGCCGATGCCATAGAGCGTGGTCATTCTAGACCTGCCCGCCTGGTCTACCCGCCGTCCCGCATCAGTCTATCGACCGCAGCAGTTCGTTGATGCCGGTCTTGGCCAGGGTCTTCTCATCCACCTGCTTGACGATCACGGCGCAGTAGAGGCTGTAGCTGCCATCGCTGGAGGGCAGGTTGCCGGACACCACCACCGAGCCCGGCGGGATGCGTCCATAACCGACCTCGCCGGTCTCGCGGTTGAATATCTTGGTGCTCTGGCCGATGTACACGCCCATGGAGATCACCGAGCCGTGACCGACCACGACCCCCTCGACGATCTCGGACCGGGCGCCGATGAAGCAGTTGTCCTCGATGATGGTGGGTCCCGCCTGCATCGGCTCCAGCACGCCGCCGATACCGACCCCGCCGGACAGGTGTACGTTCTTGCCGATCTGGGCACAGGACCCGACCGTGACCCAGGTATCGACCATGGTGCCGGAATCGACATAGGCGCCGATGTTCACATAGCTGGGCATCAGGACCGTATTGGGGGCGATGTAGCTGCCGCGGCGGGCCGTGGCCGGCGGCACCACGCGGATCCCGGAGTCGGCGAAGCGGGCCTCGTTGTAGTCGCTGAACTTGGTCGGCACCTTGTCGTAGAAGCGGCCGAAACCACCCTCCACGAGGCGGTTGTCCTCGAGCCGGAAGGACAGCAGCACGGCCTTCTTCAGCCACTGGTTGACGATCCATTCGCCATCGATCCTTTCGGCCACGCGGCGCTTGCCGGTATCGAGCAGGCCGATGGCCTCGTTGACCGCGTCGCGCAACTCGCTGCTGGCATTGTCCGGGGTGATCCCGGCGCGGTGTTCAAACTGTTCATTGATGATGTTTTCGAGTTGTTCCATGGTGTTTTCCTGTTACTGATGTCCAAGCGGATGATAATGGGATCTTACAGGGATCCGATGTAAGCGACGATACGGCGGGCGGCCTCGATGCAGTCCTCATGGGGCGCCACCAGGGCGATACGGACATGCCGGGCGCCGGGGTTGTGGCCATCGACCTCGCGGCCGAGGAAGCTGCCGGGCAGGACGCTGACATGCTGCTCGGCATACAGGCCGGCGGCGAACTCGGTATCCGGGATCGGCGTTTGCGGCCACAGGTAAAAGCCTGCCGCCGGTGCCGGGACCGGCAGCACCGGTTCCAGGATATCCAGCACGGCGGCGAACTTTTCCCGATATTGCACCCGGTTGTCCCGCACATGGGCCTCGTCGCTCCAGGCCGCGGTACTGGCCGACTGGGTATACAGCGGCATGGTGCAGCCGTGATAGGTACGGTAACGCAGGAAGTCCTCGAGGATGGCGGCATCCCCGGCGACGAAACCGGAGCGGATGCCCGGGGCATTGGATCGTTTCGACAGGCTGTGGAAGGCCAGGCAGCGGCGAAAGTCGTCCCGTCCCAGGCTGGCGGCGGCCTGCAGCAGGCCCACCGGCGGCCGGCTCTCGTCGGCGTAGATCTCGGAATAACACTCATCGGCGGCGATCACGAAGTCATGCCGATCGGCCTGTCGCAGCAGGTAGTCATAGCCGTCCTGATCGAGTACCGCACCTGTGGGGTTGCCCGGTGAACACAGATACAGCAACTGGCAGCGGGCCCAGACCGCGTCCGGCACCGAGGCATAATCGGGCAGAAAGCCGTTGTCTTCGGGGCAGGGCACATACCAGGGTTCCGCCCCGGCCAGCAGGGCCGCGCCCTCGTAGATCTGATAGAAGGGGTTGGGCATGATCACCACCGGCCGGCCTTCGCCGGTATCGATCAGGCACTGGGCGATCGCGAACAGGGCCTCGCGCGTGCCGTTCACCGGCAGGACGTTCCGATCCGGCCTCAGGCTGCCGGCGGGCAGCCGGAAACGCTGCTGCAACCAGGTCACTATCCCCTCCCGCAGGGCATCCGTGCCGCGCGTGGTCGGGTAGCTGGCGGTGGTGTGCAGGTGGGCGATGAGGGCCTCGCTGATGAGACTGGGCGTGGCGTGCTTGGGTTCCCCGATGGACAGATCGATCAGGGGCAGGTGTTCAGGCGGTGTCAGTCCCGAGCGCAGGGCGGTCAGCTTCTCGAACGGGTAGGGATGCAGGCGGCTCAAGGCGGGATTCATGTTCTGGCAATGCTCTGAAAGGCGAAAAAAAACCGTGTCAGTATAGTGGATCCGGCGCCCCATGGACATGACCCCGGGCCAGAATATGCTAGGCTGGCGGGCCTATGAACAACCCTTCGCGCGCGCTCCCCTGGGGCTCACCATGAGGCTGCTGAACCAGCTGCTGCCGGGACTGAGCCTGTTGCTGGCGGCGAGCCTGTGGGGGCTGTTCTGGTGGCCGGTGCGGCAACTGGCGGCCCAGGGGCTCAGTGGCCTGTGGTCAACCCTGATCATGTATCTGGCCGCCCTGTTGCCGTTCCTGCCCTGGTTCTGGCGCCTGCGTGGCGGTCTTGGCGGACACCGCCTGGAGGCACTGCTGCTGGCGCTGTTCGCCGGCTGGTGCAACATCGCCTTCATCCTCGCCCTGCTGGAGGGCAATGTCGTCAGGGTCTTGCTGCTGTTCTACCTGTCTCCGGTATGGACCGTGCTGCTGGGCTGGGCCTTGCTGGGGGAACGACCGCGCGCGCTGTCCTGGCTGATGCTGCTGGTGGCCATGTGCGGGGCCTTGATCATGCTCTGGTCTCCCGAACTGGGCAGCCTGATGCCACGGGGGCTGGCGGATCTCCTGGCGCTGTCATCGGGCATGGCCTTCGCGGTCAATAATGTGCTCATACGCAAGACCGGTGAGATGCCGCTGGTGCTGAAGATGGTGGTCACCTGGATAGGCGTGGCCGTGCTGGCGGTGGCCGGGATCCTGCTGTTGCGGGAGCCGCTGCCGCAGACCCCGCTGCCGGTCTATGTCGCGGCGGCCCTGTTCGGTTGGCTGGTGCTGGTGCTGATGACCTTCGCCGCCCAGTATGGTGTCACCCAGATGCCGGTGCATCGCTCGGCGGTGATCATGCTGTTCGAGATCGTGGTCGGCGCGCTGTCCGCCTGGTGGCTGGCCGGAGAGGTCCTGAGCGTTCGTGAATGGCTGGGCGGGGGGCTGGTGGTGCTGGCGGCGGTGATTGCGGCCTATGCCGATTCCCGTGCTAATCGTCCCTGTGGCTAGTCCAGGCTGCGTCGTCGTACATCATGGCGGGCCAGGCGCGCAGCCAGCAACAGTGATGATCGAAGTCCGGGATCACCCGCAGGCTCGTGTCATCGCCCCCCATCCGGCGCAGGTAGGACCGCAGCACCGCCAGCGGCACCACTCGATCCTTGCCGCCGGCGAAGTGGCGTTGCGGCAGCAGGCGGAGCCTGGCGGCGACATCGGCCGCGTTCAGGGATCCCTTCAGGGGGCTGTCGCCATGACCGCGGGTCCAGGCGACATGGTCGAGGTTGGCGGCGAGGGTGATCAGGGCCCGTACATCTTTGCGCCGCGCGGCCAGCAGGGCGGCCACCGTGCCGCCACCGGAATAGCCGATCAGCACGATCCCCTCGTCAGCGTCGCCATGGGCGTTTTTCAGCTTGCTCAGGGCCTGATCCATGGCGGCGATGACCTCCTCGCCGTAGCGGGCGCCGGTCCAGTACCCCGGCGTACAGATCGCGGCATCCCGCGCCAGGGTGTACTGGCAGGGCCGGGCCAGGTAGATCACCCTGGCGGCGCGATCGGCGGCGGCCAGTTCCAGTCCCAGGGGTTCCCGTGGCGTGGGATCACCGGAGGCACGGTAGCGTCGATGCCAGGCATGACCGTCGCCCTCGATATAGACATGCAGCCCGGCGTCGCGGACCGTATCCATGCGTGACCAGGTCTGGATATGGAACGTGTCGGTGGCGATCACGGCCGCCTGCATGCCGGCGTTCGTGGCGATATCCCGGGCATACCGGTCGCGGTCACGCAACGGCGCCAGGCTCTGGCAGCCGCCATTGCCCAGCAGCAGCGCGATCAGGAATGCGGGGTACAGGGCGCGCATGAATGGAACGATCAGGGCCGGCGCTGGGCCAGGATTTCCCGGATCACATCCAGCAGGATGCTGATGTCATCATGGCGGGGCAGGAAATTGACGTGCTCCAGGCCGTCCAGCAGGTACAGCCGTGCCCGCCCCTGTCCCAGGCGTTTGGCCAAATGGCGGCTTTCACTGGCGGGTATGGTGTGGTCCAGCCTGCCATGGATCAGGATCGCCCTGGCGCGCAGGGCCTCCAGGTCCTGTTCCGCCGGATTGATGGCGGAGATGTTTTCACGCACACGGGGGGAGAGTCGCCGGTAGAGTGCCGCGAAGCGCGCCGGTCGCCGGTTCGCGATCAGGTCCAGCAGGGCCCGGGCATCCTCGCCCTCGGGTTCGGGCGGGGTGTCGAGCAGGCGATGGTGGCGCGTCATGCGCTTCCAGGCATAGTCGCGGATGCGCTCCCGATCGGCTTTGCCTGCGAGCTTGTCGGCGCTCATCATTACGATCACCCATTTCAGGTAGGCCGGATTGTTCAGGGCCGGGGTATCCTGGCCCGGACCATCGGCCGACCAGGAGGCCCCGGTGGTGTACAGGCTGCCCAGGTTGCGAATATCGTAATAGCCGCCGATGGTGACGATGAAACCCAGCTCGTCGCGTATCGCCGGGTCCACGGCGGCGGCCAGGATTGGCCCGGAGGCGAAGCTGATCCCGCCCAGGCCCAGCGGCAGTCGCGGGTAGGTCCGGCGCATGTAGCGGACCGCGGCGATGACATCCGGGACGTTCTCCCTCGCCATGTACAGATGGCGGCTCTCGCGCAGGTCCGGGATCAGGTTGATGAAGCCGGCCCGCACCAGGGAGGCGGCCAGATCGACCAGGCGCTGATCCTGGTGGCCGCGGGTATTCAGGCCCGGCAGCACGATCAGTACGCCCCTGGCGCGGCTCGCCGGGGTATAGAGGTCGGCCTGATAGTCCTTGCCGTGATCGCGGTAGGAAACCGTGACGCGGCGTGGCTCGCCGGTACTGGATTTCAGGCGGCTCGGGCCCTGCCTGGCGAGGACGTCTTCCAGCACCAGCGAGGCCTCGTCATCGCCCAGCTGATGCAGGGCGCAGGCATTCAGGCCGGTGAGCAGCAGGATGGGGACGATGCGTAAAAGGCGGTGCATGGGTACCCTTGAATACAAGGGCCCTGTCGTAACAGGGCCCGGATACAGCGGGGATCTCGTGTCAGCCGGGGATCATAGATCGGCCCGCAGGGTCAGCATGAAACTACCATAATTGACATCGCTGCGGCCAGCGCTGCCGGTCCACTGGACCACACCGGAGATGCCATTGTCACCGAAGTAGCGCATGCCGAGGGTAAACTGGTATTCGCTGCGGTCGTTGTCCGGCTGCGGCAGTCCCGGCGCGACCACGACCTTTTCATGGCTGGCGTCATAGATGTAGTCCAGGCCGATGAAGGGTTCGAGGAAGGTCTGGAAGTCATAACCGATCTCGCCGCCGGCGCGGACCTGACCGAGCTTGAACTGGCGGCTGGCCACCGTTGCCGTGACCCCGCCGCCACGTTCGCTGAAGCTGTCGTGATCCTCTTTGGAATACAGATAGCCGGCATGCGCGCTCAGCAGCGCATGGCTGATGTCCCAGTTGCCGTTGACATTGACCGAGCCGAACCAGCGATCGGCGTTGACGCGGCTGTCCACCCGGGTGGGCGCGGCCAGGGCGGCGAAGGGATCGGTGGTGAAACCCGGGATGGGCACCGAGGTGCGGAACTGGTCGATGTCGATGTTCGAGTAGCCCAGCGAGGCATCCACGGAGATATGGTCCGTCAGCAGCGCGGCGGCGTAGCCACTGACGGTGTAGCCGTCGATGTTTTGTTCCCCGGCGTTGAACGGGGTGGTGACGTCGGTATCCTCGTAGCCGAAGGTGCCGCCGAGGATGATGCCGTCGGTGGGCATGAAATCGGCGCCGATGGTGGCGTTCCTGTTGTGGGAGCCGAAGGCCGTGCTGGAGAAGGTATTGTCCAGCGCGGAGGCGGAGACATTGCCCCAGATGCCGATGTTGTTGAAGGGATCGCCACCGCTGAAGCCGGATTGCCGGCTGATCTGGCTGCCCGCGCTGAGGACGCTGGCGGCACTGGCCAGGCGATAGGCCCGGTGCAGGGTGGCGATACGCTGGGAGACCAGGGAGTTGAAGGTGTAGGTCTGTAGCAGCACGGTGGTGAAGGCCGTCGCCGCCACGGTGGCCGGGCAGGTCTGCTCGATCTGCAACTGGGTGGCCAGGCTGCCGAGGATATGTGCGGCGACGCAGGCCGAGTAGATCTGGTTCTGCTGATTGCTGGTGGGCGTTGCGCTGGCCGTGAAGGCGCCCAGGCTCAGGATGATGGTGGCGCACAGGCCGATCAGTTGTTTTCTCATTGGTTTTCTTGCCTCTCAGGCGTGCTTTCATGATTGTGGCGGATGGGCAACACGGCCTAATGTCGGTCATGCCGGGCGGGATAGCCAATCAAATATATAAATCCTGGCTGACGGCAGGCTAGGGTCAGGCTATCGGGCTTCGCGCCCGCAGGGACAGATCGGCCCGCTGTCAGCGGGCCTTTGCTGCGAGACGGGGGTGTTCCGGCTCAGAGGTCAAGCCGCAGGGTCAGCATGAAGGCGCTGTAATTCATATCGGTCTTCGAGCCGCTGACGGTGTATTGCACGGTGCCGGAGATGCCGTTGTCGCCGAAGTAGCGCATGCCCGCGGTGTACTGCAACTCGCTGCGGTCGTTCGAGGGCTGCTTCAGTCCCGGGGCGAGGCGCAGCTTGGTGCGGGTGTTGTTGTAGAGATAGTCGAGACCGACGAAGGGCTCGAGGAAGGACTGGTAGTCATAGCTGAGTTCCCCGCCGATGCGCCATTGCCCGAGTTCGAAGCTCCGGCTGGCGATCGGGGATGTGAAGAGCGCCCCGGCGGCCGAGGCCGCGGTTTCGGTGCTGGCATCCTGGTTCTCCCGCGAATACAGGTAACCGCCGTGGCCATTGACCAGGACGTGGTTGAAGTCCCAGTTGCCGTTCAGGTTGACGGCCACGAACCAGCGATCGGCGTTTACGCTGCTGCCGGCGGTGGCGCCGGCGCCGGCGCCGGCCAGGGCGGTGCCGGCGGCGACCTCGAAGGCGCTGACCAGGCGGGTCTGGTCGATGTCGGTATTGGCGTAACCGAAGTTGCCGTCCAGGCTGATGTGCCGGCCCAGTGAGGCGGCGGCGTAGCCGGAGAGGGTATAGCCGCTGATGTCCTGGTGGCCGGCGTTCAGCAGGGTTTCGACATTGCTGTCCTCGTAGCCGAAGGCGGCGCCGACGATGAAGCGCTCGTTGACCAGCAGATCGGCGCCGATGATGGCGTTGCGGTCATTGGACTTGAACGGGGTGTTGACGAAGGTGTCGTCGAGGCTGGCGTTGGAGACATTGCCCCAGATGCCGATATTGCCATAGGCGCCGCCGGCGCTGCGTCCGGCGGCGGTGGGGCCAGTGCCGTCATTGAACACGCTTTCGCTGCCCAATTGAGATGCGATCTCACCCCAGACATCTTCCGGAATCGTCCCGATGTGTTCGCCGATGGCCTTGCTGGTCCGTACCCCCGCGTACTCCAGCCGTGCGCCGCCGGTGAAGGCGTTGGCGGCGTTGCCGGCCGGGCAGCCCGCCTCGATCTGACGCAGGACGCTGGAATTGCCGGAATTCATGATGTGATAGGCCTGGCAGTCACTGCTGATCCAGCTTTGCAGGCTCGATGGCGTGGCATGGACCGCATGGGCCGCCAGGGATAGGCCGGCGAGGATGAGGCTGTGTCGAATCAGGGTGTCGGTGTTCATGATCTGTGCTCCCCCGGGAACAAGGGTGTCCTGGTGTTGTTTTCAGACGACAAAATCGTCCGGTTTCTGTGACCAATGTCTCATTTGTATTCTATTTTACGGCAGAGATCAATATCCAGGGCCAGCGCACGCCGGTTCTGGTCGGTGGCCGGGCCTGGGGCGCGACGGCCGCGTCCAGGGCCCTGGATCACCCCGGCAGGGTGAAAATCGCTGCAAATACGCCGATACTATAGGGGCGTGCTTGTCCCTGGCGACGCGGCTGGGGATACTCGATGCCGGCGCGGACGGCTGTTGGGTTCCGGCCCCGGGTTGTCCGCCCATGAGCCAACCAAACGATAAGGAAGGTGGAATGATGCCTGTTCGGAACCGCTGGACGATACTCATCTCCCTGCTGCTGGTTGCCGGCCCGGTGCTGGCGGCGGGCACGGCCGGCAGGGTCACGGCCATGAAGGGCAGCGTCTGGGCCCGCAGTGGCGATTCCCCCGAACATAATCTGCACCTGGGTGATCGAATCTATTCGGGGGATCGCATCCGTACCGGCAGTGGCGCCAGGGTGACCCTGTTGTTCGAGGACGAGTCCCGCTTCGACCTCGGTCCCAGCGCCGACATGGTGGTGGGCAAATATGTCTTCAACCCCGGCAGGGAAGAGAGCAGTTTCACCAGTCGGATCGTCAAGGGCGCCTTTCGTTTCCTCAGTGGACTCATCGCGAAACGGAATCCCCGGGCGATGAGTGTGCAGCTGTCGGTGGCCACCATCGGCATCCGTGGCACCCATGTCGCGGGCGTGGTCGAACCGACCTCGGCCAAGGTCATGCTGCTGCAGCCCGAGAAGGCCCATCCCACCGCCATCGAGGTCTATAACGACTATGGCAGCGTGGTAGTGGACAAGCCGGGCTATGGCACCGAGATCCCGGACGAGCACAGTCCGCCCTCACCGGTGCGGCGCATGAAGCTGCGCACCATCAACAATCTCATGCGTTCCCTGCAGTCGGTGCAGCGCATCCGTCCCCCCGCGCCGCGCATGCACTGAGCCCTGAAGACGCGCCAGGTTCGGTGCCGGACCCCGGGTCGGGACGGCGAAACCGGCCGGCGCCGGGCAGCCGCGGCGTGGCTATCGGTTTGACTCCCGTTGCGGTATCCTTGCGCCCTTTTCAGCTGGCGATATTGGCAATGAGCAAGAAGATACTGGTATTGCCCGGTGATGGGATCGGTCCCGAGATCATCGCCGAGGCGGTCAAACTGATCGAGGCGCTTGAGAGAGCGCATGGCCTGCAGGTGGAACTGGAGACGGCCCTGGTCGGCGGGGCATCGATCGATGCCCATGGCCTGCCCCTGACCGACGCGGCCCTGGAACTGGCCCGTGCCGCCGATGCGGTGCTGCTGGGCGCGGTCGGCGGGCCGAAATGGGAACCCCTGGAGATCGCCATCCGTCCGGAGAAGGGCCTGCTGCGCCTGCGCTCGGAGCTGGACCTGTTCGCCAATCTGCGCCCGGCCAGCCTCTATCCGCAACTGGCCGATGCCTCGACCCTGAAGCCGGAGGTGGTCGCGGGTCTCGACCTGATGATCGTGCGTGAACTCACCGGGGGGATCTATTTCGGTCAGCCACGCGGGATCCGTGAACTCGATGATGGCCAGCGCCAGGGCTTCAATACCCTGGTCTACAGCGAGAACGAGATCCGCCGTATCGGCAGGGTGGCCTTCGAGACCGCCGGCCGCCGCGGGGGCCGGCTGTGCTCGGTGGACAAGGCCAATGTGCTGGAATGCACGGAACTGTGGCGCGAGGTCCTGACGGACCTGGCGGCGGACTATCCCGGGGTCGAACTCAGCCACATGTACGTGGACAATGCCGCGATGCAGCTGGTGCGGGCGCCGAAACAGTTCGACGTGATGGTGACCACCAACATGTTTGGCGACATCCTCTCGGACCTGGCCTCGATGCTGACCGGCTCCATCGGCATGCTGCCCTCCGCCTCCCTGGATGCCGCCGGCAAGGGCATGTACGAGCCCTGCCATGGGTCCGCCCCGGACATCGCCGGCCAGGATATCGCCAATCCCCTGGCCACCCTGCTGTCGGTGGCGATGCTGTTGCGATATTCTCTCGACCAGGCCTCGCTGGCCGACAAGGTCGAGGCCGCCGTCAACCAGGTGCTCGACCAGGGCTACCGGACCGTGGATATCCATACCGAGGGCATGCGCCTGGTCGGCACCGCGGCCATGGGCGATGCGGTCGTCGCCGCCCTGCAGTAGACTGGTGGGGCTGGCGCCACGGTCCCCCGGTAACCAGTAACCATCAACCAGTCGAGGTGTTCGCAGATAAGATGTCACGCAAGTTCAATGTCGCCGTAGTCGGCGCCACCGGTGCGGTCGGCGAGGCCATGATGTCCATCCTCGAGCAACGCGAGTTCCCGGTGGATACGCTCTTCCCCCTGGCCAGCAGCCGCTCGGCCGGCAGCCGGGTCGGCTTCCGCGGCCGGCAGCTGCGGGTCCAGGAACTCGACAGCTTCGATTTCAGCGATGTGCAGATCGGGTTGTTCTCACCCGGCGCCTCGGTCTCCGCCATCCATGCGCCACGGGCGGCCGCGGCCGGATGCGTGGTGATCGACAATACCTCACAGTTCCGCTACGAGGAGGACATCCCTCTGGTGGTTCCCGAGGTGAATCCCGGGGCCCTGTGCGGTTACCGGAATCGTGGCATCATCGCCAACCCGAACTGTTCGACCATACAGATGGTGGTGGCGCTGAAGCCCATCCACGATGCCGTGGGTATCGAGCGGATCAATGTCGCGACCTACCAGGCCGTATCCGGGACCGGCAAGGAGGCCATCGAGGAACTGGCCGCGCAGACCGCCGGACTGCTGAATGCCAAGGACATCACAACCCGGGTCTATCCCAAGCAGATCGCCTTCAATGTGCTTCCCCAGATCGATGTATTTATGGACAATGGCTATACCAAGGAAGAGATGAAGATGGTCTGGGAGACCCGCAAGATACTGGGTGACGAGGGTATCCAGGTGAATGCGACCGCGGTCAGGGTGCCGGTCTTCTATGGCCATTCGGAGGCCGTGCATATCGAGACCCGCGACAAGCTGAGTGCCGTGGACGCCAGGTCCCTGCTGGAGCAGGCTCCCGGGATCTGCGTCGTTGACGGCCGCGATGATGGCGCCTACCCCACCGCGGTGAGCGAGGGCAGTGGCCGGGACCCGGTATTCGTGGGCCGGATACGGGAGGATATTTCCCACCCCCGCGGACTGGATCTGTGGGTGGTCTCGGACAATGTTCGCAAGGGCGCCGCACTGAACAGTATTCAAATCGCTGAATTTTTGGTAAAAGACTATCTGTAAGCTATAGTTAAGTGGTAAATATAAGGCCTGTTCGAGGCCTATTGGCACGCTCATACACGGGCACATGACATAAGGAACGGCGAATGATACGGAAACCGATACTGATCTCGGTCTTGCTGATGCTGTTTCCGGGCTGGGTTTTTGCCCTGGGTCTGGGGAACATAGAACTCGATTCCTCCCTCAATGAACCACTCAATGCCCGTATCGAAATCGTCGGCGCCAGTGTCAGCGAACTCGATTCATTGAAGATCAGCCTGGCCAGTCCCGCGGCCTTTCAGCGCGCCGGGGTGCCCCGGCCCTACGCACTGACCCGGCTGCGTTTCAGATTGATGCAACCGGACCGGGCCGCCCCCTACATACAGATCAGCACCCGTCAGCCGATCAAGGAACCTTTCCTGGATTTTCTCGTTGAGGTCAACTGGTCCAAGGGCAGGGTGTTCCGGGAATATACGGTCCTGATCGACCCCCCTCTCTACGACGTCCAGGCCGCGGGCCGGTCCATGTCTCCCGCGGTCAATTCCGATGCCGCGGCCCCCACCGGGGTGGGTGGCACCGATGTCGCCATCGAACATGAGGTCCACTACGGGGCCCCCGCACCGGTGGCCGCGCCCGCTGCGCCGGGTCGACATGTTACTGGGGAGGCGGTCCGCATCGGCGCCAACGACACCCTGTGGTCCATCGCCAGCCGCACCCGTCCGGATGATTCCATCAGCGTCCAGCAAATGATGCTGGCCTATTTGCGCGCCAACCCTCAGGCCTTCATCGATGGCAATATCAATGCCATGAAGGCCGGGTACGTACTGCGCATGCCGGATGCCTCCGATATCAACGCCATGGACAAGTCCGAGGCGCTGGCGGAAGTCCGCCGTCACCACGACCTGTGGGAACAGTACCGTCTCCGCCGTGCCGAGAACCCGGCCCTGCGCGCCGAGGGTGCTGGCAGTTCCATGGGCACGGGGGCCCCCGGCCCCGGTGTGGCCAGCGAGGGCAGCCAGGATCAGCTCAAACTGGTGAGTCCCGGGGACGGCGGTCTGGACGAGGGTGAGGCCGCGGCCGGCAGTTCCGCTGGCGAGTCCGGCACCGGGGTGATGAGCGACGATACCGCCCTGGTCAATGAGCGCTTGCAATCGACATTGCAGGAAATGGGCGATCTGCGCCAGCAATTGCACGATGCCGATGACATCATCTCGCTGATGGAGCAGAAACTGCAGCTCAAGGACCAGCAACTGGCCGAACTGCAGGCCGCGCTGGAAAAGCAGCAACTCGCGGCACAGACAGAAAAGCAGATGCCGGAGC
>CAZDOC010000023.1:22742-23900 GCA_964506945.1 uncultured Gammaproteobacteria bacterium
AGCAGATGCCGGAGCAGATGCCGGAGCAGATGCCGGAGCAGGCCCAGGAAGCGCCGGCGCAGACACCAGAATCGGAGCAGACATCGGCCACAGCCACCCCCGCGCCGGGGCCGGCCGAGGAAGAGATGCAGGAGGTCGAGGCGCCCGCTGCCGAGACGGGCCTGCTGGAGACCCTCAACAACACGATCGCCCTGGTCATCCCGGCGGCCATCATGGCGATGATCCCCGGGGGCAGCCTGACCGTACTCGGTGTCGGCCTGGGACTCATCCTGTTGTTGCTGATCCTGCTTTTCGGACGCCGCAAGGGCGGAAAGACGGAGGCCGCCACGTCGACGGCCGCGGTGCAGTCGCAGCCCGAATCCGAAACCGTGACGGAAGTGGCCAGTGAGGACATCACCGAGAGTCCCGAAGAGACCGCCGCGGCCACGGCGGGCGACGACTCCGTATCCACGACCCAGTTCCAGGCGGGAACGGAAGAAACCGCATCCGCGCAGACCGAGGACTCCGGGAAGCCGGAGGACGAGCCCGAGGAGGACCCCCTGGCCGAGGTCAATGTCTATCTGGCCTACGAGCGTTTCGATCAGGCCGAGGAACTGGTCAAGAAGGTGATCGCCGAACATCCGGAGGAGGACAGCTATCGCCTGCGACTGCTGGAGGTCTATTATTCCGCCAACGACAAGGCGGGATATGAAACCGCCGCGCGGGACTTGCATGACCGGGTGGGTGGCGCCGGACCGATATGGGACAGCGCCCTGGCCATGTGGAGCGAGATGTCGCCAGATCGGGCGCTGTTCGAGGAACCGGCCCCGGGAACCGGGACCGAGGCGGTTACGGAGACCTCCGCCGACGAAGGCGCGCAGGGTTTTGTCGATCTGACCGCGGAAGCGGAGGCACCGGCGGAGGTCGGCGGCGATACCCTCAGCATGGCCCCCGGGGAACAGACCGTTACCAGTCTGGGTGACACGGTCAGCCCGGTGGATGAATCGGGGGATACCGGACTGGATTTCGAACTGGCCACCGAATCCGGGGAAGCGGAGCTGCTGGACATCACCCAGGACAGCACGACGGAAGGCGAGGATCTGCCGGAGCCGACTGCGGCCACCGACGACGAGACCCTGCTGGACATCACCCAGGACGGCGCCACGGAAGACGAGGACA
>CAZDOC010000023.1:24000-35481 GCA_964506945.1 uncultured Gammaproteobacteria bacterium
CGAGGACATGCTGGACCTGACCGCGGGTATCGGCGAGGGCGACGAGACCCTGCTGGACATCACCCGGGAAAGCACGGACGGGACCGATGGAGTCATGGACCTGACCGCCGGGGACGGCGATGCAGGGGCGCCGGAGGCGGTCGAGGCGACGGCGGACGATATGAGTCTGGACTTCACGGGAGCGGAGGAACTGCTCGATATCACCAGTGAAGGCGACTCGGCGGCTGACGAGGGTCTGGACCTCGGACCGGGAGCAGACCATACCGCGGCAGGCGAAGCGCCGGGCGCGGACCTGCTGGACCTCGGCAATACCAGTGACGCGGAGCCCGACCT
The DNA here is from genome assembly GCA_964506945.1 of uncultured Gammaproteobacteria bacterium. Lineage (GTDB taxonomy): Bacteria > Pseudomonadota > Gammaproteobacteria > CAZDOC01 > CAZDOC01 > CAZDOC01. The sequence continues at coordinate 24,334 of CAZDOC010000023.1, forward strand.
CCTGGATGTCACGGCCAGTGGAACCCTGGAGAACGATGAAAGTGAATCCCTGCTGGATGTGACCAGTATCAGCGCCCCTCCCGGCGGCACGGCCGAGGAGGAGGACATCATGGACCTGTCGATCCCGTCCGGGGACAAGGATGCCGGGGAGGATGGTTCCCTGCTGGATTTCGATCTGGGTGAGGAGTCCGCTGGCGACAGCGAGGAGGCTCCCGCAGGGGATGAAGCCGGCACGGCGATGCCGGAGACAGGGGATGACAACAGCCTCGAATTCGATATCTCCGAGTTCGAGACGGATACCGTCGAGGACACGGCGGATAGCGGTGGCGAGCCGGAACCCGGCGGGGACACGGAACTTGACGCCGATCTCATGGAGAATCTCGAAACCACGGACCTGAGCGCGCTGGTTGCGGAGATGGAGGACGGTGACGGGGTCTCCGGCGAGGGCGAGACCACCGGGGAAGCGGAAGCCGGGGTCCCGGACACGGAGGGGGATCTGGGCCTGGAGGCCGGGTCCGGCCCGGCGCAGGAGGATGCGGCGGGTCTGGATGTCGATGAACTCGAGATTGACGAGATCGACAGCTCCCTGTCGGAGCTGTCAGACAGTCTCGAGGATGGTGGTGGCGTGGATCTCGAGATTACCTCGGATGACAGCCTGGATCTGGAGCTTGCGGATGAGCATGACGATGAACTGATGGAGACCCTGCAGCTCGATCCCGGCGACGGGGATGGCGATGACCTCTCCGAACAGACCTTGGTCATGCCGAGCGCCGGCGCCGTGGAAGAGCAGAGTGACGAAGATGAGGTCGACACCAAACTGAACCTGGCGAAGGCCTATATCGAACTGGGTGACAAGGACGGCGCGCGCACGATCCTTGACGAGGTTCGCGCCACGGGCACCGAGCAGCAGAAGCAAGAGGCCGAGGACCTGGCGGGCCAGCTTGGCTGAAACAGCCGATGATCAGGGGGAACCAGGCAACGGGTCTGCGCAAGCAGGCCCGCTGCATTTGGGGCCTGTGGTTTCGAACCGGGAGAATTTCCGTCCATGCAGCGGCGCCATTTCCTGCCGGTCCCGCCGGTCCATGAAAAGGCCTGTGGCCTGAGCAGGCATGAAGATAGCCCTGGGGATTGAATACGACGGCTCGGCCTACTGCGGCTGGCAGATCCAGAAGGATGCGGTGACCGTGGAGGGGCGTCTGACCGAGGCCGTGTCCCGGGTCGCGGATCATCCGGTCAAGCTGCATTGCGCCGGCCGCACCGATACGGGCGTACACGCCTGCGCCCAGGTCGCACACTTCGAGACGGATGCCCGGCGACCCCCACATGCCTGGATACTCGGCGTCAATGTCAATCTTCCGGCCGCGATCAGCGTTCTCTGGGCGCAAGTGGTCGACGACGATTTCCATGCGCGGTTCTCCGCCACCGGCCGGGTCTATCGCTATCTCATCCTCAACCGCCCGGCTCGCCCCGCCCTGCTCAGCCGGCAACTCACCTGGCAACATCAGCTCCTGGACGAGAGGCGCATGCAGGAGGCCGCCCGGCATCTGCTCGGCGAGCACGATTTCAGCGCCTACCGGGCCAGCGGTTGTCAGGCCAGATCACCCGTGCGCGAGGTGCGTCGCCTGCGGGTCTCGCGCCAGGGAGAACGGGTCATGATCGAGATCGAGGCCAATGCCTTTCTGCATCATATGGTCAGGAACATCGCCGGGGTCCTGATGAGCGTCGGCATGGGCCGGCAGCGACCGGCCTGGGCCGGAGAGGTGCTCGCGACCCGGGATCGGACCCTGGGGGGCGTCACCGCGCCGGCCGACGGCCTGTACCTGGTCGGGGTGCGCTATCCACGACATTTTGGCCTGCCCGACTATAATGCCATGGCCCCCTTCGGTTAGAATGCGGGCTACACCCTGGCGGACAGACCCCCATTCGATGAGCAAGGCCGATATCACCCGCGTGCGGGTCAAGTTCTGCGGTATTACCCGTCCACAAGATGCCCGGGCGGCGGTGGCGGCGGGGGCCGACGCCATCGGCCTGGTATTCTATCCCCCCAGTCCCCGGCACGTCGGTCTGGAGCAGGCGCTCGCGATCCATGCCGTGATGCCCGCCTTTGTCAGCACGGTGGGCCTGTTCGTGAATGCCGCGCCAGCCGAGATCGAGACGGTACTGGGGCACATCCCCCTGTCTCTGTTGCAGTTCCACGGCGATGAGAGCGAGGCCCAGTGCCGGACCTGGGGGCGGCCTTATATCAAGGCCTTGCGGGTGGGCGACGACACCGATATTGCCCGCGAGGCGGGGAAATTCCCCTCTGCCTGTGGTATCTTGCTGGATGCCTTCAGCCCCGGCATCAGGGGTGGCACCGGGCGCAGTTTCAACTGGGACAGCATCCCCGCGGACCTATCCCGGCCACTGATCCTTGCCGGGGGACTGAACCCCGAAAACATAGCCACGGCCATCCACAAGGTCCGTCCCTACGCCGTGGATGTCAGTGGCGGCATCGAGGCCCGCGAGGGGATCAAGGACATCCACCTGATGCATGCATTTATGAGAGGTGTGAGACAAGCTTGCCATGACTAACCCGTTACCTGACAGCACAGACGAATCCCTGTCCGCGGCGCTGCCCGATGCCCGCGGTCATTTCGGCATCTACGGCGGGTGCTTCGTCGCCGAGACCCTGATCGAACCGTTGCGGGAACTGCGGGAGGCGTACCAGACCTATATCCACGATCCTGAATTCCTGCGTGAATTCGACCAGGACCTGCAACACTATGTCGGCCGCCCGTCCCCGCTATATTTCGCCGAGCACTGGAGCGCCCGCCTGGGAGGCGCGCGCCTGTATCTGAAGCGCGAGGACCTCAATCATACCGGCGCGCACAAGATCAACAACACCATCGGCCAGGCCCTGTTGGCCAGGCGCATGGGCAAGACCCGGATCATTGCCGAGACCGGCGCCGGTCAGCATGGCGTGGCGACCGCTACCGTGGCGGCTCGTCTGGGCCTGGAATGCGTGGTCTACATGGGCTCGGAGGACGTCAAGCGCCAGTCCATGAACGTCTACCGCATGAAGCTGCTGGGGGCCACCGTGGTGCCGGTCGAATCCGGTTCACGCACGCTCAAGGACGCCCTCAACGAGGCCATGCGGGACTGGGTCACCAGCATAGACAATACCTTCTACATCATCGGCACCGTCGCCGGCCCGCATCCCTATCCGGCCATGGTGCGCGATTTCCAGACCATCATCGGACGCGAGGCCCGCGCGCAATGCCTCGAACAGGCCGGCCGGCTGCCGGATGCCCTGGTGGCCTGCGTGGGTGGCGGGTCCAATGCCATCGGCCTGTTTCACCCCTTCCTCGCCGATGATTCGGTGGCCATGTACGGGGTCGAGGCGGCCGGCGACGGCATCCACACCGGTCGTCATTCGGCGCCGCTCAATGCCGGACGGCCCGGTGTCCTGCACGGCAATCGCACCTACCTGATGGAGGATGCCGACGGCCAGATCATCGAGACCCATTCGATCTCGGCCGGCCTGGACTATCCCGGCGTGGGGCCGGAACACGCCTGGCTGAAGGACAGTGGCCGGGTGAGCTACGTGGCCATCGATGATGACGAGGCGCTGGCGGCCTTCCATGAACTGACCCGCTGCGAGGGCATCATCCCGGCCCTGGAATCCAGTCACGCGCTGGCCTATGCCGGCAAGCTGGCGCCGGGCATGGCGCCGGACCAGGTGCTGATCGTCAATCTCTCGGGGCGCGGGGACAAGGATATGCACACGGTGGCCGCGCGGGCGGGTATCGAGGTATAGGCCGGGACCCCGGGTCCCGGCCATGTCGCCGCAGCCCTCAGGCGGGACATGAATTGACAGAGTGAGTTGCAATGGGAAGAATCGAGACACGTTTTGAACAGCTTCGGGCCGGGGGCCGCAAGGCCCTGATCCCCTTTATTACCGCTGGCGATCCCGGGCCGGAAGTGACCCTGGACCTGATGCACCGGCTGGTCGAGGCCGGCGCGGATCTGCTGGAGCTCGGGGTGCCCTTCTCCGATCCGATGGCCGATGGCCCGGTGATCCAGCAGGCCAGTGAACGGGCCCTGTTGCACCATGTCAGCCTGCGTGATGTCCTGGCCATGGTGCGCCGCTTCCGTGAGCGTGACAGCGATACGCCCGTTATCCTGATGGGGTATCTCAATCCCGTCGAGGTCATGGGTTATGAGGTCTTCGCCAGCGCCGCCGGGGAGGCCGGGGTCGATGGCGTGCTGACCGTGGACATGCCGCCCGAGGAAGCCGGGGATCTGGAGCAGGCCATGGTGGCCCGGGGCCTGGCGCCGATCTTCCTGCTCTCGCCAACGACCACCGAGGCGCGCATGGACGAAATCGCCAGACATGCCCGCGGATTTATCTACTATGTCTCCCTGAAGGGGGTTACCGGCAGCGCAAGCCTCGATGTCGATGAGGTTGCCGGCAAGCTCGAGGTCATACGACGACATACCGATCTGCCGGTGGGCGTGGGGTTTGGGATCAGCAATGCGGCCACCGCCGCCCGGGTGGCGGGCGTTGCCGATGCCGTGGTCGTGGGCAGCGCCCTGGTGAGCCGGATCGGTGCCTTACGGCAGCGACCCGCCGAGATCCCCGATGCGGCCCATGACTTCGTCAGTGAATTACGTAACGCCATGGATGCGGCATGAGGTACGATAGCCGGCAGATGACCGTATCGCGGGGTTGGACATGAACTGGTTCAGGAATCTTCTGCCTTCACGCATCCGTACCGATGGCGCCAGCCGGCGCTCGGTTCCCGAGGGGGTCTGGATCAGTTGTGACGAATGCAAGGCCGTGCTCTACCGGGCGGAGCTGGAGCGTAATCAGAACGTCTGCACCAAGTGCGGTTTCCATAACCGGATCGGCGCGCGCCAGCGACTGGACGGGTTTCTCGATGAGGAGGGACGCGACGAGATTGGCGCGAACCTGGAACCGGAGGATTTCCTCAAGTTCAAGGATTCCCAGCGCTACCGGGAACGCCTGCTCAGGGCCCAGAAGGAGACCGGAGAAAAGGATGCCCTGGTGGCGATGCAGGGTCGGCTCAAGGGCATCCCGCTGGTGGCCACGGCCTTTGAGTTTCGTTTCATGGGCGGCTCGATGGGTTCCGTGGTCGGAGAGCGGTTCGTGCGCGCCGTGCAGAGAGGTATCGAGCAGGACATGCCGCTGGTCTGCTTCTCCGCCAGTGGCGGCGCGCGCATGCAGGAGGCCCTGGTCTCGCTGATGCAGATGGCCAAGACCAGCGCCGCGCTGGCGATGCTCAGCCAGCGGGGCTTGCCGTTTATTTCCGTACTCACCGATCCCACCATGGGCGGGGTATCCGCCAGCCTGGCCATGCTCGGGGATATCAATATCGCCGAGCCCCGGGCCCTGATCGGTTTCGCCGGACCCCGGGTGATCGAGCAGACCGTCGGCGAGACCCTGCCTGAGGGCTTTCAGCGCAGTGAGTTCCTGCTGGAACATGGCGCCGTGGACATGATCGTCGATCGTCGCGAGCTGCGGGATCGCATCGCCGCATTGCTGGCCATCATGACCCATGATCGCGCCGTCCAGGACCCGCGTCCGGAACAGCGGCAGCCAGAGCAACAGCAGCAGGAGGCCGATGTCTGAGCCCCGGGCTTGGAGGCATTGCCATGATCTCATCCGTCAAATCATCCCTGCCGGAATCCCGGAGCGGCCAGCCCCGTTTCCGGCGGCTGGAGGACTGGCTGGCCTGGCAGGAACAGTTGCACGTGCGCGAGATCGACCTTGGCCTGGGACGCGTGCGCAAGGTTGCCGAACGCCTGGATCTCGGCAGGCCCGCCTATACCGTCATCAGCGTCGCGGGCACCAACGGCAAGGGCTCCTGTGTCGAGATGCTGCACAAAACCCTGAGTGCGGCCGGCTATCGCACCGGGGTCTATACCTCGCCCCACCTGATCCGCTACAACGAACGTATCCGCGTGGCCGGGGAGGCGGTCTCCGATGCACAGCTCTGTGACGCCTTCCAGCGCATCGACGAGGCCAGGGCGGAAACCTCGATCACCTATTTCGAGTTCGGCACCCTGGCGGCGCTGGACATCTTCGCACATGCCGATATCGAGATCGCCATTCTGGAGGTGGGCCTGGGGGGGCGTCTGGATGCGGTCAATCTGCTGGATCCGGATGTGGCCCTGATCACCACCATAGACCTCGATCATCTCGAATGGCTGGGTGACAATCGTGAGTCCATAGGCCATGAAAAAGCCGGGATCCTCCGTCCCGGCAGGCCCGCGGTCTGCGCCGATCCGGAACCGCCCCAAAGCATACTCGACGATGCCGGGAAACTGGGTGTGCCACTGGCCGTATGTGGCAGGGATTATCATTTTTCCGCCCGCATGGAGGGATGGTGCTGGCGGGGTGCGCGGACCCGTTTCGAGCATCTGCCCCTGCCCATCCTGCCCGGAGACTTTCAGTTGCAGAACGCCGCCGGAGTGCTGGCGGTAATCGAGGCGCTGCCGTCTTTTCTGGCCGTGAGCGAAGCGCACATCAGGCAAGGCCTGGTCCAGGCCACGCTGAACGGGCGGTTCCAGTGCCTGGACGGTCCGGTTCAATACGTCCTGGATGTCGCCCATAATCCCCAGGCCGCGCGGGCCCTGGCCGCCACCCTGGATGGGACGCCGGTCCCGGGGCGTACCCATGCCCTGCTGGGCATGCTGCGCGACAAGGATTGTCGCGGCGTGGTCGAATGTCTGCGCGGCCGGATCGACGCGTGGCACCTGGCGACCATCACCGCGGGCCATCGCGGCGCGCGCGCCGGTGAATTGCGGCAGGCCATGCTGGCCGCCGGGATCAGCGAGCCGATCTCGACCTATGCGGATGTCGCCCAGGCCCTGTCGCGTCTGTGGGAGATCACCCGGGAGGGGGATCGGGTGCTGGTCATCGGTTCCTTTCTGACGGTGTCCGCGGCATTGTCCCTGCTCGCCGGGCCAGATCGTGAGTAGCCGCTGATGGAGCAGCGGCTCAAACAGAGACTGGTGGGGGCGGCGATACTGCTTGGCGGCGCCGTGGTCTTCATTCCCATGCTGTTCGACAACAGCAAACTGCCGCAACCCCTGGTCCCGGGTGGCAATATCCCTCCACATCAGCGGCAGGAATTCAGTTCCAAGATCGTGCCGCTGGACGAGACGGTGCTCACGGACGAGCGCGTGGATCGCTTGCTCGAGGATGTCGGCAAACAGGTGCAGGAGACGCAGCGTCGCGCCACGCGGCCGGCGCCGGCGGAACCGGCCCAAGCCTCGCCGCCGACGGCCGCGAAGCCCGCCACCACCGGCGCGGACAAGCCGGTTGCCCCGGCCCTGCAGCCGGTCCGGGAAGGGGTCACCGCCTGGGTCGTGCAACTGGGCAGTTTCCGCAGTGAGAAGAACGCCCGCGCACTGGAGAAGAAACTTCGCGCCGGGGGCTATGCGGCCTTCGTCGAGACCCTCTATACTGATGACGGCAAGACCTTCCGGGTCAGGATCGGGCCGGAACTGTTGCATGAGGACGCCACCAGGCTGAAGCGAAAACTGGCCAAGGCCATGAAACTGAAGGGTATCGTGGTGCGTTATCCATGACTGTGCGGGTTGCCATGGGAGGACGGCATGCTGTGGGTTGACATAGGCATACTGGCGGTCATCGCCATCTCTGCGGTGATCAGTGTCTTTCGGGGCCTGATCCGCGAGGTCTTGTCACTGGTGGCCTGGGTGGTCGCCTTCTGGGTGGCATTCACCTTTTCCGGGCAGGTCGCGAACTTTTTCGAGACCGTCATATCGGTGCCTTCAGCCCGCCAGGTCATCGGCTTTATCAGCCTCTTCGTCGGCACCCTGCTGATCGGCGGTGGCATCAACTATCTGATCATCAAGCTGGTCGATTCCACCGGCCTGTCGGGCACGGATCGCGCCCTGGGCGTAATCTTCGGGGTCTTGAGGGGCGGGGTGATCATTCTGATCCTGGTGTTGCTGGCCGGTTTGACGCCGGTTCCCCAGGACCCCTGGTGGCATGAATCCCTGTTCATTGGTCATTTCCAGCAACTGGCGCTGAAGGTGCTGGACTATCTTCCGGCCAACGTGGCGGGTTATTTTTCCTTCTGAGGTGGACCCATGTGCGGAATAATCGGTCTGGTATGCAAGTCTGCGGTCAACCAGGCGCTGTTCGACGGTCTGACGGTGTTGCAGCATCGAGGGCAGGATGCCGCCGGGATCGTCACCTACGATGATGGCCGCTTCAATCTGCGCAAGTCCAACGGCCTGGTCAGGGATGTCTTCCATACCCGTCACATGATCGGCCTGACCGGCAACATGGGTATCGGTCACGTGCGCTATCCCACCGCCGGGTGTTCCTCGTCGGCCGAGGCCCAGCCCTTCTATGTCAATTCCCCCTATGGCATCACTTTGGCGCACAACGGCAATCTGACCAATGCCGAGTCCCTGAAGAAGGAACTCTTCCGTGATGACCTGCGCCATATCAATACCGATTCCGATTCCGAGGTCTTGCTGAACATCTTCGCCCACGAGCTGGAGACCAAGGGCAAGCTGCGCATCTATGCCGACGATATCTTCGCCGCGGTATCCAGGGTCCACCAGCGCTGCCGTGGCGGCTACGCCGCGGTGGCCATGATCACCGGCGTCGGCATCCTGGGCTTCCGTGATCCCCACGGCATCCGTCCCGTGGTGGTGGGCAAACGCAATACCCCCGAAGGGGCGGAATACATCATCGCCTCGGAAAGCGTGGCCGTTGACGTACTCGGTTTCGATCTGATCCGCGACATACACCCTGGAGAGGCCGTGTTCATCAGTATCGACGGTCGCATGCATACCCGCCAGTGCGCCGAGCAGGCCCAGTATTCCCCCTGTATCTTCGAGCATGTCTACATGGCCCGTCCGGATTCGATCATCGACGGGATCTCGGTACACAAGGCCCGCATGCGCATGGGTGAGATGCTGGCGCGCAAGATCGTCAGGGAGCGCCCGGAACATGACATCGACGTGGTCATCCCCATCCCGGATACCAGCCGTACCGCGGCCCTGCAACTGGCGCACGAACTGGGGGTGAAGTATCGCGAGGGCTTCATCAAGAATCGTTATATCCCCCGGACCTTCATCATGCCCGGGCAGAGCATGCGCAAGAAGTCCGTGCGTCAGAAGCTCAACGCCATCGAGCTGGAGTTCCGGGATCGCAATGTCATGCTGGTGGATGACTCCATCGTCAGGGGCACGACCTGCCGGCAGATCATCCAGATGGCGCGCGAGGCCGGGGCCAGGAACGTCTATTTCGCCTCCGCCGCGCCCCCGGTGCGCTATCCCAATGTCTATGGCATCGATATGCCAAGCCGGCATGAGCTGATCGCCTATAACCGCACGGTGGAAGAGGTCGCGCGGATCATCGGTGCGGACTGGCTGGTGTACCAGGATCTGGAGGACCTGATAGAGGCCGCCCACAAGGGCAATCAGACCATTTCCCGCTTCGACACCTCCTGCTTCAATGGCGAGTATGTCACGGGTGACGTGACCGAGGCATACCTGGAACATCTCGAAAACACCCGTTGCGACGAGGCCCTTAACGGTCAGGAGGAGAATGCCAACCGGGTGATAGACCTGCATAATACCGCCTGAGCCGGTGGTCTCCGGCGTTTGACAGGGTCCCTGACTTCGCCTAGGCTTGTCATCGAGCGCCGATTTGATATCAGCTTGCGGGCGCTATAAAAATTTTGCTAAAGCGAGGCGACCTGCTTTAGCGAATGCTGATGCGGGTTTTTTTTGTGCCTGGCCGGAAGACCCCGGCCTTCCCGTATGCCCCCGCGGCCCTTGTACAGGTGATGGCCGTGATCCGCATGGCGCCGCGGCCGGTGCCGATGGCGCGGATGCCGTCGAACCCATGGCGTCACCAATCTCGCCGCCTTGCGGCATGGAGTGAAACATGACTGAAAAACCGGATCCGGAATCCCTGGCCGTGGCCACGCGGGCCATACGCAGTGGCCACCAGAGGACCGCGGAGGGAGAGCATAGCGAACCGATCTTCGCGACCTCCAGCTTCGTGTTCGAGAACGCGGCCCAGGCCGCGGCGCGCTTCGCCGATCGCGAGCCTGGCAATATCTACTCGCGTTTCACCAATCCGACGGTGCGCTGCTTCGAGGAGCGCCTGGCGGCGCTGGAGGGCGGCGCCTCCTGCGTGGCGACCGCCTCCGGCATGAGCGCGATCCTCAGTACCGCGATGGGCTTGTTGCAGTCCGGTGATCACATCGTCTCATCGCGCAGTGTCTTCGGCACCACCGTCGGGCTGTTCGGCGGCATCCTGCCGCGTTTTGGCGTGCAGACGAGCTTCGTGGCCCTGACCGATCAGGCGGCCTGGGAGGCCGCCATCACGCCCCGAACCCGCATGCTGTTCCTGGAGACGCCGTCCAATCCGCTTACCGAGGTGGCGGATATCGCCTGGCTGGCCGATCTGGCGCATGGCCATGATTGCCTGCTGGTGGTCGACAACTGTTTCTGCACCCCCGCGCTGCAGCTGCCCATCGCCCTGGGCGCCGACCTGGTGATCCACTCGGCGACCAAATATCTCGATGGCCAGGGCCGCTGTATCGGCGGCGCGGTAGTGGGTCCGGAGGAACTGGTGGCGGAAAGGATCTTCGGTTTCCTGCGTACCGCGGGTCCGAGCATGAGCCCGTTCAATGCCTGGGTCTTCCTCAAGGGACTGGAAACCCTGAACTTGAGGATGCGCGCCCATTCCGCCGCAGCCCTGGAGATCGCCACCTGGCTGGAGTCGCAGACGGGCGTCGAACGGGTCTTCTACCCGGGGCTCGCCTCGCATCCCCAGCACGACCTGGCCACGGCGCAGCAGAGCGGCCATGGCGGGATTGTCTCCTTGCAACTGCAAGGTGGGCGGGAGGCGGCCTGGCGGGTGATCGATCGAACCCGCCTGTTTTCCATCACCGCCAATCTCGGGGATGCCAAGAGCACCATCACCCATCCCGCCACCACCACCCACTGGCGACTCAGTGACGAGGAACGCCGCCGCGCCGGCATCACCCCCGGTTTCGTGCGCCTGTCGATAGGACTGGAGGACGTGGACGACCTGAAGCGGGATCTTGCCGCCAGCCTGTCCGTGTGAGCGCGGCGCCCCGGCCGATA
>CAZDOC010000024.1:0-33335 GCA_964506945.1 uncultured Gammaproteobacteria bacterium
AGGTCCGGAAACCTGTTTCGGCAGATCGCCTGTTTCAGCAACGGAACCTGCGCCACAAGCAAAAAACCCGCACAAGGCGGGCTTCTGTTTACCAAAAACAGCTGATCCATCGTTCCGGCCATTTCCCTGGCGGGCTGTCATGCTACATCACCCGCACTTCGACTCGCCGCAGTTGAGACAGGTCAGGCAGCCGTCCATCTGGATCATGGCCTTGGTGTGGCACTTGCCGCACAGGCTTGCGCCCGGGGGGTAGTCCGTTTCCTCGCTGTCGTCCTTCCCGCTGGTGGAGTTGCTGTGCTGCTCGAACTCGGCGCGCTTCTCGGCCAGGTATTTCTGCTGGTGTTCGTCGACCTCGTCCTTGATCAGGCCGATCATCTTCAGGTGGGATTCCAGGGTGTCGCCGATCTCGGCCACCAGGGAGGGCACGAACTTGCCGCCCTTCTTGAAATAGCCGCCCTTGGGATCGAATACCGAGTGCAGTTCCTCGACCAGGAAGGTGACGTCACCGCCCTTGCGGAACACCGCCGAGATGATCCGGGTCAGGGCCACGATCCACTGGAAGTGGTCCATGTTCTTGGAGTTGATGAACATCTCGAAGGGCCGGCGCAGTTCGTGCTCGGTGCCCGGGTTGAGGACGATGTCGTTGATGGTCACGTACAGGGCGTGCTCGGACATCGGGGTCTTGATCTTGTAGGTGGAGCCGATCAGCATCTCCGGGCGTTCGACCCGTTCGTGCATCTGCACGACGTTGTCCTGCTCGACCTCGGGGGCCTGGACCTCCGTGGTGTCGGGCTTCTGTTCTTCCTCGCTGGCGACGCTGTAGCCGACGATCTTCTTGTCTATCTTGATTGCCATGTTCATTTACCTCTTTGCATCCTGTCCCGGTGTCAGAGCTTGCCGTAATAGCCTTCTTTCAGCGCATCGAAGAGATTCGCCGCGGTATGCACCTCGCCGTCGTATTCGATCTCCTCGTTGCCCTTGAGCTCCAGGGTCTCGCCGTTTTCCAGCTCGAAGCGGTAGGTGGTGTTTTCCAGGTCCTGCTCCTTGACCAGCACGCCCTGGAAGGCCTCGGGGTTGAAGCGGAAGGTGGTGCAGCCCTTCAGGCCCTGGTCGTAGGCGTATTCGTAGATGTCCTTGAAGTCCTCGTAGGGGTAATCGGTGGGCACGTTGGCGGTCTTGGAGATCGAGGAGTCGATCCATTTCTGCGCCGCGGCCTGTACGTCCACGTGCTGCTTCGGGCTGATGTCTTCGGCGGTGATGAAGTAGTCCGGCAGGGCGGCCCCGGGGTCTTCCGAATAGGGCATGGCCTGTTCGTTGATGAGCTGCCGGTAGGCCAGCAGTTCGTAGGAAAACACGTCCACCTTTTCCTTGGTCTTGCGGCCCTCGCGGATCACGTTGCGCGAATAGTGATGGGCGAAGCTCGGCTCGATGCCGTTGCTGGCGTTGTTGGCCAGCGACAGGGAGATGGTGCCGGTCGGGGCGATGGAGCTGTGGTGGGTGAAGCGTCCGCCCTCCTCGGCCAGGGCCTCGATCAGGTCCGGGCGCGCTTCGGCCACCCGCCGCATGTAGTGGCTGTAGCGGGCATGCAGCACGCGGCCCTTGACGGTGTCACCGGCCTGGTAGCCGTCTTCGGCCATTTGCGGGCGCAGCCGCAGCATCTCGGCGGTGACGGTGAAGTCCTGGTCCATGATCGGCGCCGGGCCCTTTTCGCGGGCCAGTTCCACGGCCTGTTCCCAGCCCACCAGGGCCAGTTCGCGGCTGACCTGTTCGGTCAGTTCCAGGGATTCCGGGTCACCGTATTTCATGCCCAGCATGGTCATGGTCGAGCCCAGGCCGAGGAAGCCCATGCCGTGGCGGCGCTTGCTCATGATCTCGTGGCGCTGGCCTTCCAGCGGCAGGCCGTTGATCTCGACCACGTTGTCCAGCATGCGGGTGAAGATGGCCACCGCGCGGCGGAAGCCCTCCCAGTCGAAGTGGGCCTGCTCGGTAAAGGGCTTGCAGACGAAGCGGGTCAGGTTGACCGATCCCAGCAGGCAGGAGCCGTAGGGCGGAAGCGGCTGTTCGCCACAATTGTGGGCATGCAGGCCATTGGCGTCGAAGGCGTTGATGCCGGGAACCTGCACGTCGTAGACATCCTCCTTGCCTTCGGCGGTGACGCTTTCCACACGGACCACGAAGCGCTCGCGATTGAGCTGGCGCCGGTAGGCCTTGAGCAGCACCGCCAGGCGGCTGGCCTTGTCGTGATCGGCAAAACCGACCAGTTGCTGAAAGCGCGGCAGGTTGTCGCCGGAGATCACCAGTTCGTGTTGCGCCCGGGTGGCGTATTCGGCCACACCGCCCTTGCCATCCGGCAGGTTGCTGACGCCGGCCAGGCGGCGATTTCGGTACAGCGTGGAGGCGATGCCCAGGCGCAGCAACATGCGCTGGGCCGCTTCCAGCCGGGGCAGATCGGATTGCGACAGGCGGATGCTGACACCCTTGTCCTGACTGCCCTGGACCGAGCCGTCGGCATCGAAAAAGCCCTGCAGGAAGCCCCGGTAGAATTCGCTGGAAGCGCCTTCCATCCTTGTGCCGATGCACTTGTTACCCGGCGTCATGCCCAGTTCCAGGGCCAGGTCCTTCAGGCCGGCGAAGCTCATGCGGTATTCGCCGCGGCCGCTGACCTCGCTCCAGCCCTGGAAATCGGCACGGGTGTCGAAACCACGGGCCGCCTCCAGGGCCCGCTGCATGACGCCATCGGCACCGCTGGGCCGATTGTCCCCATTGACCACCCTCGGCGCCTGCCATACCGACAGCACGGCCTTGTCCGTCTTCAGCGTGCCGTCGCCCAGCAGCAGCCCGGCAAGGTAGCCCTGGTCGCGGTTGTAGCGACCGGGCCAGTGCTTGTGGCCGCGATGATTGTTGAGCAGCAGTTCATCTCCCGGATGCAACTGCCCGGCCTCGACCCATTCCGTCTTCAGGCCGTGACGGGTCTTTTCGGTGACCCTGCGCACACGGTGATCCCGGGTCAGGCGCAGGGCATGGCCCTCGCGGGTCCGTAGTCTGAAGACCTGCTTGCGGGCGGTCCTGAAGAAGCCCTCGTCAGTAGACCAGTGGCCTTCGCCATCGATGAGCAGGCGGGTCTTGCGGCCCAGCAGTTCATGCACCTGGCGCGGGCCGTCCACGGTATGCACCCAGGTATCGGCGGTGACGCAGGGGTTGGTCGCGCGGATGTTTTCGCAGAACCAGTTGTTGTTCATCTCATTGACCTTGTCGATGAGGATGAAGCCCGGTTCGGCATAGTCGTAGGTGGAGGACATGATCACGTCCCACAGCCGCCGCGCGCGGATGCTGCGGTAGATGCGGCAGGCGACCAGGCCCTCGTCGTTGACGATGTAGCCGGCATGGATCGGCCACTCGCGCCAGACGATGGTGTCCGGATCGTTCAGATCGACGCCCTCGCCCTCGGCCTCGTCCTGGCCTAGGGGGAAGGCCAGTTGCCATTCGCGGTCGTGCTTGACGGCCTGCATGAATTCATCGGTGATCAGCAGCGACAGGTTGAACTGGCGCAGGCGGCCGTCCTCGCGCTTGGCGCGGATGAAGTCCATCACGTCCGGGTGGCCGATGTCGAAGGTCGCCATCTGCGCGCCGCGGCGGCCGCCGGCGGAGGAGACCGTGAAGCACATCTTGTCGTAGATATCCATGAACGACAGCGGCCCGGAGGTATAGGCCCCGGCGCCGGAGACATAGGCCCCGCGCGGGCGCAGGGTAGAGAATTCGTAGCCGATGCCGCAACCGGCCTTGAGCGTCAGGCCGGCCTCGTGGACCTTGTTGAGGATGTCGTCCATGGAGTCACGGATGGAGCCCGAGACGGTGCAGTTGATGGTGGAGGTGGCCGGCTTGTAGGCCAGCGCGCCGGCATTGGAGGTGATGCGGCCGGCCGGGATGGCGCCGTGGCGCAGGGCCCAGAGGAATTCCCCGTACCAGTGTTCGCGCTTGTCCTCCCCCTCCTCGACGTCGGCCAGGGCCCGGGCGACACGCTGGTAGGTATCGTCCATATCCTGATCGACGGGGGTGCCGTCCTTTTTCTTCAGGCGATATTTCTTGTCCCAGATATCCTCCGAGGCCGGTTGATAGGCAATCTCGACCTCGCTGTCCTTGACGATCTCCAATGGCACTGAGCTCATGAGTCCCCTTTCTCCCCTGTTTGATCTTTATATATCAGTATGTTGTGGCGCCGGGTCCGCGGAACCGCGTGTTCCCGAAGACGCGCATACAATATATTGTGTTTCGCCTTGATGCACAACCCCTTATCTTGTGCTTTTGAGGCGCTTTCGATCCTGCGGTGCAGCATCGGGTCAAGCCCTTGACTTGCAAGGCTTCACTCCCCGGATGGCGGGCGTCAGGGGGGGCAGGGACGCGATCCGGCAACGGCGGTTCCTGTCCCAATGCTAGTCTAATCATGGCAGGATTTCCCCCCGGATGCCGCGCCTGGACGCCTCCGCCCCCGGAACTCCTGTGGACACCGGCGGTCTGTCGATGTCAGGGGGCGAACATGGACAACGACCGGTACCTGGCCCCGGCCGGCGGACAACACAAGGCAGAGACCATGCTGATCAGGAAAAAAGCTGACATCCCCGAATCCGAGGTAACCGATCGCGCCCTGTTCGAGGACCGGCGGCGCATCATCAAGGCCGGTGCCGGACTCTCCGCGGCCATGCTGGCCGGTGGCGCCGGCCTGCTGCCGGCCGCCGACGCGATGGCGGCCGGCAAGAAGATCCGCGCGCGCAAGAATTCCCGCTACGATACCGATGAGGAACCGACCCCCTACAAGAAGGCGACCCGCTACAATAATTTCTACGAATTCGGCACCGGCAAGTCCGACCCTTACGAAAATGCCCAGGATTTCCGGACCCGCCCGTGGACCATCGCCATCGAGGGTGAGGTGGAACAGCCCGGCCGGTTCGATCTGGACGATTTCCTGCGCCCGTTCAGCCCGGAGGAGCGCATCTACCGGCTGCGCTGCGTCGAGGCCTGGTCCATGGTCATCCCCTGGGTCGGGATCCCGCTGGGGGACATCATCAAACGCTACCGGCCGACCTCGAAGGCCAAGTATGTCGAGTTCACCACCCTGTACGACCCGGAGCAGATGCCCGGCCAGCGCCGCCAGGTGCTGCAATGGCCCTATGTCGAGGGCCTGCGCATCGACGAGGCCACCCATCCGCTGACCCTGTTCGCCATCGGCCTGTACGGCGAGGAACTGCCCAACCAGAACGGCGCGCCGATCCGCCTGGTGGTGCCGTGGAAATACGGCTTCAAGAGCATCAAGTCCATCGTCAAGATGCGCTTTACCGAAAAGCAGCCGATCAATACCTGGAACCGCACCGCGCCGAATGAATACGGCTTCTACGCCAACGTCAATCCCGAGGTCGACCACCCGCGCTGGAGCCAGGCGCGCGAGCGCCGCATCGGCGACTTCTTCAAGCGCGAGACGCTGATGTTCAACGGCTATGCCGAGCAGGTCGCCGGGCTGTACCGCGACCTGGACCTGAGGCGGAATTTCTGATGCCGGCCAGTACCGGCAAGCGCTGGCTGCTCGCCTGTCACAAGCCCGCGCTGTTCATCGCCGCGCTGGTGCCGTTCGTGTACCTGGTGACCGGGATCTTCCTCGATACCCTGGGCGCCGATCCGGTCGAGACCATCACCCATGAAACCGGGGACTGGACCCTGTACTTCCTGCTCGCGACCCTGGCGGTAACGCCCCTGCGGCGCTACAGCGGCTGGCGCTGGCCGCAACGCCTCAGGCGCATGCTGGGCCTGTACGCCTTCTTCTATGCCCTGCTGCACTTCCTGACCTTCCTGGTCTTCGATCACTTCTTCGACTGGGGCGAGATCGCCAGGGATATCGTCAAGCGTCCCTACATCACCGTGGGCTTCAGCGCCTTCGTGCTGCTGATCCCGCTGGCCCTGACCTCCACCGACGGCATGCTCAGGCGCCTGGGCGGCAAGGCCTGGAAACGCCTGCACAGCCTGGTCTACGTGATCGGCACGCTGGCGATCCTGCACTACCTGTGGCTGGTCAAGGCCGATACCCGCGAGCCGCTGCTGTACGGGGTGCTGCTGATCACCCTGCTGGCCCTGCGCCTGACCAGGCGCCTGTCCTTCCGGCCACTGCGGCAGGCGGCCGATACCCCGTCCTGAGGCCGGCGCCGGGCGGCGGAGCCGGGATTGGTCTACAATCCCGGCTTTACCATCACCGGCGTCGCACACCCGTCCATTTCCCCATGAGCCGCAAGCGTCACTACCCCAGCGAGGAAGAGATCGCGCTGTTCCGCAACACGGTCGGTGCGGTGCGCCCGCACCGGGATGAGCGTGCCGATACCGGACGCCGTCCGCCGCGCGCCACCCCGGTACAGCGCCTGCGCCAGGAACAGGAGGTGATCCAGGAGCTGCTCAGCGGGGATTTCGATCACAGCGAAATGGAGACCGGCGAGGAATTGCTGTATCGGCGCCCAGGCATACAGGCAGGCCTGATCCGGCGCATGCGCCGGGGCCAGATCAGCATCGAGGCGGAACTGGACCTGCACGGCATGATCGTGCCCGAGGCCCGCCAGGCCCTGGCCGGGTTCCTGCGTCACTGTCTCGATCGCGGGATCCGCTGCGTGCGCATCATCCACGGCAAGGGCCTGAGTTCACCGGGCCGGCGTCCGGTGTTGAAGGGCAAGGTCAATCACTGGCTGCGGCAGCGCGACGAGGTGCTGGCCTTTGCCTCCGCCAGGGCCGTGGAGGGCGGTACCGGGGCGCTGCTGGTGCTGCTCAGACGGTCTCGATGAGTTCACGCAGGACGCTGGTGGCATAGGCCCCGGCCGGCAGGGTGAAGGCCAGCCGCAGGACGCCGTCGGGCAGGAACTGCCATTCCAGATCCGCGGGCAGTACCCGCAGCGCCCGCCGCTCCTGGCGCAGACCGGCCGTCTCCAGGCCGGTCCTGAAATGCCCGTACGCCCCCAGCGCCTCCGTCTCCAGCGCCAGCGCCCCGCCGGCACAAGCGGGATCGCCCCGCCCCCACAGCGGCCCGCTGGGGTGGATATCGAAGGCCGCCAGCCGCTGTTGCAGGCCGGGGTCCGTGTCAGTGGCCAGGAAGAAACTGCGCGAACCCGCCAGCATCACCGCCTCGCCGGCCAGCAGCCGGTTCCAGCTCGCCTCGGCGACCCGCCGCGAGAGGACCTGGTTGAAGAGGAAGGAGCGGGCCGCGGACAGATACAGGCCGCGACGCTTGCGATCCCCGGGCCGCAGCCTGCCGGCGATGAGGGCCGTGGCCGCGGCCAGGTTGCCGCCGTCACGGCCGAATCGTTGCGGGCCGAAATAATTGGGTACGCCCTCGACCCGTATCCGCCGCAGCACCGCCTCCAGCGCCGCGGCATCACCCTGCAAATCCCGCAACAACAGCACGAAACCGTTGCCCCTGTGACTGCCCCGCCGCAGTTTGCGCCCACTACGAGTACGAGTGAGTACTCGCACACCCTCATCTTCCAGCGCCGACCAGTCCGCTTCCTCGCGTCCGGCCAGGTCGATGCTGAACCACTGCGAGGTGACGGCCTGGCGGTCCTTGAGTCCGGAATAGCCGATGGCGCGGGGGGGAACGCCGGCGATCCGCGCCAGGCGGCGGGCCAGGAAGTCCGTGTTCATGCCGGTCTTTTCCAGTTTCAGCCAGGCATGGGCGCCGGCCCCGTCCGGCTCGAAACCCAGCAATTCCTCGACCCGGAAGTCCTGCGGGCAGAGCTTGAAGCGTGCCTGGCAGGGCGGCGACCGCGTGACCCGTGCCCACTTCAGGGGATATTCGATGGCGTCGTCCTCCGGCTTCACATTCGGCATGATTTCTGGCTTACTCCATTGTGATTCAAGAAAGCGTGAAAACGGCGGCTAACCGTGTACAGGATTCTGACTGGCCGGGAGACCTGTGCCGGAATCGCGCTGTGAAGCGTCTGTTTATCATTATCCGTCATTGTTCGATATTCCCTGCCTGTATGGGTAGTGACCGGCCTGGAAGGATACATGGCAACCGTTCTCATTATCGATGACCAATATACCAGCCGGGCCATCCTGGAAGAGCTGGTCATTTCCATCGACGAGGATATACGGACCGAGGTTTTCGAGTCGCCGCTGGAGGCACTGGACTGGGCCAGCGGGGCTCAGGCCGACCTGATCCTGACCGATTACCGCATGCCCAGGATGAATGGCATCGAACTGAGCCAGAGCTTGCGCCGGCTGGCCGGCTACAGCAGCGTGCCGATCATCCTGATCACCGTGATGGAGGAAAAGCTGGTGCGCTACAAGGCCCTGCGCGAGGGGGTCACGGACATACTCTACAAGCCGGTGGATCACCAGGAATGCCGGGCGCGTTGCCGTAACCTGCTGGCCCTGCGCCGGGCCCAGGAGATCCTGGACAAGCGCAGCCACTGGCTGGAGCGACAGGTCGCCGCGGCCACGCGGCTGTTGCATGAACGCGAACAGGCGGTATTGCTGCGCCTGCAATGGCTGGCGAACTACCGCGAGGACCCGGTCACGACGACGCCACGCATAGGCCAGTACGCCCGGGTGATCGCCGAGGGCCTGGGGCTGCCCAGGCCGCGGTGCGAGACTATCGAGATCGCCTGCGGCCTGCACGATATCGGCAATATCGCCATCGGCGAGGCCATCCTGAGGAAACCGGGCCCGCTGGATGCGCGGGAACTGGCGTCGCTGCGCGAACACACGCGGATCGGGCATGAACTGCTGCGGGACGATGTCTCGCCCAGCCTGACGACCGCCGCCCAGATCGCCCTGGGCCACCACGAGCGTTTCGATGGCTCGGGTTATCCACAGGGGCTGAGTGGGGAAGACATCCCCTTGCCGGCGCGCATCGCGGCGGTGGCGGATGTCTTCGATGCCATGACCAGCATCCGGCCATGGCGCCCCGCGCACGGTCTGCCACAGACCCTGGAGCACCTGCGGCGCGGCAGCGGAGGGCGCTATGACCCGGCCTGCGTGACCGCCCTGCTGGGACAGATGGAGCGGGTCGTGAGCCTGTACGCGCGACCGCCGGGGCCGGAGAGCAGCGCATCGGGCCGGTGAGCACGGCGACGAATCAGGGATCCCGCCGGGACCCGGCACAGGACAAGGATGGCAGACCATGCAAGAGCAGAGACCGAACAGCGGGAATGCGGATGAGGCAAACGAGACCCGGATGATAGAACGATTTGCAAACCGCCCGGACACGGAGCACGAGCAGGCCGCGATCCGCCTGTTGCTGGCGATCCTGCTGAACCTCTATGTCCTGGTCATGGCCCATTACCATGCCGTGGGCATGGATTTCCGCCTCGCCATGGGCAGCATGCTGCCGGTCTCCCTGGGCTTTCTTCTCTGGATCTGGCTGGCGCCCCGCTACCATCCGCTGCGCCGGCTGCTGGGGATGATCTACGACCTGGGCGTCACCAGTGTGGCCATGGCCCTGGCCGGCGAGGTCGCCGCGCCATTGTATGGTTTCTATCTGTGGATAACCTTCGGTAACGGTTTCCGCTATGGCCACCGCTATCTCTATGTCAGCACCCTGTTCAGCGTCATCGGGTTTATCCTGGTGCTGGGCTACAGCCCCTACTGGCGTCAGCATGAGGTCCTGGGTGTCGGCCTGCTGGTGGCCCTGGTGGTGCTGCCCCTGTATGTCGCCACGCTGTTAAAGCGCCTGCAGCATGCCATCGAGGAGGCCAAGGAGGCCAACCAGGCCAAGAGCTACTTCCTGGCCAATATGAGTCATGAGATCCGCACCCCGCTGAATGGCGTGATCGGCATGAGCAGCCTGCTGGGCACCACCCGGCTCGATGCCGAGCAGCGTGATTACGTCGCCACCATCCAGGCCTCGGCCAATACCCTGCTGTCACTGATAGAGAAGGTCCTGGATATCTCCAGGATCGAGGCCGGCAAGATGAGTCGCGAGGAGGTGGAATTCGACCTCCACGCCTTCATCAACTCGACCATGAAGATGATGCAGGTCCATGCCGAGGCCAAGGGCCTGCAATGTCATGCCCACATCGCCGCGGATACGCCCTACCGGCTGCGGGGGGATATCCTCCACCTGCGCCAGGTACTGATCAACCTGCTCAACAACGCCATCAAGTTCACCCATGAGGGCAGTGTCTCCCTGAACATCTCCACCGTATCCGGCGATGGCGATGACGATGGAATACGCATCCGTTTCGAGGTGATCGATACCGGTATCGGTATCGAGCCGCGGGTCCAGGACCGGATCTTTGAATCCTTCACCCAGGCCGATCAGTCCACCACCCGCCAGTTCGGCGGCACCGGACTCGGCACCACCATCTCCAAACAGCTCATCGAACTGATGGGGGGGGAATTGAAGCTGGAGAGCGAGCCCGGCAAGGGCAGCAATTTCTGGTTCGAACTCGAGTTCGCCGAGAGCGACGCGCCGGCCGTGGAGGATGCCGGTCCCGGCGCGCACGCGACCCGGGTATTGATCTTCTCGCGCCAATCAGCGACCGATGCCCCGCTGGAAAGCCGCCTCGACAACTGGGGCTTCCAGTGGGACCGCAGCAGCCGGCTGGAGCAGGCCCGCGAGTTGATCCACAAGGCCTGCATCAGCGGCCACCCCTACGGAGCCATGCTCATAGACCCGGACGATCTGGATCGCCCCGCCGCGGAGTTCGCGCGCCTGATACGGGAATCGACGCAGGACAGGGAGCTGCATCTGATCCTGCTCAACCCCCAGGGACGTTACAGCAACGAGGCGCCCCTGCTGGAGGCCGGTTATTTCTGCCTGCTGCACTACCCCCTGCAATCCAGGGAACTCTTCAACGCTCTGCATGCCAGCTCTCCGGCGCCCCTGCACACCGATAATATCACCCCGCTGCATGGCCAGGCCGACAGCCCCGGGACGCTCAGGGGCCTGAAGATCCTGATCGGTGAGGACAACCCCACCAACCAGAAGGTCATCGGCAAGATCCTGGAACACGCGGGCCATGAACCCGTCATCGTCGCCGACGGCGAACAGGTGCTGGACCGGCTTGCGCGAACCCCCTTCGACCTGGTGATCCTCGATATGCAGATGCCGGTCATGGGCGGCGTGGAGGCGGCCAAGATCTACCGCTTCGAGCATGCGGATCACGCCCGCACGCCGATCATCATGTTGAGTGCGAATGCCTCGCCCGAGGCCGCGCGTGAGTGCGAAGCGGCGCGCATAGACGCCTTTCTGACCAAGCCGGTCAGCCCGGAGAAACTGTTGCAATGCATCCATGCCCTGGTAAGCGAGAATCGGCGTGGACCCGCGTCGAAACCGAGATTGTTGCGCCCGCAGGGTGGTCGCGGCACGGACAGCCCCGGTCCGGGGGCCATCGACCTGCCGGCCTTGCGGGAACTGGCCCAGCTGGGACGGGAACTGGCCTTCATGGAAGACCTGATCGGAGGCTTCCTGGATGATACGGACGCCCTGATCGAGGCCATCGGCCTGGCCCTGCGTGAAAACGATCTGGAAACCTACCGCGAACTGACCCATGCCCTGAAAGGCAGCGCCCGCAGTATCGGCGCGGTGGCGCTGGCGGAATGCGCCAGCGCCATACACCAGCTGCCGCAGGCGGAGCTGCACGGGAACATCCCCGACATCACGGATGAACTGAGGCAACGTTTCAGCGATACCCGCAAGGCCCTGACCGCCTTTCTCGAACAGATCGACGAGGAGAGCCTGCGCCAGTAGCCACGCCGGAGTCCCTCTCCGGGCGGCCGGTCAGCAAGTGCTTACTGGCTGCCCACGACCTGCTGGGGTGCATCCACGGCCGCTTTGCTGCGATCCTGGGCCCGTACCAGGCGCTGCATGACCTTCAGATCCTTCTCGCTCAGGCGCAGGGCGGTCTCCACCCAGATATCGCAAACCTGCATGAGATCGTCATAGCTGACCGGATGCATGCGCTGGCGTACCTTGCGCATGGCCACGCGGGCATTGTGATGACGTCGGCAGCCACGGATGTATTCCCGCACCGCGTCGCGGCCCTCACCCGCCTCGACCAGGATGTCGACGACACCGAGATCGTACAATTCCTCGGCGGTATAGCGGCGACCACTGAGGATCATCTTCTCGGCCTGGGCCGGGTTCAGCCGCTGTGACAGCAGATTATAGGCGCCCATGCCCGGGAACAGGTTGAACAGGATCTCAGGCAGTCCCATCTGCGCCTGACGCTCCGCGATCAGCACATGGCAGGACAGTGCGGCCTCGAACCCGCCCCCCAGGGCATCGCCCTCGACCAGGGCGATGGTGGTTATCGGCAGGTTGAATCCGACCGTGATCGGGTAGAGGGAATCGATACAGGCCTTGGCGTACTGGTGCAGGGAACGGGCATCCCGGCGACGGATACAGCCGGAAAACAGTTCCAGATCCCCGCCCAGGCTGAAGACGCCCGGGTGTCTTGATGAAAACACCTTGTAGCGGATCGGCGCCAGGCCGTTTTCATAGGGCAGACGCGCGCCGTGATGTTCGAGATTGAGCTGGAAACGACGGATCTCGCCCAGCAGTTCACGATTGAAACAGGGCCGCGGCGAGGCGTCCATGTTCATCCACACCAGGTCGTATTCCGTTTCGATGCGGACATCGAGCTGATTGAACTGATTCATGGCCAGCCTGCCGGCAGGACCACCCTTTTTTGGATTAACCGTGCCGCTGATCCCCATGTCGACCCCCTCCGGTTTCATGATGTCGTGGTCTGCCTGACTCGCGCTCACCCCGGTGGAGCGGCACAACCACATCGCGGAGGTCATACTGCATAAACCTGACCAATTACGGACGGAATTTATAACTCATTGATTCATATAGTTTCTGTTTTTTTGTACCCGGAAAAGCAGGGCCTCATTGCGCCCGCAGTCTGCCGCAAGCGGCAAAGCCTTGACGCTTTGCTTGCCGCTCATCAGGGATCCCGTCGCAACAGGACCACCGCATGGGCCTCGATGCCCTCCTCTCTGCCGGCGAAGCCCATGCCCTCGGTGGTGCTCGCCTTGAGATTCAGACCGTCCTCGGCAAGGTCGAGATCGGCGGCCAGATTCGCGCCCATGCGCGCCAGGTGCGGGGCCAGCCTGGGTCGCTGGGCGATCACGGTGGCATCGAGATTGGATACGGATAGACCCTTTTCTTTCAATAGCTTGTGAACATGCCGCAGGAGTACGCGGCTGTCGATCCCGGCATAGGCCGGATCACTGTCGGGAAAATGCCGGCCGATATCCCCCAGCGCGGCCGCACCCAGCAGGGCGTCACAGATGGCATGGATGAGGACATCGCCATCGGAGTGCGCGGCCAGGCCCCGTTCATGCGGGATCTCCACGCCGCCTATCACCAGGCGTCGTCCGGGTTTGAACCTATGGGCGTCATAACCATGACCTATGCGCATGTCTCCTCCTGCTGCCTGAGATACAATTCGGCCAGGGCGAGATCCTGTGGCCGGGTGATCTTGATGTTGTCGGCATGACCTTCTATGAGCAGGGGCTGCTCCCCTTCCAGTTCCATGGCCTGGGCCTCGTCGGTCACCAATATCTTGTTATTCAATGCCTTATCCAGTGCCTGCCGCAGGGCTTCCAGCCTGAACATCTGCGGTGTCAGGGCATGCCAGAGCCCCTCGCGGGCCACCGTCTGCTGGATGTGACGGCCGTCGGCGCGGGCGCGTTTCATGGTGTCCCTAACCGGGAGCGCCAGGATCCCGCCACAGGATCCGGCGGGGATCCCCCGGATCAGGGCGTCAATATCCTGACGCCTTAGGCAGGGACGTGCCGCATCATGCACCATGACCCAGTCCGTGGGCGCGGCATGGCGGCACAGCGCATTCAAGGCGTTGCGCACCGACTGACAGCGTTCCGCGCCTCCCCCGGTGGTATAGAGCGGGGCCCCCGGCACCCTGCCGACGCGGGGCCACAGGGGATCGTCCGCGGCCAGCGCCACCATCACCCCGCTGATGCGCGGGTGCGCAAGCAGGCGCGAGAGGGTGTGTTCTATGACCATGCGTCCATGCAGCGGCAGATACTGTTTGGGGATCTCCGCCTGCATGCGCGCGCCTATCCCCGCGGCCGGCACCACGGCCCAGACCCTGGCCGTCACGGCTGTCGCCCATGCCGCCGGGGAGCCGCGGCATCCGCGTCACCCGGAACGATGATCTGATAGAAGGTCTCCGACTTTTTGATCATGCCCATTTCACTGCGCGCCCGCTCCTCGATGGCGCCCAGACCCTGTTTCAGATCGGCCACCTCCGCGGCCAGCGAGGCGTTGCGCTCCTGCAAGGCCTGATTCTCCTGATGCTGCCGCCGCAGTTCATGCCGCAACTGCCAGACCTCGGGCAGGTCCCCTTCACCCAGCCAGAGCCGATACTGCAACAGGGCCAGCAAGAATAACAATACTATCAGCAGCAAGCGCATCGTTGGCCTTGTCCGTCGAATACCCCACCGGCGCCGCGCCAGCACCGAGCGAAACGGGCAGCCCCGACCGCCCGTACCAGCCCAGCCATCACCGGCGCGGTCCTACAGGTTGTAGAATGTCGCGCGCCCGGGATAACTGGCCTCTCCGCCCAGTTCCTCCTCTATCTCGATCAGGCGGTTGTACTTGGCGATCCGGTCGGAACGGGACAGGGAGCCGGTCTTGATCTGGCCGGTCGAGGTCGCCACCGCGAGATCGGCGATGGTGGTGTCCTCGGTCTCGCCGGAGCGATGCGAGACCACGGCGGTGTAATTCGCCTGCTGGGCCATGCGGATGGCGGCCAGGGTCTCGGTCAGGGTGCCGATCTGGTTGACCTTGATGAGTATGGAATTGCAGATCCCCTCGTCGATGCCCCGCTTGAGCAGCTCGGTATTGGTCACGAACAGGTCGTCGCCGACCAGTTGTACCGACTTGCCCAGGCGCTCGGTCAGCAGGCGCCAGCCCTCCCAGTCGTTCTCGTCCATGCCGTCCTCGATGCTGATGATCGGGTACTTGTCCGCCAGTTCGGCCAGGTAATCGGTGAATTCGGCCGCGCTCAACTTGCGCCCCTCGCCCTCGAGATGGTAGATGCCGTTGTCACAGAACTCGGAGCTGGCCGCGTCCAGGGCGATCAGCACATCGTCGCCGGCCTTGAAACCGGCCTTGGCGATCGCCTCCAGCACCACCTCGACCGCGGCCTCGTTGGACGGCAGGTCGGGGGCGAAGCCGCCCTCGTCGCCGACCGCGGTACTCAGGCCACGGGCGGCCAGGATGGACTTCAGGGCATGGAAGATCTCGGCGCCATAGCGGACCGCCTCGCGCAGGCTGGAGGCGCCCACCGGCATGACCATGTACTCCTGCATGTCGACGCTGTTGTTCGCGTGCACGCCGCCATTGAGGATGTTCATCATCGGCACCGGCATCTTGTATGGCCCTGTACCGCCCAGGTGGCGGTACAGGGGCACGCCGGCCTCACTGGCGGCCGCATGCGCGGCGGCCATGGAGATCCCGAGGATGGCATTGGCGCCGAGCCGGCCCTTGGTCGGGGTGCCGTCGAGTTCTATCATGCGCTGATCGATGCCGCTCTGGTCCGCGACCTCCTGGCCGCGCAGCGCATCCAGCAATTCCCCGTTGACGTTGGCCACCGCGCCGGTGACGCCCTTGCCATTGTAGCGGGCCTGATCCCCGTCCCGAAGTTCCACCGCCTCGCGTTCCCCGGTGGAGGCGCCGGAAGGCACCGCGGCGCTGCCCTTGGCCCCAGAAGCGGTGGTGACGGTGACCTTGAGGGTGGGATTGCCCCGGGAATCGAGTATCTCTATGCCGTGGATATCACGAATTTCGGACATGACTTGTTCCTCTTGAATACGAAAAGAAAGTACCTGCGCCCCTGTCCCCGCATGTGTGCGGGCAAGTATCGCGTGTGAAAATGCAGCTGCCGGTTGTCACCGGCTATCGTTGTTATCGCGCGGCGGCCGGGGCCATCGCGCCGGCCGCCTTGACCACCTGATCGAGTTCCAGCAGGGTTTCCAGCAATTCCCGCATGCGCGCCAGCGGCCAGCTGTTCGGCCCGTCGCTGAGGGCCCGCTCCGGGTCCGGGTGCGTCTCCATGAACAGCCCAGAGATGCCCACGGCCACGGCCGCGCGCGCCAGCGCCGGGATGAATTCACGTTGCCCCCCGGAGGACAGGCCCTGACCGCCCGGCATCTGCACCGAGTGCGTGGCGTCGAACACCACCGGGCAGCCGGTCTCGCGCATCACCACCAGCGAGCGCATGTCGGAGATCAGGTAATTGTACCCAAAGGAGACGCCGCGTTCACATACCAGGATGTGTTCGTTGCCCCCCGCCCTGGCCTTGGCCACCACCGGGGCCATGTCCCAGGGGGCCAGGAACTGGCCCTTCTTGATGTTCACCGGCAGGCCCTGGGCGGTGACTTTGCGGATGAAATCGGTCTGCCGGCAGAGGAAGGCCGGTGTCTGCAACACATCGACCACCGCGGCCACCTCGTCCAGCGGGCTGGCCTCATGCACGTCGGTCAGTACTGGCAGCGCGAGTTGTGTACGGACCTGTTCCAGCATGCGCAGCCCGGCCTCGATACCCGGACCCCGATAGCTTGCATGGGAGGTGCGGTTGGCCTTGTCATAGGAGGCCTTGAAGATATAAGGGATCCCCAATTCGCCGGCAAGCTCCTTGAGCGCCGCGGCGACCTCCAGCACCAGTCCCTCCGATTCGGCCGCGCAGGGACCCGCGATCAGGAACAGGGGCCGATCCTCCCCGACCTCGAAGTCACACAGTCGCATGGCTGGACTCCGACCGCCGTTGCCGGCAGGCCTGCGCCGCGCGCACGAAACTGCTGAACAAGGGATGCCCGTCACGGGGGGTGGAGGTGAACTCCGGGTGGAACTGACAGCCGATGAACCAGGGATGGTCGGGGATCTCGATGATCTCGACCAGCTTGCCGTCACTGGATTCCCCGGCGATGCGCATGCCGGCGTCCGTCAGGACCTCACGATAGGTGTTGTTGAACTCATAACGGTGGCGATGGCGTTCGACGATGACCTCCCGGCCATAGATCTCCCGCACCCGGCTGTCCGCGCGCAGCCGGCACGGCTGTCCGCCCAGGCGCATGGTGCCGCCAAGGTCCGAGTCCTCGTCGCGCTGCTCCACGGTGCCGTCCCCGGCCACCCACTCGGTGATCAGGGCGATCACCGGCGCTCCGGCCTGCTGATCGAATTCCGTGCTGTGCGCGCCTTCCAGCCCGGCCACGTCGCGGGCGATCTCGATCACCGCCAGCTGCATGCCCAGGCAGATGCCGAGATACGGCAGTCGCCGTTCGCGGGCATGACGTACCGCGGCGATCTTGCCCTCGATGCCACGGCGGCCAAAGCCCCCCGGCACCAGGATCGCATCCATGCCCTCGAGACAGCCGGTGCCCCCGGACTCGATCTCCTCGGAATCCACATAGGTGATGTTGACCTTGTTGCGGGTATGCAGTCCGGCATGGATCAGGGCCTCGGACAGGGACTTGTAGGACTCGGTCAGATCCACGTACTTGCCGACCATGGCGATGTTGACCTCGCTCCGTGGGTGGTCCAGGGACTCGATCACGACCCGCCATTCGCCCAGGTCCGCGGGCGGCGCCTGCAGACCCATCTTCTCGACGACGATATCGTCCAGGCCCTGCTCGTGCAGCAGCAGCGGAATGCGGTAGATGCTGTCGGCATCGATGGCCGAGATGACGGCACGCTCCTCGACATTGGTGAACAGGGCGATCTTGCGGCGCTCGGATTCCGGCAGCGGCCGATCCGCGCGGCACAGCAACATGTCCGGCTGGATACCGATGGAGCGCAGTTCCTTGACCGAGTGCTGGGTCGGCTTGGTCTTCATCTCCCCGGCGGAGGGGATGAACGGCACCAGGGTCAGGTGCATGAACAGCGCCCGTTCGCCACCCAGTTCCACGCGCATCTGGCGGATGGCCTCCAGGAACGGCAGCGATTCGATATCACCCACGGTGCCGCCGATCTCGACCATGGCGATATCGGCATCGCCGGCGCCGGCATGGATACAGCGTTTGATCTCGTCGGTGATATGCGGGATCACCTGCACCGTGCCGCCGAGGTAGTCACCGCGGCGTTCCTTGCGGATGACGTTTTCATAGACCTGGCCGGTGGTGAAATTGTTGGCCCGGGTCATGCGCGTGCGCACGAAGCGCTCATAGTGTCCGAGGTCCAGATCGGTCTCGGCGCCATCATCGGTCACGAACACCTCGCCATGCTGGAAGGGGCTCATGGTGCCGGGATCGACGTTGATGTAGGGATCGAGTTTCAGCAGGGTGATCTTCAGGCCACGGGCCTCAAGGATGGCGGCCAGTGACGCGGAGGCGATCCCCTTGCCCAGGGATGACACCACGCCACCGGTAATGAATATGTACCGGGTCATAAAATTCAATCAGTTATCACGACATGAATCGATGCCCGCGGGCCAGCCCCCGGGCCTGAAGATGCGAAGAAAACTAGCAGAAACCGCCGCAATTCACAATTGCCGCCTGCGCGACTCGGCCATCTCCCGCGCGTCGTCTGGCGCCCGGCCCGGGAGCCGGGATGTTGCGGGGCAGCAATCGACATGGTTTTCCGTTAAAATCCCGCTCCATGGATACACTCACGCTACGCGCCGCCGCCACCGCGGTCATGGCTTCCTTCCTGTTCGCGGCCATGGGCGCCACCATCAAGATCGCCAGCCACCGGCTCGACAACGAGATGGTGGTGTTCCTGCGCAATCTCATCGGCCTGCTGCTGATATTGCCGCTGATCGGGCGCATGGGACTGGCCCGTATCCGCACCCGGCGCCCCGGCATGCATCTGCTGCGCTCGCTGACCGGCCTGAGCGCGATGTACTGTTTCTTCTATGCCCTTTCCCATCTGAATCTGGCCGAGGCCATGCTGCTGAACTACAGCGCGCCCCTGTTCATCGCCGTGATCGCGGTGCTGTGGCTGGATGAACGGATCACCCGCGACCTGTTCGTCGCCCTGCTATTCGGCTTTGCCGGCATCGCCCTGATCCTGAAGCCGGATACCGGGATCTTCGCCCCGGCGGCCCTGATCGGCTCACTGGCCGGACTCTTCGCCGGTATCGCCATGGTCAGTATCCGGCGCATGTCCGACAGCGAACCGCCCCTGCGCATCGTCTTCTATTTCAGCCTGATCGCAACCCTGGTGTCCGCCATACCACTGATCTGGCACTGGCAGACCCCGACCCGCGATACCCTCGCCATCATGTTGCTGGCGGGGCTGTTCGCCACCGGCGGCCAGATCCTGCTGACGCGCAGCTACAGCCTCGCCCCGGCCTCGCGTGTCGGTCCCTACATCTATACCAGCGTCGTCTTCGCGGCCCTGCTCGGCTGGCTGCTGTGGCGCGAGACCCTGGACGGATGGGCGCTGCTAGGCGCCATCCTGGTCAGTTGTTCCGGCATACTGGCCATGCGCCGCAAGCCATCGCGGAAAGCCTGAGATGCGCGACTATCCGGCCCGTATCACCATCGACGGCCACGACTATGACTATGAGAAGGTCCTGAAAGAGGATTTTTTCTCGGTCAACGTCCTCTATCACCACGCCGGTGACCGTTATGTGCTCAAGCTCAGTGATTTCCGCTTTGTATTCGGTTTCCTGCTGCGCCCGCTGGCGGTGCTGATGTCGGCGCATGAATACGCCATCTACCGGCGCATCGCGGACATCGAGGGCATCCCGGCGCTCGGTCCACGCCTGGGGCGGCGTGGTTACCTGCACCACTTCATCCCCGGACGCACCCTCGCCGAACTTGCCGGACTGCCACGCGAACAGCGTGGACAGGACCTCCCCGAGGACTTCTTCACCCGCCTGGGCAAGACCCTGAAAGCGGTGCATGGGCGTCGTATCTTCTATGCGGATCTGGACAAGCGCGGCAATATCATCCTCGGCGACGATGGCCACCCCTGGCTGATCGATTTCCAGATCTGCCTGTATTTCAGCCCGGGCAGGGGCCCCTGGGGCCGGCTCAAGGACCGCCTGCTCGCGCGACTGTGTCGGGAGGACATCTATCATCTGTACAAGCAGAAACGCCGATACCAGCCACAGCTGCTGTCAGCCCACGAGATCCAGCTGGCTACCCGCAGCGGTTTCAGCCGCCATTACAATCGCTGGTTGGGCAACCCCTACCGCCGGGTCAAGCGCCTGATCTACCCCAAGGGCAGCAATGACCTGATCTGGTACAAATGGAAACAGCGCCGCCATGGCGGCAAGGGCTCCTCCTGAGATGTACCGGCTCAAGCGTCGCCTCAAACACCAGACCTCCCGCCAGATCCTGCGCCAGCGCCTGGTGCTGTGGCTGGGCGCGCTGGCGGTCGGCCTGGCGATCGTCGGCTTCACCGCCCTGACCGATCTCAGCTTTGCCCTGTTCCAGCATATCCAGCACGGCTACTGGCCGGTGCTGGTCACGCCCCTGGGCCTGGCGTTCACGGCCTGGCTGACGCTGAAGCTGTTTCCGGGCTGCGAGGGCAGCGGCATACCCCAGGCCATCGCCAGCCTGCAGACCCGCGACACCGCCCTCAAGGACAGCCTGCTGTCCCTGCGCCTCGCCATCGGCAAGGTCGTCCTGACCTGCCTGGGACTGGCCTGCGGAGCCTCGATTGGCCGCGAGGGACCCAGCGTGCACATCGGCAGCGCGATCATGTACTACGTCTCGCGTCATGCCCGTTTCTCCAGGCTGGACATCGAACGCGGGCTGATCGTCGCCGGAGGCGCGGCCGGGATCTCGGCGGCCTTCAACACCCCGCTGGCCGGGATCGTCTTCGCCATAGAGGAGATCAGCCGCAGTTTCGAGGAACGCACCAGCGGCACCATGATGACCGCGGTGATCCTCGCCGGCATCACCGCCCAGTTCTTCCTCGGCAACTACACCTATTTCGGCACCTCCAGCAGCTATCTGCTGCCCACCGATCTGGGCGCGCCGCTGGCCTGCGGTATCGTCGGCGGCCTGTTCGGCGGGCTCTTCAGCCAGGCCCTTATCCTCGGCTCCCGGGCACTGCGCCCGATGATGAAGCTGCAACCGCTCAAGGTCGCCTTCCTCTGCGGCCTGTTGCTGTCCCTGTGCGGTCTGCTCTCGGACGGCGCCACCTACGGCAGTGGCTATGAAGCCGCCCGTCATATCATGGAACATCCCGAGGCCACATCCTGGGACTATCCCATCCTCAAACTGCTGGCAACGATGAGCGCCTACTGGAGCGGGATCCCGGGGGGGATCTTCTCTCCCTCGCTGTCCGCCGGCGCCGGCTTCGGCGCCTGGATCGCCGGCTGGTTCCCGCATATCCCGGCCTCGGCCGTGATCGTACTGGGTATCGTCGCCTACTTCAGTGGCGTGGTGCAAACGCCCATCACGGCCTTCGTCATCGTCATGGAAATGACCGAGAACCTGTCCATGCTGCTGCCATTGATGATCGCCTCTTTCGTGGCCTACGGCATCTCCACCATCATCTGCCCCGAGCCCCTGTACCGCGCCCTGGCCGATGCCTTCCTGCCCGGCGCCTCCACCGGACCCGTACCCCTGCCGGATGCGGAAGGCAAGACACCGGAGGCGGAAAAATCCAGTCCCGACGGCTGAACGGCCGACCCCGATCCCCGCTGGCCGGGACGCGCCCCGTACCGAATTAGTGATCCGTAACGCAACCCGGTAGAATATCCCGCTTGCGCGTGCAACACGCGCCAGAGATTCAACCCAGATCTTTCAACGACAAGGCCGGGCGCCTGCCCGGCCAACAATAACCACGGTGAGGAGTCTACGTGATGTCGGATATCGAAATTGCACAAAAAGCCACTATGCGGCCGATCATCGAACTGGCCCGGGAACAATTCGGGATCGATGCGGAGCATCTCGACCCCTATGGCCATTTCAAGGCCAAGCTGTCCCTGGAGTATATCAACGGCCTGGCGGACAGGCCGGATGGCAAGCTGATCCTGGTCACCGCCATCACCCCGACACCGGCCGGTGAAGGCAAGACCACCACCACGGTCGGCCTCGGTGACGCCATGAACAGCCTCGGCAGGAAGACCATCATGTGCCTGCGGGAACCCTCCCTGGGCCCCTGCTTCGGCATGAAGGGCGGCGCCGCCGGTGGCGGCTACGCCCAGGTGGTGCCGATGGAGGACATCAACCTGCATTTCACCGGTGACTTCCATGCCATCGGCGTCGCCCACAACCTGCTGGCAGCCATGCTCGACAACCATATCAACCATGGCAACGAGCTGGGCATCGACTGTCGCCGCATCCAGTACAAGCGCGTGGTGGACATGAACGACCGCGCCCTGCGCAAGATCACCATCGCCCTGGGCGGCCCGGGCAACGGCTACCCGCGCGAGGATGGCTATGACATCGTGGTGGCCTCGGAGATCATGGCCATCCTCTGCCTGGCCACCGGACGCGCCGACCTGAAGGAACGCCTTGGGCGCATCATCATCGGCTACAAGCGCGACAACAAGACCCCCATCTACGCCCGCGACCTGAACGCCCACGGCGCCATGGCGGCCTTGCTGAAAGACGCCATCAAGCCCAATCTGGTACAGACCCTGGAGAACAACATCGCCATCATCCACGGCGGGCCGTTCGCCAACATCGCCCACGGTTGCAACACCGTGACCGCCACCAAGACCGGCCTGAAACTGGCCGATTACACCATCACCGAGGCCGGCTTCGGCGCCGATCTGGGGGCCGAGAAGTTCATCGACATCAAGTGCCGCGAGGCCGGCCTGAAACCGGCCGCGATCGTGCTGGTCGCCACCATCCGCGCCCTCAAGTACCACGGTGGGGTGAACAAGGACGATCTGAACCAGGAAAATCTCGAGGCCCTGGACAAGGGCTGCGTGAACCTGGAACGCCACCTGCACAATATCAAGACCCACTACGGCCTGCCCTGCGTGGTCTGCATCAATCACTTCACCTTCGATACCGATGCCGAGGTCGCCCTGTTGCAGAAAAAATGCGAGGAACTGGGCGCGCGGGCCGTGGTCTCCAGACACTGGGCCGATGGCGGCGCCGGGGCCAGGGAGCTGGCCGAGGCGGTCATCGACGTGGTCGACAACACCCCCGGTGAACACAGGTTCGTGTACGAGTCCGAACTGACCCTGATCGAGAAGATCGAGGCCATCGCCACCAAGATCTATGGTGCGGGAGCCATCACCCTGGATGCCAAGGTGCGCAAGCAGCTCACCGACTGGCAGGCCGACTATGGCAGTTATCCCATCTGCATGGCCAAGACCCAGGCCTCGCTGAGCGCCGATCCCGCCGTGCGCGGCGCACCGGAAGGCCATACCCTGCATGTCAGCGAGGTCCGGCTCTCCAATGGCGCCGGTTTCATCGTCGCCATCTGCGGCAGCATGATGACCATGCCGGGCCTGCCCCGGGTGCCTGCCGCGGAACGCATCGATATCGATGACGATGGGAATATTACCGGGCTGTTCTGATCCGGCACGCTGCATCCCGTCCCGGGATTGCGCAGTCAGCGCCCCGTCCGGACCCGTGCCGGACGGGGCGTTTTTTTGGCCGCCTGATGCCCGGGCCGAACGCGGATCCCGCAGGCATGTATTAGAATCAGAAGACATGACCGGAAAAGAAAAGGCTTGCCACGGATGAACCGCCCCGCCACAGCACCTGCCACGACAGCAACCGGCGCCCTGGCCGGCGGCCTGCTGGTGTTGATGCTGGTGCTGTCCTCGGCACCGGGCCAGGCCCGCGGCCTGCCCAGGATCCCGGAACTGGCCGAGCTGCTGGCCAGCCAGGACCGGCACGTACTCACGGAGTGGGGACTGCACTACCAGCACGGGGAGGGTGTGGACAGGGATATGGACACCGCCATCCGCCTGTTCTGCCGGGCGGCGCGCAAGTCCGATCCACTGGCCCAGTACTATCTGGGGATGCTTTATGCGTACGGCCATGGTGTGGCCCGGGACGATGCCATGGCGGCGGCCTGGTTGCGCAAGGCGGCCGCCGGGGGGGATGCCTACGCCCGCAAGATGCTCCACCATCTGCCGGAGGCGGCCTCCGAGTCCCGCTGCCTGTTGTCGGATGGCAGCGAGATCCTGGCGCCATTGCAGACCGAGCCCAACCCCAGTCAGGAGCGGATCAGTGAATGGGTGAAGCGCCTGTCACCAGACTATCAGCTCGACCCGGCGCTGGTGCTGGCGGTCATCCGCACCGAGTCCAATTTCAATCCCCGGGCTCACTCGGAAAAAGGCGCCCGTGGCCTGATGCAGCTGCTACCCGCCACGGCGCGGCGCTTCGGGGTCAAGGACATCTGGGACCCGCTGGACAACATCCGCGGGGGCATGGCCTATCTGCGCTGGCTGCTGGAATACTTCGATGGCGATCTCGAACGCAGCCTGGCCGGCTACAACGCCGGTGAAGGGGCGGTCGATCTGCACCGCGGCATCCCGCCGTATGCCGAGACCCGCCACTACCTGCGGCGGATCCGGAGGGAGCTGTCGAAGGCCCGCCCGGACCGCTGCCAGAACGACCGCGGCTGCTGAAGCCTGCGTCTCAGGATGACTCGACTCTCCAGGAGGCGCGGAGCATGCAGGGGCGGGTTCAGGCCGGC
Organism: uncultured Gammaproteobacteria bacterium; assembly: GCA_964506945.1. GTDB lineage: Bacteria > Pseudomonadota > Gammaproteobacteria > CAZDOC01 > CAZDOC01 > CAZDOC01. Next base: position 24,566 of record CAZDOC010000024.1, read on the forward strand.
ACGCAACGGGGCTGAGGCGTCGTTCGGGCCACCCGGCCCGGCTGCCCCGGGGCTCAACCCGTCCAGCCGAAACCGGCGGCGATACAGTTGATCGACAGCAACAGGGAGATCAGCAGCCGTTCACGCCGGGGATCGTCCGCGGGCATGGCGCGGAAATCCTTGATCAGCCGCACCTGTTCGCGCCCAACCTGGTTGATGGTCGGCAGGCGTCGCGACAGCTTGCGCCGGAAACGCGGGAAACGCTCGGCCAGCAGGCTGCTGCCGGAGACCTTCAATACCTGTTCCACGCTGCGCTGGTATTCCTGCTCGATCATGGTGAAGATCCGATCCCGGATCCCGGCGTCCTCCACCAGCCCGGCATATTCCCGGCTGATGGACAGGTCCACCTGCGCCAGGGTCTTCTCGGCCTCGTCGATGACCAGACGAAACACCCGGGATTCCTCGAACAGCTTGTGCAGCAGTTCCAGGCCGGCCGGGCCGCGCTCACTGATGAAGGCCTCCAGGGCCTGGCCCAGACCATACCAGCCGGTCACCAGGTGGCGATTCTGGGTCCAGGCGAAGACCCAGGGAATGGCGCGCAGGTCGGCCAGGGACTTGGCCCCGAAGCGCCGCGCCGGACGTGAACCGATATTGAGCAGGGCCAGTTCCTCCACTGGCGAGGCGGCGCCGTAATAATCCACCAGCCCGGGGGCCTCGGCCAGTTCCCGGTAGGCGGCGTAGCCGGCCTGGGACAGCGCCTCCAGGGCCTCGTCGAACTCGGGCCGGGGTTTCAGGGCGGCCTCGCGGCCGGATTTCAGGGTATGTTCGAAGACACTGGCCGCCAGCAGTTCCATGTTGTACTGGGCGGTGCCGCGGTTGGCGTATTTGGCCGAAACGACCTCGCCTTGCTCGGTGATGCGCATCTGCCCATGTACCGAATCCGCCGGCTGGGCCGCGATGGCCTGGCCGATAGGCGCGCCACCGCGACTGACGGAACCACCACGACCGTGGAAGAAGGACAGCGGGACACCGCATTCACGGCCTACCTGGGTCAGTTCCGCCTGGCCCTTGAACAGTTCCCAGTTGGAGGTCAGGTAACCGCCGTCCTTGTTGGAATCGGAATAGCCGATCATGACCTCCTGTACCCCACCCTGCGCGCTGATGGTGTTGCGCACGGTCTCCACCGACAGCAGGGAACGCATGATCGCCGGCGCCTCGCGCAGGTCCTCGATGGTCTCGAACAACGGCACCACCTGGATCAGGCAATGCTCCACGCCGTCCGACTGCCGGAACAGGCCACAGTATCGGGCCAGCAGATAGACCCCCAGGACGTCGACATCGCGCTGGGTCATGCTCAGGACCAGGCCGCCGAAGGCCTGGGTATCCATCAGTTCATGAACCTCGCCGGCCATGCGCAGCAATTCGATGAACTCCTGCGATGCCGCGCTCAGGCCGAGGAACTCGGGCAGGAATCCCAGCGGCCGGTCGAGTTCCGCCAGCAGCCATTGCCGCCACTGCGGGCTGTCCACCGAGGGACATTCCTCCTCGGCCTGCCCGGTCATGCGCGACCACACCTCCCGCAGGGCGCCAGTGGTCACGGTGGTATTCTGACGCAGGTCGAGGCTGACCGTACGGAAACGGAAGGCCTCTATCTCGCGGCGCAGCGGGGTCACCAGCAGCTTCACCAGCTGCATGCAGCCCACCTCCGCCAGGCCCTGCTCCAGGAAACGCATGTCGGCGATCAGCTCGTCGGCGTGCCGATAGGCCCGGGCGGAGTCCGTTCCCGGCCGACCGCTGGCGTCCGCGGCCAGGGTCGCGCTGAGCTTCTCCAGCATGACCACGCAGTACTGGCGGAATACCTCGCCGGGGTTGCGCCGGCGGATCGTCTCCGCCTCTCCCAGTTCCTCCAGCATGGCATCCAGCCTGGCAAGAAAGGCCGCCGGCACCTCGATGCTGTGCTCGGCGATGCTGAGCCGCCGGCACAGCTCGCCGATCTGGGCCTGATACTGCTCCAGGCTGGCCCTGCGATTGCGGCTCAGGGTACGGCGCGTCACCGCATTGGTGACAAACGGGTTGCCGTCACGGTCCCCGCCGATCCAGGAGCCAAACTGGAAGAAGGGGGGGATGTGGAAGTTTTCCCCGGGATAGTATTCCCTCAGCGCCAGCTCGAGTTTTTCCTGCAGTTCCGGGAGACGCTCGAACAGGGACTCCTTGAAGAAGTGCAGGCCCCAGGAGACCTCCTGGTCGACGCTGGGTTTCTCCAGCCGCAACTCCCCGGTCAGCCACAACAGGTCGATCTCGTTGCGCAGGTCGGTGATCAGGCCTTCGCGCTCGCGCGGGGTCCAGCGACTGGTCTCCATCTGCACCAGCAGCAGGTAGATACGCCGGTGGATCTCCAGCACGGTGACCCGCTTGGCCTCGGTGGGATGGGCGGTGATTACCGGCAGCACACGTGCGCCGTCGAGCATCTCCTGTACCCCCTGCGCAGTCATGCCAGCATCCCGCGCCGCTTGCAGGGCATGGGCAAAGGTCCCGGCGACCGCGGCCGTCCCGCGTTCGCTCTCGATCAGACGCCGGCGCTTCATGCCGGCATTCTCCTCGACGATGCTGAGGAGCTGGAACCACATGCTCTGCACCTGCAGGGCACGCATCAGCAGGTCCTGGTTGCTGGCCGGCACCGTGGCCTCGCCCTTGAGTACCGGCTCCAGTTCCGGCTGACGCAGCCGGATCACCTCCAGCAGCAGGTCGAAGATAAGGGCCACGGTCCGGTTGGCGTAATCCGCCACCCGCGAGGCGATATCGTCAGTGGCCGGTGCTGGAGTCGATGTCTCATTCTGCATCATCGGTGCTACTCCTGTTGTCTATGGGCGAGGCATGGGTCGCGGGGCTGGCAGTCCCGAAGGGGCCCAGGCCGGCTGGAAGACCATACGGCCCCTTGTCCCCTCGCCCCTCAAGGGGAACGGGGGCAAGAGCAATATTGCCGCCTGGAGGCACGGGGGTTCAGACCCTTTATCTATGACATTAAACCGCAAAGACCGCCAAGGACGCAAAGTAACGGCATCGATTGACGGAGAAGGCCGCCGTTGCTGTCATGGTGAAACCTGTCCGGCAGACGCTCAGCGACGATCATTGAAGCATCATCCCTGCTATCTCCTTCGCGGTGTCATTGCAATGCTTCTGAAGACCCGGCAGTTCCCTGTACCTGGGCCAAAAATGACAAACCCGCGACAGGCGCGGGTTTGTGTTCAGCTCCTAGACCACCCGGTCGCGTGGAGGCTCCCCGGCAAAGAATGCCTTCAGATTCTCCACCACCCGCATGCCCATGGCCACGCGGGTCTCGGTGGTGGCGCTGCCCAGATGGGGCAGCAAGACGACGTTTTCCAGCCCCAGCAGGTCTTCCGTGACCTTCGGTTCCGCCTCGAACACATCGAGACCGGCACCGGCGATGACCCCGTTCTTCAGGGCCTCCACCAGGGCCTGCTCGTCCACCACATCACCGCGGGCGGTGTTGATCAGGAAGGCGCCGTCCTTCATCAGGCGCAGGCGCTCGGCATTGATCAGGTGGGTATTGGAGCCCCCGCCCGGGCAATGCAGGGAGACGAAATCCGCCTTCTGCATGACCTCTTCCGGGGTATCGCAGGCGATCGCGCCGAAGCTGTTCATGACCTCGGTGGCCGGTGGATAGGGATCGTAGAAGTAGATCCTCATGCCGAAGCCGAAGTGGGCCTTGCGCGCCATGGCCTGGGCGATGCGGCCGAAGCCGATCAGGCCCAGGGACTTGCCGGTGACCTTGGTGCCCATCATGTGGGTGGGGCGCCAGCCGGTCCATTCCTTGTTGCGGACATGGCGTTCCCCTTCTCCGGCGCGGCGGGCAACCATCAGCATCAGGGTCATGGCCGTATCCGCGGTACAGTCGGTGAGCACCTCGGGGGTATTGGTCACCACCAGACCCTTGGCCCTGGCGGCCTCCAGGTCGATGTGATTGAAGCCCACGCCGAAGTTGCCGATGACCCGGGCCTGCATGCCATCGACATCCATGACCTCGGCGCTGATCTTGTCGGACACGGTCGGGCAGACGGCATCCGCGCCGCGGAAGGCCGCCTGCAGCTCGGCCGTTGTCATCGGCACATCGTCCTCGTTCAACTGTACGTCGTACAGCTCGCCCAGGACCTTTTCCACGGCCTCGGGCCAGCGCCGGGTAACGACCACCTTGGGTTTACTCATGACCTTCTCCCGTCTCAGAGCTTGTTGACGATTTCAGCCACGGTCGGGCCGAAGGCCGACGGATGCGGCACGATGGTCACACCCAGGTCCTTCAGGATCTCGACCTTTTCCGCGGCGCCTTCACCATGCGCGGAGATGATCGCGCCGGCATGGCCCATGCGGCGGCCCTTGGGTGCGGTCAGACCGGCGATATAGGCGATCACCGGCTTGCTCATGTTCTCCTTGGCGAACAGACCGGCCTCGGCCTCCTGCGGCCCGCCGATCTCTCCGATCATGACCACCGCCTTGGTCTCCGGATCCTCCTCGAAGGCCTCGAAGTGATCACGGAAGGAAGAACCGTTGATGGGATCGCCACCGATGCCGATACTGCTGGAGACACCGATGCCGAGGGCCTTCATCTGCGAGGCGGCCTCGTATCCCAGGGTCCCGGAACGACCGACGATGCCGACATTGCCGGGCATGTAGATGTGGCCCGGCATGATCCCCATCATGCACTTTCCGGGGCTGATGGAACCGGCGCAGTTCGGGCCGGTCAGGACCATGCGCGCCTCCTTCTTGTAGCGGCGCATGTAACGCTTGACGCGGATCATGTCGTGCGAGGGAATGCCATCGGTGATGGCCACGCAGAACTTGATACCGGCATCGGCCGCTTCCATGATGGAATCGGCGGCGTACGGCGGCGGCACGAAGATGATGGAGGCGTTGGCGCCGGTAGCGGCGACCGCGTCCTTCATGGTGTTGAACACCGGGCGGCCGAGATGGGTGGTTCCACCCTTGCCGGGGGTCACGCCACCGACCACGTTGGTGCCGTAGTTGATCATGTCATTGGCGTGGAAGGTACCGATCTGGCCGGTGAAACCCTGCACCAGGACTTTTGTGTTTTCGTCTAGACGAATTGCCATTGTCAGTGTCTCCCCTTATTTTCCAGTGTACTCTTTCCAGGCGGCCACCGCTTTTTGGGCGGCTTCCTCCAGGGTGTCGGCGGTAATGATCGGCAGTCCGCTTTCATCGATGATCTTGCGGCCTTCCTCAACATTGGTTCCCGACAGACGCACGACCAATGGCAGTTTCAGATCGATCTTCCTGACCGCCTGCACCACACCCTCGGCGATCCAGTCACAACGGTTGATGCCGGCGAAGATGTTCACCAGGATGGTCTCGACGTTGTCGTCGGACAGCACCAGGCGGAAGGCCTTGGCGGTCCGCTCCGGGGAGGCGCCGCCACCGATATCCAGGAAGTTGGCCGGCTCGCCGCCGACCAGCTTGATCATGTCCATGGAGGCCATGGCCAGACCGGCGCCGTTGATGATGCAGCCGATGTTGCCGTCCAGACCGACATAGCTGAGGCCACGGTCGGCGGCCTGCATCTCGCGCGGGTCTTCCTGCGACTTGTCACGCAGCTCGGCGATCTTGGTGTGCCGGAACATGGCGTTGTCGTCGAAGGACATCTTGCAGTCCAGCGCCAGCAGGTGCTCGTCCTCGGTGATGACCAGCGGGTTGATCTCGACCATGGTGCCGTCGAGGTCGCGCATGGCGCGATAGCAGCCCATGATGGTGGACACCGCCTGGCTGATCAGCTTGGTCGGGATCCCCAGGCCGAAGGCGATCTCGCGGGCCTGGAAGTCCTGCAGGCCGACGGCCGGCTCGACCTCGGCGCGGACGATGGACTCAGGTTTTTCCTCGGCGATCTGCTCGATCTCCATGCCGCCCTCGGCCGATGCGACCACGGCGATACGCTCGTTGGCGCGATCCAGCACGAAGGCCAGGTAGATCTCCTTGGCGATGGCGGATCCGGCCTCGACATACAGACGATGCACGACCTTGCCGGCCGGGCCGGTCTGATGGGTCACCAGGCGCTTGCCCAGCAATTCATCGGCAGCCTCCCAGATCTCCTCCTCGCTGGAGCAGACCTTGATGCCACCGGCCTTGCCGCGGGCGCCGGAGTGGATCTGGGCCTTGACCACCCATTTCTCGCCACCGATCTCCTTGGCCCGGTAGACGGCCTGTTCCGGGGAATAGGCCAGACCGCCCGGGGCGATCGGCACACCGAAACCTGACAGTATTTCTTTACCCTGATACTCGTGGATTTCCACTGTGAAACCTCCTTAACGAATCCTCAGAAATCAATTGCTCTCGATGGCGTCGGCCTGGGCAATGATATTGCGGGCCATGCGCTCGGAGGCGATGTCGATCATCTTGCCATCCAGCTGGGCGGCACCCTTGCCGGCCTTGGCGGCCTCTTCCAGGGCCTCGAGCACGCGCCGGGCGCGGGTCACCTCGGCCTCGGGTGGCGACATGACCTCATTGGCCAGCGCGATCTGCGAGGGATGAATGGCCCACTTGCCTTCATAGCCCAGCGCGGCGACGCGGTTGGCGGCCTCGCGGAAACCGTCCGGGTCGTTGAAATCACCAAACGGGCCGTCGATGGCGCGCAGGCCAAAGGCGCGGCAGGCGGTGGCCATGTTGACCTGGGCCGCATGCCACTGGTCGATGATGACGCCATTGCAGGCATAGTTGGGGTTCAGGCCACCGATATTGGTGGTGCGGGCGCGCATGCTGGCGGCATAGTCGGCAACGCCGAAATGCAGGGCCTCCAGGCGCGGACTGGCCTGTGCGATCTGCATCACGTTGGCGCCACCCAGGGCGGTCTCGATCAGGCATTCGATACCGATGCGATCCTTGAGGCCACAGGCCTCTTCGATCTGGGTCAGCATGCAGTCGACCATGTAGACATCGGCGGCGGTGCCAACCTTCGGGATCAGGATGGTGTCCAGGCGCTCACCGGCCTGCTCGACGATATCGACCACGTCGCGGTACATGTAATGGGTGTCCAGGCCGTTGATGCGCACGGACATCGTCTTCTTGCCCCAGTCGATGTCGTTCAGGGCCTCGATGATGTTCTTGCGCGCCTGGGCCTTGTCGTCCGGGACCACGGCGTCCTCGACATCGAGAAAGACATAATCGGCGGCGCTGGCGGCGGCCTTTTCAAACATTCCGGGGTTGCTGCCAGGGACGGCCAGTTCGCTGCGTTGCAAGCGGGGACGCGCCTGTTCATATTGTGTAAAACTCACGGCTTCACCCTCCTTAAAGAGTCTTGTTGTGCCAGAGACGGCACCGAGAAAAACGCCCCCGCAACGGTCTGCGGGGGCGTGCTTGCCAGGGACTTTAGATGCGATCCTTGGCGGTACTGCGGAGATACTCCATCGCCGCGGTCGTGCCGCTGCCGAGCTCGATGGGATAGCCCAGGTCCTTCATGGTCATTTCAGCACCATTCAGCGGGGTCATCAGCATGAGCTCGTTCATGTCCCCCATGTGACCGATGCGGAAGCCCTGACCCATGACCTGGCCGATGGTGATGGACAGCGCCAGGTTATAGCGGCGATAGGCGTGACGCGCGACCTCGTTGCCGTCGAAACCTTCCGGGGTCTTGACCGCGGTGACGGTGTCGGACTGCCACTTGGGCTCCTTGGCGATGGTGGTCAGGCCCCAGGCCTCGACGGCCTTGCGCACCGCGGTGGCATAACGGGTGTGCCGCGCGAAGACGTTCTCCAGGCCTTCATCGAAGAGCATGTCCAGGGCCACGCGCAGGCCGCGCAGCAGGTTCATTGGCGGCGTATAGGGGAAGTAGCCATTGTCGTTGGTGGCGATCTGGTCTTCCCAGGCGAAGAAGCAACGCCGGCTGGTGCTGCTCTTGTGGGCCTCCAGGGCCTTCTCGCTGGCGGCCACGATGCCGAGCCCGGTGGGCAGCATCAGGCCCTTCTGGGAACCGCCGATGACCAGGTCGATGCCCCATTCGTCCATGCGCAGGTCCAGGCAGGCCAGACCACTGACGGAATCGACGAAATACAGCGCCGGGTGATTGCAGGAATCGATGGCGTCACGGACCTCCTTCAGATCGGACATGACGCCGGTGGCGGTCTCGTTATGGGTGGCGAAGACGGCCTTGATCTCGTGGTTGGTATCGGCGGCCAGGATCTCGGCGAACTTGTCGGCCGGGACCCCCTCGCCCCATTCGCAGTCGACCTCGATGACCTCCATGCCCTGACGCTGGGCGCAATCGATGAACAGGTGGCTGAACTGGCCGAAGCGCGAGGCCAGGACCTTGTCACCCGGGTTCAGGGTGTTGGTGATCGCGGATTCCCAGCCACCGGTGCCGGAGGAGGGGAAGATGAAAACCCGGCCCGTCTCGGTCTTGAAGACCTTTTTCATGTCCGCGTACAGCGGCAGGGTGAACTCGGGCAGGTCCAGGGCGCGCATATCCTCCTGCTCGATATCCATGGCGTTCTGGATACGGCGAGGCACATTGGTGGGACCCGGGATGAACAGAAAATTACGTCCGGCCATAGAAAAAATCCTCCGGTAGCTAATCGGTAAGTTGGGAATATCCTTGAAAAAAATCAGTTTTTAACGCAATACGTTTCTTGTCGCAGCAGGTAATTCGTAATTATTGTGTGTTCAGACCTGATGCCCAGACAGCGCGGCATGGTACCACGCATGGCGGGTTTGCGGCAATATCGGCCGGGGCGCCGCGCTCACACGGACAGGCTGGCGGCAAGATCCCGCTTCA
>CAZDOC010000025.1:0-32072 GCA_964506945.1 uncultured Gammaproteobacteria bacterium
TCAGGTCTTGCTTTTTGCCTTTTCCGCCTTTGCGACTATCCTGCTTACCCGTGAATAATGCAGACCGAAATATTTCCCAATCGTTTTCATGCTGTAACCGCCACTGGCATATGAGAGAACGATGGCTTCATCTCGTCCAGCAGCCTTGTCAGCATAATATTCGAGAGATTTGTATTCTGGCCGACGTTGTGATCTCGGTATTTCAGTCAGATCCTTGTTGCTGTCGATCTTCTTCCTGACATCTTCTACATATTGTTCATTACCGAGGAAAACCTGATTCCTCAAGTATTCCCAAGGCGAATCCTGATCCATTCCCGCCTGGACAAAGTAGCGGTATTGTTCCTGTGCAGATGACCTATCGTGGTCAAATGTTGCCAGTATCCAATCCGTTGTCAGCCACTTGGGCGCGTTGCGGTAACCTGCCGTATCCCGATAGCTGCTCCATGACCAATCAACCGCTGTACTTACCATGTGTGCCCGTACAGGATTAAGTACAATATATCTGGACAGTTCCAGAAGATAGGCCTCTTTCTGAACCAGGATTGCTTTGTATCGCCCTTGAAAAACATGCCCAACCTTTTCATGGCGCTTATTCATGTTTTGTGTGTAGACACCATTCAACTGGCGCATGCCATGGCTCAGATTCCCGTCCGGGGTTTCTACAAGCAGATGATAATGGTTATCCATTAAGCAATAAGCATGTACCAGCCAGTTGGAACGTGTCTGAACCTTGCCAAGAAGATCAAGAAAGGCCGTGCGATCACTGTCGTCAAGGAAAATATTTTCCTGGCGATCACCTCGGGAAGTCACGTGGTATAAGGCACCGGAATATTCAATTCGTAGAGGTCTTGCCATGGGAACAGGTTAATTATATCGAAGGCAAATAACAAGACCTGACCCTGCCAGGTGCTGCCAAGCTCAAGCAAGAGGGTGCACCTTCATCCAGCATGTCATGGTAGAATCAAGGGCTGGATTACGTTGTTGCCGAGGCCGGAGTCAATATATTGGAACAGTACAGGGGTACGACCATTCTGGCGGTACGCCGGGATGGCAAGGTGGTGATCGGTGGTGATGGCCAGGTCACCTTGGGGAACAGCGTGCTAAAGGGCAATGCCCGCAAGGTCAGGCGGCTGCATGGCGACAAGGTGATTGCCGGTTTCGCCGGCGGTACCGCGGATGCCTTTACCCTGTTCGAGCGCTTCGAGGCCCAGCTGCAGAAACACCAGGGAAACCTGATCCGGGCCGCGGTGGAACTGGCCAAGGACTGGCGCACCGATCGCGCCTTGCGGCGTTTGGAGGCGGTATTGCTGGTGGCCGACAGCGAGGCCCTGCTGATGGTCACCGGCAATGGTGATGTGGTCGAGCCGGAGGAGAATGTGCTGGCAATAGGCTCCGGTGGCGATTTTGCCCGTGCCGCGGCCACGGCATTGCTTGAAAATACCGACCTGCCGGCGCTTGAGATCGTCCGCAAGGGTCTCGGTATCGCCGCCGATATCTGTATCTATACCAATTCGAACCTGATTGTTGAATCGCTCTGATGCGGCCCCGCCGCACGGACTAGAGAGAATATGAGCCAACTGACCCCCAGAGAGATCGTCAACGAGCTGGACAAGCACATCATCGGCCAGGATGCCGCCAAGCGCGCGGTGGCGATTGCGCTTCGCAATCGCTGGCGGCGGGCGCAGGTCGATGAAGCCTTGCGTGAGGAGATCACCCCCAAGAATATCCTCATGATCGGTCCAACCGGCGTGGGCAAGACCGAGATTGCCCGACGCCTCGCGCGCCTGGCCAATGCGCCCTTTATCAAGATCGAGGCAACCAAGTTCACCGAGGTCGGCTATGTCGGTCGCGATGTCGAGTCGATTATTCGTGACCTGGTGGACGTGGCCATGACCATGATGCGCGAGCAGGCGGTGACCAAGGTTCAGCATCGCGCCGAGGACGCCGCCGAGGAGCGCATCCTGGACATCCTCCTGCCCCCGGCGCGTAACGCCTTTGGTGAGACGGAGCTTGAAGGCGATGATGCCGGTAACACCCGCCAGCGTTTCCGGGTCATGTTGCGCGAAGGCAAACTTGATGACCGTGAGATCGAGGTGGAACTTAACAATCCCGCGGTCGGGGTCGAGATCATGGCACCGCCCGGCATGGAGGAGATGACCTCACAGTTACAGAACATGTTCAAGAATCTGTCCAGCGGCCGGACCCGCGCGCGCAAGTTGCGCGTCAAGGATGCCCTCAAGCTGATGGTCGAGGAAGAGGCCGCAAAACTCGTCAACGAGGAGGATATCAAGGCACGCGCCCTGGAGAGCGTGGAGCAAAATGGTATCGTCTTCCTGGACGAACTCGACAAGGTTGCGCGACGCTCCGAGCACAGTGGTCCGGATGTCTCCCGGGAGGGCGTACAGCGGGACCTGTTACCGCTGGTCGAGGGTTCCAGCGTGAACACCAAGCACGGCATGGTCAAGACCGATCACATCCTGTTTATCGCCTCCGGCGCCTTCCATCTGGCCAAGCCCTCGGACTTGATCCCGGAACTGCAGGGCCGCCTGCCCAACCGGGTGGAGCTGGATGCCCTGGGAGTGGAGGATTTCGTGCGTATCCTGAAGGAGCCTGATGCATCCCTGAGCGAACAATATACCGCCCTGCTGGCGACCGAGGGCGTTGAGCTGACATTTACCGACGAGGCCATCCGCCGCCTGGCCGAGATCGCCTGGCAGGTGAACGAGAACACCGAGAATATCGGTGCCCGAAGATTGCATACGGTCATGGAGCGCTTGCTGGAAAATCTATCGTTCAGTGCCGGAGACGGGGTCGAGGGGGTGCTGGAGATCGATGCGGCCTATGTCGATGAACACCTGACCGAGCTGGCCCAGGACGATGATCTGGCGAGGTATATCCTGTGACCGCGGCGTCGCCACGGGAGCGGGTCATGCCCACGGAGCTGCGTCTGCTGCAGGCCGAGCGGCTGTTGAGAGTGCGCTTTGATGATGGCCGTGGCTTTGACCTCAGTTGCGAGTACCTGCGGGTGAATTCACCCTCCGCCGAGGTCAAGGGTCACGGCCCTGGTCAGGAGGTGCTGCAGGTGGGCAAGAAGGGTGTCAATATCGATGACATCGAACCGGTTGGCAACTACGCGGTGAAGCTGGTCTTCGACGATGGCCATGATACCGGCCTCTATACCTGGGCCTATCTCTACCGTCTGGGCGTGGAATACGATCAGCGCTGGTCGGCCTATCTGCAGGCCCTGGAGGCCGCAGGCCTGTCGCGGGAGGCGCAGGCATGAGCGGCAACGGTGATGGGACCACCCATTTCGGCTTTCAGGAGGTGCCATCGGCAGAGAAGGCCAGGCGCGTGGGCGAGGTCTTCCATTCGGTGGCCTCGCGCTATGATCTGATGAATGATCTGATGTCCCTGGGCGTACACCGCTTGTGGAAACGTTTCGCCATCGCCCATGCCGGGATCCGTCCTGGCCAGCGGGTGCTGGATGTCGCCGGTGGCACCGGTGACCTCACCGCGCGTATCGCCCGCAGGGTGGGGCGGCATGGCCGCGTGGTGCTGTCGGACATCAACGCTTCGATGCTGGGACTGGGCCGTGACCGGCTTATAGACCGTGGCCTGCTTGGCAATATCGACTATGTGCAGGCCGATGCCGAGCGCCTGCCCTTTGCCGAGGACAGCTTCGACGTGGTCACCATCGCCTTCGGCCTGCGCAACGTGACCGACAAGCAGGCCGCGTTGGAGTCCATGCAGCAGGTTCTGAGACCCGGTGGCTGTCTGCTGGTGCTGGAGTTCTCCCAGGTGGTGCTGCCGATGCTGCGACGTCTCTATGAACCCTATTCCTTCAGGTTGATCCCGTGGATAGGCGAACGCGTGACCGGAGACAGGGAGAGTTACCAGTACCTCGTGGAATCCATTCGCCGGCATCCTGATCAGCAGACCCTGCTGGGGATGCTGGAACAGGCGGGACTGGAGCGGGGGACTTGTCATAACCTCAGCGGTGGCATCGTCGCCGTGCATCGCGCCTACAAGCTCTGAATGAGTAGCCGGGAACAGACCGGGCCTGCCGGGAAGCTGCCACTGCGGATGGTCGCGGCGGTGATAAACCGCCTGCTGGGGCTGGACCCAGAGCTGGTTGAACAGTTGGCGCCACTGCGGGGACAGGTGCTTGAGGTCCGGCTCAAGGGCCTGGATGTGGCCGTTTACGCATACTTCGACGCCGCCCGGGTTCGTTTGTCCGATCAGGCGCCGGTGGAAGCGGTGCATGTCAGTATCCGTGGTACGCCGCTGGCGCTGCTGAGCATGGTGCGGGAGGAAAACCGGCAGCAGGCGCTGGCCAGCCGCGAGGTTGAGATCATCGGAGACCTGGGCCTGGCGCAGCAGATCCAGGGCCTGCTGGCCGATCTCCACCTGGACTGGGAAGAGCTGCTGTCACACTACACCGGCGACATTGTCGCCCACCAGCTGGGTAATGCCGCCCGTCGCCTGTCGACCTGGGGGCGCCGGACCCGGCACACACTGGAGCAGGACCTGGCCGAGTACCTGCGCTACGAGACCGGTCTGCTGCCATCGGCACAGGAGGTGCATGCCTTCCTGGACGAGGTCGATACCCTCAACGCCGACAGCGAACGCCTGCAGGCCCGCCTGCGGCATCTGACGGCGCGTGGCCCGCAGCGCACATGATCCGGCCCGGCCAGCTGCTGCGGCTGATCACCATACAGCGGGTGCTGATCCGGCATGGTCTGGACGAACTCATTTTCGCCACCCATCTGTTGCGCCCGGTGTCGTACCTGTTCTACCTGTTGCCATGGAACTGGTTCAACAGACAGACCGGTCCCCGGGCCGAACGCATCCTCCATGCGCTGGAGGACCTGGGTCCCATCTTCGTCAAATTCGGGCAGTTGCTCTCCACCCGCCGCGACCTGCTGCCACCCGATATTGCCGACGCCCTGGCCAATCTGCAGGACAGCGTACCACCGTTTCCCGGCGCGCAGGCCTGCGCCCTGGTGGAGGCGGCCTATGGCGCATCCCTGCGGGAGGTCTTTGCCAGTTTCGACAGTGAACCGCTGGCCTCGGCCTCCATCGCCCAGGTGCATGCGGCAACCCTGCACGATGGCAGCGAGGTGGTGGTCAAGGTGGTGCGCCCGGGCATAGAGAAGGTCATCCGCAGGGACATGAGCCTGCTGTTCATCCTCGCCGGACTGGCGGAACGCTATCTTCCGGATGGTCGCCGCCTGAAACCCATGGGCGTGGTGGCGGAACTGCAGAAGACCATGCTGGATGAACTGGATCTGATGCGCGAGGCCGCCAATGCCTCGCAGTTGCGGCGCAATTTCGAGGGCAGCGAGGAGATGTACGTGCCGACGCCGCATTGGGATTTGTGCCGGCGGGATGTGATGGTCATGGAGCGTATCCACGGGATCCCGATCTGCGATATAGACGCCCTGCTCGAGGCCGGCGTGGATCTGAAACAGCTGGCCGAGATCGGTGTCGACCTGTTCTTCACGCAGGTGTTCAGGGACAGTTATTTCCATGCCGACATGCATCCGGGCAATCTGTTCGTCAGTCCGGCCACCGCCGACAAGCCTTTGCAGATCCTGCCGGTGGATTTCGGCATCATGGGATCACTGAGTGAGTTCGATCAGCATTACCTGGCCGATAATTTTCTCGCCTTCCTGGCGCGTGATTATCGGAAGGTGGCGGAACTGCACGTGGAATCGGGCTGGGTGCCGGCCGATACCCGGGTGGATGATTTTGAATTCGCGATCCGCGCGGTTTGCGAGCCCATCTTTGAAAAGCCCCTGCGCGAGATCTCCTTCGGTCATCTGCTGCTGCGCCTGTTCCAGACCGCGCAGCGTTTCCACATGACCATACAGCCACAACTGCTGCTGCTGCAGAAGACCCTGGTGAACATCGAGGGGGTGGGCCGTCAGCTGTATCCCGATCTGGACCTGTGGCGCACCGCGAGGCCACCGATGGAGCGCTGGATGAGCGAGCGCGTGGGGCTACGCAGGCTGTTCAGTACTCTCGGTGACAACCTGCCCTTTATCATCGAACGTCTGCCCCAGATGCCGGCGCTGGTATTCGATGCCCTGGAACGGCTGGCCGACGGGGATGCGGCACGGAATCGGATAGAGGACGAACAGCGGCAAATACGCCAGCAGGATAACGGCCGGCGTACCGTGCTGGCCATCAGCGGTGGCGCCTTCATCATCAGCGCCGCCCTGCTGCTGGGACTGGATGGCTACGCCCCGGCCATGCTCGGTGAGGCCCCGCTGCTCACCTGGCTGGCCGGCGCCCTGGGCGTGGGCTTCCTGCTGTCGGCCCTGCTGGAATGAATCGGGGCTCGACAGGGTCCAGCCGTGTTGCCGGGCCTGAATTTCGGCAAGGCGATCGGCAGGGAGACATCATGGGGAACCTCCCCGTTTCATGAACTTATCGTCTGCGGAACCGGGAGTGACCGGATCCGTTTCCCGGCCGCCATGTAGATGGCGTTACAGACCGCCGGGGCGATGGGGGGTACCCCGGGTTCGCCAACCCCGGTCGGGCTTGCGCTGCTGGGGACGATGTGGACCTCGACCCGCGGCATTTCGTCGATTCTGAGCAGCGGATAGTCGTGGAAGTTGGATTGCTCCACCTTGCCATTCTTGAGTGTGATGGCGCCTTTCAGTGTTGCCGTCAGTCCGAAGCCGATCCCCCCCTGCATCTGGGCCTCTATGATCTGCGGGTTGATCGCCAGGCCGCAATCCACCGCACAGGTGACATGCGCCACCTTGAGCTTGCCCGCATCCGTGACACTGACCTCGGCAACCTGGGCGACACAGGTGTCGAAGCACTGGTGCAGGGCGATGCCACGCCCATGACCCTGCGGCAACGGCTTGCCCCAGCCGGACTTTTCCGCGACGAGATCAAGTACCCGCAGCAGGCGTGGATGCCCCTCCAGCAGTATGCGCCGGAATTCGACCGGATCGCTGCCTGCCGCTTCCGCCACCTCGTCCATGAAGGTCTCGATCGAGAAGGCGGTATGCGTGTGGCCCACCGACCGCCACCACAAGACCGGCACCCCGGTTTCGGGCGAGTGCAGATCCAGCAGTCTGTTGGGAATGCGATACGGCATGTCCCGCGCGCCATCAACCGACATCGGATCGATACCCTTCTGCAGCAGCACCTGCTCCAGGGGCGTGCCGGCAAGGATGGACTGGCCGACGATGCGATGATGCCAGGCGATCAGTCTGCCCTGCGCATCCAGGCCCGCCTCCAGCCTGTGGTGATTGAGGGGGCGGTAGAAGCCGGCGCGCATGTCGTCTTCTCGTGTCCATAGCAGTTTGATGGGGACACGTCCGGAGATGGCCTTGAGGATATGGGCCGCTTCGGCCTGGAAATCCGCCTGGGGATTGCCCCGCCGACCGAAGCTGCCGCCCGCGTACAGCATGTTGATCCTGACCTGGTCCAGTTCAAGGCCAAGGAGGGAGGATATCTTCAGCTGGGTCATGGTCTGGAACTGCTCCCCATGCCACAATTCGCAGCTCCCCTCGTGCAGCGTCATGGCACAGTCCATCGGCTCCATGGGGGCATGGGCGAGATACGGGAATTCGAAGGCGGCGGTCAGTCGTTGCGCCGATCGGGCCAGGGCCTTGCCCGTCTCGCCCTGTTCGACGACCGTGACCCCGGGTGTCTTTGCCAGGTCCCGGTAAGCCGCCATGATTTCATCCGAACCCAGGGTGTTCGTGGCCGTGCAGTCCCATTCGAGATCCAGCGCATCCCGTCCCTGCATGGCCGGCCAGAAGCCCTTGGCCAACACGGCAACGCCGGTGGGGATCGGCACCACCTCAAGCACCCCGGGGATGGCCAGGCTCCTGACCGCGCTATAACCCTTGAGCGTGGCGCCGAACAGCGGTGGGTGTGCCACCAGTGCGGTCAGCATGCCGGCTTGCCGTACGTCGATGGTATAGACGGCAGAGCCATCGACCTTGGCCGGCCCATCCTTGCGGCACAGGGTCTTGCCGGTCATGCCGATGAAACGGAAATCCTCTGCTCTCTTCAGGGTGACCTCTGTCGGTACAGGCATCTGTGCGGCACGGGCGCTCAACTCGCCGAAGCCGGCGCTATGCCCGCTGCCGGGGTGTGAAATCATCCCGTCCTGGATGCGAATTTCGTCCACGGCAACCCGCCACTGTTCGGCGGCCGCGGCGATCAGCATGGCCCGCGCCGTGGCGCCGGCCCGGCGCAGTTGAGCGTATGAATTGGCCATGGACGTACTTTGCACCGTAGCCTGTACTGGCCAGACAAGATTCTTGTACAGACGGACCCTGGCCGGCGCGGCGACGACCCGGATCTGTTCCCAGCTGGCATCGAGTTCCTCGGCGATCAGGGTAGGCAATCCGGTGAAGACCCCTTGGCCCATCTCCAGGTGCTTGACGATGACGGTGACGCTGTCGTCAGCACCGATGCGGATGAAGGCGTTTGGCATGAAGTCCCCGCCAGCGGCATCCAGGGCCCGCTTTTTCAGGGCCGCGGAGCCGATAGGCAGGTGGAATGCCAGGATCAGTCCGGCGCCTAGCACGGCACCAGATTTAAGGAATGCGCGGCGTGGCATGTCCATGTGATGTCTCCATGTCTGCGGCGAGGTGGATCGCGGCGCGGATTTGCTGATAGCTCGCGCAGCGGCACAGGTTTCCGGACATGGCCCGATCGATGTCGGCATCGCCGGGATGGGGTATCGCTTTCAGCAGCGCAACCGCCGCCATGATCTGGCCTGACTGGCAGTAGCCGCATTGTGCCACCTGGGCGGCGATCCAGGCCCGTTGCACCGGATGAGCGCCCGACGGGTCAAGGCCCTCGATGGTGGTGATGCGCCTTCCGGCGAGTGCGGACAGGGGGATCTGGCAGGAGCGTACGGCCTCGCCATCGACATGCACGGTACAGGCCCCACAGACACCGATACCGCAACCGTATTTGCTGCCCGTAAGGCCCAGGTTGTCACGCAGGGCCCACAGCAGCGGGGTATCCGGAGTCACATCCAGTACCCGCTCGCTGTCGTTGATCCTCAATGTCAGCATCGGACTTTCCTTTCCCCATGTGGGATGGGCTTGCCGTCTGCCGTGCTCATTTGAAGCCGGTGACTTCCCATTCGCTGACATACTCGGTGGGTGATGTGAACTTGACCCGGTAGACCCCGAGCGGAACGATGGTGCCGTAGAGGTTGGTGCCGTAGCGGCCTTCCACGGTACCTTCGATGGTGGTTATCGGGGTCTTGCCATCGGCCGCCATCACCGTGGTGACCGTGCCCCTGAGGATGTTGGTGACCTGCTCGCCGTCCTTGGATACCGTCCAGTAGCCCTGATGGGTGCCATTGCCATTGACCATATCGATGTAATCATTGACGACGATGGAACCCCCGTCGAAGTAATCCTTGTCACCCGTGCTCCGGTTGGTGCCGGTACTGGTTCCCAGGATGATGACATGCTGGCCGTTATCGACGATCGTCACAGGCACCTGCCTGGTGATCGTGCCCTTGTAGCTGCCGGCATAGTCCGCGGCGTGGGCATTCATTGCACCGGCGAGCAAGGCGATGCCCATACACGTCAGTGTGTTGGTTTTGTGCCGGAGAGTTTCCATTGTCGTATTCCTCCAATCGATGTTGCCCGAATCGCTATCCGGCGGGCGTTCCCGGGTCTCGCAGAGCGCATGGATGGCCGGATCGTTTGCCGACTTGCGGCAGTCCGGACAGATGGACATATATACCGCTCGGTACATTAAATGTAGTCCGGCCTTGCACGAAAGGCAAGATATTATTTACCGATTGTTATATTATTTATCCAGATCGTCTGACTGAGCTGTCATGGACACTGAAAAAACGAACAGAAAACGTGGACGCCCAGTGGCGTTCGATACGGACCAGGTCCTGGAAAAGGCGCTCCGGGTGTTCTGGCGGCGTGGTTACGAGGGGGCTTCCATGGCCGAGCTGGCGGATGCCATGGGGATCAACAAGCCGAGTATCTATGCGGCCTTCGGTAACAAGACCGCGCTGTTCCAAAAGGCCCTGGAGAAATACCTGGCAGGTTCCGTGAGCTATATCATGGCGGCGATGCAGGAGCCCAGCGCACGCCGGGTGGCGGAAAGGATCCTGCTGGACTCCGCGCACTTTCTGACCGATCCGGATAACCCCGGGGGCTGCATGATCAACGTGGGGTCACTGAGCTGCGGGGTGCAATGTGAAGCGATCAAACAGATCCTGATTGCCCATCGTCAGGCCTATGAAGAGGCGCTGGTGCGGCGGTTTTCACTGGCCAGGGAACAATCGGATCTGCCCCGGGATGCAAGGCCCGGGGAACTGGCGAAATATGTGGCCACTGTGCATCAGGGCATGTCGGTTCAAGCCGTCAGCGGCGCGACACGTGAAGAGTTGGTGTCCGTGGCCAGGATGGCGCTGAGGAACTGGCCAGGCGTTGCGGGACAGCCTGCATGAGCCAGGGCATTCCGGGGTTTTTCAGACGGGGATTTCGTGGCCCTGATGGCGCTCGTCACCCGGAGCCTGGCAGGGGCCGGGACGGCCCCGTCAGCGGCCAGCCGTGTTGCCGTGCCAGGGCCTGGACTACGGCAAGGCGATCGACATTGTGGGGATGGGTGTCGAACAGCGCCGGCGTCTCCCTGCCCCGTTGTCGTTGCAGCTGATCGAACAGCCGGAACAAGGCGGTGGCGCCGCTGACGGAGCCGTATTCCGCCTGGACTGCCGCCAGGGCATCCCGGTCCGCGCGGGCCTCCTGGTCGCGGCTGAATTTGAGCAGGGTCAGTGAGGTCACGTTGCCGGCGAGGCCGGCCAGGGTCTGGCTGTTGCTGATCCCGGCCAGACTGGCGATGGCCAGAGCGATGACCACCCCCCGACCCAGGGAGATGATCGGGTCACGATGTTCGATATGGGCGATCTCGTGGGCCAGGACCATGGCCAGGGCATTCTCGTCGGGGAGCCTGTCCCACAGGCCACGATAGATGACGATATTCCCGCCCAGGGTGGCATAGGCGTTGACCGTATCCTCGTCCTGGTAATGTATCTGCAGGCTCATGCCGGGGGGCAGCCGCATGTGGGTGCCCAGCCGCATGGCCAGAGCCTGCAGGTATTGCTGCCGGGTCCGGTGCTTGGGGTCATCGCTGAATTCGTTCGCCGGTATCAGTTCCCGCTCCATGGCAAAGGGGATGGTCCCGGCCAGGCGTTCGGCCAGCAGGCTGAGCCCCAGTACGACCAGGGCCAGGAATAACAGGATGCCGCCACTGAGAATGAACAAGTCCTGTAGCGGGTGCTGCCCGGGGTTGTTGATGCCCTCGGGGATCTCGGGATTGGAATATTCCAGGGCGAAGCTCCGTGGGACTCAGGAAGACCGTTCGACGATCGCCGTGCCATAGGCGAGAACCTCGACCGAGCCGATACTGTCCTTGCGGCCCTTGTAGATGGAGGAGGTCTCCATCTTTACATTGAAGACCTTGTTCGCGCCCATGCGGCGGGCTTCATCCTTCATGCGCAACAAGGCCTCGCGACGGGCGCGGTCGATCAGGGATTCATAGCCGCCGACGCGGCCGCCGACGAGGTTGCGCAGGCCGGCGACGAAGCGCTTGAAGTAATCCACCGAGATCACCGCACTGCCGGTGACCAGGCGGGTTTTCTCCACCGGCATGTCGTCCGGGATGAATTTTGTCGCGATGGCGAGGATACGGCGCAAGTGTTTCTCGCGCTGGCGTATGGAACGGTAGTGCCGTTTCTCCACGGACTGACCGACGAGATACCCCAGGGCCAGCAGGGTGAGAAAGATCAGCAGGTCGGTCATCGGACTATTCCAGCACCACCGCCGTGCCGTAGGCATACAGCTCCGCGGCGCCCTGGGTGATGGATGAGGTGGAGAAGCGGATATTCAGGATGGCGTTGGCGCCGATGGCGCTGGCCTGCTCGGTCATGCGGGCGATGGATTCCTCGCGTGATTCCTGCAGCAGTTCGGTGTAGCCCTTGAGCTCGCCGCCGAAGATGTTCTTGATCCCGGCCATCAGGTCGCGACCGACATGCTTGGAGCGTACCGTGCTGCCCTGGACCAGCCCCAGGTGCTTGCTGATCTTGCGGCCGGGGACATACTCGAGGGTGGTCAGTAACATGGGCATCCCTGTCTTTTTATGAATCTCCAGTATAGATCAAAAAAGGATTACCACGAAGGACACGAAGCGCACGAAGACACATCGATTCAAGGACACATCATTATTCTGCCAAAACCTATCCATTCCTTAGGGCTCTGGCCAAATTGTGTATCCATCTTGCTGGTCTATGGCCCCGCCTGCTGCGTTTCGGAAAAGGCTTACATAGCCGTGCTATGCGCCCCTTTCCGTGCCTTGCAGGCAGAGCCCTATCCGGCGCAATCTGGCCACACAATTTGACCAGTGCCCTTATCTTTTCTGCTTCGTGGTCTTCGTGTCCTTCGTGGTGAACCGCTTTCGGGATTTACGTGGCCTGGCCACGGGACTCGGCCTCGGCCACCAGCCTGGCCGAGGTGCCGTCGATCCAGGCCTGCATCTCCCCGGTCAGTTCGATCGCATCGCGGCCCTTTGCTTCTATCACCGGTCCGATCACGACGTCGATGGTGCCCGGGTATTTGATGAAGCTGTTACGGGACCAGAACAGGCCGGCGTTATGAGCCACCGGGACTATCGGATAACCGCTGTGTTTGGCCAGCTTGCCGGCGCCGATGCCATAGCGTCTGCTCTGGTGCGGGTCGACGCGGGTGCCCTCGGGAAAGATCACCACCCAGATCCCCTCTTTCAGCCTCTGGCTGCCTTGATCGATGATCTGTTGCAGGGCCTTCTTGCCGGCGCTGCGATCGATGGCGATGGGTTTCAGGGTCGCCAGACACCAGCCGAAGATCGGCAGCCATAACAATTCCCGCTTGGCCACCCAGACCTGCATGGGGAAGAATATCTGCAGGGCCATGGTCTCCCAGGCGGATTGGTGCTTGCAGGCGATGATGGCCGGACCCGGGGGAATGTTTTCCAGGCCACTGACGCGCCAGTCCACGCCACAGACATATTTCAGCGAGGCGACATTGAAGCGCGCCCAATGGCTGATCACGGCATAGCGCCAGCGCAGCGGAAAGGCTGCGATCAACAGTCCGAAGCTGCTGAACAGCGTCAGGGTCACGAACATCAAGGCGTAGTAGATGCAGGCGCGCAGGAACGGCATGGTCAGTTGCTTCGTTGTTCCAGCCAGGCATTGACGAAATCGGCCAGGTCGTCATAGACGGCCACGTCGCGCAGTTCATCGGCGCTGGCATCACCATCCCGGTAGCGTCCGCTGCGGACCAGCACCGGGACCGCGCCGGCGTGACGCGCGGCATGGACATCGCTGAGACGGTCACCGACGAAGGGTATGCCGGCGAGATCGATCCGCAAGCGCTGGGCGATCTGCAGCAACATCCCGGGCCTGGGCTTGCGGCATTCACAGTCCTCATCCGGGCCGTGCGGGCAGAAGAACACCGCATCGATATGGCCGCCGGACTCATGCACCAGGCGGTGCATCTTCTGGTGGATCTCGTTCAGGGCGTGGATGTCATAGAGACCGCGGGCCAGACCGGACTGATTGCTGACCACGACCACGTGGATGCCATGCCGATGCAGGCGGGCCAGGGCCTCGAGACTGCCCGGCAGTGCTTGCCATTCTTCCGCGCTCTTGATGAATTCCCCCGATTCCCGGTTGATGACCCCGTCGCGATCGAGGATGACCAGTTCCAGTCCCATACCCGATCAGGCCTGGAGTCGGGAGATGTCGGCGACGCGCAGGAACTGTTCCCTGAGGGATTGCAGCAGGCGCAGCCGATTGTCGCGCAGGGCCTCGTCTTCGGCCATCACCATGACCGCGTCGAAGAAGGCATCCACCGGTTCCTTCAGGTCCGCCAGCTGGTTCAGGGCCGCGTCGAAGTCATCGGCTTCCAGCATGGGCCGGATCAGCTCCGTGGTGTGTTCCAGTGCCGACGCCAGACGTTTCTCCTCGGCCTCGGTCAGCAGGTCGGGCGAGAGTTTCCCGGGTGGCAGACGCGGGGCCTTGCGCAGGATGTTGTGGATACGCTTGTTGGCCGCGGCCAGGGATTCGGCCTCCGGCAACCGGCGGAAGCGGCTGACCGCCTGCAGACGGCGGTCGAAGTCCGCCGGACGTGTCGGGCGGCGCGCCAGCACGGCCTCGAACAGATCCGCGCCATAGCCGGCCTCGCCGTAGTAGGCCCGCAGGCGCTCCAGCAGGAAGTCGAACACGCGGGCCTGGAGTCCGCTGCCGTCGATCCGATCTCCATAGCCGCCTATGGCCGCCTGGATCAGTTCCTCGAGATCCAGCTCCAGGCCCGTCTCGATGATGATCCGCAACAGTCCCAGGGCGGCCCGCCGCAGGGCGAAGGGATCCTTGTCCCCGGTCGGCGCCTGGCCGATGGCGAAGATCCCGACCAGGGTGTCGATTTTGTCGGCGATGGCCAGGCATTGGCCCAGACCGCTTGACGGCAGGGCATCCCCGGCGAAGCGGGGCAGGTACTGTTCGTCCAGGGCCCTGGCAAGACCGGCATCCTCGCCATCATGAAGGGCGTAGTAGCGTCCCATGACGCCCTGCAGCTCCGGGAACTCGCCCACCATGTCGGTCATCAGGTCACACTTCGACAGCATCCCGGCGCGCCGGGCCAGTTCGGTATCGGCGCCGATGCGTGCGGCGATCAGGGCGCTGAGGGCCGCCACGCGCTCGCTCTTCTGGTACAGGCTGCCGAGGGCCTGCTGAAAGACCACGTGTTTCAGGGTGTCGAGGTGTCCGTCCAGGCGCTGCCGGCGGTCCTTGTCCCAGAAAAAGGCGGCATCGTTGAGGCGTGGATGGATGACCCGTTCGTTACCCTGGCGGACCCTGTCAGGGTCCCGGCTGTCGATATTGCTGACGGCGATGAAGCGTGGCAGCAGGCGACCCTCGCCATCGAGCAGATGAAAGTATTTCTGATGGTCCTTCATGGTCGCGATCAGGACCTCGGGCGGCATGTCCAGGAAGGCAGGATCGAAACCACCACTGAAGCTGACCGGCCATTCCACCAGTCCGGTGACCTCTTCCAGCAGGGCCTCATCGATCACCGCCTCACCGCCCTCGGCGCGGGCGCAGTCCAGCAGTTGCGCGCGGATGCGTTCGCGGCGGGTATCGAAGTCGGCGATCACATGGGCCCGGGACGCCAGCAGCTCGGCATATTCCGAGGCTGCCCCGATGCGCAGCGCTTGCGGATGATGAAAGCGGTGACCGCGGGTGCTGTCGGCGCTGCGCAGACCCAGGATCTCGGCATCGAGGGTTCGTCCGCCATGCAGCAGTACCAGCCAGTGTACCGGGCGGACGAATTCCACCGGGCTGTCACCCCAGCGCATGCGCCGGGGGATGGGCAGACCAGCCAGGGCCTGGCCGAGGATCCCGGGTAACAGCTCGGCGAGGGTCTGGCCGCTCTGGAGGACCTCGCATGCCAGCCAGTTGCCCTTGTCCGTCTCCAGGGTGCTGAGTTCATCGACCGGAACCCCCACGGAGCGCGCGAAGCCCTCGGCCGCCGGGGTCGGTCTGCCCTCGGCGTCACGGGCCGCGCTCAGTGACGGGCCGCGTTTGAGCACCCGCTTGTCCGGCAGCGAGGCCGGCAGCCGGGGGATCAACAGCGCCAGGCGCCTGGGCGTGGCGAAGGCCTGGACCGCCGCGCAGGAAAAGCCGGCCTTGTCGAGTCCGCTACGGAGATTTTCGGCAAAGCTGCTGGAAAGCCGGCGCAGGGCCTTGGGAGGCAATTCCTCGGTGCCGATCTCGATCAGCAGGTCTTGGGTGTCTGTCATATAGGCTCAGCCATCGTCATTGCCGCGGCGCTCAGGCCGCGGTCTGCGCGTCACGGGAGGATTTCAGCAGGGGGAAGCCCAGGGCCTCGCGGCGGGCCAGATAGGCCTCCGCGACCGCGCGTGACAGGGACCGCACACGCAGGATGTAGCGCTGCCGTTCGGTCACCGAGAGGGCATGCCGGGCATCGAGCAGGTTGAAGCTGTGGGAGGCCTTCAGCACCATCTCGTAGGCGGGCAGTGGCAGGCCTTCCGCTATCAGCCTGCCGGACTGCGCCTCGCAGGTGTCGAACCAGGCAAACAGGGCATCGGTATCGGCCAGTTCGAAGTTGTAGCGGGACTGTTCCACCTCGTTCTGGTGGTAGATGTCGCCATAGCTGAGCCGGCCGTCCGGGGTTTCGTGCCAGATGAGGTCGAAGACGCTCTCGACGTTCTGCAGGACCATGGCGATGCGTTCCAGGCCATAGGTGATCTCACCCGCGACCGGGCGGCAGTCCAGGCCGCCGACCTGCTGGAAATAGGTGAACTGGGAGATCTCCATGCCATCCAGCCAGACCTCCCATCCCAGTCCCCAGGCGCCGAGTGTGGGGGATTCCCAGTTGTCCTCGACGAAACGCACATCGTGGACCAGGGGATCGATGCCCAGTTCGCGCAGGGAGTCCAGGTACAGGTCCTGGATGTCATCCGGCGAGGGTTTCAGGTTGACCTGGAACTGGTAGTAGTGCTGCAGGCGGTTCGGGTTTTCACCGTAGCGGCCATCGGTCGGTCGCCGGCAGGCTTGCACATAGGCCGCGCGCCAGGGTTCCGGACCGATCGCGCGCAGGAAGGTGGCCGGGTGGAACGTGCCGGCGCCCATCTCCATGTCATAGGGTTGTTGCAGGACACAGCCCTTGGCCGTCCAGTATTGCTGCAGCCGCATGATCTGTTCCTGGAAGCTGGCCGGAGGGGCCGGGATTGTGCTAGCGCTGCTCATCGTGTCGCGAACCGTTTCCATCTGTGGGGTATTTTCGGCCGGCAAGTATAGCCTCTGCGTCCATGCATGTGTATTCCGCGAGCTCCAGGCGGGCTAAAGTCCGCCCGCAGGCGGCCGATGACCTCGACAGGTCCTTCAACCCCTGATGGAGTCATGCAATGGCCTCGGCCACCGGAGAGATCGCCATTACCATCGCCGACAGCGCCTGCTGGCACGCCCTGATCGGACGCGCCGAGGCGGCCGAGCGGCGGATGCTGGATGGCGAGGCCCGGCGCTACCTGGTCAATCTGCTGTTTTGCTTCAGCGCCAGGGGGCAGGCGGACGCATCCTTGCTGTCGTCGCTGCGGGATACGCCCCCGGTGCTGGAACGGCTGGGCACGGATGCCTTGCGGGGACTGGGCGATCACAGCCTGTTGCTGGCGGGCCTGTTACCGGAAACGGTCACGAGCCGCGGTCTGATGTTGACGGAGCTGGTGCATACCGGGCGGCGTGCCTACGCCGCCCTGGCGGCACGAGGCTGCGATCCGGTCTATCGCCTCCTCAGCGACGAGTTCGTGCGCCTGATGGAGCTGTTGCAGACCATGCGTGAACTGGACGGACGCTCCCTGCAACTGGAGCCGCTGCAACTGCATGCCCTGTGGCTGGAGACGGGCTCCCGCAAGGCCGGATGTCTGATCCCCACCGGTTCCGAGGCCCTGCCGTTCGCAGCCCATTCCCTGTCGCTGCACTGAATCCCCGGTATTCCCCTTTCCAGCCACATGCGATGGTCATGGTGACCGCGGGTGAAGACTATTTTCCCTTCCCGGCAGGGATCGGCTTGAGCAGGTCGGCCATCTTGCGGGTCAGCATGCGGGTCTTGAAGCCGGGCAGCAGGTAGGCCCAGTGGCCGAGTTTCCGCTGTAGTTTCGCGGCCTCATCCCTGACCTTGTCATCGGGCTTGCCGTTCTGATCGTCCACACTGACATCAAAGGTGGTGAACTGTTGCTGGTGGTCATCCAGCAGGCCGTGGCGCAGGCGTACGCGCAGGCCGTCGAAGGTGGTGATGACGACCTCGTCGCCGGGTTTTTCCGTGTTCAGGCTGGCGCGCGCCCGCACATCCCGCAGGCGCAGTTCCTCGAGCAGGCTCAGGTAGCTGTTGAGGGTGACCTGCGATTTGGCTTGCTGGCCGGCGGGGATGTCGTGCAGCGTGAGATTCTTCTTGTCCGCGGCCGGGCGGTCGAGGCGCAGCGTTTCGCCATCGGCATGCCTGATAACGAGGGCGCGGATGCGATCGGCGCCGATGGACATGATGTCCTTGTCCATCCATGCCGCCGGCCTGGCATCGACCTCGAGTCCGCCCGCCACCAGCAGCGAGGCGGCCTGTTGTGCCGGCCTGACATAGAGCGCCGGGGTCTTGCCCTCGCGGCGCTTGCCGATCACCAGGTCGACCAGGGTCTCGCCATTTCCGGTCCACAGGCGCAGCAGGGTGGAGCTTCCCGGTTTGTCCACCGTGCCCTCGACGCGCAGGCGCGGATACAGCTCGGGGTTGCTGGTCTTCTGCTCCAGCACCTTGAGTCGCGCCAGGTTGACCACCATCTCGCGGATACGCCCGAACACGGCCGGGAAGTCGTCCCGATTGCCGATCACCCAGTGATCGGCCTTTTTCAGGATCCGGGTCTGGCCGGAGGCCGTGTGGATCTCGATACGATCGATATCGTTGATGCGATCCAGCAGATGCGGATAGAGCAGGGTGGTCTCGACCGTGGTCTGGGGTGCGCGCTGGACGGCCAGATAGCCCGCCGCCACGATCACGATCAGGGTGATGATGGCGAAGACGAGAAATTTCCTGTTCATGCTGACTCCTGTGATTGACAAGGGGCTGGGTGCCGGTAGCGGACTCAGGCGTGACGCCGCCGACCCGTGGCCCTGAACAGGGTCACCAGGATCGCCAGCAGGCCGATCAACAGTGGCACCAGGCCGATATTGATGAACTTGAGGGTACTGCCCAGGCCCTCGATATTCTTTACCAGTTCATGCTGAACCGCGCGCAGTTGCTTGCGGGTACGGACCTGCTCCAGGCGGAAATTTTCGATCTCCTGTTTCTGCGCCTCGCTGAGCAGGGCGCCATCCTTGCCGGCCTGCTGTTGCTGCAGTTCACCCAGCTTGGCCTCGGTCTGCTTGAGTTTGTCCTGCAGGGCGCGTTCCTGATCGCGGAACTCGGCCTCGGCCTGTCTGCGCAGATCCTCCACCCGGGTGAAGGGGCGTTCGTATTGCTTGCGTGAGCGCAGGCTGATCAGATCGTCGCTGCCACCGAGGTTGTCGATGGTGTTGACGACGAAGTCGCCATTGTCGGCAATGGCCTTGGGCATGCGCACACCGAGGAAATTCTGCATCTGCACCCAGAATCGATCAGCCAGGATGTCGGTATCGGCGACGACCACGATATTGACCGGGTTCCTGGCCTCCTTGAGGAAGGCCGGGTCACGGCCCTTGGGTCCATGGATGATGATCGGCCGGCCCTTGGGGAAGGCCGATTGCATGGGGCCCGTGATGCGCGCGGCCAGCACCAGGGGCTTGTCGCCGGACTTGAACTGCTCCAGGAAGGTGTTCGGGTCACGCACGAACATCACCGCGTCCCGGTCGTAGGCCATGGCCTTGGCCGGGGTCTGGAACAGCGGCGTGAAGGTCGTTTTGGCATCCTTCAGCGGTTTCAGGATCCCGGCGGTGCCGAGGTTGATCTGGTTCAGCTGGTTGGTGACGAAATCATCCTGGTTGAACTGTGGTTTCTGCAGTCGCAGCCAGGGCAGATACTCGATCTCGGCCGGTCCGCGCGGACCGGTATAGTTGACGCGGATGGCCAGATCGGGGGCCGTGGCGATCTTGTCCTTGACCATCTCCAGGCCCCAGTTCTTGAACAGCTTGGGAAGGTCGGAGCTGATCTTCGGCATCGCCAGGGGGTTCTTGGGGTCGGGTTTGGAGGCATCGGTCTCGGCCATCGGATCGACGAAGACCATGGCCCGGCCGCCATGGATCACGAACTGGTCGATGGCGTACACGGTCAGCACCGGCAGGTCCTTGGGGTGGATCACCATCAGGGTGTCGATGGCGTCATCGATATCCTGCGGCTGGGGGCCGAGGTCGCGGACATCGAAGGATTCCTTGAGTTGCTGGATGACCGTCCATGGCTGGCTACGGGGACCGGCGCCGAACACCGGCAGTGAGCTGATCACGCCGATCACACGTTTCTTCGGGTGGGCGAGGTTGTAGATCAGCTTGGTCAGGTCATACTCCAGCGAGGTCTCGTCCTTGGGATTGAAAAAAGGGATATTGGCCTCGTCATCGGTGGTGTTGCTGGCCACCAGGCCGAAATAGGCGATATCGCCTCCAGCGGACAGTGGCAGTTGTCGCAGGCCATGGGCCACGGCCTGATCCTCGGCCTCCGAGAACGGCTCCGGATCGGTCACGCTCAGTTTCAGCATGCCATGGGACTGGGCCGCGTACTCCTCCAGCATGTCGCGTACGCGGTTACCGTAATTCATCAGTTCCGGTACGCCGCTGAGCTGTTTTTGCGAGAAGTAGAAACGCAGGGTGATCGGTTCCTTGAGCTCGGCGAGGATATTGCGCGTGCCCGGTGACAGGGTGTAGAGCTTGTTCTCGGTGACGTCGACGCGCATCGAGGTCAGGGTGCCGTTGGCGATGATATTGATGGCGATGAACAGGCCCAGAGCCAGCAGCAGCCCGGTGCCCGAGAGTAGTTTCTTGTTCATTTAGGCAGGCCCTCAGTTGGCTTTCTTCATGTCGATGACGACGGTATTGGCGTATAGCCAGAAAGCGATCAGGGAGGCGAAAAAGACCAGGTCGCGCAGGTCGATGACACCCTTCTGGATCGACTGGAAGTGGGTCAGGAAGGAAAACGAACTGATCACGTTGACGATGGCCTGTGGCGCCCAGCCGCGGAAGAAGTCCAGCACCAGCGGGAAGCCGCTGAGGATGAAGACGAAGCAGATCACCACGCTGATGACGAAGGCGATCACCTGGTTCTTGGTCAGCGCCGAGATACAGGAGCCGATGGCCAGGAAACCGCCGGCCATCAGCAGGCTGCCGAGGTAACCGGCCAGGATCACGGTGTTGTCGGGATCGCCGAGATAGTTCACCGTGATCCAGATCGGGAAGGTCAGGGCCAGGGCCACGGCGCTGAAGGCCCAGGCCGCCAGATACTTGCCCAGCACCGCCTCACTCAGGGACACCGGCAGGGTCATCAGCAGCTCGATGGTGCCGGAGCGACGTTCCTCCGACCACAGGCGCATGGAGATGGCCGGGATCAGGAACAGGTACAGCCAGGGATGGAAGCGGAAGAAGGGCTCCAGGTCGGCCTGGCCCTGTTCATAGAATCCCCCCAGGTAGAAGGTGAAGATCCCGTTCAGGAACAGGAACACGACGATGAACACATAGGCCACCGGGGTGGCGAAGTAGGCGCTCAGTTCGCGCTTGAAGATGGCGCTGGTATGACTCATGGCTGGGCCTCATCGGGGCGGATTTCAGGTGCGGTGGTGATGGTGCGGAAGACCTCGTCGAGGCGTCCGGCCTCGACCCGGATCTCGCCGGCCTCCCAGCCCTGCTCGCGCACCACAGCGGTCACGGCGCCGATGATCATGGCCCCCTCACGGGGCAGCAGGAGCAGCTCCACGTGGCTGTCGCCGGCGGTCGCGGTCTCGACCGCGACGATGTTCTCCAGTCCGCTCAGGATCCGTTCCGCCGTCCCGGCGATGGCCAGCGGCAGGCTGAGGCTGACGGCATTGTGCCGGCGCGAACGGGACTCCAGCTCATCCGGCGTACCATCGAACAGGACCCGGCCGCGGGCGATGATGATGGCGCGGGTACAGAGTGAATCCACTTCTTCCAGGATATGCGTGGAGATGATGATGGCCTTGTCCCGGGCCATCTCGTTGATCAGGGTGCGGACCTCGTGTTTCTGATTCGGGTCCAGGCCATCGGTGGGCTCGTCCAGGATCAGGATGTCGGGATCGTGCAGGATGGCCTGGGCCATGCCGACGCGGCGCTTGTAGCCCTTGGACAGGGTCTCGATACGTTGTTCGACGACCGACTCCAGATGGATGCGGTCGATCACCTCGGCGATGCGCCGATCGCGCCGTTCCCCCTCGAGGCCGCGGATGCTGGCGATGAAGCGCAGGAACCCGGTCACGGTCATCTCGCCGTAGGCGGGCGCGCCCTCGGGAAGATAGCCAATCTTCTGTTTCAGTTGCAAGGGCTCTTCCAGCACGTCGTGGCCACAGATCACGGCGGTGCCGGCGCTGGGTTCCAGGAAACCCGTGATCATCTTCATGGTGGTGGATTTCCCGGCCCCGTTGGGTCCGAGAAAACCGAGTACCTCGCCCTTGTCGACCTGGAAGGAAATATCATCGACGGCCAGTAACGGGCCAAAGTGTTTCGTGAGATGCCTGACCTCTATAGCACTCATGGACAACCCCTGTTGCTTGAGAGTGATCCTGACCCGCAGGATCGGGATGATTTTTTTGAGGCTCTGCCGGGCGGGGATCTGTGTCCGCCATTGCACCGGTAGCCGGCGCGTTATTCTCCACAGTGCAACGCGCACGTCAACAGACAGCGATGCAGGCGCTGAGTTCCCTGGGTCGGGGGATCGGCTCCGGCAGGCTGCTGGAGCCGAGTTTTTGCAACAGCCTTTGTGCGTTACCGGGGCGTGCCGCCATTGCCGATGTCGGCGGGCCGTTGCCGTGTGGGGGACCACCGGGAGATCGTGTTTTCCGGTTCCGTGCCTGGAAAACCCATGTTTTTGGATATCCTGCTAATCCGTATCCGTGAGTGGCGTGAACAGGGCCTGTTTGAGGCGGAAGAGGGCGGAGATGTCCTCGCCGGCATGGCCCTGGTCCATCAGCCGCTCGTAGTCGCGCAGGGTGGCCTCCGTGACCGGCAGCTCGGCGGCCCCGATCCCCCGGGCCATCTGGCGGCAGATCTCCAGGTCCTTGTGGTGCAGGCCCAGCCTGAAGCCGGGGACATAGCGCCCTTCGGCCATGCCGGGACCCCGGTGATCCAGGAACCAGTTGCCGGCGGCCCCGGAGCCGACCACGTCGATGACCCTGGCCAGATCCAGGCCCATGGCGCGGCCGAAGGCCAGGGCCTCGGTGACGGCCTGGTTGATGCCCGCGGCCATGATCTGGTTGACGGCCTTGGTGGCCTGGCCCGCGCCGGTGGGCCCCATGAGCACGATATTGGCGGCGATGGCCCGCAGCGCCGGACGCGCGCGTTCCAATACCTCCGGGTCGCCTCCGGCCATCACCGCCAGCCGGCCATCGCGCGCGCCCTCGACGCCACCGGAGACCGGGGCATCGAGAAAATCCGCGCCCCGCTCGCCCAGCCGCGTGGCGGCCGTGCGTGCGGTCTCCACGCTGACCGTGGAGCAGTCGATGACGATCTCGTCCCCGCCAAGCCCCGGCAGCAGGGCATCGATCACCTCCAGCACATCCGCGTCACGCGAGACACAGATGAGGATGAGGTCACAGTCCCGGGCCAGTTGTCGTGGACTGGCGGCGATGCCGGCGCCGGTCTCGCGAGCCAGGGCCTCGGCCTTCGCCGGGCTGCGGTTCCAGAGCCGGTGCAAGAGTCCGGCCCGATGCAGATTGAGCGCCATGCCGGCGCCCATCGCGCCCAGGCCGGCGATACCACATTTCAGCATATCGTTCTCCCTGTTGAACAAATCCGGTTCATCGGTGGTGCAGGCGTTACCGGTCATGGGGCAGGATCGACATCCTGCCATGAACCGGGATCCTGCCGCACACCCGGCGTCGCGCTCAGCCGAAA
Source organism: uncultured Gammaproteobacteria bacterium (assembly GCA_964506945.1). Taxonomy (GTDB): domain Bacteria; phylum Pseudomonadota; class Gammaproteobacteria; order CAZDOC01; family CAZDOC01; genus CAZDOC01. The sequence goes on from CAZDOC010000025.1 coordinate 23,633, forward strand.
TAGGTGCCGCCATCGAGCCCGTCGCGCAGGGATCTCAGGCAGTCATGGCCCTGGCCGGTACTGGCGCCAGCATCCCGCAGGCGGTCCCGGTAGATGTCCAGCAGTGCCGCGGCGGGGATATCGACCTGTGCGAGTACCTCCCTGACCCGCTCGCCGTCATGGGCATGTTCCAGGCGATGGCCGTGCGCGTCCAGTAGCAGATTGACCGAGCAGGTCGCGCCAAACAGATTGTGCCTGTCGCCCAGGGTTTCCTGATAGGCTCCCAGCAGGAAGATCCCCAGCAGATAATCCTCGTTCGCCTCCAGCGCGTGCAGGGGCAGGCTGTCATCCACGCCCGTATCGTTGACATAGTGATCGATGCGGCCGTCTGAATCACAGGTCAGGTCCTGGATGATGGCATGACGGCTGGGCCGCTGTCCCAGCCGCTGCAAGGGGACTATGGGAAATATCTGTCCCAGCGCCCAGCTGTCGGGCAGGGACTGGAACAGGGAGAAGTTGCAGAAGTACTTGCAGGCCAGTTGTTCGCGCAGGTCCCTGAGCAGGCTTGCGTCAGCGCCGCCGTGTTCCCGTGTCAGGCGGGACAGTGTGTGCCGGCAACTGGAGAAGTAGCGCTGCTCGGCCTCGATGCGTTGTTCCAGGCTCAGATCCCCCGCGGCAAAGTCCGCGTGCGCCTGCGTCAGTGTCTGCAGCGCGTGGCCATGTTCCTGCCTCAGGGTCCCGGTGGCCCCGGGGGCTGGAAGGGGCGATGCCGGGGCGCTCTCCACGCCGATGACATCGGTCAGCAGGAAGGCATGGTGGGCGGTCAATGCCCGGCCACATTCATTCAGCAACCGCGGCGCCGGCAGCCGGCGTTCCCGGCATATATGGCTGAATGCATGCACCACGGTCTCGGCATAGGCCTCGATATCGTAATCCATGGAGCAGAAATTCTGGTTGCCGCCACCCTCGTAGTCCACTCCCAGTCCGCCACCGACGTCGATGCTGTCTATGGGGGCGCCGAGGCGGCGCAGCTCGGCGAAATAGCACGCCCCTTCGCGCAGGGCCTGGCGAAAGTCCCGCAGGCGGGGGATCTGGGAACCGATATGAAAATGCAGCAGGCTCAGGCAGTCACTGCAAGCGGCATCCCGCAGCCGTTGCAGCAGGGCCAGGACCTGGTCGGCCTGGAGGCCGAACTTGGATCTGTGCCCACCGGTATTCTGCCAGTTGCCGGCGGCGATACTGGCGAGCTTTACCCGTATGCCGAGACAGGGGCGCACACCGATGCGGCGGGCCTCCTCCAGCACCAGTTCCAGTTCGAAGGGCTTTTCAATCACGATACAGACCTTCAGGCCCATGACCTGGCCGATCAGCGCCAGGCGGACGAATTCGCGATCCTTGTAACCGTTGCAGATGATCAGGCCGGCGGGCGCCGGCGCCAGGGCCAGCGCGGCCAGCAACTCGGCCTTGCTGCCGGCCTCCAGGCCGACGGGGATGGTTTCATGCGTGGTCAGGGCCTCAATCACGCTGCGGCGCTGGTTGACCTTGACGGGATAGACCGCCTGGTAGCGGCCGCCGTACCGGTGTCTCTCCCTGGCCAGGTCGAAGGCGCGCTGCAGGCGTTCGACGCGATGGCGCAGGATCGCCGGCACCCGGATCAGGACGGGTGTCTTCAGGCCCCGCTGGCGCAGTTCCGGGACCAGTTGCCGCAGATCGACGGATCTGGCGCCATCCCGGGCGGGGACCTGCAGGCACAGGTGGCCGGCCGGGTTGATCCCGAAATAGCCATCGCCCCAGCGGTCCAGGTTATAGAGCCGGGCGGAATCGCCAAGCTCCCATTCAGGCATCCTGGTGATCTCGCGAACGGTATTGATCGGCGATCACCCGGGCCACGCACAGGCTGAGGTTCCTGGCCATGTCCAGGTGCAGGAATTCATTCGGGCCGTGGGCGTTGGAACCCGGCCCCAGTACCCCGGTGATGACGAACTGGGCCGAGGGGAAACGTGCTCCCAGCATGCCCATGAAGGGGATGGAGAAGCCCTCGCCGGCATGCAGCGCCGGTAGTCCGAAGACAGCCTGCGAGGCGTCCCGCAGGGATCGTTCCAGCCAGGGCGCCAGGTCCGGGGCCTGCCAGCCGCTGGCGGCCCAGTCGGGCTCGAATCGGACCGTGGCGCCGCTGGGTGGATCGGCTTCCAGCAGGGCCTTGAGCGCCGCGCTGGCCCGGTCCGCATCGCAGTCCGGCGGCAGGCGCAGGGACAGGCGCAAGGCCGTGTGCGTACGCTGCACATTGCCGGCCTCGGCCGTGGGTGGCAGGCCGTCGGCGCCGATCACGCCGAGGCAGGGTCGCCAGCTGCGATTCAGGACGCGTTCCAGCGGACTGTCGCCCTGCAGGCGCAGGCCCGCCCGCAAAGGAAAGCGATCTCCGGAGGTATCGCCAAGCACCGCGGCCACCTGTTCCGCCTGGACCAGGCGCGCCGGCGGTATGGGGCTGTGGAAGTCGGCGGGGAGGATCCGGCCGCTGCGGCTGTCCTCCAGGCGATCCAGCAGCACGCGCAGTACGCGGAAGCTGTCCGGGACCGTACCACCGGCATCCCCGGAGTGTACCGCCTCGGAGAGTACCCCGGCGCTCAGGGTGCCGCCGATCAGCCCCCGCAAAGAGGTCGTGCACCACAGTTGCTCATAGTTGCCGCAGCCGGAGTCCAGGCAGATGACCAGCTCCGGGGTGCCCAGGCGGTCCCGCAGGGCATCGATATAGGCCGGCAGGTCGGGACTGCCGCTCTCCTCGGAGGCCTCGATCAGGATCACGCAGCGGCTGCTGGGGATCCCCTGTTGTTGCAGGACGGCGATCGCTCCCAGGGAGGCGAACAGGGCATAACCATCATCGGCACCCCCCCGGCCATAGAGCCGGCCGTTCTCGATGACCGGTCGCCAGGGTCCCAGTCCCTGGCGCCAGCCTTCCATGGGTGGCTGTTTGTCCAGGTGCCCGTAGAGCAGTACCGTGTCCGCGCCGCTGCCGGGTATCTCCAGCAGCAAGAGTGGTGTACGCCCGGGCAGGCGGACGATCTCGACCTTCATGTCCCGGATCGGCTGGGCCTCGGCCCAGTCACGCAACAGCATCAGGGCCTCGTCCATGTGCCCGTGCGCCTGCCAGTCCGGATCGAACAGGGGCGATACATTGGGTATGCGGATATAGTCGCTCAGGGTGGGCAGGATGGAATCGGCCCAGAGGGTCTCAAGATAATGGCGGGCGTGGCGTGTATCCATGGGCGGAGTCTACCGTGAGCCCATGGCCGGGCAAAGACCCGGGGCGCCGTCAGGCCCCGTCTCGGGCCATGTGGGGGTCCCGGGTGTGCCGAGGCAGCCGCTCAAGCGGCGGCAGGACGGGCGCCCGACCGGCTGTCAGGATTTTTTACAGCCCGCCGATGCTGCGGTCGTTTCTGTTTTCCCTGTGCAAGTCACTGTTTACAGGATGCGGAGACCCTGTAAGGGGCAGGCCGGTGTCGCCTCCGGGCCGGTAATGGCCGCCCGCAAGGGCAAAAATCCGTCAATTATTTTTACAAAGCCTGCCGATCAGGCGGCGGCAATGGCCACCGGAGCTCGTTGGCCTCAGGCGGGTCGCGGGCCAGACCGGAATGGCGTGATATTTGCGTTGTATATCCCCGGAAACCTGATCGATCCAGTCTTTGCTCGATCAGGGACGACCATCGAGAGTGCGGTTTTCCGGTGGCGTCGCGGGAAGGGCCGGATGATCAGGCCCTCCCCGGTCCCTCCCGCGCGCCAATCCCGGCGTTCGCGGCAGGTTCCGGATATGCGGGTGTGCGCATGAACAAGCAGTCCCATCCACCAGCCAGTGGCGGGTTGGCCGGCCTCGATCCGGACCTGCTCGATCGCCTCTTCGAGCAACGCCTGCAACTGGATACCTTCGGTCGTGTGCTGGCCAGCTTCCCGGATGCCGATCGCCAGCGGCTGTTGGGCAACATCGATGAACTGAGTCACCGCCTGTCACGCCTGATCGATGCCTCCAACCACATCCATGAGGCCTCCTCCCTGAACCCGGCCTTCGCCCATGCGCCGGAGTCCCTGGATGACGTGCTGGAGCAATTGATCGTCATCATCAGCGATGCCTTCCGGGCCGAACGCTGCACCCTGTTTCTGCTCGATCCCGAGACCGACGAACTCTTCTCGCGGGTGGCCATGGGGGAACTGATCAACGAGATCCGCCTGCCCAGCTCGGCGGGGATCGCCGGCGCGGTCTTCCATGGCGGTGCCTCACTGGTGATCAACGATGCCTACACCGATCCCCGCTTCAATTCCGCCATCGACGAAAAGACCGGTTACCGTACCCGCAATATCCTCTGCGTGCCGTTGAAAAACCGTCTCGGCGAGGTGATCGGCGTCACCGAGGTACTGAACAAGATAGATGACGATTTCGGTCTCGAGGACCAGGTCCTGCTCGAAGCCTTCGGCAGCCATGCCGCAATGGTGCTGGAACATGCACATCTGTGCGAACGGGCGCAGCATTTTCGTCAGCAGGAATCCCAGTTCATGGCGATCACCCAGGCGATCTCCTCGGAACTGCATGTCGATGCCCTGCTGGGCAAGATCATGGCCGTGACCACCGAGTTGCTGCAGGCCGAGCGCAGTACGCTGTTCCTGTACGATGCCGAGCATGATGAGCTCTGGTCACGCGTGGCCGAGGGGATCGAGCAGCGGGAGATCCGTTTTCCCGCCACCAGCGGGATCGCCGGCGCGGTCTATGGCAGCGGCAAGCCCATCAACATCGCCGATGCCTACGGGGATCCCCGTTTCAACCAGGAGGTCGATCGCGAGACCGGATATCGCACCCGCAGCATCCTGTGCCTGCCGGTGGTCAACAAACACGATCAGGTCATCGGCGTGGTGCAGGTGCTGAACAAGATTGGCGGGGTCTTCACCGGCCGTGATGAGCGGCGCTTGCGCCTGCTCTGCACCCAGAGCGCCATCGCCCTGGAGAATGCCCGCATGTTCGAGGCCATACTCACCGAACGCAACTATAGCGAGAGTATCCTGCGCAGTCTCGGCACCGGGGTCCTGACACTGGACCGGGATCTGCGGATCACCAAGGTCAACGAGGCCGCCGCCCGCATTCTCGGCCAGGGCGCTATCGCCGCGCTGCTGGGTCAGAGCCTCACCACCGTGATCAACGGTGACAACGACTGGGTGCTGGACAGTCTCAGCAAGGTCGCCCGTCTGGGGCAGGCCGATCTGAGCCCCGACGCCAGCTTGAATCTGGGAGGCGAGCGGCTGTCGGTCAATCTCAGTATCGAACCCCTGCTGGACCAGCAAGGGGACAACATCGGTTATGTGCTGGTGATCGAGGACATCACCTCCGAGACCCGCATCAAGACCAATATGTCACGCTACATGAACAAGGAGCTGACGGAGCGGCTGCTGGACCGTGGTGACGCGATGCTGGGCGGCAGTGTCCAGGACGTGACCGTGATGTTTACCGACATCTGCAGTTTTACCGGGATCTCGGAACGGATCGGGGCCCGCGATACCGTCGGCCTGCTGAATGCCTATTTCTCCGAGATGGTCGAGCATGTGCTCGAGAACGGCGGCATACTCGACAAATATATCGGTGATGCCATCATGGCGGTGTTCGGCACCCCCTTCCCCGGCCCCATGGATGCCGACAATGCGCTGCGGGCAGCCATCGGCATGCTCAGGAACCTGCACGAATTCAATCGACGGCGGGCCCGCTATCACCAGATCCCGATAGCAATCCGCATCGGCATCAACTCCGGCGAGGTCGTGGCCGGAAATATCGGATCGCAGCGACGCATGGACTATACCGTCGTTGGTGACGGGGTCAACGTCGCCTCGCGGCTGGAGGGCGCGAACAAGTATTACGGCACTCGCCTGCTGATCTCGGATATGACCCGCGAGCGGCTGCGGGGGGAATACCTGATGCGTGAGCTGGACCTGATCCGGGTGCGCGGACGCAAGGCCCCGGTACCCTTATACGAGGTCCTGGATGGTTCCGAGGCGGAAGCGCAGGGGGCTATCGATGCCTTGTTGGGGGTCTTCGCCGAGGGCCTGGGGCATTACCGCTCACGGCAATGGCGCGAGGCGATGCGCTGTTTCGCCCGGGCACTGGAACTCCAGCCCCGCGATGGTCCCGCCGGGGTCTACCTGCAGCGTTGCCGGCAGTACCTGGAACAGCCGCCACCGGACAGCTGGAAGGGCATCTGGCAGGTGGGGGACTAGGAGCCTGTCGGATTTAGGTGATTGTAGCGAGGGGAAGCCTTTTTGAGTCAGATTTTTTGGTCATTTGAGGAGAATAGTGAGCCTATTTAACGAGAATGAGCGGAAAATCTGGCCAAAAGGGCTTTTCCGCAGTAGATCTGTCCTAAGTCCGACAGGCTCCTAGGCTCTGCCGGACGGGGGACGGACTGACTGCGGGTGGCTTCCTCTGGCTACAATCACCTGGATCCGACAGGCTCCCGGGAGGGGTCCGAGCGACTATTCGGTGCCGGATTCCAGCTGCGCCAGCGCCTCGCCGGCCCCGGCCCGGCCTTGCGCGGCCGCCATCCGCAGCCATCTGCGCGCGGCCGCTGTATCCTTGTCCACCCCGGCCCCGTTGAGATAGATCTGACCCAGATGGTACTGGGCGTCGGCATAGCCATGCTCGGCGGCGCGGGTATACCAGGCCAGGGCCTGTTGCGGATCCTGCGCCACGCCCTCGCCCCTGGCATAGGAGATCCCGAGGCTGAATTCCGCCTGTGGCTGTCCCTGCTCCGCCGCCAGCCGGTACCAGCGGGCTGCCTGGCGGTAGTCCGGCGCCACGCCCCGGCCGAAGGCATAGGCCACGGCGAGATTATACTGGGCGTCGGCATTGCCCTGTTCCGCCCCGCGCCTGAGCCAGTCCAGGGCCTTGTCCGGGGCCTTGGCCGTGCCCTTGCCCACCAGGTACATATAGCCCAGCTGGGCCTGAGCCGTGGCATCGCCCTGGATGGCCAGTCGTTCGAACTGCGCCAGGGCGGCCGCGTCGTCACCGGCCTGATAGGTCTGCCAGGCCCCGGCCAGGGTGATCTCGCCGGTATCGACGGATGAGGGGCCCGTCGGCATGTCGGTCTTGGCGCTCTCCACCCCGGCAGGGGTGGGCGCCGTACCGGACCCGGGGGCCCGTCGTGTTGCCGCGTCCCGGGCCGGCTTCTCGTCCGCCAGTTCCGCATGCCCCCGTTCCGTGGCCGGCAGGGCCGCCGTGGGGTGCTCCATCCGGGTTTCCCGCCGCGGGTCACCCGCTCCGAACAGGCGGCCAAGAAAGCCCAGCAGGCCGCCGCCGTCCCCGGCGACCTCGGCCGTGGATGGCGTATGCGCGGGGGTGTCGGTATCCGGGACGGTGTCCGACGGCGAAGCGGGCGCCTCCACGGCGGTCTCCATGCCGGGCATTTCTCCGCCGCCCCCGGCCGGGCCGGTCTCCGCTCCGCCGGCCTCCGGGCCTTGCTGAACGCTGAAGATATCATCCCCGGGCTCGTCCATGGCCCCGTCCCCGGGCGGATCGTCATCGGAGGCATACAGCGGCGAGCTGTCCATGCTGGCGAGATTCCGGGCCGCGATCTCGTGACCCTGGATCGCGGCCCGCTGGTACCAGTCCCGGGCCAGGCGATCGTCGGCCTCGACCCCCTCTCCCAGCAGGTACATGTTACCGAGGTTGTATTCGGCCTCGGCATTGCCCTGTTCGGCGGCCTGGCGATACCAGTACAGGGACAGGCGCAGATCCCTGGGGGCCAGACTGCCGGCCTGGTAGATCGCGCCCAGACGGGCCTGGGCGGCGGCGTCGCCGTTCTCGGCGAGGGCTTTCAGGGCCGCGATAGTCTCGGGCAGCGGGCCGGGTGCCGCCGCGGGGACGGCTGTATCTTGCGGGCCCGGATCTCCCTGCGGCGCCCTATCGCCACGGTCTGCCACGGTGTTTCCGGGGGCGGGGGACCGTGGCCGCGGTGGCCGATCGGCGGCCACCGTCTCCGTCACCGCGGACCGTGGCCGCGTCTCCCCGGTCTCGGCCGGGATACTGGCGGCTATCCGGGCTGGGTCGGGCGGTGGGGAGACCCGTGGTGCCGGGTTCATGTCCTGCGTGATCCCCGGTGGTAGGGTCTCCGGCTCCCCTGGCCGGTCCCTGGCGGACGCCGGCGCGGCGTCATCAGTGGTGAAGATCCGGCCCAGGAAGCCGAACAGGCCACCCTGGTCCGTCTGCCCCGGGTCCTGCCCGTCCGTAGCCTGCCGGGCAGTGCTGTCCGGATCCGCGGAGGCCTGGCCGGCGGGATCCGGGGGGCGAGAGGCCTCGGCCGCTTCCGGGAGGCCCTCCGTCTCCGTCATCATCCCGGCATCGGCATCGGCATCGGCATCGGCATCGGCATCGGCATCGGCATCGGCATCGGTATCGACCGGGGCCGCACCCGGGAGGGATTGCCCCGCCACGGCG
>CAZDOC010000026.1:0-31771 GCA_964506945.1 uncultured Gammaproteobacteria bacterium
CGGGTAAGCAGGATAGTCGCAAAGGCGGAAAAGGCAAAAAGCAAGACCTGACCCCATACCCTTTTATTTGGTCTTGTGTCTGGCGCGGGGGTGGGCTTGGTCGTAGGTTCGGGACAGGTGCTGGAAATCCAGGTGTGTATAGACCTGGGTGGTGGAGATATCTGCATGTCCCAGCAGTTCCTGCACCGCCCGCAGATCGCCACAGGATTCCAGCAGGTGACTGGCGAAGGAATGTCTGAGCATGTGCGGATGGACGTGGATGTCCAGCCCCTGACGTCGGCCCCAGCGCGCCAGTCGCTGCTGTACCGAGCGTACCGAGATGCGCGTTCCCCGGCGACTTACGAACAGTGCCGGCTGGGACCCTGCCACCAGCTCCGGCCGCCGCTTCAACCAGGCCCGGATGGCTTCGATCGCGACCCGACCGACCGGCACCCTGCGTTGCTTGTTGCCCTTGCCCGTGACCTGGACCAGACGCTCATTCAAATCCAGGTCATACAGGTCAAGCCCCGTAAGCTCGCTGACCCGCAGGCCGGATGAATACAACAGTTCCAGCATGGCGAGGTCACGAACGTCCAGGATGTCCCCGCAATCGAATTTCAGCAGTGCGGCGACGGCATCCACGTCCAGCGTGTTCGGCAGGTGTCTGGCGGCCCTGGGGGCGCGTATGCCGGTGGCAGGATTGTCACGCGCCCGGCCCTGCTCGTTCAGATATCGGTAAAGCGCCCGCAACGAGGAAAGCAGACGTTGCAGACTGCGACTGCTGGCGCCCAGGCGGTGACGCCAGGCCAGCAGGGCACGTACATGGCCGGCATCGACCCGGGTCCAGTCATTCAGCCCCTGATTGCGCAGATAGCTGGCCGCGATCCGGAGATCCCGCCGATATGCCAGGCCGGTGTTGGCAGAAAGTCTCGGACTGTGCTCGAGGAAGCTGGTGACATCCTGATCCAGGGCCGGCATGGAATCTCTACCCGTGCTCAATCATCCGCTAAGCTCGCGGTCCACGGATCGATGACCAGAGAGGCTACATCACCCAGGTAACTCAGCAGGTCGAGGCCCATGCCCGGCCGGAAACGATTGGGATCATGACTGCCGATGGCCAGCAGCCCCGACCAGTCACGCCGCCCCAGGGGCATGAGTACCCCCGAGGCAATACCCTCGGCGCCCTCACCGAATATAAGAGCGGCCTGTTTCACGGGCAGACGACCACACACAGGCTGGCCGCCAGCGATGATTTCCGCGCTGGGCCCGAGCCCGGCGATGCCGACGAACTCCTCCCCGCTGTCCTGATCCAGGAAGGCGGCCTCCGCGAAAATCCTGATCACGACCTCATCGGCATTGAAATCCCGCCGCAGGGTCTCGTTCAGTGTATGGAAGATCTCCGCCGGGCCCGGCGCCTCCATCAGGCGCAGGCTGAGAGCGTGCAGGCGCTGGATCAGGCGCTGGTTGTCCTCGGCCACGCTGACCAGTTCGCGGAACCGTTTGCGGGCCTGGCTGTTCTGCTCGCGCAGGGTACTGACCTGGCGCTCTATCAGCGACACAGCCTCGCCCGAAGGATGCGGAATACTGATCCTGGTCAGCAAGTCCGGATGTTCAAGAAAGAAGCCCGGATGTTGATACAGAAAATCCTGCACCCTCGATGGGTCGAGCCCACCGTCTTCCTGGTTCTTTGTTGTTGGTATATTCATAGAATGATCTCCCCATCAAAGACATGCTCCGCAGGCCCGGTCATCCATACCGACCCGTCCTCACCATCCCAGTCTATGCGCAAGTGCCCACCACGCAGTGCGACATCGACGCGCGCATCCAGCAGGTCCAGGCGCCGGCCGGCGACAACGGCCGCACAGGCGCCGGTGCCGCAGGCGCGGGTCTCCCCCACCCCGCGCTCGAATACCCGCAGGCGGATATGTCCCCGATCCAGGATCTGCATGAAACCGACATTCACCCCCTGTGGGAAACGGGGGTGACGCTCGATCTTCGCACCCAGTCCCGCGACATCCGCCGTGTCCACATCGTCGACCCGCAGTACCGCATGGGGGTTCCCCATGGAGACGACGCTGATCCTCAGCATGGTATCCTCGACTTCCAGCTCATGGCTGGACGCCGCGTCATCCGCCTGGAACGGGATCTCGTCCGGCTGGAAACGCGGCCTGCCCATATCCACCCGGATCAGGTCATAATCCTCGAAATAGAGATGGATAACGCCCCGCGCTGTCTGCGCGCTGATTGAATCGCGTCCGGTGAAGCCGTGGTTGCGCAGGTAGCTGGCGACACAGCGGGCGCCATTACCGCACTGCTCCACCTCTCCACCATCGGCATTGAAGATACGATAAACGATGTCCGTCCCCGCCTCTCCGGAGGCCTCGATGACCAGCATCTGATCACAACCGATACCGCTATGGCGATCACAGATCCGGCGGATATGATCGCGGTTCAGGCGGATGGACTGTGAACGGGCATCCAGCAGGACGAAGTCATTGCCGAGTCCGTGCATCTTGCTGAATCTGAGTCGTCTGCCCAGCTTTTCCACCATGCCTTCAGCCCCCCTGCTGCACAGCGGGCTCCTGCCACAGGTGGATGGTCGAGGTCGGGAAGGCCACCTCGGCGCCATGCGCGGTGATGATGTCCAGGATCCTCAGCAACACATCCTGCTTGACGTCCTGATAATGCGTCCACACCGTGGTGCGGGTGAAGGTATAGATAAAGAAATCCAGGGATGAAGGTGCAAAGCTGGTAAAATTCACCATCAGGGTCTGACTGGTATCGATCTCGGGATGCGATTCCAGCATGTCCTTCACGTCCTTGATGATGTCTGCCAGCTTGTCCGCATCGTCGTAACGAATACCGATGGTTTCATTGATACGCCGGTTGAGCATGCGCGAGGGGTTTTCCACCGCGATACTGGTAAAGGTGGCATTGGGGACGTACAAAGGGCGTTTGTCGAAGGTGCGAATCACGGTACGCCGCCAGCCGATGGTCTCCACCGTTCCCTCCAGTTCCCGATCCGGGGAGCGGATCCAGTCTCCTACCGTAAAAGGACGGTCCATGTAGATGGTCAGGCCACCGAAGAAATTGGCCAGCATGTCCTTGGCGGCAAAGCCGATGGCGATGCCACCGATGCCACCAAAGGCCAGTACCCCGGAGATACTGAAACCCAGGGTCTGCAGGATCACCAGGCCGGTGGTAATGAAAACCGAGGCCCGCAGCAGTTTGGTGATCGCCTCCAGGGTGGAGCGGTCGAATTCCTCCCCGTTGGCGATACGCTCGGCGATCAGGTTCTGCTCGGCGCGCCGGATAAGACCGATCAGGAACCAGGCGAGACAGGAGATGATGCCGACATCACGCAGCGGACCGACGGCATCGAAGATGGTGGCGGGATTGGCCGCGCGTATGACCTCCACGGCGAAGGCCAGACCCACGATCCAGATCAGCGCCGAGAGGGGCCGACGCAGGGCGTCGATCACCGAATCATCCCAGTGGGTACGGGTCTTCCGCAGACGCTGGTGCAGCCGCGTCAGGATGCGGCGCTGGAGATAGCTCAGGAACAGCGTCGACAGGACGATCACGAACACCTGACTGACCCAGGACTCACTGCCGAAAAAGGCCCATATTCTGTTCAGAATATCCTGCGGATCCATTTGACTCATTACCCTCGTGGGATCAGAACTCGTAACGCAACCATCATCTATTGATAAACAATACTAGCAAATTAACAATGACATAGACAATTATTCTTGCAAACTACATTATATAACTTCCCTGATCAAGCCTGTCCCCGCGAACCTGCTTTGGCGACAGGGGGGGCATGGCCCGTTCAAGCCAGGCAGGGATGAATCAGGGTTTCTTTAAATTATCGGCCTCATGGCCGATAAAGGGAGAATGGGAGATCCACGGACATCGTCACCATGAAGGGAGCCGAGACCTCGAACAACAGCCACTCCCGGTATTATCTCAGCCTGAAATGGAAGGCCCTGCTGTTGCTGGGCCTGCTGTTGCTGCTCATCAACAGCGGCATGGGTCTGCTGGGAGAGCAGGCCCTGGAGGAGCGTTTCCAGCAGCAACTCGATGATCGTTACCGTAATCACAGACTCTATCTCGATGGTCAGTTGCGGCAGAGCTTCGCCCAGTTGCAGCGCCTCGGCGCGCTGATCAGCCAGGAGGGCGGCGACAAGGACTCCGACGGCTTTGCCGAGGAGATAGGGCAGCACTGGCCAGTGATCACACTGGAATGGAACATCGTCGCCGCCGCGCTGCTGGATGCCGACGGCCGGCGGCGGCAAGCCTGGGGGGAAAACGCGGCCCTGAGCTTCCCGCCACCCTGGAGGCAACGGGTCATGGCCGGGAAACGCCCCCTTTCGGGCATGCACTGCGGGCACGAATGCCGTCTCTTTGTGCTGCTGCCGATACTGAAGCAGGGGCGACCGGGCCGGGTATTGGTGCTGGTCGCCAGTCTCCCCGACCTGATCATGGCTTACCACCAGGTCACCGGCACCAACCTGGCCATACTGGAACATGGGGACGGCGGGAGCTTCGGCAACTGGCCGGTCTCACTCAAGACCCTGACCTCCAGACCCACCATGCAGGCCGTGCTGGAACGGGCCGCGCGTCGATTCCCGTTGCAGGCCCTGGACCGGGGCCTGCGCCTGCGCATCGATGAACGTGAATATGAACTGCGCCACTTCGACCTGCCCAGACTGCCCGGCAATGAGCACACTGGCGCCATCATCATCGATGATATTACCGAGGATATCGCCCATATCCGTGGCATCGTCCACCGGCTGTTCCTGGCCAGCAGCATCGGTATCCTGCTGACGGCCTTGCTGTTGCTGTTGCTGCTATGGCAGCCCATGCAACGCGTGATGCACCTGACGGCCACCCTGCCACGCCTGGCCCGCCATGAATTCGGCAGCGTCGCCGCAACCCTGCGGGCCCATGACCGCAGCGAGTTCATCAGCGACGAGATCGACATCCTCCACGATACCGCCCAGGAACTCACGCGACAGCTGGACAACTATGCCAGGAAGACCGATGAACATGCGCGCGAGGTCGAGACACAGCGCCGGGTCATAGAGCATGATCGCGATTTCGTCACCGGCCTGCTGAATACCGCGCCGGTGATGATCCTGACCCAGGATGCCCAGGGCCGGCTGACCATGGCCAATCGCCACGCCGAACGGATAGTCGGTTATGCCGAGGGGGATATGATCGGCCGGAATTTCACCGATCTCATCTATTCCCCGGAGCGGCAGGACAGCCTGGAACGTTCCCTGGGAGCCCTGCTGGCGGGCGAACATGTGCGCCTGGAGCACGAAAGCGGGCTGCTGGACCGGGACGGGAACTTTCATACCATCTCCTGGCTGCATTCCCGCCTGGGGCGGAGCCATGGCGACGGCAGTGTGGTGATCTCGGTAGGCATGGACATCAGTGATCGAATCGAGGCCGAAAAACGCCTCTCCTGGCTGGCCGATCACGATGCCCTGACCTCGCTCTACAACCGCCGCCGCTTCCAGCAGGATTTTCAGGAGGTACTGGCCATCGCCGCGCGCTACCAGCGCAGCGGCGCGCTGCTCTATCTCGATCTGGATGAATTCAAGTTCGTCAACGACACCAGCGGTCATCAGGCCGGCGATGCCCTGTTGCAGATCGTGGCCACCAAGCTGCGCAATATCATCCGCGGCTCGGACCTGGTCTGCCGCCTGGGCGGGGATGAATTCGCGGTGGTCATGCGCGAGACCGATGTACCGGGCGCCACCGGCGTAGCCAAAAAGATCATCCGGGAACTGGCCCGGACGGAGATCCCCGTCGCGGACGCCCACCTCACTGTCGCCTGCAGCATCGGCATCGTGATGTTCCCCGAGCATGGCCAGGATGTGCACGAACTGCTGGCCAATGCCGATCTGGCCATGTACCAGGCCAAGTCCATGGGCAAGGGCGGCTGGCATCTGTTCACCCGCGGCGAGGGCATGCGCGAACGCATGCAAGACCAGATGCACTGGCGTAACGCCATCGAAGAGGCCCTGCGCAACGACCGTTTCCAGCTCCAGTATCAACCCATCCTGGACCTGGGCAGCAATACCGTGTCGCATTACGAGGTGCTGGTGCGCATGCGCGGCGAGGACGGCCAGTTGATCCCGCCGGGAATGTTTATTCCCGTCGCCGAGCACACCGGGCTGATCCATGCCATCGATCACTGGGTGCTGCAACATGCGCTCATGGCCCAGTCCGCCTTCCGTGAACAGAACCGGGATATCAGTCTGTCCATCAACCTCTCCGGGCGGGACATCGATGACCCGGAACTGCTGTCCCTGCTCAAGCACACGCTCGATGACGCCACCGTCAATCCCGCGCATGTCGTCTTCGAACTGACGGAAACCGCGGCCGTGGCCGATATCAGCGCCGCCATTGAACTGATGCATGAGATCCGCGGCCTGGGCTGCCGCTTTGCCCTGGATGACTTCGGCGTCGGTTTTTCCTCGTTTGCCTATCTGAAGCAACTGCCGGTCGATTTCGTCAAGATCGATGGTTCCTTCATCCGGCACCTGTCGGCGAACCGGGATGACCAGGTCTTCGTCAAGGCCCTCACCGAGGTTGCGCGCGGGCTGGGCAAGAAGACCATCGCCGAATTCGTCGAGGATGAACAGACCCTGGAGTTATTGCGCGCCTACGGCGTCGACTATGCCCAGGGCTACCATATCGGCGCGCCAGGGGACGAACTGCCGCCCGGCTGATCCTCGCCCTCACAACAGTTCGTCGTCACCCAGATCGAGTTCCGGGTTGCTCACCCATGCGCGCAGGGCCTTGCGGATCTCTCGCCAGCGACGGTCATGGCGCAGTTTCTCATGGTTCACGCCGTGGCGGCCATGCATGCGCGCGAGTCGCGCCACGACCACGGGATCAGGTCTCTGTTCCAGGCCTTCGAGTATGCGTCCGGCGCCGTGCGGATCATTGCAGGCCAGGACCATGTCACAACCGGCAGACATCGCGGCCCGCGCCCGCGCCAGCATGTCTCCCGCCACGGCCGCCCCGGCCATGCTCAGATCGTCGCTGAAGATCACACCCTCGAAACCCAGGTCTGCGCGCAACACCTGCTGCAACCAATAGCGTGAAAACCCGGCCGGCCGGGGATCCACGCGTGGATAGATCACATGCGCCGGCATCACCCCCGCCAGGCCATTCCCGATCAGATGCGCGAAGGGGAGCAGGTCTCGCCCGCGGATATCCTGCTCATCGCGCCCATCCTCCGGGATCTCGTGATGGGAATCACCGGCCACCGAGCCATGTCCGGGGAAGTGCTTGCCCACCGCCGCCATCCCCGCCGCATGCATGCCCCTGACGAAGGCCTGGGCCAGGCGCGAGATGGCGCGTGGATCCCGGTGAAAGGCGCGGTCGTTGATCACCCGGCTGAGGCCGGTACCGATATCCAGGACCGGGGCAAAACTGAAATCCACCCCCACGGCGCGCAACTCCGTCGCCATCAGCCAGCCGCAATCCTCGCTCAATCTCAGCGCCTGCCGGTGGTCGCGATCATACAGATGCCCGAACAGGGCCGCGGCCGGCAATTGGGTAAAGCCCTCACGAAACCGCTGCACCGCCCCGCCTTCATGATCCACCGCCACCAGCAGACGGGGCCTGCGCAGACCGTGCAGCGCCGCCACCAGGGCCTGCACCTGCCTTGGGTCGCGATAATTGCGACTGAACAGGATCACGCCGCCACAGAGAGGATGGCAGAGCATCTCGCGCTCCTCGGCGGCGATCTCGAGACCCTTCAGGTCGATCATGACCGGTCCTAGTGACACGGCGTTGCTCCTGGATTTGCTGGTCGGGAAGGGAGGATATCATCCCCCAAGAGGCTCACGAAGATTCGAGGCCAGGGATAGCGGTGACGTCCATGGACAGTATGAAGGGATCTCCGGATAACCGTTGTCAGGGGCATACGGGTCCGTTCAGGGAAGCCCCCTGATCCGTCCCTGGCCCGATCAGAGACGCACATCCAGCCGATCGCGCAGGCGATCACCGAGCAGGTTGACCGCCAGCACCACCGCGAATACCGCCATCCCGGGGGCCATCACCATGTGTGGCGCCACCAGCATGTAGCGGGCGCCATCGCGGATCATGCTGCCCCAGGAGGGATCGGGGGGCTGCACTCCCAGGCCCAGAAACGACAGTCCCGCCTCGGCGATCACCACGCCGGCCACGGCAAAGGTCGCCTCCACGATCAGCGGCGCCAGGATCAGCGGCAGGACATGCCGGCGCATGATCGCCAGGGACGGGGTTCCCAGGGCCCGCGCGGCGGTGATGTGCTCGCGCTGTTTCACGCTCAGGGTCTGGGCCCGGGCCAGGCGCGCGAAACCTACCCAGCCTACCAGCGACAAGGCGATCACCACATTGCCAATGCCGGGACCCAGCAGACCGGCCAGGGAGATCGCCAGCAGGATCCCCGGGAAGGCCAGAAAGACATCGATCACCCGCACCAGCAGCTGATCCCACAGCCCCCCCAGCCAGGCGCTCAAGATCCCGATGGTGGTCCCCAGCAGCGCGGTCGTGCCGACCACACCGGCGGCGACCAGCAGAGAGGTCCGCGAACCGGCGATCAGGCGCGCCAGGATCGGCCGCCCCAGGTCATCATAACCGAGCCAGGCGGCGCCGTCCGGGCCCTGAAGGATATGCCGCAAGTCGATCTGGTTGGGATCCAGCAGACTGAGGCCGGCCAGCAGCGCCAAAGACAACCACAGGAGCAGCACCGCGTCGGCCAGCAAGCGGGCCGACCTCATGGCTGCTGGCCCCGGATGCGCGGGTCCAGCGCGGCATAGAGCACATCCGTGAACGTGTTCACTCCCACATAGGCCAGACTGATCACCAGCACGCAGGCCTGTACCACCGGATAGTCCCGGGCCTGGATGGCCTCTATGATCAGGGAACCCAGCCCCGGCCAGGAAAAGACCGCCTCGGTGATCACGGCGCCACCCAGCAGGGTCCCCAGTTGCAGGCCCAGCAAGGTCAGCAACGGCAGACCGGCATTGCCCAGCGCATGTCTCAGAACCACCCGGGCCGGGCTCAGGCCCTTGGCCCTGGCGGTACGGACAAAATCCTCGCCCAGGACCTCCAGCAAGGATGAACGCAGCATCCGTGACAGGATCGCCGCCAGCGCCGTGCCCAGGGTGATCGCCGGCAACACCAGCGCCAGGGGGCCCTCGTCGCCACTGACCGGGAACCAGCCCAGCCACAGGGAAAACACCAGGATCAAGATGGGCCCCAGCCAGAAATTGGGGATCGATACCCCCAGCATCGCGACCGCCATGGCGCCCCGATCCCAGCCGCTATTCCGGCGCAAGGCGGCCATCAGCCCCAGTGGCAGGGCCAGCAGGATGGCAATCAGCAAGCCGGCGGCGGCCAGTTTCGCGGTCGCCGGGATGCGCTCGGCCAGGATCTCGGCGACCGGACGACGGGAATGCAGGGATCGGCCCAGGTCCAGTCGCAGCAGGCCACCAAGATATTCTCCCCACTGTACCGGCAGGCTGCGATCCAGACCCAGATCATGACGGAGCTCGGCCCGGTCCGCCGGGCGGGCGCTCTCGCCAAGCATGACATCCACCGGATCACCGGGAATGATATGGATGAACAGGAACACGATGGTGACCACACCCAGCATCACGATCAGGGCGCTGAAGATACGGGTGATGAGCAACTGCGGCATAGCGGGATTATCGCCGCTGGCCCGGTCGACGACAACGGCACGACGACAGCCACCTCGGGAACTGGTCTCGGCGACGTGGGGACCTTACACTAGAGCCTGTAGGAGTCGGGGGACGAAAAAAGTGGACTACTCGCATCTTGACGACGGGGATCAGCCCCTGTCAGGCCTGGCCGAGAACGGTGGCCGGCTGGTCGGCCTCATCGTTCGCGTACTTGGCGCCCTGCTGCTCGTCGTGGGTCTGCTGGTGGCGCTGAAGGTCATCAGCGAGGCCTGGTCGCTGTACCGGCATCCGCAGGGTATCGAACCCCTGGTGGTGGCCATCGAAAGGGGCTCGGGTCTGGACAGGGTCATGGCCCCCCATGACAGGGAGCGGCGCATGGCAAGACCCCACGAGGGGATCCCGCCCACATCCGGAGAACGGAAGCAGGCGCCTGCCGATGGCGTTGAGGCCGGCTCCATGGTGAATGCCGATGATTTCCGCCTGGCCTATTTCCCGGCCTGGTTCATCGCCATCCTGATGCTGCTGCTGATCGGCCGCCTGGCCATCGCCGCGATCCATACCGGGGGCCAACTGGCCCTCTACGATGCCCGGATCCTGCGCCTGATCCGGGCCCTGGAGCGATCCCGCCGCTGAGATCGACGATCAGCGATGGGAGCGCTGATGCGATTCCCGCGCCTTGCCCCGCGGCTCCCGGTCGTGCTTGCGAAGCCGCTGCCGCAACTTCCGGCGCTGTTCGGGACGCAGGTCCCTGAAACGCTTTTTGAATCGCTGGCGTTGCTGCGGACTCAGCTTCCGCCAGCGCTCCCGCAGGGCCTCGCGCTTTTCCGCCGGCAACCGGTCGAACCACTGCTTGCGCTGCCGCAGACGCTGGCGCTGCTCCGGACTGAGCTGCTTGAAATGCTTGAAGCGCTTGCGTATCCGCTGCTGCTGCTCAGGGCTCATCGCTTGCCAGCGCCGCAGCCGGTCCCTGAGCCTGAGGCGTTGTTCCGGGCTCATCGACTGCCAGCGACTGGCACCCTTGCTCAGACGCTGCCGCCGCTCCGCGGACAGGCTGTTCCACTTCCCGCGCAAGGACTTCAACAGCTGTTGCTGCTGCGCGCTCAGTTCATCCCAGGCGATACCTCCCGGCGCGGCCTCAGCCGCATGCAGTCCCGCTGTCGCCAGCAACAGCAGCAACAGCAGCAGCAAGCGGCTATTTCGCATCGACATGCCCATTCCCGTTCCCCGTCGCCTCTTGGTCATCATCCAGTCCGCTCGCCTGCTCCAGGCTTTGCGGATCCATCCAGCCTCCATCGTCGGTGGCCCATTCGCCCAGGAAGGCCAGCAATTCCGGATCGGGCGCCGGTTCCTGCGCCCGCAGGGTGCCAGACCACAGCAACAGACACAGACACAGACACAGGCTCTCAACCGGTCTGGGCATTACTGTCCAGCCACTCATAGAATTCCAGGTCTTCATAGAGCTCGATCTGATCGCCGGCGGTCAGCACTTCCAGATCCGCCAGGGCCTCATAGGACTGTGCGGGCACCTGCCCCTGCCACAGTGCATAGGCGATCACCAGCACCCCTACGGAGGCCGCGACCCCGCCCAGGGCCAGCCCCGCAGCCCATGGCGAGCGCTGCCGGCCCCGTGCTTCCAGGGCCCGATGACGGGCCTGGGTCAGGCGCGATCGGGTCACCGCATCCAGTCCCGCGACGCTGGCGTCCAGTACCCGCCGAACCCCGGCCTGCAATGTATCCCGTTCCCTCTCACTCATGGCCAATGCTCACCCAGTTGTCCCCGCAAGGCCTTCAGGGCGCGGGAATAATGTGTCTTGACGCTGCCCTCCGAACAGCCCATCGCCCGCGCGGCGGCGCGCACGTCCAGGCCCTCCCAGGCCCGCAACAGGAAGACCTGCCGCTGACGCAAGGGCAACGCCGCCAGGGCCGTCTGCAGGGTCTGCATGGCGCGTTCCTCGCCGAGGGCCTGATCCGGCAACCTGGCGTGCGGGTCCGGCAGGGCCTGGATCGCATCCCCTGCGGCCGCTTCCCCGCTTGCATGTCCCAGGAACACGCGGAAGCGATTGCGCACCTGCCGGCGCCGGTACCAGTCCGTGATCCGGCTCTGCAGGATGCGATGGAACAGGGGGCCCCATTCCTCCGCCGGTCTGCGCCCATAGCGCTGCACCAGTTTCAGCATCGCCTCCTGGACGATATCCAGGGCCTCGTCGGCATTGCCGGTGGCCATCTGCGCCATGCGGTAGGCGCGGGCCTCCACGCCGGCGAGAAACCGGTCCAGTGCCTGGCTGTTGTCCAGAATACCGTCTCCCTTGCCTGCTCACGTTCACCACCGCGCAATCAGGGCGCCCGGCATGGCGGGCGCCCCGTCACCCATCCTGGGCGGGTGTCAACGACGCCTCATGCGCCGCTTGGCCACTCGCCCGCCACGGTCCAGACGCCGGTCGGCGCGGTGACCTCGACGATCCAGGCGCCGATCGATGCGATCGCCGCGCCGGTCCAGGCGCCGCTCGGCGCGCTCACCCCTGCGGTCCAGGCGGCGATCCATGCGATCGCCCTTGCGCTCGAGACGATCGGCCAGACCTTCATGTCCAGACTCACGGGCGCGATCGGCGCGCCGGTCGAAACGATCCTCGATGCGATCGCCGCGGGCATCCAGGCGATGCTCGATACGCTCGCCCTTGCGATCCAGGCGCTGATCGATGCGATCACCGCGATGGTCCAGACGGTCCTCGATGCGATCGCCGCGATGGTCGAGATAGCGTTCCACCCGATCACCGGCATCGGCGTGCGCCGGGCTCATGATCATCAGGTTCAGCAAGGTGCCGGTCAACAGCATACGTGTGTTCATGGTGTCTCTCTCCTTGGGGGAAAATCGTTGTCTTGCACCCTCAATAACGGCCTCCCCCGGGATCGGTTGACAGCCGGGCTCCATTTTTATCCGGCATCACCGGGAAGCACCCGGGCCGGGACGCCGGGACCGGGCCGCGAACCCCCCCTCATGGATCATCACCCCGGTGCCCTCATCGACCAGTTCGAACAGGGTCACGATATCGCGATTGCACATGCGTATGCAGCCATGCGAGCCGGGGCGGCCCAGGAGGGTCTCCTCCGGAGTGCCGTGCAGGTAGATATAGCGCCGCAGGCTGTCCACGCCCGGACCGCGGTTGCGGCCCGCCTCCAGGCCCTCCAGCCACAGGATGCGGGTCAGGATCCAGTCCCTGCGGGGGTGGGTCCGGGCCAGTTCGGGGCTATAGACCTCGCCGCTGGGCCGACGGCCGACGAACACCGTGCCCGGGGCGCAACCACCGCCTATCTTGTGGGCGATGCGATGCCGCCCGCGTGGCGTGCACTCACTGTCCTGACGTTCACCGGCACCGTTGACGGCAGTGGATACCGCACATTCCATCATTATCGCATCCCCCTGCAGCAACCGCAGGCTCTGCCTGGAGAGGCTGATCTCGATATGCCGCTCAGCCTTGCTCATCGCCCTTGCCGTGGATCCCCATCATGCCATCATAGTTGCCGTCCGCGCTCAGTGCATAGGCCGACAATCCGTCCCGTATCACCAGCACCTGGTCCTCATACCATAGCGGCACATAGGGCAGGGCCTCCAGCAGATGGGCCTGCAGACGCCGGTACAGACGCGCCTGCTCCGCCAGGCTGGTCGCGGCCTCGGCCTGCTCGATCAGGGTATCGCTCTCTGGGTCCAGGAAATGCCCGCGGTTGGCCCCGTGCGGGGGCAGGGACTGGCTGTGAAAGACATAGCGGAAGACATCCGGCATCTTCAGGCCCACCCAGGCGAGGCTGTACATCTGGAAACGCCCGGCCTTGATGTCCCCATAGAAGGTCCCCCAGTCGTAGCTGTGGATGGCAACCTCTATGCCGGCCTCGTGCAACTGGCTGGCGATGACGGTCGCCAGGCGCAAACGGAAGGGATTGCTAGAGGTCTTGTAGCTGATGCGCAGGGGATGACCCCGGTCATAACCCAGATCGGCGAGGATGCGCCGCGCCCGGTCCGGATCGTAGCCGATCCCATCCCGGCCCCGCAGCCCGGCCCAGTGGTCCGGCGGCAACAAGGACGCGGCCGGGCGGGCTGCGCCACCGAGCACATAGCGGATGATGGCCGCACGGTCGATGGCCAGCGCGATCGCCTCGCGCACCTCGCGCCGGCCGACCACGGGGTCCCGCAGATTGAATCCCAGATAGCTGAAGGTGGTCCCGGGCCGGCGCTCCAGCCGCAGTCCCGGGCGCCGCCCCAGCCAGCCCAGCAGTTCTTGCGGCATGTCTCCCTGGAGCAGATCGATCTCGCCCCGCGCCAATTTCAAGGCCCGCACCGAGGCATCCCCAACCTTCAGGAAGTCGATGCGCTGGCCATCCGCGCGCCGCTGCAACAGCAGCCGGCCGTTGTCCGGCCAATCCAGCAGCCGCAGCGGACCACTGCCGATCGGGCGGTGGCCGAAATCATGCCCCCGCGCCAGCGGCCCGGCCGGCAGGATGCCGATCACCAGCCGCCCCGGGAACAAGGGATCGGGACGCTTGAGAAAGAAATCGATACGCTCCGGATCGACCACGACGATCCGCGCGATCACCTCCAGCGAGGCGCGATGCGGTGAGCCCGTGGCTGGATCCAGCACCGAGTCGTAGGTGGCCTTGACATCCACCGCGGCAAGCCGGCCACCCCCCTCGAAATCGCGTCCCTGCTCACCCAGGGTAAAACGATAATGCAAGGGGGTGATGCGACGCCAGCTCGCCAGCTCGGGAACGGCCCGGTAGTGAGGGTCGAAATCCACCAGCGACCGATACAGCAGCCGACACAGGCGATAGGAGACCGCATCCGTGGCCAGACGGGGGTCGAGGGTGGCCGGCGCGGCGGCCAGACCCATACGGATACTGTCCGTCGGGGGCGCGCCACAGGCGCCCATCCCCAGTGCCAGTGCGAGCCACAGCAGTACGCGGCAGGTCCGCCTGTGCCGCCCCTCAGCGCTCGAACAGGGCAATGGATTCGACATGGGAGGTATGCGGAAACATGTCCATGACCCCCACTCCCCGCAGGCGATAAGCATGCTCATGCACCAGTATGCCGGCATCGCGCGCCAGCGTGGCCGGATTGCAGGAAACATAGACGATTCGCCCGATGCCGGCATAGTCCAGCTGCGCGATGATCTCGGCGGCGCCGCTGCGGGGCGGGTCCAGCAGCAGCTTGTCGAAACGCTGACTGACGAAGCGGGCCAGCTGCTCCGGCTGGGCCAGATCGACCTGCTCGAAGCGGACATTGTCCATGCCGTTGGCGACGGCATTGTCGCGGGCCCGGCGCACCAGCGCGGCATCCCCCTCGATGCCGGTGACCTGTCCCGCCCGCCGCGCCAGCGGCAAGGTGAAATTACCCAGTCCGCAGAACAGGTCGAGGACCTGATCCGTGGCCTCGGGATCCAGCAGTTCCAGCACCCGCGCGACCATCGCCCGGTTGACCTCGGCATTCACCTGGGTGAAATCATCGACCTGGAAGCTGAACTCGAGACCCGATTCCGGCAGGCTGTAGCTCAGGACCACACCCGACTCCGGCCACAGCGGATGGATACTCCCCGGGCCACCCGGCTGCAGGTAGACACCGATGCCGTGACCCGCGCCAAAAGCCGACAGGGCCTCACGATCCGGGATACTCAGGGGGTCCAGGTGACGCAGGCACAACACCGTATCCTGATCGCCGACAGCGACCTCTATCTGGGGAATGCGCGCCCGCGCCTGCAAGGATCCAATCAGCTCGCGCAGCGCCTCTATGCGTCGTCCCACCGAGGGATGCAAGACCTCGCAGCTGCGCATATCGGCGATATAGGGGCTGGCCTTCTCGCGGAATCCAACCAGGGCGCCGCCCTTCTTCTCGACGTATTTCACCCCCAGGCGGGCCTTGCGGCGATATCCCCACAACGGTCCGCGCAGTGGCTCGAACACCTGCTCGGCTTCGACCTCGCCGATATGCCGCATGTGCTCCAGCAGCACCGCCTGCTTGTGTGCGATCTGCTCCTCCGCGCCCAGGTGCTGCAGGCTGCAACCGCCACAGACATCGGCATGCGCGCACCTCGGCGTGACCCGCAGTGGCGAGGGACTGCCGATCTCCAGGGCCAGGGCCTCGCTGTAGCGGGCATGCCGGCGGGTATAGCGACACAGCACCTCCTCACCCGGCAGGGCGCCTTGCACGAACACCGTCTTGCCGTCTATGCGGGCCACCCCGCGGCCTTCATGGGAAAGAGATTCGATATGAGCGGTAACGGGCTCGCGCGGGAGCCCTCGGCGACGTCGGGACATGGGGCGATTATATCAGAGCACCCCGTCGATACCCGCTTTTCAACAGCCTGGGGCTCCGGTCAGACAGCTTGCCGATCCCGTCCTCAGCCAGGCCAGTCCGGGCTCAGGCGCTGTACGGGCCAGACCTCGCCCGCGCCAGCCGGATCATAACCAGGCAGCGCCTCGAGGCGCTGGTGAAATGCCTCTCCCTGCATGATCTCACGCAGGGCGCGGACCGCCTCCCTGTCGGTATCGGCCGCCCTGACGGCGAGGAAATAATGCTCCCATGCCAGGGGCACGAAGCCGAGCCCGAAACGCGCCGCCGCGGCGCGTATGCCAAAGCCGCAATCGGCCACACCCGCGGAGATCAGGGCGGCGACTGCCAGGTGGGTAAATTCCGTATTGTCATAGCCGTCGATATCGGCGGCCGCCAGGTTCGCCTGCTCGCGCAGCAGGTCGAACAACAGCCGTGAACCCGACTCTGGTTGACGGTTGATGAAGCGCAGTCCCGTGCGACCCAGATCGGCGATCCGGCGCAGCCCCATCGGATTCCCACTGGCCGTGATCAGCCCCTGCTGGCGCCTGGCCATCAGGATCAAGCGATGCTCGGAGGCATCCAGCAGGGCCTGGAAACGAGGCGCCAGGCGTCGCCCCGGCTCGCCCGTGGGTATGTGGAATCCAGCCAGCAGACACTGACCGGCAAGCAAGGCGCGCAGACTGTCCAGGCTGCCCCGGTATTGCAGGTCCAGATGCAGGCGGGGGTCCTGTTCCGCCAGCTCCCGTAGCTGGCCGATGCCCAGCCCATGACTGGCATAGATCCGCTGCGGCTGTTCATGACCACCATCGAGGATCGCGTCCAGCTCGTGCCGGAGCTCCGATGACAGGCTCTCCAGCATTGGCGCCAGCCGCGCACTGACCCGCCGGTCCAGCTCCAGAAGCTTTTCTCCCAGGGGGGTCAGCCAGGCGCCACGGCCACGCTGCATGCGCACCACGGGCTGACCGAAAAAGGCCGCGCCCCGCTCCAGCATGCCCCAGGCATGGCGATAGGACAGATCGTTCCTGGCGGCCGCGGCGCGCAGGGTGCCCTGCCGCTGTATGGCGTCCAGCAGAGGCAGCAAACGCTCATCGAAGCGGCTGTCATCCGCGCCGCGCAACTGCCATAGCGCGATCAATTCCGGCCGTATATTAGGCATTGCCATACATATTTACATCTGTCTTGATAGCGATTAGCTTTATATCTCAACAGCATAATTATGCAATATATAACATATTTGGACGAGACTATCATGCGCGCGAATCTGTATCCATTGCTGGGCCTGCTGCTGTGCCAGGCCTCAGCCGCGGCGGAAGATCCCTTGTTGACCCTGGTGCGGGTGCTGCGGGACAACGGCACCATCAATCAACAGGCCTATGCCACCATGGCGGCGGCCATCCGCGAGCGTTCCCGACCCACCGCCATGGCCAAAGACACGCCGGCCGCCTCCAGTCCCCGTATCGATACCCATGGCCAGCGGAAACCGGTTGCCCGAGATGGCGACTTCAAGCTTCGTGTCGGCGGCCGCATACAGGCGGACTACAACGCCTTCGACAGCGATCGCGCCAGGCTGGGCAACGGCAGCGAGATCCGCCGGGGCCGGATGTTCGTGTCCGGGACGATGTGGCGGGCCTGGAGATACAAGTTCCAGTACGACTTCACGGGCACCGGCATCAAGGGGATCAAGGATGCCTGGCTCCGCTACCGGGGTGTGGCCGGAGGCGATATCACCGTGGGCAATTTCAAGGAACCCTACAGCCTGGAGAACATGACCAGTTCCAAGTACACGATGTTCATAGAACGCTCCCTGCCCTCGGCCTTCCTGCCGGGTCGCAGTATCGGCCTCGCCTATTCCTCCCATGGCCGCAACTGGAGCGCCAATGCCGGGATCTATGGCAAGGGCGTGGACGATGCCGGCGCCAGTGACGAGGGTTACGCCGCCTCCGGGCGCGCCACCTGGGCGCCCGTGCATGACCAGACCCATACCCTGCATCTGGGCCTGGCCGCCTCCTATCGCGACACGGGTTCGATCAACGGCCTGCGTCTGAAGAGCCGTCCCGAGGCGCATGCGAGCGCGGTCAACCTGGTCGACACGGGCACTCTGGACGTCAGTTCCTTCAACCGCTATGGCCTGGAGGCCGCCTGGCTGCAGGGTCCGTTTGGCTTGCAAGGTGAATACATGCGCCTGGACCTGAACCGCAAGCTGCCCGGCGGCAGCGATCTCGGATTCGATGGCTGGTATATCGAGGGCAGCTGGTTCCTGACCGGGGAGTCACGCAACTACAAGGCCGGCAAGGGCGCCTACTCCCGTGTCACGCCCAGGGGTATCGTCGGCCAGGGGGGCATCGGCGCCTGGGAACTGGGCCTGCGCTTCTCCAGTATCGATCTGAACGATGCCGACATCGGTGGTGGGGCCGAACAGAATCTGACCCTCGGCCTGAACTGGTACACCACGCCGAACATCCGCTTCATGGCCAACTATGTCAACGTGCTGAACCTCGATGGCGGTGCCCATAACGGCGACCGGCCCTCGGCCTTCCTGCTGCGCGGGCAGATCGAATTCTGACGGGGATCACGCAGGCAACGGCAGACCGCTGCATATACCGCAACCCCCTTTCGGCCACTACCCTTCATGGAAAACCCGACGATGAAAAAGACACTGATTCTGACCATCCTGCTCCTCCTGGGCATCAACACCCAGGCCAGGGAGGCGATCGCACATCTGCGCATGGCCACCACCACCAGCACCGAGAACTCGGGCCTGTTACGGGTGCTCAATCCTGTTTTCGAACGTGAAAACGGCGTCCAGGTGGACGTGATCGCGGTCGGCACCGGCAAGGCCTTGCGCCTCGGCGCCAATGGCGATGTCGATATCGTGTTCGTGCATGCGCCACCCGCGGAGGAGCGGTTCATGGCCGCCGGACATGGCGTAGACCGGCGCGCGGTGATGCACAATGACTTCGTCATCGTCGGCCCCCCCACCGATCCGGCCACCCTGGGCAAGACCACGGACGTGATCGCCGCCCTGACCCGGCTGGCGGCATCCGGCCAGACCTTCATATCGCGGGGAGACGATTCCGGTACCGACAAGAAGGAACACCAGCTCTGGCGGGCCGCCGGCATCGAACCGGAAGGCCCATGGTATCTGTCCGTGGGCCAGGGCATGGGCGCGGTGCTGGCCATCGCCAACGACAAGCTGGCCTACACCCTCACCGATCGCGGCACCTACATCTCGATGCAATCTAAGCTCGCGCTGAGGATCGTTTCCGAGGGGGATCCCCGCCTGTTCAATCCCTACCACATCATCGCCGTCAACCCGGACCAGCACCCGGATATCCAGTACCGGCTGGCGCGGGCCTATATCGATTTCCTCACCGGCCCCGAGGGACAAAAACTGATCGGCGATTACCGCCTGCTCGGCCAAAGGCTGTTCACCCCGGACGTCATCCCCGCCGGGAATTGACCCGGCCGGGTGGCCGCAGGAAGGGCTGCCGCAACAAGCCCGGCAGCCCCAGCAGGCGCGGATCACGGTATTCGGCCAGACCGATGGTCATGCCCAGCTGTCCGTCGCGGGGTTCCGGCCTGTAGGTATGAAACAGGCGGTCCCAGCCGCTGAGGTTGAAACCATAGTTGGAATTGGTCTCGGTCTTGATCACCGAATGGTGTACCCGGTGCATGTCCGGTGTCACGACCAGCGCGCGCAGGGCGCGGTCCAGCCCGCCGGGCAGGCGCACATTGGCGTGATTGAAGACCGCCATCACGTTCAGCAGGATCTCGAAGATCACCACGGCGATCACCGGGGCCCCCAGCAACAACACCACCAGCATCTTGATCGACAGCGACAACAGGATCTCCAGGGGATGAAAACGCAGCCCGGTGGTGGCGTCGAGGGCCAGATCGGTATGATGCACGCGGTGTAGCCGCCACAGCACCGGTACATGGTGAAAGACCACGTGCTGGACATAGATGGCCAGGTCCAGCAATACCACGGCCAGGACGATGCCCGGAAGCTGCGACGGTTCCAGCCAGTGCAACAGCCCCCAGCCCCGCCGTGCCGCCTCGATCGCCACCCCCACCGCGGCAATCGGCGCCAGCAGCCGCACCAGCAGGCTGTTACAGACCACCAGGGCCAGGTTGGTCAGGCGCCGGCGCCAGTTGTCGGGCGGGGGTGGACGCCGTGGCGCCAGGCGCTCCCAGCCCAGCATCAACAGCAGTACGCCGATGAAACTCCCAAGGCGCAACCAGATTTCATGATCCAGTACCAAGGACTGTGGCATTGCGGGTTCTCCTGGTCCAGTCGCTGGCCGCTACACTCGTCTGTTTCCCGCCCCATCCGACCGGGCGCGGCCATGCAGGCCGGGAACGGGCTATAATGACCTCTTCAGGACGGGCCAAAAGCCGCGGCCGGCCAACAACGGAGATCCTTGCATGTTCGACCAGCACTATCCAGGGACGCGTCCCCGGCGCATGCGCCGGGATGAATTCTCACGCCGGCTGATGCGCGAGCACCGCCTCAGCACGGACGATCTGATCTATCCCGTATTCGTCACCGCGGCCAGCGGTCGCGAGCCCATTCCCTCCATGCCCGGCATCGAGCGCCTGTCGCTGACGGAATTGTTGCGCGAGGCGGGGGAACTGATCAGCCTGGGGATCCCGGCCATCGCCCTGTTCCCGGTGACGCCAGCGGAGGCCAAGAGCGATGACGCCCGCGAGGCCTGGAATCCACAGGGCCTGGCCCAGCGCGCGGTGCGCGCGATCAAGGCCGAGTATCCGCAACTGGGGGTGATCACCGACGTAGCCCTGGACCCGTTCACCAGCCACGGCCAGGACGGCCTGATCGACGAACGGGGCTATGTCCTCAATGATGAGACGGTCGCGGCGCTGGTCAGGCAGGCCCTGTCCCACGCCGAGGCCGGGGCCGACATCGTCGCCCCCTCCGACATGATGGACGGACGCATCGGCGCGGTGCGCCAGGCCCTGGAGTCGGCGGGGCAGCGCAATACCCGCATCCTGGCCTATTCCGCCAAGTATGCCTCCAGCTTCTATGGACCGTTCCGGGATGCGGTCGGCTCGGCCGGCAATCTCGGCGCCGGCAACAAGTACAGCTACCAGATGGACCCGGCCAACAGCGATGAGGCCCTGCACGAGGTCGCCCTGGATGTCAGCGAGGGCGCCGACATGGTCATGGTCAAACCGGGCCTGCCCTATCTCGACATCGTGCGGCGGCTCAAGGACACCTTCCATATGCCCACCTACGTCTACCAGGTCAGTGGCGAATACGCGATGCTGAAGGCGGCGGCCCAGAACGGCTGGCTGGATGAGCGCGCGGTGGTGCTGGAGGCCCTGCTGGGCTGCAAGCGCGCCGGCGCCGACGGCATCCTCAGCTACTACGCCAAGGATGTGGCCGCCTGGCTGAAGGCTCTCTGAGGACGGCGGGCCTGTGCGCCGGTGCTACTACCTGGCCTATGGCTCCATCCTGCACCCCTTGCGCCTCGGGGAGCGCATATCCTCGGCCCAGCTCTGTGGCGTGACCACCTTGAGGGGCTATCGCCTGGCCTGGCACAAACGCGGCGCCGATGGCTCCGGCAAGTGCGACCTGGTGCGTACGAATCGGGAGCAGGATCGGGCGCATGGCGCGAAACCATCCACGCCCCTGAACGGGGCTGCCGGCGCACCCGCTTCAGAGTTTGAAGCGTGATACCGCCTGCTGCAGGCTCGTGGAGACCTGCCCCAGGGATTCACTCTGCCCGGCGATCTCCTGCACATCGCGGGTGATGGTATGTGCCTCGTCGTTGATGCGTTCGACCGTCTGGCTGATCTCCTCCGAGACACAGCTCTGCTCCTCGACCGCGCTGGCGATCTGCACGTTCATGTCCATTACCCCGGCGATCATCCGCTTGATGTCCTCCAGGGCCGCACCCGCCCGCTGAATGTGCGCAACCCCGGAGTCCGCCTTGCCGCAGCTCTGGTCCATGGCCGCCACCGCATCGTGCGATCCTGACTGCAGGCGCTGGATGATCTCCTGGATCTCGCGGGTCGAGTCCTGGGTCCGCGTGGCCAGGGTGCGCACCTCGTCGGCCACCACCGCGAAGCCCCGGCCCTGTTCGCCAGCCCGGGCCGCCTCGATGGCCGCATTCAAGGCCAGCAGATTGGTCTGCTCGGCGATCTCGCGTATGACCTGGAGTACTGAACCGACGTTCTCACACTCGCTTTCCAGGGTCTGGATCACGCCGCTCGAGTTCTGTACCTCGGTGGCCAGTTCGTCGATGATGGCCACCGCCCCGGAGACGATCTCTCGGCCCTCGCTGGCCTTGGTATCGGCCTCGCGCACGGCGTCGGCGGCGACCGAGGCATTGCTGGCCACCTCCTGTACCGTCGAACTCATTTCGGTCATGGCCGTAGCCACCATCTCCACCTCATGCATCTGATTGTCCACGCTACGGCTGGTGGTTCCCGCGGCCAGTTGCAGGCGCTCGGATTCCTCCTCGACCTGGCCGGCCGCCCTGGAAATCGCCTGGATCAGTCCCTGCAGGGTAGCCAGAAAGGTGTTCAGCTCCGAGGCCACGTCACTGATCAGGTCCCGGCCACGCACCGGCAGACGCCGGGACAAATCGGCCTCGCCGGAGTTCATGCCCGCCAGCGCGGACCTGAGTTCACGCAGTGGCGGCACGACCTTGAGGAAGAACAGATACAGGGCGATGCCCACGATCAGGATATAGGCCAGGGAAAAGCCGATGGCGGTATCACGGTCCCGGTCGAGATCGGCAAGCAGTTCCTGTTTGACATCAGCGGACATCGCGCCCACGGTCTCGACCAGCGCCTCCAGGTCTTCGGTCAGGCGTTCCGATGCCGCGTCCAGCGCCCGCATGCCGACATTGCCGGCCTCGACGCCACCGGTGATGTACTGCTCCGCCATGCTCGCGCCGGCATCATGGGTGGCCTGGATCTCCTCCTTGATGCGGCGGATCCGCGCCGCGTACTGCGGCAGGCTGGCGGCAAGCCTGTCCAGGGCGGCACCGGCCTGGCGCAGGTTCTCGCCGGCCTCCTTCAGCCCCCCTCTCTCGCGGGTGGCGCCAACGTCGGTCAGGAACTGCTGGATCTGCACCACATGGAAGCGGACATCGTCGAGCTGGGACATGTCCTCACCCAGGGCCAGCTCGCGGCCGATGGAATCCTGCAGGTCCGCGTAGCCCCGCCACAGGCTGATGATGAATACCGCGCTGACCAGGCCGATGACCAGGCCGATGGCCTGCATGAAGCCCTTCATCTTGACATCGTATAGTCTGAACATCTCGTCGCTCCTGTTCCTGCGTCCCCGTGTCTTTGCCCGTCTGTATGCGCGAATCCCGTATGCCAGCCATCGGCCGATCATGCGATAACTTTAAGAAGGAAGCCCAGCTGAATCAAGGGATTCGGCGGTACGGGGAAGCGCCCCCGAAACCGCTCATTTGCCGCGCCAGTGTATTCAGACCGCTACGCTGCCGGATCGCTTGCAGGCGCGACCCGATACCCCCGCAAACCGCCGCCACGCGCGCGAAGCTCATTGTCGCCGGCCACGCCGGAGACTGTCGTGGCCAGGAAAATTACGTATAATCGAGCGCACGTTCATGTCAACAACGACGAGAAACACGCATGAACCATCACCATCTTCATCGCCGGTCCCTGATCCTGATCGGTCTGTTCGTCGCCTGGCCCGTCCTCGCCGCCGGTGGCGATGACGAGGCCCGGATCCGCGCCATCGTCGCCTCCATGCTGGCCGCGAAGGACGCGCAGATCGCCCGCCTGGAGGCCCGCGTCCGGCAACTGGAGGCCCGGGTCAACGGCGCCGTGAAAGCACCGGCACCGTCCACGGCCACCCTCCCGGAACACGGTACGCCGCTCCCCGCCCAGGACCCCGCGCGCGCGGCGTCCCCGGCCGCGGCCGGGGCGCAGTCGCATCGAGACCCGCCCGGGCTGGCGCAAAAGCTCGAGTCCCTGGAATCCGGGCTGAAGGATCTGCTGCACGGTGACAGGCTGGACATCAGCGGTTTCTTCGACATGCTGGCGCGCAGCGAGAACGAAGGCGAGCGCCCCTTCGACCTCGGCGCCTTCGAGCTGGACCTGGGATATTCCTTCATGGACCAGTTCGCGGTCAGTTCCGCCCTGGTCTGGGACGGCGCCGGCAGCAACGTGGCGGTGGCGGTGATCGACTATCATCTGTACGACCATCGCATCCCCGCCCGCGGCCGGATCTTTACCGAGCCGGGTTTCCACCTCCAGGCCGGACGCTTCGACCTGCCGTTCTCCTCCGATTTCCAGTTTTTCGCCGCCACCGACCGCCTCACCCTCACCGCGCCCCTGACCACCAGCCGCATCCAGCAGGGCGGCTTCAACAGCGATGGCCTGCGTGTCTATGGCAGTGGCCGGGTGTTCAATTACGCCTTCTTCAGCACCGATTCCATCTACGAGAATGCTGGCCGTGCCTGGGGCGGACGCATCGGCCTGGGCCTGGGCCGGAACCCGTTCCGGCTGCACTCCGGACCCCAGCCCAGCGTGATCGAGGCCGGCCTGTCCAGCATCGTGGACCTGGACGCCGACGGCGGCATCGCCAACATCGTCTATGCCCTGGATGCGCGTTTCAGTTATGGCCCGCTGAGCCTGCTGGGCGAGGCCCTGCTGCGGGATGCGCAGCAGCCCCTGATCGATGGCAATGGCCTGGCCCTGGCCGAACGCGACGAATACGCCTATCACCTGACCCTGAATGCGGAACTCGGCGATGTGCTGCCCTGGCCGCTGGCCCTGTTCCTGCGCTATGGCGCCTGGGTACCGGATTATCGACGGGTCCTGGATGCCAACGACGACACCATCAGCTACCGGGTGGACAACATCTCCCGCGTCAGCCTCGGCCTGGCCTACGCATTCAATGACAACCTGAAGCTCAAGTTCGAGTACTTCGACACCCTCGGCGATCGCACCGCAGAGCCCGGTTTCGAAAACCGTCTCGGTCTCGGCCAGCTGGTGGTCAGCTTCTGATGCGGACCCGCGCCCCGGGTCAGGGCGACCTGCTGCTGCTACTGAGCCTCTTCCTGCTGCCCTGCATGGCCGGCGCCCGGGACAACCCCCATGAACACCCGGACGACGCCTCCTGCGACCGATGTCATGTGCACCGGCCCGCCTCCCTGCCTGTCCCGGATGCGGCCCACCGCCTGGACTGGTCCGATTTTCGCGTCGACGGCATCGACATGTGCACCCCCTGCCATGAACACGCGGCTGACATGCACCCCCTGGGCATGACCCTGGATTTCCCCATCCCCGCCGATCTGCCCCTGGACCCCGACAAGGGCATGGCCTGCCTGACCTGTCACTACGTCCACGGCAGCCTGGCCAGTGACCGGCCCTGGGCCAGCGTCAGCTTCATGGACCGCATGACCGACGACGAACGCATGCACAAGACCTATCTCCTCAGACGCAACAACGCCGAAGGCGCGCTGTGTCTCATCTGTCACGATACCAGCGGGAGTCCGCCATGACCGGAACCAACTACAAGCGCAGCCATCATTTCGTTCAGCGCGCCTTCCAGGGGCGCTTCATCGCCTGGATGGTGGGCCTGATCCTGCTCAGCGGGATCTGCTCTGGCCTGCTGTTGTATTTTCTCCTCGGCAGCGACCTGCTGAGCGGGACACAATCGCTGCACCTGCGCATGGAGCAGGTCCGGCAGGGCCTGGGCAACACCATCCTCATCGGCAACCTGTTCACCACCGCCCTGATCGGCCTGGCGGCCGGCTTCATGGTGCTGCACATCTCCCACCGCATCGCCGGCCCGCTATATCGCCTGCAGCGGCTGTTCGCACGGGTCGCCGAAGGTCAATATGACATCGACGCCTCGTTGCGGGACGATGACCAGTTGCAGGAACTGGCCGAGTCCTTCACCCGGATGACACAGGCGCTGGCCCGGCGCGAGCGGCAACGCCAGGCCAGTGTGGAGGAATGCCTGCGGCTGCTCGGGACACTGCGGCGGGAGACGGATCCGGAGGACGGCGCCGGGATCGGCGCCCGGATCGAGCGGCTGCTGGAGGAAATGCGCCAATAAGCCCTGTTACGGTCAGGGCGGACCACGCTTGAAAGCCGCCGCAACTCCCACTATATATCCGCCATGGCCTTCTGCTCCGGCGCCGTCGCATGGGTATCCAACATTACAAGCATCTGCTCCAGCGTATCCTGAACCAGGCGGACATCTGGATCGATGGCGCCCGGCCCTGGGATATCCGCATCCACAACCCGGAGTTCTACCGCCGCATCCTCACCGGCGGCTCCCTGGCCGTGGGCGAATCCTACATGGATGGCTGGTGGGACTGCGATCAACTCGGCGAATGCTTCGCCCGGGTGTTGCGCATGGGTCTCGACGACCGCTTCCGCAACATGACTCACCGCCTGGCGGGCCTGAAAGGCCGCCTTCTGAACCTGCAACGCGCCTCCCGGGCCTTCCAGGTAGGGCGCCGGCACTATGACCTGGGCAACCGGCTCTACCGGGCCATGCTCGACAGGCGCATGATCTACAGCTGTGCCTACTGGCGTGAGGCCGGGGACCTGGACCAGGCTCAGGAGGCCAAACTGGACCTGGTCTGCCGCAAGCTGGCCCTGGAGCCCGGCATGCGCGTACTGGACATCGGCTGCGGCTGGGGCGGCGCGGCCCGGTTCGCGGCCGAGCGTTATGGGGTCGAAGTCGTGGGCCTGACCATCTCCCGGGAACAGGCCGGACTCGCGCGCCAGAACTGCCGGGGTCTGCCCGTCGAGATCCGCCTGCAGGACTACCGCGAGCTGGATGAACACTTTGATCGTATCTTCTCCATCGGCATGTTCGAGCATGTGGGCCACCGCAACTACCGTCGTTACATGCGCACGGTGCGGCGCTGCCTCGACGATGAGGGGCTGTTCCTGCTGCATACCATCGGCGGCAATGAATCCCTGCACAGCACCGATCCCTGGATCGAACGCTATATCTTTCCGAATTCGATGCTGCCTTCCGCGCGCCAGATCAGCCAGGCCTTCGAAGGACTGTTCGTCCTCGAGGACTGGCACGGATTCGGTCCGGATTACGATCGCACGCTGATGCAATGGTATGCCAACTTCGAGGCCGCCTGGGATGAACTGCGGCAGGATTACGATGAGCGCTTCCATCGCATGTGGCGTTACTATTTGCTGGTCAGCGCCGGCAGTTTCCGCGCCCGCGTCAACCAGGTCTGGCAGATCCTGCTGTCCCCCAAGGGTGTCCCGGGCGGAATGCTCAGCCAGCGCTGATCCCCCGCAGACCCTGAGTGAAGCAGCCCTTGACCCTTGAGAACTCTGCCAGGAGACTGTCCGGCATGCGAAACGTACACCGGTTTCAGGCCCTGCTGACCGTGGCCCTGGGCGCCATCCTCTATCTCGCGCTCACCCCCGCCCCACCTGAGATCAGCCTCAGCCTCAGCGACAAGTTCAATCACCTGCTGGCCTTCTACACCCTCGCGGTGCTGTGCGATCAGGCCTGTATCGGGACCCGTTTCCTTCCCGTCCCGGCCCTGTGGCTGCTGGCCTATGGCCTGCTGATAGAATGCCTGCAGTATTTCCTGCCCTGGCGTGATGCTTCCCTGCTGGACCTGCTCACGGACGCCGTCGGCCTGGGCCTCTATGCCCTGAGCGCGCCACTCTGGTACCGCCTGCCCGGCTTCACCGGCACCACGGTCTGGCCGCGGGGAGTGAGGCCATGCCCCTGAATCCAGCCCCCGGGCCCGCGGGGCTCCGGATCCAGACTGTGTTCGAGGGTCCCGGTTTGTCCCTGTTGCGGGGCCTGTTACAGGAGTACCGCGACTGGCTGGGCCCGGCCCACGACAGCCCGCAGCTGGCCAGGGATCTGCGGGAACTGCCAGGCCCGTACCGTCCGCCGTCGGGCTTCCTGTTACTGGCCCGCCTTGATGACGTGGCCGCGGGCTGTATCGCCCTGCGCGGACTGGATGCAAAGGAGGCGGAGCTGAAACGTCTGTTCGTGAGCCCCGATCTGCGCCGCCGCGGCATCGCCCGCGCCCTGCTCGATGACACCATCCGGCGGGCCAGGACCATCGGCTATCGCGCCCTGCTGCTGGATATGGTGTCCGGCATGGAGGCGGCCCACGGTCTCTATGCCGGCGCCGGATTCAACGCCATCGCCGCCTATTACCCCGGGGCCAGGCGGGCGCGGCGCTTCATGCGTCTCGATCTGGGCAAACGCTGATGAATCCGGACCTCCCCGGGTCACGCAGCGCGCCAGGAGCCTGTCTGACTCAGGACCGATCTCCTCGACTCTGGCATCCTGCTTCGTTCTACCTCCTGCATCCATGCCGTCGTGCGGAACAGCCCTTTAGGCCAGATGTTCCGCTCATTCTCGTTAAACGAGGCGCCCTATTGTCCTCGAATGACCAAAAGATCTGACTCAAAAAGGCTTGCCCTCGCTACAATCGCCTGAATCCGACAGGCTCCTAGAGATCCATGTCCAGTTCCTTGATCTTGCGGCTCAGGGTGTTGCGACCCCAACCCAGCAGCTGCGCGGCATCCTGGCGCCGGCCGCCCGTCCTGCGCATCGCCACCTCGATCATGATCCGCTCCAGTTCGGGCAGGGCCCGATTGATCAGATCGGCTTCACCCGCATTGAGACAGGCCTCCGCCCAACGCCGCAGCAGGGTTTTCCAGTCCCCCGCATGCGCGGACTCCTGGCGGCGCTCCAGAAGCTCGGGGGGCAGGTCTTCCCGGTGCACCTCCCTGGCCGGCGCCATCACCGTGATCCAGCGGCAGACGTTCTCCAGCTGACGCACATTGCCGGGCCAGGCGTATTCCCGCATCTGCGCCAGACTGTCATCCAGCAAGTGCTTGGGCGCCACATCCAGTTCCTCGGCCGCGGCGGACAGGAAATACTCCGCCAGGGCGGGGATGTCCTCACGGCGCTCGCGCAATGGCGGCAGTTGCAGGCGGATCACATTCAGGCGATGGAACAGGTCCTCGCGGAACAGTCCCTCGCGGACCCGGGACTCCAGATCCTGATGCGTGGCCGCGATCACGCGCACGTCCACCTTGATGGGCAGATGGCCTCCCACCCGGTAGAACTCCCCATCGGACAACACCCGCAACAGACGGGTCTGCAGATCCGCGGGCATATCGCCGATCTCATCCAGGAACAGCGTCCCCTGATCGGCCTGTTCGAAACGGCCCTTGCGCTGGGCCGTGGCCCCGGTAAAGGCGCCGCGCTCATGTCCGAACAGCTCCGATTCCAGCAATTCACGCGGTATCGCGGCCGTATTCAGGGCGATGAACGGCCGTTCCCGACGTGGACTGTGCCGGTGCAGGGCCTGCGCCACCAGTTCCTTGCCGGTACCGGATTCGCCGTTCAGCAGTACGGTGATATTCGAGCGGGACAGCCGACCGATGGCCCGGAACACCTCCTGCATCGCCGGCGCCACGCCGATGATCCCGGGCATCCCGGCGACCTCCTCGGCCACGGCAGGGGTTCCACCACCATGTCCCCGGCTGAGCGCGCGACTGACGAGTGTTACCGCCTCATCCACGTCGAAGGGCTTGGGCAGATATTCGAAGGCGCCGCCCTCGAAGGCAGCCACCGCACGATCGAGATCGGCATAGGCCGTCATGATGATCACCGGCAGTTCCGGATGGGTCGTGGTGACATGATCCAGCAGGCTGAAACCATCCGTCCCCGGCATGCGCACATCCGAAAGGATCACCGCCGGGGTCTCATGTTCCAGGCGCTGGATCACCGTATCGGCATTATCGAAGCAGGTGATCTCCAGGCTGTCGTCCTGCAGCGCCTTCTCCAGGACCCAGCGTATGGATTGATCGTCATCGACGATCCAGACCGCGTCTCTACTGCTCATGTCTCCGTCTCCACCGGCAACCAGCAACTGAATACCGTCCTGCCCGGCTGGCTCTCGCATTCCAGCAGGCCGTGCTGATGCTGGACCATGGCCTGGGCGATGGACAGTCCCAGCCCGGTCCCCTCCGCGCGTCCGGTCACCATGGGATAGAAGATCTCGTCGATGATCTCCGGCGGCACCCCGGGACCGTTGTCGATGATGTCCACCTGCACCACCAGCCGGTGGCGGGTGGTGGCGATGGTAAACTGCCGGATGGCGCGTGTGCGCAGGAGGATCTCGCCGGGGGCATTGCCTATGGCCTGCACCGCGTTGCGAGCGATATTCAGAAAGGCCTGGATCAGCTGATCACTGTCCACCAGCAGGAGCGGCAGACTGGGATCGTAATCGCGTCTGATCCGGATATTCTCCGGCGCCTCGGCCTCGATCAGGCCACGCACATGTTCCAGGATCTTGTGGATGTTGTGCTCGGCCTTGCAGGGCGGTTTCCCGGGTCCCAGCATGCGGTCGATCAAGGTGTCCAGCCGATCCGCCTCATGGATGATGATCTGGGTGTATTCACGCAGGCCGTCACTGTCCAGTTCCTTGCCGAGCAGCTGCGCGGCGCCGCGGATCCCCCCCAGCGGATTCTTGATCTCGTGGGCCATGCCCCGCAGCAACAGGCTGGAGGCATGGTGCTGCTGCAGGAGATTCTCCTCGCGGACGATACGCTGGTGCCACTCGACGTTGACGATCTCCATCATCACGCCGGTACAATCCACATCACCCAGCATCGGCGTCACGCTGCAATCCACGGACACCATGCGTTCCGGGGTGATGCGCAGACTCATGTTGCGCTCCGTGAGCGGCTCGCCCGAGACATTGACCCTGTCGACCATGTCGGCGAACATGCCGGCGTCCGGCAGCACCTCCGCCACGGGCAGGTCCAGCACCTTGCGCGCGCTGCAGGAGAAGAGATCCTCGGCGGCACTGTTGATGGCGCACAGACGCTTGTCCCGATCGAACATCAGCACCGCGGTGGCCAGATGGTCGAACAGGAACCGCGCCTCTTCGGACTGGATCATCATGACCCCTCCATTATTGCACCATATTGGTGCATTGCAAGGCGTGTGTGCATGCGCCGTGCCGCAAGAAAGACATGGATACACGAAATAACAGGCACTTATATCAACCCCCTGGTGGAAGGCCTGGCGCGCAGGCAATCTGGATCAGATATAAGCAATTGCCGGACCAATCCCGATCTGGGACGGATCCGGAGGCGGGGACAGGGATGGGTGTCGGGCCTGCTTCAGGGCCTATGCACGGTCTGTCTGTGCAGGTAGAAGACCACGCTGGTGGAGCTGGCGAAGACCCGGCCCTCCTTGTCCAGGACCTGCACCAGCAGGGAATGCGCGCCACGGTCCAGATTCTGCAACTGGAACCCGGTCGTGGTACCGGCCTCGGCATACGGACGGCCATCGAGCTGGAGTTGCAGGCGGTGTCCGTAACGGACCTGCAGGGGCGGTTTCAGGCTGACACTGACCTCGACCTGACCGGTATTGTCACGCACGGTCTCGCCATCGGCGGGACGGGTGATGCTGAGGGTCTGATAGGGCAGGGCCTTGGGTTTCGCCGGGGGTTTCTTCTCGGCCTTGGGCAAGGGCGGCATCTTGATCGTCTGCACCTCGGTGGCCGGGATCTCCTCGGCGCCGGGATGCGGGGTATCGGAATAGATGATATTGCCATCCCCATCCACCCATTTATAGACCTGGGCCGCAAGCGGGCAGGCCAGGACCAGCATCGAGATGGCAAGCAGGTATCGCATCTTCATGAGCATAACCAAGGTCGTTGGGGGTAACAAGAGGGGGGGCATGCGCCCCCTCTGCGTGACTGGAACCGTAATGCTTCCAGTCATG
>CAZDOC010000027.1:0-31530 GCA_964506945.1 uncultured Gammaproteobacteria bacterium
TTCACATGCACCACTGGCACCTCCCAGCGGGCTGTCCCGGCCTGCTCACCGCTACACCAGGCCCATGACTTTACGCACCTCATCGAGGGTCTCGCGGGCTACCTCGCGAGCCAGCTCACAACCTTCCTGGATGATAGCGCGCACCGCATCGGGGTTGTCGAGATAGTCCTGAGCACGCTCGCGGATCGGCCTTTGCTCGGCCAATACTGCATCGATTGCCGGTTGCTTGCAGTCCAGACAACCAATGATTGACTGCACGAAAGTTGTCGATTGTGGGCCTGTACCGTCCTGACATCAATACATACAGCCATTTTC
This sequence comes from uncultured Gammaproteobacteria bacterium, assembly GCA_964506945.1. Taxonomy (GTDB): domain Bacteria; phylum Pseudomonadota; class Gammaproteobacteria; order CAZDOC01; family CAZDOC01; genus CAZDOC01. Next base: position 316 of record CAZDOC010000027.1, read on the forward strand.
AGGCCTGGAACAAAAACGGCGGCAGGCTACGCTGCAACGTATTATTTGACAAGCCAATTATTTCAATGATAAGTATTAATATACTTAATACTGGTCAGCGCGCCCATGCCTTCATCGGAACAACGCTACTATTACAAGCAGAACCGCCTGAAACAATTGCGCGCCTTCTGCTATGCCGCTCAGACCGGCAGCATCTCGCGCGCCGCCGAGCTGATGTTCCTGAGTCAGCCTTCGGTATCCTTGCTGGTCAAGGCCCTGGAAACGGATCTCGATACCATCCTCTTCGAACGTAGCGGTCCGCGCATCCGTCTGACCTCCGAGGGCCGCATCATGCAGGAACTGGCGCAACCGCTGGTCGAGAGCCTGGAATCCCTGCCTGAGGTATTCACCGAGCGTTGTACCCAGCAGGTCGCCGGCGAACTGCACATCGCCGCCGGGGAATCCTCCATGCTCTATATCCTGCCGGATATCGTGCAGCGTTACCGGCGTGAATATCCAGAGGTCCGCTTCCACCTGCATTCCGTGGCCGGGCGCGATGCCCTGGGCATGCTGCGGGCCAATGAGGCCGATCTGGCCGTGACCTCGATGCTGGATGCCCCGGAGGACATCACCTACCGACCGATATTCAGCTATGACCCGATCCTGCTGACCCCGTTGGACCACCCCCTCAACGAACTGGACGAGATCAGCCTGGAGCAGATCGCCGAATATGGCCTGATCATGCCGCCCCGCCATCTGGCCACCGCACGCCTTACCGATCTGGTCTTCCAGCAGCATGCCCTGGACTGCCGTATCAGCATGGAGGCCAGCGGCTGGGAGATCATCAAGGAATACGTCACCCGCGGACTTGGCATCGCCATCGTCAGCAGCCTCTGCCTGACCGGTGACGAACGCCTGTGGGTAACCCGCCTGGACCGCTATTTCCCCAAACGCACCTATGGCGCGATCCTGCGCAAGGGCAAATATCTGTCACCGGCGGCCAGACACTTCGTGGAACTGCTGGAAGCTGGCGCCAGGGCTGACCGGGAAACTTCCCTGGAAGAAGGGCTCAGGGCTTGCAAGCCTGACCATCGCCCCCTATAAAGTCCTGTGGTCATCGGTATCCGGGAGTATAATATGAGTCAAGGACAGTAAATCTTATCGAAGCATGGCAGACAAACCCGATACCTATCATGATGATGGCCTGGCACTGCAGGAAGCCCCGCCGAAACTGAAACGACCGCCGCTGTACAAGGTCGTATTATTGAACGACGATTACACCCCTATGGACTTCGTCGTGCATGTGCTGGAGGTGTATTTTTCTAAATCACGCGAGAGCGCGACCCGCATCATGCTGGAGGTCCATACCACGGGCAAGGGGCTGTGTGGCGTGTTTGCCCACGATATAGCCGAGACCAAGGTCAACCAGGTCAACAGCTATGCGCGGGAACACCAACACCCCCTGCTGTGTACGATGGAGAAGGCCTGAGTGTTAAGCAAAGAACTGGAACAGACCCTGAACGACGCCTTTCGCGCGGCGCGTGAGCAGCGGCATGAATTCATGACCGTGGAGCACCTGCTGCTGGCCTTGCTCGACAATACCACCGCCAACCGCATCCTGCATGCCTGTGGCACGGACATCGGTCGCCTGCGCCTGGAGTTGGAAGACTATATCCGCGATCATGCCGCCCTGTTGCCGCTGGAAATGGAACGCGATACCCAGCCCACCCTGGGCTTCCAACGGGTGCTGCAGCGTGCGGTCTTCCACGTACAATCCTCCGGCAAGAAAGAGGTGACCGGCGCCAATGTGCTGGTGGCGATCTTCGGCGAACGGGAGTCCCATGCCGTCTATTTCCTCGGCCAGCAAAGTATCACCCGCCTGGACGTGGTCAACTGCATCTCGCATGGCATCAGCCCGATCCCGGGGGACGACAGCAGCGAACGCATCCCGGGTGAATCCGACGATGACGGCCAGGAACAGGGCGAGGGCGGCGGCAGCCCGCTGGAGGCCTATACCACGCATCTCAACCAGCTGGCGCGAGAAGGCCGGATCGACCCCCTGATCGGACGCCAGCAGGAACTGGAGCGGACCATCCAGATCCTCTGCCGGCGCCGCAAGAACAACCCCCTGTATGTTGGCGAGGCCGGGGTGGGCAAGACCGCGATGGCAGAAGGCCTGGCCAAGCGCATCGTCGATGGCGAGGTCCCGGATGTGCTCGCCGACGCCAACATCTACTCCCTGGACATGGGCGCCCTGCTGGCCGGCACCAAGTACCGCGGTGACTTCGAAAAACGCCTCAAGGGGGTACTCTCCCAGCTCCACAAGGAGGCCGGCGCCATCCTCTTCATCGACGAGATCCACAGTATCATCGGCGCCGGCGCGGCCTCCGGCGGGGTCATGGATGCCTCCAACCTGATCAAGCCGGTACTGGCCTCGGGGGAGCTCAAATGCATCGGTTCGACGACCTATCAGGAATATCGGGGCATCTTTGAAAAAGACCGCGCCCTGGCCCGGCGTTTCCAGAAGATCGACATCGCCGAGCCCTCCATCGAGGAGGCCATCCGTATCCTCAAGGGCCTGAAGTCGCGTTTCGAGGACCACCACAAGATCAAGTATACGAACCAGGCCCTGCGCACCGCGGTGGAACTGACCGACCGCTATATCAACGACCGGCACCTGCCGGACAAGGCCATCGATATCATCGACGAGGCCGGCGCCCGCCAATGGCTGATGCCGCCCTCGAAACGCAAGAAGACCATCGGCGTACACGATATCGAGGATATCATCGCCCGCGTCGCGCGCATCCCGGCCAAGACCGTCAGCACCTCGGACAAGGATGTCCTCAAGAACCTGGACCGCAACCTGAAGCTGGTGGTGTTCGGTCAGGATGAGGCCATCCAGTCCCTGGCCACCGCGATCCGCATGAGCCGCTCCGGTCTCGGCAATCCGGACAGACCGGTGGGTTCATTCCTGTTCGCGGGTCCGACCGGGGTCGGCAAGACCGAGGTTTCCCGGCAACTGGCCCGGATCATGGGCGTGGAACTGATCCGCTTCGATATGTCCGAGTATATGGAACGGCACACCGTGTCACGCCTGATCGGCGCCCCGCCCGGGTATGTCGGTTATGACGAGGGCGGTCTGCTGACCGAGGCGATCACCAGGACCCCGCACGCGGTGCTGCTGCTGGACGAGATCGAAAAGGCCCACCCGGATGTCTACAACCTGCTGTTGCAGGTCATGGATCACGGCACCCTGACCGATGCCAACGGCCGCGAGACCGACTTCCGCAACGTGATCCTGATCATGACCACCAATGCCGGCGCCGAGCGGATCAGCCGCAGTTCCATCGGCTTTACCCACCAGGACCACAGCCAGGATGCCGGCGAGGAGATCAAGCGCGCCTTCAGCCCGGAATTTCGCAACCGCCTGGATACCACCGTGCACTTCAAGGCCCTGGACCCGGTCACGGTGGAGCACGTGGTGGACAAGTTCCTGATCGAGCTCGAGGCCCAGCTGGAGGAGAAGAAGGTCACCCTGGACATCGACGATGCCGCCCGCGCCTGGCTGGCCCGGCATGGCTATGACCCGCAGATGGGCGCCCGGCCGATGTCACGCCTGATCCAGGATCGGATCAAGAAACCCCTGGCCGAGGAGATCCTGTTCGGCAGGCTGGAGCACGGGGGACACGTCAGGGTGCAGGTGAACGAAGACGATGACGATCTGCGGATCGGCTTCGAGGCGCCGCTGCTGGCGGGTGCCGATGCCTGATCCCGTGCGCTGACGGGCTTATCCGGGGCAATGAATCACGGACTGGCGGGCGGAACCCGTGGCCACGGAGGGTATCAGCCCCTCAGACCCATTACCGAGGTCACTGAGCCGCACACCTCATGTGTCAGGGACAGGGGCGCCCCGATCTCCGCCTGCGACCCACACGGGGGTTCGTGCGCCACCGGGCCGATATGGAATACCGCAAACTCCAGCAGCAACACGAACCCGATCAGCACCGAGCCCAGGCCGATAGCCACGATGGCGCCGCGCGGGCCGGAAACGGCCTGCCGTGGCGCGCTGAAACCGAGCCTCCTGTACGCTAAGCCTGGCAAGTTTGATCCCCTGTGATTCGGGCTGGAGTCTGTCGGACTCAGGACTGATTGACTGCGGTAAGCCCCTTTGGACGGATCCCCCGCTCATTCTCGTTGAACAGACTCACTATTCACCTCAAATGACCAGGGAATCCGGCACTTGCAGCTTCCCCTCGCTGCCAGCGCCTGAATCCGGCTGGCTCCTGGATGAGCCCTGACTGTATCGAGAGTATAAGTGTGATATTTTCACACGTAAACAGGGCGAGTGCAGGCGCTTCCACAAACTGTGATCTCCGTCACACTTCAGTGGACAGAACGCGGGCTTGTCACCGCCACGGCGGCGTTGGCCGGATGGCGGTCACGATAGCGGGACCGGCCCCGTTGCCGCCTGGAAAGACACGCCGGGGAGGTCACGACTGGCCTGGCATCGAGGACGGGGACTACAGGAGCAGGGAAAAAACCTTCGAGTTTCTCCGCCAGTTATACAGCTCCTGCCTGCGCCTGGGCAATTGCCCCACGGGGACCTCGCTGAAACCGCGTTCCACGAACCAGTGCGCGGTCTGGGTGGAAAGCACCAGCAGCTCGGTCATGCCGGCGTCGACGGCCTGGCGTCGCATCTCCCGGAACAGGGCGTCGCCAAAGCCCTGACCCCGGTATTCCGGGTCCACCACCAGGCAGGCCAGTTCACCGATGCCCTCCTCCACATAGGGATACAGCGCGGCACAGGCTATCACCGCGCCATCACGCTCGAGTACGGTGAAATGGTCGATCTCCAGTTCCAGTTTTTCGCGAGAACGCCGCACTAGTACACCCTGCTCCTCCAATGGCGCGATCAGATTCAGGATCCCGCCCACATCCTCGATATCAGCCCGGCGCAGATGGTCAAAGGGTGTGGCGCTGATCAGGCTGCCGATGCCATCGCGCGAGAACAGTTCCAGCAGCAGCGCGCCATCGCGGCGATGACTGATGATATGGGTGCGCCCGACGCCGTCACGGCAGGCGGCGACGGCCGCGGACAGGCTGTCGGGATCGGTGACCGTGGCCGTACCCAGGGCCGTCTCGGCCTCCTGCCAGGTCATCTGATGCAGCAATCGACCGGCCTGGTCGCGTATGCCCTCGGCCTCGATCAGCAATACCAGCTTGGCGGCAGCCAGGGCGCGGGCCACGGCGGTGGCCACGTCAGTGGCGCCGAGATTGAAGATTTCGGCGGTGGGCGAGTAGCCCAGGGCCGGAAGCAGCACGATCTCCCCGGCATCCAGACAGCGCGAGATCGCCGTGGCATCGACCCGTCGCACCGCCCCGGTATGACAATAGTCCACGCCTTCGAGGACGCCCAGGGGCCTGGCGGTGATGTAGTTGCCGCTGGCGACGCGGACACGGGCGCTGGCCATGGGGGTGTTCGCCAGGCCCATGGACAGCAGCGCCTCCAGTTCCAGGCGCGCGCAGCCAGCGGCCTCCTTGACCGCCTCCAGGGCGGCATCATCGGTGATCCTGAGGCCCTCCCGGTAACGGGAATCCCGCCCGAGCCGGCGCAGGCGCGCCTCGACCTGGGGACGTACGCCATAGACGACCACCAGCCGCATGCCCAGGCTGCCGAGCAGGGCGATATCATGTACCAGGTGCCTGAAGCCCGGTTCCAGCATGGCCTCGCCGCCAAAGGCGATGACCATGGTCTGACCACGGTGGGCGTGGATATAGGGTGAGGCCAGCCGAAACCAGTCGACAAACCCCGGGGACTCAACCGGCATGCTCGGGATCCTCATGATTCACTGACATGGGCCGGGTTTCCTGCATACAGAAACTCCGGACAAGGGACTCGAACAATAACATCGCCGGTTGTAATTCCGCCAGGGTGAGGAACTCGTCGCTCTGATGGGCCTGGGCGATGTGGCCCGGCCCCAGGATCACGGTCTCGAGGCCGAGGGCATTCAGGAACGGTCCCTCGGTAGCGAAGGCCACCGTGCCCGCGGACAGGCCGCTCAGGCGTTCGGCGGTGCTGACGATGCGCGTCTCCCGGGGAGTATCCAGGGACGGGATCCCCGCAAACAGTTCCTCTATCTCCAGTCCGACATCGTTGTCGGCGAGCACCGTCTCCAGCCTGTGGCGCAGGGCCGCGCCCATCTCCGGCGGCTCCATGCCGGGCAGCAGACGCAGATCGATATGGAGTTCGCATTCGCCGCAGATGCGGTTGGGATTGTCACCACCGTGGATGTGCCCCAGGTTCAGGGTTGGCACGACCACATCGAACAGCGGGTTCTGGTAACGCCGTTGCAACTCCGCACGCCAGGCCAGCAGCTCGGCGATAACCCCGTGCATGGCCTCCAGCGCGCTGACCCCCAGGGACGGATCGCTGGAATGCCCGGAACGCCCGCGCAAGCGTATGCACGCCATCATGATGCCCTTGTGCATGTGGATCGGCCGCAGACCGGTAGGCTCCCCGATCACCGCGTAGCGTCCCAGAGGCGCGCGCAGTTCGGCCAGGGCCCTGGCGCCACTCATGGTGCTTTCCTCGTCGGCGGTCGCGAGAATGGTCAGCGGCGCCCGCAGTCGACGCAGGTCCAGGCCCTTCAGGACCTCGACGATGATCGCGAAGAAACCTTTCATGTCCGCCGTGCCCAGGCCATACAGGCGCCCGTCCCGTTCGCTCAGCCGGAAGGGATCGCTGCGCCAGGCCCCGGCATCGAAGGGGACGGTGTCGGTATGACCCGACAACAGCAGACCCTCGCCGCCACTGCCGGCCCGCGCCAGCAGATTGAACTTGCCCGGCCGGCCCGGGATGGCCAGGACCTCGACCCGCAGACCCAGGTCCTCCAGCCATTCCGCCAGCAGGTCGATCACAGCCTTGTTACTCTGGTCCAGGGAGGCATCGACGCAGCTTACCGATTCCGCGGCGATGAGCCCGGCGAGCATTTCCATCAATGGCGGCGGTCGATGCTTCATGTGGGTCACACTGTCCATGCACTCCGGTACGGTGGCGCTTCGTTCCGGTGTCGTCGGCGGGCCGGGAGCCGCTGTCGTCACCTGCATTTTCCGGGTCCGTGTAGTATGCTTGCCCGGTTTTTCCCGGGACCCCGGCTGCCAGCTATCGCGGCAGGGGCAACGGGAAGGAATCCAATTGCGAGTATCCTATACATGGAGCGGCCTATGTCCAAGCCCCTTAACAGATTCAGTTCCACCGTCACCGGGCCCAAATCCCAGGGCGCCTCGCAGGCCATGCTCTACGGCACCGGCCTGAGCGACGAGGACATGCACAAGGCCCAGGTCGGGATCTCCAGTGTCTGGTGGGAGGGCAACACCTGCAACATGCACCTGATGGACCTTGCCGCCAAGGTCAAGGAAGGCGTCGAGGCCGCCGGCCTGGTGGGTTTCCGCTTCAATACCATCGGGGTCTCCGACGGTATCTCCATGGGCACCCGGGGCATGTGCTACTCGCTGCAGTCACGCGACCTGATCGCCGACTCCATAGAGACCGTGATGGGCGGGCAGTGGTATGACGCCAACATCTCCATCCCCGGTTGCGACAAGAACATGCCCGGTACCATCATGGCCATGGCGCGCATCAACCGTCCATCCCTGATGGTCTATGGCGGCACCATCAAGCCGGGCCACAGCCACGGACGCAGCCTGGACATCGTCTCGGCCTTCCAGAGTTATGGTGAATTCCTCGCCGAGACCATCGACGATGCCACCCGCTGCGACATCGTCAAGCACGCCTGCCCGGGTCCGGGCGCCTGCGGCGGCATGTACACCGCCAATACCATGGCCTCGGCGATCGAGGCCCTGGGCATGTCCCTGCCCTATTCCTCGTCCATCCCGGCCGTGGACCCGGGCAAGATGGAGGAATGCCTGCAGGCCGGCCGGACCATCCGCCTGCTGCTGGAGGAGGACATCAAGCCCAGCGACATCATGACTCGCGCGGCCTTCGAAAACGCCATGGTACTGATCACCGTGCTGGGCGGCTCCACCAACGCGGTGCTGCACCTGATCGCCATGGCCCGCGCCATCGGTGTGGAACTGGGCATAGACGATTTCCAGGCGGTCAGTGACCGCACCCCCTTCCTGGCCGATCTGAAGCCCAGCGGCCGTTACGTGATGGAGGACCTGCACAATGTCGGCGGCACCCCGGCGGTGCTCAAGTTCCTGCTCGAAAACGGCATGATCGACGGTGGCTGCCTGACCGTGACCGGCCAGACCCTGGCCGAAAACCTGGCCGGACTGCCCGGGCTCAAGGATGGCCAGGACGTGATCATGCCCCTGGACCGGCCGATCAAGGAAAGCGGACACCTGCGCATCCTCTATGGCAATCTCGCACCCGAGGGATCGGTGGCCAAGATCACCGGCAAGGAGGGCCTGCAGTTCTCCGGCCCGGCGCGCATCTATGACTCCGAGCAGGACATGCTCAAGGGCCTCGAGAGCGGGGAGATCGTCAAGGGGGATGTGGTCGTGATCCGCTACGAGGGTCCCAAGGGCGGCCCCGGCATGCCGGAGATGCTGACCCCGACCTCGGCCATCATCGGCGCCGGCCTGGGCAACGACGTGGCCCTGATCACGGACGGCCGTTTCTCGGGCGGCTCGCATGGCTTCATCATCGGCCATGTCACCCCGGAGGCCCAGGAAGGCGGTCCCATCGGCCTGATCCGCAATGGCGATCGCATCACCATCGATGCCGAGCAGAACCGGCTCTCGGTGGATCTCGACGAGGCCGAACTGCAACGGCGCCGGGCCGAATGGCACATGCCTCCCTACCGCGCCACCCGGGGTACCCTGTTCAAATACATCAAGAATGTGAAGACCGCCGCCGAGGGCTGTGTCACCGACGAATGAGCCCGATGCTCAGACCTGGCGCAGCAGCATCCGGTTGACCGCCAGCGCAATCCGCCGTGGCGGGAGTTCCCCGGCAAGGGCCAGGATCCGGTTCACCAGGCCCGGGATCACGATGCCCCGGCCACGCCGCATCCCGGCATAGGCAGCCTCTGCGACCACCTCAGGCTGCATCACCGGCAGCCAGCCAAACAGGCGGGTGCCACCCATGCCGGCGTGTTGCTCAAAGCCGGTGGCCGTGGGCCCGGGACAGACCGTGGTCACGCTGACGCCGCGACCGCGCAGTTCCACCCTCAAGGCCCGCGAGAAGGCCAGCACGTAGTTCTTGGCCGCGCAGTAAACCGCCATCCCCGGCGCTCCCGGCTGGAACCCATACAGCGAGGCGATATTCACGATGCGGCCATGGCCCCGGGCCAGCATGCCCGGCAGCAGCCGCCGCGTCAGATCGGTCAGGGTCACGACATCCAGCTCCAGCATGGCCCGGCTGGCGTCGGCATCGATGTCGGCAAAATCGCCATACAAGCCGACACCGGCATTATTGATCAGGATATCGACGCACAATCCCCGGGCATCGAGCTCCGCCGCCAGTCCCCGCGCGGCATCCGCAGAGGCCAGATCGGCGACGATGACCGTCACCCTGACCGCATGCGCCGCCTCCAGATCGGCGGCCAGCCGCCGCAGCCGGTCCGCAGCGCGCGCCACCAGCACCAGCTCGCCGCCTCCAGCGGCGCACCGCGCCGCCAGTGCCGCACCGATACCGCTGGAAGCACCCGTAATCAGTACCGTTTCCTGTCTGTTATCGCTCACTGGGAGTCCCCTTTGGTGATTTGTTAGTTGTATATACAACATAATAGCCTATCGGGCGTGACAAGCAAGCGGGCAACGGGGGCGGGGAGATATCGCTGCAGGCCGGGGGTTGGGGGACGGACTGTACAGGGGCCCGGCGGGATATCCTGCAAGGGCCTTGATGACACATCCCTGTGTCGGCCATCCTTGCCGTTATCCATCACGGCCGGACCACTGTCTCATAATGCCGTCACGATGCAAATCACCCATAACGACTAAGCCCTTGGTACTAGGACGGAAGACGGATACGCTGCGAGCCGCTCGCCAGCATCGTCACAACTGGTATGCAGGCCGGATGTCGGTGATAATCCCGCTGCATGGACACTGAACACGAGGGGGGGCCGGTCCGGTCATGCAGTTTCTGGTAATCGATGATCATGCCCTGATCCGCACGGGTCTCCGTGACACCCTGGCGCATGCCTACCCACGGGCCAGGATCTGGCAGGCGGACGGCAGGGAACAGATGCTGGAGCGCCTGCGCCAGACCCCGGATATGGACTTGGTATGCCTGGATCTGTACCTGGAACGCGCCGATCGGCCGAGCTTCGAACTGCTGCGACGGCTGCGGCATGATTATCCAGGCCTTCGGCTGCTCATCCTCAGCGCCAGCATCGATGCCGGGCATGTACGCCGGGCCCTGTCCATGGGCGCGATGGGATACGTCTCCAAGAGGGAGCCACCGGCCACCCTGCTGCAGGCCATCTCCGAGATCCTTGCCGGCGGCATGCACGTGCCGAGGCTGGAGCGGCTGAGCATGGAGCCCCTCACGCCCGCCCCCGGGCCTTCGAATCTGGACACGGTACTGACCCCCAGACAATTACAGGTCCTGGCCAAACTGGGCGCGGGCAAATCCAACAAACGCATCGGCGCGGAACTGGGTCTGTCCCAAAACACGGTCAAGGTACACGTCAGCGCCATACTGCGCCTGCTGGATCTGGACAACCGCGCCCAGGCCGGACTGCTGGCGCAGCGCGCCGATCTGCTGGAACCATGAAGCGCCGGCGTTTTCCCTCCTGCCTGCCGCTGGCCGGCCTGTTCCTGTTCCTGCCCGGGCTTTGCGGCGCGGCATCGCCATCAGCGGCCACTGGCGAAGCCGGGGGGGATGCCGCGGCCGGTTTCCTGACCGAGCAGGACCTGCTGGGGGACATCCCCGTCATCACCTCGGTCACCGGACTGAGCCAGCGCATATCCGACAGCCCGGCCTCCATCACCATCATCGACCGGGACCTGATCCGCAGCTCGGGCGCGGTGCACCTCGCCGATGTCTTTCGCCTGGTCCCGGGCATGCAGGTCTATCATGTCAACGGCAACCGCTTCGCGGTGACGGCCCACGGCATGAGCAACGAATTTCCCTCGCGCCTGGAGGTGCGGGTGGATGGCCGCTCGGTCTATCTGCCCCTGCTGTCGACCATCGAATGGTCGTCCCTGGGACTGGAACTGGACGATATCGAGCGTATCGAGGTGGTGCGTGGCTCGAACGTCCCCGCCCAGGGCAGCAACGCCTTCCTCGGCTCGATCAACATCATTACCCGCCATCCGTTGCAGGATGCGGGCACGCGGGTCAAGCTGACCATCGGCGATCAGCAGGCGCATCGCTATTCCCTGCGCCATAACGGGCATGTTGCCGACGTCGATTATCGCCTCACCGCCGGCTATACCGACAGCGATGGTTTCCGCAGGCTCAGGGATGGCCAGGCGGGCGGCTTCCTCGACCTGCGTGCGGATTACGATCCGACCCTGAGAGACGAGATCGAACTGCAACTGGGGTACAGCCGCAGCACCCTCGGCGTCGGAGACGGCGATGACCCTTCGAGCTTCCGCGACATACGCTTCCACAGTAATCACCAGTACCTGCAGTGGCAGCACCGGCTCTCCGGCGATGACCGGCTCCAGCTCAAGTTCTTCCACAACGCCTTCATGATGAACGACCTCCGGCTGCTGGGACAACTGTCCACGCTGATCGCGCCCATCCCCCCGGCATTGATCGGCCAGCCGGACCAGGCCATCTACGTCGGCGACCGGGACCATCTGGCCGAGCGCTATGACCTGGAGTTCAACCACAGCCTCCACCCGCTGGCGACGACCCGGCTGCTCTGGGGTCTCGGCGTACGCTACGATCGCCTCGACAGTGACTGGCTACTGGACGGCGCGGAACCCGTCCATGATGCCAGCTACCGCCTGTTCGGCAATCTCGAATGGCATCCCTTCCAATGGCTGGTCTTCAATGGCGGCGTGATGATCGAGGACAACGAGATCGCCGGCACCCAGGTCTCGCCCCGGGCGGCGGTCAATATCCACCTGCTGCCCGAACACACGCTGCGCCTGAGCGCCACCGAGGCCCATCGCACCCCCTCCCTGCTGGAGGCCAACGACCGCCAGATCATCCGCTTCCTGGATGGCAGTATCGGCGATGTCCAGAACCTGTCCGCACCCGGCCTGCGGGAAGAGGACCTGAGAAGTTACGAACTGGGCTACGTCGGCCGCTGGCCCGGCCTGGGCCTGGTGATCGATCTCAAATACTATCTGGAGGTCGTGCGGCGGGGTATCGACAGTTCCAAGCTGAGCGCTTATCCCGGCGATCTGCTCGGGGGTTATTTTCAGAAAGACAACATCCTGCACTGGGACATCAATGGCCTGGACAGCCAGATCAGCTGGCGTCCAGGACATCACGATCGCATCTTCCTGCAATACAGTTATGCCGACGCCGATGGCATCCGGGTCAGGAATCCAAACGATATCAATACCATGAAAAACCGTATTCCACGCCATACCTTCAGCATCCTGGGCAGCCACCGCTTTGCCGGCGGCATCGAGACCTCCCTGGCCTATTACCGCATGTCGCCGGTCAAATGGCTGGGGGGCAAGTCCCTGAACTGGTATGGCCGCACGGATTTCCGTATCGGCATCCCGCTGCGGGCGGCCCATATCGATGGCGAGGCCTCTTTCACGGTGCAGAATCTGTTCAATCGGGTCTATCTCGAGTATCAGAACAACAACGCCTTCGAACGGCGGGTCTATTTCCAGATCCGCCTGGGTATCCTCTAACAGCGACGAGAACAAGCATGGACAGGAAGTCCCACCGCCGCAGGCGCCTGTTCCTATGGGTCTGCCTGCTGCTCATCAGACCGGCACTGGCCGAGGACCTGCTGCTGCTCCCCAGTGGCGACGGAGGGATCTATGCCCGCTTCATGGAACGATTCCTGGACACTGCCGAGATTCGCCCCCTCAACAAGCGCATCCTGCCACCGGCAAGCCGGCAGGCCTTCCCGGCGGATGTGGCGAGGCACCCACGCGGCCTGTTGTTGACCATCGGCACCAGGGCGCTGCATTTTGCCCTGTCACAGACATCCACCCAGCCCATCCTCGCGGTGATGGTGACCGAGGAGGCCTTCAGGGAGCATGTGCGGCGTCACCCCAAGGCGCAGCAACGCCTCGCCAGCGGCAAGCTCGGGGCCATCTATCTGCAGCAACCCCTGATACGGCAACTGGCCCTGGCCAGGGTGGTGGCGCCCCGGGCTCGCCGCCTGGGGACCGTGTTTGGCCCGCAAACCCGTGGCCTCAGGACGCGGATGCAGCGTCTCGCCTCGACATTCAGATTCCAGCTGGTGCCGGGAATGCTCAGGGGCAAGGACAATCCCAGCCGCATGATCGATCACATTATCGCCCACAGCGATATCTATCTGGCCTTGCCGGACAGTGCCGTGTTCAATCAGGGCACCGCCCGCTGGGTACTCTATTCGGCCCTGAAATGGCGTCATCCGGTGCTGGCCTTCTCCGCCCGTTATGTCGAGGCCGGCGCCCTGGCCGCGGTGTACACATCCATCGATGATATCGCCATCGAGAGCGCAGAAGCCGTGGGACTGTGGCATCGTCACGACGGCGATGCCCTGCCCGCGCCGCATATGCCACGCCGCTACAGCATCAGCACCAACCCCGATGCCGCTGACAGCCTGGATATCATGCTGCCCTCCCCGACCCGTATCCGCGCGGGGATCGAGACCCTGATGCAGGAGTTGAAATGAGACCATTGCTCAAACTGCTGCCGCGTCGTATCCGCCATCTCATGCTGGCCGTTACCCTGTTGCCATTGCTGCTGATGGCGCTGCTGCTGAGTGCCCTGTCCATACACACCACCCTGGACAGTGTCGATCACCAGCTGCGCGAACGCGGTGAGGTCATCGCCACGACCCTGGCCGCATCCAGTGAACTGGCGCTGTTCGCGAACGACCGGGAACAGCAACGGAGCCTCGCCCGCCAGGCCCTGTTACAACAGGACGTGGTCAATGTGACGATCTTCGACCGCAGGGGTTCCATGAGCGTGTCGGCGGGAAATGCGGTAACCACCTCGATATTCAGGCATCTGCCCCATCTGCAATGGCGCCAGGACGGCATCTGGTATTTTCAGGCCCCGGTCTATCTGCGCGGCATGAACTACGTGGACAATGCCGAGACCCTCAACCAGGCCTTCGCCGCACCCGTGAATGCCGGCCCCAAGCTGCTCGGCCGCGTGATGATAGGCCTCAGTGACCAGCATGCCCGACAACAGGCACTGACGCTGCTGCTGAACAATATCCTCATCTCCATGGCCATCCTGATCCTCGCCATCCTGCTGGCACTGCTGCTCTCGCGCAAGGTCACCGTGCCATTGTCCCGGATCATGCAGGCGCTGCGGGCATTGCAGCAGGGCAGACTCGATACCCGCATCAAGATCACCGCCAGCGGGGAACTGCGTGAACTCGAGGTCGGCATCAACGACCTGGCGCGGCGGATCCAGTCATCCAATGAACAATTACAGGAAAAGGTCCGGGCAGCCACCGCGGAACTTGAACAGGCCATGCGGGACCTGCGCACCCGCAACGCCGAACTGGCCCTGGCGCGCAACGAGGCCGAGGATGCCAATCAGGCCAAAGGCCTGTTCCTGGCCCGCATGAGCCATGAACTGCGCACCCCGTTGACATCGATACTCGGTTTTACCCGCATGCTCGATCAGATCCCGGAGGGAGAGCAGCGCAAGGAGGCCATCGCCGTGATCCAGAGCGCCTCGAAGATCCTTCTGACCGTGATCGATGACATCCTGACCTACAGCAAGCTTCAGGCCCGCAGCATAGAACTGGAACACATCCCCTTCAATCTTCGTGACTGTATCGATGACGTACTGGCCCTGCTGGCCGGTAGCGCCAGTGAAAAAGGTCTGGTCGTCGAGGTCGTCATGGCGCCATCACTGCCGGTGGAACTGCTGGGAGATCCCTGCCGTCTGGGACAGGTATTCACGAACCTGATCAACAATGCCATCAAGTTCACCGATCACGGCCAGATCCGTATCGACGTCAGCCATGTCCAGAACAGCAAAGCCCGCATACAGCTGAATTTCAGCATCACCGATACCGGCATCGGGATCTCGTCGGAGACCAGGGAAAAACTGTTTCGCCCATTCACCCAGGCCGACAGCGATATCAGTCGTCGCTATGGAGGCACCGGTCTGGGACTGGTGATCTGCCAGCAACTCGTCAGACTGATGGGTGGTGAAATAGAACTGCACGGCGAGCCGGACCGCGGGACCCGGGTCCGCTTCAGCATTTCCCTGTTACAGCAACCCGGTGCCTACCGCCAGGCACCCGTCCGGCCCCTGGAGATAGACACCGCGCTGCTGTTCGATGCCCACCCGCTGTCACGCCTGGCGGCGACCCGGCTGCTGCAGTGTTTCGCCACCAAGGTGGTGAGCAGCGCCACGCTTGCCGATCTGGAACGGCAAGCATCCAGGCACGCATCGGCCTGCCATCTGATCGTGCTGGGTCTGGATATCGAACGAAAACAGGCTGGCGCCTGTATGGAAACCCTGCGCCGCATACGCGAGCGTCACACCGGCGCATTGGTCATCCTGGCGGGACATATCGCCCCGGTTCCGGACACCACGCCCTTCCAACCCATACTCCGCCTGCGCAAGCCGCTGACCCATCGCGCCCTGGAGTCCGCGCTGCGTTCCCATTTCCGTGGCCCCGGGGAAGACCCGGTGGTGACGACCGGGACACAGCGACAGGAGCGGTTGCGGGTATTGCTGGTGGAAGACAATCCACTCAACCGCGTATTCCTGATCCGCCTGCTGGAAACCCGCGGCGTGATCGTCACCGAGGCGGATAATGCCATGGCCGCCCTGGCACTGGCCGCCAACCAGTCATTTGACCTGATCCTGATGGACCTGCACCTGCCCGATATCGATGGCCGTGAATGCACCCGGAGGATCCGGGCCACCGGCGACATGAACCAGCATACCTCCATCTTTGCGTTGACGGCCGATCTGGTGGCCAGGGATGATACGGAGCTGCTGGCGGAGGGTTTCAACGGGGTGTTGATGAAGCCCGTGGACGAACAACTCCTGGATGCCGTACTGGGGCTCAGCGAAGGGGATCCGTATCCACGGGTTACGCATACCGAGATGCGCCATGAATTACGCCAGCAACTGGCCCGGGAGCTGGAGTCCCTGCAGGATCGGCTACAACGCAGGATCTCCAGGAGCCAATGGCTTCCGGCACGTGAACTGGCGCACCAGTTAAACGGCCTGGCCGGGGTCTATCGCCTGGCCGCCATACAGGCCCTGGCGGCCCAACTGGAGCACGCCTGCATCGTCTCCGATCAGGAACTGGCCGAGGTGCTGCTCATGGAATTGGCTCAAGTCCTGCGAAATCAGGATGCGGGGGAAGATTCGGCGGCGCACAGCTGAACACCATCGCCGGACGGATCGTCCGCGCCCAGGGAAGGGCTGATCGATCCGGATCTTCCTGCGATACAGGGAGGTGGTGCAAGACCTCGTTTTTCAACAGCCTAGAGTGATTTGCGGTACTTGCGATAATACTGCAGCACCTTGTCGACATAATGGCGGGTCTCGCGGAAGGGGGGCACCTGGTTGCGGTATTTCCTGACGGCATTCTCGCCCGCATTGTAGGCGGCGATGGCCAGCACCAGGTTATTGTCGAACATGCCCAACAAATCACGCAGATACCGGGTGCCGGCGTTGAGATTGGCCATGGGGTCCTTGCGGTTGCTGACACCATAGCGGCGCGCGGTGGCCGGCATCAACTGCATCAGGCCGACGGCGCCGGCGCGGGAGACGGCATTGGGGTCATAAGCGGACTCGGTGGTGACGACCGCATGTATCAGGGCCCCCGGCAAGCGGTAGCGGCTGGCGACACGAGCGATGGCGGAGCGGTAACGCTGCTGATTCCGCTTGAAATCACGATAATCGTAGGACTTCTCCCGCCAGCCCTTCCAGGTGCGGACGAGGATCCTGTAACCCTTGTGTGGCGGCTTGTCGGTAAGGAAAACACGCCCATGCGAGTCGACGTATTTATAGATATCCGCGCTCGCCGCGGCGCTGAACAGCGCGAGTATCAGCGCCAGCACCCATCCGGTTCGCCTGCTCATCTCGACTACACCAGAGATTGTCATGACAAGTACACAATATTACAGAGATTTGATGCTGACAAGTTAAACGCTACTGGGGACCGGGCTCGTCCTGGGACAGGGCCCGCGCCAGGGCCGGTCTCCGTTTCAGATTTTCGACATAGTCCAGCAACAGGGGGTCCTCGCAAGCCAGGCCCGCCGTCAGGGCCCAGTCCAGGGTCTGGACCAGGAGGATGTCGGCCATGCAGAACCGCTCCCCAAGCAGGAACTCCCCGCCCGGGAACATCTTCCCCAGCACGGCCACGGCCACGGCGAATTCATGCCGGGCGGTCTCCTTGACCGCGGGCACCCGCAGGTCTCTGGGGAGGATGAAGCGGTGCCTGGCGATCGTCCACAGGGGCTGCTCCAGCTCGGTGACGATGAAGCTGCACCATTTGTAGTAAAGGGCCCGTTCCCGGCTGCCGCAGCCAGGGATCAGGAGCTTGTCCGGGACCTGATCACCAATATAGGTGCAGATGGCCATGGATTCGGTCAGGACCAGATCGCCATCCACCAGCACCGGCACCTTGCCACCCGGATTCAGGCTCAAAAAGGGCTCGCGGCGTCCTTCGCCCGCGCCCAGGTTCACCCTGATATAGCGATAGTCGGCCCCGGCCTCCTCCAGCGCCCATAGCGCCCGCAGGGATCGTGAACGCGGGTATCCATAGAGGGTCATCATCTTCCTCGATCTCCTGCTGGCGGTAGCGCCGATGGGCTCATGAGTGGGACCGGGCAATCAGGTGCTCCAGCGAGGCCATGAGCCGGTCGAAGTCCTCCTCGCCCAGGTATTCGACCATCCGTTGCTGGGCGGCCTCCCAGTGTGGCAGCACCCGGTCCAGGGTATCGATGCCCGCCGGGGTGATGGTGATACGCTTGGCCCGCCGGTCGGTCGGACTGGGAGCCGTGAGCAGCAGCCCCTGCTGCTCCAGCAGTCGCAGGTTGCGGGTCAGCGTGGTCTTGTCCAAAACGGCGGCCCTGGCCATCTCGGAGGGAGAGAGTTCACCCGCCCTGAAAACGATCATCAGCAGGGAGAACTGGTTCGGCGTCACCCCGGCCTGATGGATATAACCGTCGTAGAGCTGGGTTATCGCCCGCGCGGCCTTGCGCAATTGAAAGCAGGCGCAGACCGTTTTCACCTCCGCAGCACCTCCCGCCCCGGATGTCCGAGTCTGTCGCATCCGCTGATTGTATATACAATCAGTTGCCTGTCAAGAGAGCCCCGCGCCCTGACTCAGAACAATCGCAACAGGATCTGCAGGCAGGCCCAGGCAAAGACACCCGCCAGCACGTCGTCCAGCATGATCCCAAGGCCGCCATGGACCTGTCGATCTATGGCGCGGATGGGCCAGGGTTTGAGGATGTCAAACAGGCGGAACAGCACGAAGCCCAGGACCACGGGCAACCACCCGGGCGGGGCGACAAACATGGTGAGCAGATAACCGACGATCTCATCCCAGACGATGCCGGGGTGATCGTGTACCCCCAGCGCCCGCGCCGTATGACCGCAGAGATAGATCCCGAACACGAACAGCAACAGGATCAGACCCGCATACGTCCAGGGCGCCAGTGGTTGCAGCAACAAGAACAGCGGGATCGCCACCAGTGTCCCGAATGTCCCCGGCGCATGGGGCAGACAGCCGCTGCCCAGGCCCAGAGCGAGCAGATGCAGGGGATTCTTCAGCAGCTTCGTTGGCGCGGTCAAGCAGGTCCCCTGACAGGTTCACGGACAACCCCATTATAGGGGCAAAAAGCCGCCATGCGTGTTTTCCGACCCCGTTGTTCACCACCAGCGCGGCGTCATGTCCACGGCCTCGGCCCCGGCCGGCCGGCCGTCACCAGGCTCACGCTTCCTGGAATCTGGTCGCACTGAAGATTATCATGTTATGAGCCTGGTGCTATCGCCAGGCGTCCTGGAACACGAACCCAGGCGGAACATCAGACCCGAACAGTTGCTGAAGAGGAGACCAGAGACATGGTGGAAGAACAACGCACGGACACGGCGGAGACACCGGTCGATGACAACCTGCGGCAGCTGACCTGGCTGGTCTATCTGCTGCAGGCCCTGGGCTTCGTCACCGGGGGGATCAGCTCCATCGCCGCTATCATAATCAACTATCTGAAACGGGAGGAGGTTCGCGGAACCTGGCTGGAATCTCACTTCGACTGGCAGATCAAGACCTTCTGGTTCGGCCTGCTGGGGGGCTTCATTGGCGTCCTTACCTGGATCCTGTTCATCGGCATGCTGATCATGCTGGTCACGACGATCTGGGTGATCTACCGCATCGTCAAGGGCTGGATGCGCTACAGCGAGGGCAAACCGATTGAGATCTGACAGGCTCGCGGGTTACCGGACCGCGAGCCCACCCCTGCGATCAGACAGGCCTCATTGAACGCATGCGGGCGATCCCGGGGGATATCGGCCAGGCATGTCTCGATGCCGCCAATACCCGTCTGCGGGCAGGTGCTGGATGCATCCACGCTGCCCGCCACATGGCCGCCAGGAAATCCGCATCCACATGAACCGCTTTACCCAGAACATCATCGCCATAGTCTATGACTTCGATGGCACACTGACCCCCCAGCCGATGCAGGAATATACCGTACTGCCAAAGATCGGCATGAGCGCCAGGCGTTTCTGGCAAGAGGTGGACGAGGAGGTCGTGCGCGAGTCCGCCGATCCGATGCTGACCTACATGCGTCTGATGGTGGAGAGGATAGAACAGGCCCGACAGCACCTGAGCCCGCAGGATCTGTGCGCGCTGGCGCCGCGAATCGACTACTTCCCGGGGGTCGATGAGTGGTTTGGCCGCATCAATGACTACATCGGGGAACATTCACAGGGCAGTGTGAAGGTCGAGCATTTCATCATCTCGGCAGGGCTGCGCGAGATCCTGGAGGGCACCCGCATTCGCGACCATTTCAGCCGCATCTATGCCTCGGAGTATTTTTTCGACCATCACGGCGTCGCCACCTTCCCCAAGGTCGTGATCAACGATACCAACAAGACCCAGTACCTGTTTCGCATCAACAAGGGCCGCGAGGAGATCAGCGAGACCATCAACGAGTACATGCCCGAGGCCGAACGCCGCATCCCGTTCGCCAATATGCTCTACATCGGCGATGGCCTGACCGATGTGCCCTGCATGACCGTGACCAAGAAGAATGGCGGCTTTGCCATCGCCGTGCACAAGCCGCGCAACAACAAGACCATCGGGGTGTGCAGGAAGCTGCTGCGCGCCGATCGCGTGGACTATTACGCCCCCGCGGATTACCGCCCCGGGAGCCTGCTCGACCGCCGCGTGAGGCTGATCCTGGATCTGATCATCGCGCGAATTCACCTGGCCCGCGAGACCTTCGCCTGCCGACGGGATCTGCCTCCGGGCGACTGACAGGGAATGGTCCTGACGCAGGCCGGGCCCGGGATATCGCGGGTGATGCCCCGGCAATCCCGGGTGAGGCAATCAGCGCCATCCTAACCGGGACCACCCTCATCGTGTGCCTGTGAACCTGGCAGCGGATCGCGGGCGTTCAGCAGCGGCTTCAGCAGCGCCATCACCCGATCGACGGCGCCGCTATTGTCCCGCACCAGCTTCAGGCCCGCCGCACCCGCCTGTTCGCGGGCCTCGGCATCCGCGAACAACCGCTCCAGGCGTTCACTCAGTTCAGCGGCGTCGGCAACACGACTGGCGGCCCCCGCCTCGCACAGCAGACGGAATATCTCGGTAAAATTGAATACCTGCGGACCGCTGATGACTGGCACACCCAGGGCCGAGGCCTCGAGCATGTTATGTCCTCCGGTCGGCACCAGGCTGCCACCGATGAAGGCAATCTCAGAGGCAGCGTAACAGATGGGCAACTCCCCCATGGTGTCGACCAGGTACACGGCACAGCTCTGGTCGCATGGCAGGTCGTCGCTGCGCCGAACCGTGACGAAATCCCGCTCCCGGCACAGGGCCGCGACCTGATCGCAACGCTCGGGATGCCTGGGCACCAGGACCAGCAGGGCCTGCGGCAGGCTCCGGCGCAACCGGGCGTGGGCCTCCAGGACCTGTGTCTCCTCCCCCGCATGGGTACTGGCGGCGATCCATACGGGCCGGTTGCTGCCCAGCACCCGGCGCAGGGCCTCTCCCTGTTCATGGATCCCGGGGGGCAGGCGGATATCGAATTTCATCGAACCCGTGACCTGCATGCCCGCCGCCGGGGCCCCGAGTTCCCGCAGACGCATGGCATCCTCAGGCGTCTGTACCGCCATGACGCTGACCTGGCCAAGCATGTCACGCGTCAGCCTGGCGATACGGCGATAACCCGTCGCCGATCGCGCCGACAGGCGCACATTCGCCAGCAGCACGGGTATCCGCCCGCGGGAACATGCGGCAAGCAGGTTGGGCCAGAGTTCGGTTTCCATGATCACCACCAGGCGTGGCTGCAGGCGTCCGAGGAAACGCGCCAGCGATCCCGGCAGATCATAGGGGACATAGCTATGCCCCACCTGCGCGCCGAACAGACGCTCGACCGTGGCGGCCCCGGTGGGGGTGGTGGTGGTGATCCAGATGGGCAGGCCCGGGAACTGGGCGTGCAGTTTTCTCACCAAGGGCTCCGCAGCCCGCACCTCGCCGACGGAGACGGCATGCAGCCACAGTGGCGCGGCGCCCATGGCACCGGGATCGATGAAGCCGAAACGCTCGGACCAGCGCTGGCGATAAGCGGGATTGTGCCGGCCCAGCCAGACGAGCCGCAACAGGGCCAGCGGGGTCAACAGGTAGAGGCAGAGGCTGTAGAGGAGGCGCATCGGAGGATTTCCCGCAGCGTGTGTCACGCTCGCCGCAGGCTATCCAGATAATGCTTCACACCCGCCTCCACGGACAGGAAATCCTCCTTGTAGCCGGCCTCGCGCAAGGCGGTGAGATCCGCCTGGGTATAGCTCTGATAGCGACCCTTGAGGGTATCGGGAAAGGGGATGTAGCGGATCTCGCCCCGTCCATGCCAGTCGATCACGGCCCTGGCCACCTCATTGAAGGTCTGGCTGCGGCCGCTGCCGAGGTTGAAGATGCCGCTGAGGCGCGGATGGCGCAGGAACCACAGCATGACCTTCACCACATCGCCGACATAGACGAAATCACGCCGCTGTTCGCCATCGGCGTAGCCGTCCGCGCCCTGGAACAGGCGCAGTTCGCCGCCATCCTGGAGCTGCTGGTGGAAATGCCAGGCCACACTGGCCATGCCGCCCTTGTGCTGCTCTCGGGGACCATAGACATTGAAGAAACGCATACCGGCAATCTGGCTCGATCCCCCAAGACGCCGGCGTACATATTGATCGAACAGGAACTTGGAATAGCCATAGACGTTCAGTGGCCGTTCCAGCTCACGATGTTCACGGAAGTCCTGTCCGGCGCCATAGACGGCGGCGCTGGAGGCATAGATGAAGGGGATGTCGCGGTCCTGGCAATAGTGCAGCAGGGCCTTGGAGTAACTGAAGTTATTGCGCATCATGTAGCGCCCGTCCCACTCGGTGGTGCTGGAACAGGCCCCCATGTGGAAAACCGCGCGGATCCGATCCGGCATGGCGGTGCCGTATTCTATCTGTTCTAGGAAGTCCTCCTTGTCGAAGTAGTCCGCGACCTCGCAGTCGGCCAGATTGGTGAACTTGGCGCCATCGCTCAGATTGTCCACGACCACGATACCGGCCTCGCCCTGCGCGTTCAGGGCCCGGACCAGATTACTGCCGATGAAGCCGGCGCCGCCGGTGACGATGATCATGGCTCCTGCTGCTCCCGTTCCTGGCTGGCATGGGCCGCGGCGATGATGGCGCTGGTGGAGTGATCGGCATGATAATCCAGCACCACGACCCGTCCGCCCGCCGCCCGCACGGCCGCGCCACCAGCGATGCTGTCCGGATCGTAATCACCCCCCTTGACCAGCACATCCGGCAGCACCGCCTGGATCAGACGCGCCGGGGTATCCTCGCCAAAGGAGACCACCCAGTCCACGCAGGCCAGGGCCTCCACCACTTCCATGCGCTGCGCCAGCCGGTTGATCGGCCGGCCATCGCCCTTGAGCCGCCCCACGGAGTCATCATCGTTGAGCGCCACGATCAGGCGATCACCCAGTTCCCGGGCCTGGCGCAGGTAACGGACATGACCGGCATGCAGGATATCGAAGCAACCATTGGTCATGACCACGCGCTCACCCCGCAGGTGCGCCGCGCGCACCGCCGTGATCAGCTCCGCCTCGTCCAGGATGCCGTATTGCCCGCCCTGCTGTTCATGCAGGGCGGTATTCAGCTCCACCACATCGACGCTGGCCGCGCCCAGCTTGCCGACCACCAGGCTGGCGGCCAGATTGGCCAGGGCGGTGGCCTGCAGGATGCTGTTGCCCATTGACAGCGCCGCCGCCAGCACCCCGATTACCGTGTCACCGGCACCGGTGACATCATAGACCTCACGGGCCCGCGCCGGCAGATGCTCGGCCGCCCCGTCCCGGCTGATCAGGCTCATGCCCTGCTCGCCACGGGTCACCAGCAGGGCCCCCAGGTCCAGCGTTCCACACAGTTCCCGGGCCTTGTCGACGATCGCCCCGGTATCCGCGCAAGGCCCGACGACAGCCTCGAATTCACGCAGATTGGGCGTGATGATGCTGGCGCCACGGTAACGCCCGAAATCCTCCCCCTTGGGATCCACCAGGACCCGGCAACCCGCGGCCCGGGCCTCGTGGATCAGCACCTCGATTCCGGCCAGGCAGCCCTTGGCATAATCCGACAGCACCACCACATTGACTTCCGCCAGGGCCTCCCTGAAGGCGGACAGGAAGGTCTCGTCCGAGGGCTGGAGGTAATGGTCCTCGAAATCCAGGCGTATCAACTGCTGATGCTGGCTGAGGACACGCAGCTTGGTGATCGTGGAGATATCCGCACGCTGGCGAAAGCGGCAGTCCACGCCGTGGTCTTCCAGCATCCGGCGCAGGCTGTCGGCGGCCGCGTCCTTCCCGGTCACCCCCAGCAGGGAGACACGGCCCCCCAGGCTGGATATATTCAGGGCCACGTTGCCGGCCCCGCCAGGCCTATCCTCGCATTCAGAAACATGTACCACCGGCACCGGCGCCTCCGGCGAGATCCTGCCGGTCTGTCCAGACCAGTAGCGATCCAGGATCAGATCACCGACGACCAGTACCCTTGCGGTATCAAAAACGTGTGCGACTTGTGTCATAGATAGTGTGTCGATTTCGGGCATAATGGGCGCTTGTGGATGATCACGGGCATCGTTTTCGCCGGATCATCGGCACCAGCATGAACCCGATATCCTTATCCGCTGTCCAATAGAGGCAATACGGCGATCTTATCATAGGCCCATGAAGTTTAATCCGTTCCCCATTATTGTTTTATGCATGTCCCTGGGTGTCCGGCCTGCCGCCATGGCTACCGGTACGGACACGGATCTGCCCGCCTTTTTCAGCGCCACCTACACCCTGCACAGCAAGGGTCTGACCCTCGGCAGGATGGAACGCAACTTCACCCGTGAAGTGAACGGCAGCTACCGTTTCTCATCGAGGAGTTATCCCACCGGCCTGGCCAGGATCTTCCGCCACGACCATATCGAGGAGTTCAGCCTGTTCCGGATCCATGCCGGTGAGATCCGGCCACTGGAGTATTCCTATGAACATCGGGGGGGTAAAAAGGAGCGCCGGGTCAGGGTCATTTTCGACTGGGATAATTCGGTCATCACCAATTCCCTGGGCAGGCATCACTGGCGCATGCAGACGGTCCCCGGGGTGCTGGACAAGCTGGTCTATCAGATCGCGCTGATGCGGCATCTGCGCCAGGGCAAGACCCGCCTGCGCTACCAGATTGCCGATGGCGGCCGCATGAAAGTCTATGTCATCGAGATGCAGGCCGAGGAAATACTGGACACACCCCTGGGGAAGGTGCGCGCCATTCGCCTGCAACGGAAGAAGGCCAACAGCAAGCGCATGACCACCCTGTGGTGCGCACCCGCGCTGGACTATCTGCCGGTGCGGGTGGAACACCGGGAAAAAGACGGCAATATCACCATCGCGCGCCTGGTCGAACTGCAGGGGCTGCAGTTACCGGCAGCCGAAAACGCGAATCGACACCCCTGAACCACAAGGAGACACCATGGACACCGCAATGCATCAGCTCAGCGACCTCTTCCAGCAGCTCGGCCTGCCCGCCGGCGACGAAGAGATCCGCGAGTTCATCCAGCGCCACCGGGGCATCCCGGTTGGCACGTCACTGGCTGAAGCGGAATTCTGGAACGAGTCCCAGGCCGCGTTTTTGAAGGAGGAACTGGAAGAAGACGCCGACTGGGCCGAGTTGATCGATCAGCTGGACGCCATGCTCAGGGACTGATGAACCCCTGTGAGGCCTCTGGCCCAGGCATGCGCCTGCGCATACCGGGCAGAGGCTTGCATCCGCGTGCCGGGGATGGGGCCGGCAAGCGTCCCATGCCCGCGGCCGCTCAGTCCTACATGTTGCCCTTGAACATCTGGATGAGATTGGCGGCAGGGATATAACCACCGAGTTCTCTTCCATCCTCGGTGATCAGGGTCGGAGTACCCTTGACGCCCATGGCGTTACCCAGCTTGTATTCCCTCGCCACCGGGTTGTCGCAGGTCTTTTCCGCCATCGCCACACCCAGTTTGGCCTGGGTCAGGGCCGCCTTGCGATCCGCGGAACACATCACGGTAACGAACTTCTTGTAGGACTTGGATCCCAGGCCGGCGCGGGGATAGGCCAGATAGCGCACCGCGATACCGGCGCGGTTCAGCTCCCCCACCTGCTTGTGAAACTTGCGACAATAGGCGCAATCGATATCGGTGTAGACATAGAGTACGTGCTTGGTCTCATCCTCGGGCGCGAATTCGATCATATTCCCGACCCCCAGTTCGTCGAAGGCCGAGATCCTGGCCTTGGCGCGGGTGCCGGCGCTGAGATTGGCGCGGCTCTTCAGATCATAGAGATCCCCGCGGAACACATAGCGGCCATCCGCGCTCATGTACAGGACCTCGGGACCGATCATCACCTCGTACAGACCGTCTATGCCGGTAGGCCTGACCTCGGTTATCGACGTATCCGGCAATACCGTGGCCAGGGCCTTGCCCAGACGTTCCTTCAGGGATTCCTCCGCGCTCGCGGGCATCACCAGCGCCAGGCACAGACCAAGGAACAGGATATTCTTCAATGACTTTTGCATTCACACTCTCCGGAATTGAAACCAGGACCCACACGGGCCCCGTGCGCCCATGCCCAAGTATACTACAGGGACCGTGAAGCCATGATTACGTTCAATCGTTCAATCGCGCTCAAGCCCTTCACGGATCCACACAAATAGACATTTGATGGCCGCCGCCTATAATGAAATCCGGCCAGGGCATCCGTATGCATGCGATCGACGGGGCCGCGGGCCCCCGCATCTGGACTGCCAGGAGAACGCGACAAGGAATCCCGCCATCAGGGCCGACACCTCGACATGCACACACTCGAAGACAAAACCCTGGCCAAATACCAGGTGATCCGGGAGATCGGGCGCAGCAAGCTGAGCACCGTCTATCTTGGCCATGACCCTTTCATCGACCGCCCGGTGGCCATCAAGGCGACCGATATCGAGCAACCCGAGGTCAAACGGCACCGGGCCGTGTACCAGAAAATGTTCTTCAACGAAGCCCAGGCCGCGGGCATGCTCAAACATCCCAATATCACCGCCATCTTCGATGCCGGTGTCGATGGCAGTATCTACTACATCATCATGGAGTACATCCATGGTGAAAAGACCCTGGCGCACTATTGTGACGCCCGCCACCTGCTGCCTATCGAGGATGTCGTGCGCATCATCTACAAGTGCGCCGCGGCGCTGGATTTCGCTCACAAGAAAGGCGTGATCCACCGCGATATCAAACCCTCGAATATCCTCCTGACCGAGCACAAGGAGGTGAAACTCAGCGATTTCGGCATCGCCCTCTTGCCGGACCTTGCGGAGGGGGATCAGCTGGGCCATCTGGGCTCGCCGCTGTATATGTCACCCGAGCAGATCCGTCATGAAGAGGTCCGTGGACCCAGCGATCTGTTCTCCCTGGGTATCGTCATGTATGAACTGCTGACCGGCCGGCACCCCTATGAGGCCGACAATCTGCAAGCGATCAACCACCGTATCCTCAACAGCAAACCGGCCCGGGCGCATGAACTGCGCGCCGGGGTCCCGGAGGTGCTCGACCGTATCCTCGAACGCGCGCTGGCCAAGGACATACACAAGCGTTACAAGACCGGACTGGATCTGGCCGGCGATCTCAGCCTGGTATTCGATTTCCTGGATCAGCCGGTGCTGGACATCACCCGCCAGGAAAAATTCGATGCCACCCGCTGCCTGGATTTCTTCCGTGACTTTACCGACACGGAGATCTGGGAACTGATCAATGCCAGCACCTGGCAGCACATACCCGCCGGTGAGGATATCGTCCTGGAGGGCGAGGTGGACAAATCCTTCTATATCATCATCGATGGCAAGGTCGAGGTGCGCAAGAATCACTGTTATCTGGATGCCCTGGAGCAGGGTGACTGCTTTGGGGAGATGGGTTTCGTCTCCGGCAAACAGCGTAGCGCCACCATTCAGGCCATTACCGATGTCGCCATCATGAAGGTGCAGGCGCCCCTGATCGAGCGTGTGTCGGTGAACTGCCAGCTACGCTTCCACAAGCTCTTCCTGCACACGCTGATAGAGCGTCTGTCGCGCGCCACGGACCGCATCGTGGCCGGCAGCCCACAAGACGACGACTGAGACATGCTGGCAAGTTTCAAGAGCATGAAACCAGGGCAGCGTCTGGAACTGGGGACCTGCCTCGCCGGGCTGCTGGAAAGCGGTCTCATCAGCCCCACCCAACAGCAACGGCTCAGCCGCATCGACCACGGCGGCGAGGAGGAACACCATCCCCTGGTCCGCATCAGTGAACAGGGCTGGCAATCGGCCCTGCCACCCCATCCGCCCCTGACCCTGGAGTATCTCACCCGCTGGCTGGCGGAGAGCTGCGATATGGAGTACGTCCGTATCGACCCACTGCGCATCGATGCCGAGGCGGTCACCGGAACCGTGTCCCAGGCCTATGCCAGCCGCTTCTGTTTCCTGCCCATCGAAGTCAGCGAACAGGTCCTGACCGTGGCCACCGCGGAACCCTGGATCGATGACTGGGTCCCCGAGCTTTCCCGTATCCTGCAGCGCCGTATCCGGCGTCTGCTCGCCAGTCCGCTGGATATCGCCCGCTACCAGAATGAATTCTACGGCCTCAGTCGCTCCATCTTCGGCGCCGCGCGCAACAAGGGCACCAGCGAACTGTCCGCGGTACAGAATTTCGAACAACTCACCGAACTCGGCCGCGGGGGTGAACCGGATGCCAACGACCAGCATATCGTGCATATCGTCGACTGGCTGCTGCAATATGCCTACGAGCAGCGCGCCAGTGATATCCACCTGGAGCCGCGTCGCGAGCGCAGTCATATCCGCTTTCGTATCGATGGCGTATTGCACGAGGTCAATGATGTCCCCACCGCCGTGCTGGGGGCGATCACCAGCCGCCTGAAATCCCTGGGCCGCATGGATGTCACCGACCGCCGCCGGCCCCAGGATGGGCGCCTCAAGACACGCTCTCCGGCCGGTGACGAGATGGAACTGCGCCTGTCCACGATGCCTACGGCCTTTGGCGAAAAGATGGTCCTGCGCATCTTCGATCCCAATGTACTCAGGCAGGGCTTCGCCGATCTGGGCCTGAGCCGGCACGACCACCAGCTCTGGGAACGCATGACCCACAGCCCCAACGGGATCATCCTGGTCACCGGCCCCACCGGCTCCGGCAAGACCACCACCCTGTATTCGGCCCTGCGCAGCCTGGCGCGGCCCGAGGTCAATATCTGCACGATCGAAGACCCCATCGAGATGGTCGAGGAACAGTTCAACCAGATGCAGGTACAGACCCAGATCGATGTGGATTTCGCCAGCGGGATCCGTACCCTGCTGCGCCAGGATCCCGACATCATCATGATCGGCGAGATCCGGGACCGCGCCCCGGCCGAGATCGCGATCCAGGCGGCGCTGACCGGTCATCTGGTGCTTTCCACCCTGCATACCAATGACGCGCCCTCGGCCATCACCCGCCTGCTGGATATCGGCATCGAACCCTATCTGATCAGCGCCACCCTGCAGGGGGTGGTGGCACAGCGCCTGGTGCGTATCCTGTGCCCGGATTGCAAGCGACCCGGCGAGATCGATCCAGGCGTCTGGCGGGCCCTGACCCGGCCCGCGGACATCGCCCGGCCGAAGCGGATATTCCATCCCACCGGTTGCGATGAATGCCGACACACGGGCTATCTGGGGCGTACGGGGATCTATGAGTTTCTGTGTCTGGACAAAGACTTGCGGCACGCCATCGGTCCTGGCGTCGAAACCGCGATGCTACGTGAGCTGGCCCTGCGCGCAGGCATGAAGACGCTGCGTCTGAGCGGAGCACTGAAGATCGCCGCCGGGATCACCACCCCGGAAGAGGTGCTGGCGGTGGCCCCGGCCAGTGCGGATGCCGATGAACACGCAGACGCTCGGCCTGTCTTTTCCGGCGGGGTCTAGCCACGGGGATGATGACGGGCGTGCAACTCCTGCAAGCGCGCGCTGGCGACATGAGTGTATATCTGGGTCGTGGAGATATCGCTGTGCCCCAGCAACAATTGCACCACGCGCAGATCGGCGCCATGGTTCAGCAGATGCGTGGCAAAGGCATGCCGCAGGGTATGCGGGGACAGAGGTTTGACGATCCCTGCCGAGCGGGCATGACGGCGGATATTGTACCAGAATGCCTGGCGGGTCATGCCCGCGCCCCGGGAGGTCACGAACAGGGCCGTGGTCGCATGCCGGCCGAGGATCACCGCCCGACCCCGGGTCATATAGCGCTGCAGCCAGTCCAGCGCCTCCTCACCCAGTGGCACCAGGCGTTCCTTGCCGCCCTTGCCCAGCACCCGCACGACCCCCTGGCGCATGTTCACCTGCCCCACTTCCAGACCAACCAGTTCCGAAACCCGCAGACCGGTCGCGTAGAGGCACTCCAGCATACAGCGATCCCGCAGGCCCAGGGGGGTATCCGCTCGTGGGGCCGCCAGCAGGGACTCGACCTCGACCTCGCTCAGACTCACCGGCAGCAAACGTCCCAGGCGTGGACTCTCGATACCGCAACTGGGGTCCGTGGCCCTGAGTCCCTCCCGGTTCAGGTACTGATAAAAGGCGCGCAAACTGGACAGGCGCCGGGCCTGGGTGCGGATGGAGCCCCGCGCGCGGGTCGCCAGGAAGTCCAGCAGCGCCTCCCGCTGAACCTCGGCGAGCAAGCCCCCCCGGATGGTCAGAAAACGGGCGAAGAGCATGAGATCCGAACGATAGGCCAGCAGGGTATTCCGACTCAGGCCGCGTTCCATCCACAAGGCGTCGAGGAAACCTTCGATCAGCGCCCGCTCGGATGCGGCGATCCCGGCTTCGGGCTCAATGCCGCCGTTCATGGGCCAGCAGCCAGTCCTTGATGGCCACAGCCTCCGCCTTCGCCCCCATGTAACCACCGGAATCCCGGGCCGCGACCACCCTGTGACAGGGGATCAGGATGGGTATCGGGTTGGCGCGGCAGGCATTCCCGACGGCGCGCGGGCCACTCCCCAGGCGGCGGGCCAACTCCCCATAGCGGCATACCTGACCGGCCGGGATCTCGCAGAGGGCCTTCCATACCCGCCGCTGAAAGGGGGTTCCCTGCGGATCGAAATCGGCCGGCCGTAGCCCATGGGGATCCTGGAAATAGGTGGCCAGCATGCGTTCATAGACCTGGGCATCCCTATCCGGGTGATCGGTCCGCGCCTGGCGCAGATAGCGGATGGCCCGCAACGCCCCCTGACGCACGCAGATCCCCAGCGGTCCCACGGGGGAGATGAAACAGGCATTGATGGACAGGGCCTCAAGCATGGGCAGCAGACACAAAAAAGGGCGCTACGCGCAAGCATAGCACCCGTCGTACCGATATGGCAGCAGG
>CAZDOC010000028.1:0-29115 GCA_964506945.1 uncultured Gammaproteobacteria bacterium
TGCCGGGACCCTTCGCATCACCGGCGGGATGGTTTTATTGCGCCGCACAACATGTTCTAATGCCCAGGAGCCTGTCGGATCCAGGCGATGGTGGCGCGGGAACACACAAGCGCCCGATTTTTTGGTCATTTGAGGCGAATAGTGAGCCCATTTAACGAGAATGAGCGGGAAATCTGGCCAAAAGGCCTTTCCCGCAGTCAATCAGTCCCAAATCCGACAGACTCCAGTATCCCTGCTTACGGAGCATTCAGGAATGACCATACGCAATCTTGACTGCCTGTTCAAACCCCGTTCCATCGCGCTGATCGGCGCCAGCAAAAGGCCACAATCCGTGGGCGCGGTACTGGCGCGTAATCTGTTCAATGCCGGTTTCGACGGCCCGGTGATGCCGGTCAACCCGAAACACAAGGCCATCGAAGGCGTGCTGACCTATGCGGATGTCGACAGCCTGCCCATCACCCCCGATCTGGCGGTGATCAGCACGCCGGCGGACAGCGTCCCTGGGATCATCGATGATCTGGGCAAGCGTGGCACGCGCGCGGCCATCGTCATCAGCGCCGGTTTCGGCGAGAGCCGGGATCCGCATGGCAAGGACCTGCAGCAGGCCATGCTGGATGCGGCCAAACCCTATCTGCTGCGCATTATCGGTCCCAATTGCCTGGGCGTCATGGTGCCCTCGCTGGGTCTGAACGCCAGTTTCTGCCATCTCAACCCCCACCCGGGAAAACTGGCCTTCGCCGCCCAGTCCGGGGCCATCGTCACCTCGGTGGCGGACTGGGCCTATTCCCGCAGTATCGGCTTCTCCCACCTGATCTCGCTGGGGGGCATGGCGGACGTGGATTTCGGCGATATGCTCGACTACCTGGCCAATGATCCGGGCACCTCGGCCATCATGCTGTATATCGAATCGGTCAAGGATGCGCGCAAATTCCTTTCCGCCGGCCGCGCCGCCGCGCGCATGAAGCCGGTGGTGGTGGTCAAGGCCGGGAGACACGCCGAGGGCGCGCGCGCGGCGGCCTCGCACACCGGCGCCCTCGCCGGCATCGATGCAGTCTATGACGCGGTGTTCCGGCGCGCCGGCATGCTGCGGGTGACCAGCCTGATCGAGGTCTTCGACGCGGTCGAGGTGCTGGCGATGGCCAATCCCCCCAGGGGGGACCGGCTGGCGATCCTGACCAACGGCGGCGGCATCGGCGTGCTGGCCACCGATGCCCTGATCGATGATGGGGGTCGGCTGGCGCGTCTGGATGAGACCACCATCGAACGCCTCGACGCCGTGCTGCCGCCGACCTGGTCGCATGGCAATCCGGTCGACATCATCGGCGACGCACCCGGCAAACGCTATGCCGATGCCCTGGGGGCGCTGATGCAGGACCAGAACATCGATGCCGTGCTGGTGCTGAACTGCCCCACCGCCATCGCCTCCGGCACCGAGGCGGCCCAGGCGGTGATCGACGTCGGTAGCGGGCATCGCCGACCCGCGCTGTTGACCGGCTGGGTCGGCGACGAGGCCGCCGAGGAGGCCCGCCAGTTACTCTCCCGGCATGGCATCCCCAGCTACTACACCCCTGGCCAGGCGGTACGCGCCTTTATGTATATGGTCAGGTACCAGCGCAGCCAGACCCTGCTGATGGAGACCCCGCCCTCGATCCCCGAGGAATTCGAACCGGACAAGGCCTGCGTGCGCGGCCTGATCGACCAGGTGCTGGATGAACAACGCGACTGGCTCAGCGAGCCCGAGGCCAAGCAGGTGCTGTCGGCCTACGCGATCCCGGTGGTCGCCACCCGCACCGCGCCGGATCCGGCCGGAGCGGCGGCGGTAGCCGCCGAACTGGGTGGCGCCATCGCCCTGAAGATCCTGTCTCCCGACATCACCCACAAGTCGGATATCGGGGGCGTGGCCCTGAACCTGAACGGTCCGGCCGCTGTGCGTGACAGCGCCGAAGCCATGCTGGCGCGTATCCAGGAAAAATATCCCGAGGCCCGCATCGAGGGTTTCACGGTCTCCACCATGGTCCGGAGACCCGGGGCCTATGAATTGATCGCCGGCGTGATCAACGACCTCCAGTTCGGCCCCGTGATCCTGTTTGGCGCCGGTGGCACGGCCGTCGAGGTCATGGATGACAAGAGCCTGGGCCTGCCACCGATGAACATGCATCTGGCACACGAGGTCATCAGCCGCACACGCATCTTCAAGCTGCTCCAGGGCTTCCGGGGTCAACCCGGCGCCAATCTCGAGGCCATCGCCCTGACCCTGATCAAGATCGCCCAGCTGGTCACCGACTTCCCCGAGATCATCGAGCTGGACATCAACCCGCTGCTGGCCGATGAATACGGAGTGATGGGCCTGGATGCCCGTATCCGGGTGCAAAAGGCCAACGGCGACGGCAGCGCCCGGCTGGCCATCCGCCCCTATCCCAAGGACCTCGAAGAGACCATCAGCACCCGTCGTGGCGAGAAATTGTTCCTGCGCCCCATACTGCCCGAGGACGAGCCCAAACTACAGGAAACCTTCGCCCGCCTGACCCCGGAGGAGATCCGCCTGCGCTTTTTTATCCCGATGAAGACCATGTCGCATATGATGGCGGCGCGCTTTACCCAGATCGACTACGACCGCGAGATGTCCCTGATCCTCACCGAGCATGGCATCCCCGGGGAAACCCCGATCTACGGCGTGGTGACCATCAACGCCGATCCGGACAATGAACGCGCCGAATATGCGGTGCTGGTGCGTGGCGACATGTCCGGCCAGGGACTGGGGATCCTGCTGATGAAGCGCATCATCGGCTATGCCCGAAAACGCGGCATCAGGGAGATCCACGGCGATGTCCTGTCTGAAAACGGCGCCATGCTGCACCTGTGCGAGACCCTGGGTTTCCGGCAGTCCCGCAACCCGGACGACCCGGGTATCGTCAAGGTCGTACTGGAGCTGCAGTCCGATAACTGAGCGGGGCGCACCAAGAAAAACCCCGCCCAAGGCGGGGTGTAATACTCGATCCACAGTCTTGTTTTTATACTGGATGTGGTTCACCGACTGATGGTCGCCCCGGGGAAAGGGCGACTGGAGGGGGTCATCGGCTAGACATCCGCCATGTCCTGCGGCAGGGGAACCGCCGGGCATGGTTCAGACCATCGACCTGGATAGTGCAATTGCCGATCCATATTTTATAAACGAATGATATTAATATAATATTTGCGGCCTGAGACCCGGGTCTGGCCCAATGAGCGGGGACAGCGGCACGGACTTGCCGCTAAAATGTCGCCGGGCACCAACAAGGATCGCGCGCCACCCCGCGGGGGTGGGTCGGACAAGCAAAATATTGGTCATTAATACAATTAGTTATTGAATATACATAATGTGTTTTATACATATAATCCCTGGCTCGCTCACTGAAGGGGGGAACTCCCATGCGCAGGCAACGTCTCATCACGCGCGATCACCGCGGACAAAGAACCCAGCATGAGTGAAGACACCCCGAGCACCATCGCGCAGCCGGCGCGGAACAGTGGACTGCAACAGCGGCTGCGCGATCTGCAGGCGCATATCGCCACCCAGATCATCGGCCAGGAACATCTGCTCGAACGCATGCTGATCGCCCTGCTGTGTGACGGGCACCTGTTGGTCGAAGGCGCGCCGGGCCTGGCCAAGACCCGTGCCATCAATGTCCTCAGCCAGGGCCTCGAAGGAGATTTTCACCGCGTGCAATTCACCCCGGACCTGCTGCCGGCGGATCTGACCGGCACCGAGGTCTATCGCCCCCAGGACGGCTCCTTCGTCTTCCAGCAGGGTCCGCTGTTCCATAACCTGATCCTGGCCGACGAGATCAACCGCTCTCCCGCCAAGGTCCAGTCGGCCCTGCTGGAGGCCATGGCCGAACGCCAGATCACGGTCGGTCGTGAAACCTATACCCTGCCACAACTGTTCCTGGTCATGGCGACCCAGAACCCCATCGAGCAGGAAGGCACCTACCCGCTGCCCGAGGCCCAGCTGGATCGTTTCCTGATGCATGTGCGCATCGACTATCCGGATCCCGTGCATGAACAGGAAATCCTGCACCTGGCGCGTGACGAAGCCCGTACCGAACATCGTCAGGCCACCGCCAGCAAGCCGGTGCGGCAGGCGGAACTCTTCGCGGCCCGCCAGGAGGTACTGGCGATCCACATGGCCCCGGCACTGGAGCAGTATCTGCTGGAGATCGTGCTTGCAACCCGCAATCCCGGCGCCTACGGTGACAATCTGGCGCGCTGGTGTGACTATGGCGCCAGCCCTCGCGCCAGTATCGGTCTGGACCGCAGCGCCCGCGCCCGCGCCTGGCTCGGCGGGCGTGACTTCGTCACCCCGGAGGACATACAGGATCTGGCTCACGATATCCTCCGCCATCGCGTGATCCTGAACTACGAGGCCGAGGCCGATGGCGTCACCCCGGACACCTTCATCGATGAATTGCTGGCCCGTATCGCCGTGCCCTGAGACGGCGCCGCGCACAATCGCATAGATGCTGAGCCGTATCCGCCAGGCCCTCCGCGCGCGTCACCAGGACGTCGGCCATGTCACGGTCGAGCAGGCCACCGAAGTGGATCTGGCCACCCTGGTGCGGTTCCATCACAGCGCCCATCTGCTGCCCCTCCGGGTCGGCCGCATTCGTGCCAGCAGCGGTGGCCAGTATCAATCGCGCCTGCGTGGCCGCGGCATGGAGTACGATGAATCCCGTCCCTACTCCCCAGGAGACGACACCCGCCATCTCGACTGGCGGGTCACCGCGCGTACCGGACGGGCCTATACCAAGCTGTTCAGGGAGGAACGCGAGCGCCCCGTGATCATCGCCGTGGACTATCGCCCGGCGATGTTCTTCGCCACCCGTGGACGCTTCAAGTCGGTATTGGCCAGCCAGCTGGCGGCCCTGCTGGCCTGGAGCGCCGATCGACATGGCGACCGTATCGGCGCTCAGTTCATCAGCGCCTCCGGGGT
Organism: uncultured Gammaproteobacteria bacterium; assembly: GCA_964506945.1. GTDB lineage: Bacteria > Pseudomonadota > Gammaproteobacteria > CAZDOC01 > CAZDOC01 > CAZDOC01. The sequence continues at coordinate 4,970 of CAZDOC010000028.1, forward strand.
GCATGAATATCGACCCCGGCGTGGCCGCAAGGCGGTCCTGCAGTTGCTGAGGCAATTGCAGCGATACGGCCGGCGGCAGGCTGCCGGCAAACAGCCACCCAGCCTGGCATCGGCCTTTCAGCGCCTGCGGCGGGTGGCGCATCCCGGCAGCCTGATCGCCATCATCAGTGATTTTCGGGGCCTGGATGCCGAGGCCACGGCGGCGCTGATACAGCTTTCGCGGCATACCGATCTGATCCTCATCGCCATCAGCGATCCGCTCGAGGCCGAGCTGCCGCCACCGGGCCATTATCGCATCGGCGATGGCCAGCGCGTCACGGAGCTCGACAGCACGGACAGAGGCTTCAGCGAGGAATACCGCCAGCGCTTCGCGCGAAGACGACAGGACCTGCAAGCCCTGAGCAGAAAGTGTCGCGCCCGCCTGATCACGGCGAGCACCGGCGACCCGCCCCTGACCTTGCTGATGCGGGGCCTGAATCCGTTCGATTCGGATACCGGGGATGTGGCCTGATGCCGCCGGAGTCGCTGCCGCTACGCGATATACACCTGCCGGCGGCGCCCGGCTGGTGGCCTCCCGCGCCCGGCTGGTGGCTGCTGCCGGCGCTGGCGCTGTTCGTCCTGCTGCTGGTGCTGTACTGGCGTCGCCGGCGGCGCGGGGTACGGCGGCTCCAGACCCTGATGGCGGCGCGGCAGGCGCTGGAGTCGATCGAGGCCCGGCATGCGCAAGAGGGTGATGACGAGGCCCTGGCGCGGGCGCTTTCGGCGCTGCTGCGGCAGACCTGTCTGGGCCTGTACCCACGCCGGCGGGCGGCCTCATTGACCGGTCCGCGCTGGCTGGCGCTGCTGGACGCCCCCCTGGCGGAGCCGGGATTTAGCCAGGGACCTGGCCGGGCGCTGGCGGCGGCGCCCTACCAGCGCCAGGCGCGGATGGACAGCGAGGCCCTGCTGGCGCTCGTGCATGAATGGCTGGATGCGCTCGCGCGCAGTCCCGGGGAGCATGACGATGCTGCAGCTTGAATGGCCCTGGCTGCTACTGGTCCTGCCACTGCCCTGGCTGTGGCGGCGACTGCTGCCCCCGCTGCCAAGCCTGGACGAGGCCCCGCTGCGGGTTCCCTTCCTGGAGGATTTCCGCTCCCCACGGGCCCCTGCCCGACGCCGTGGCGGCCTGGGCGCGACCCTGATCCTGGCGGCGCTGGCCTGGCTGTTGCTGGTGCTCGCCGCGACGCGGCCTGAATGGCTGGGCGAACCGGTGGAGATCGCCGTCAGCGGCCGTGACCTGATGCTGGCGGTGGACCTGTCAGAGAGCATGACCACTCGTGATTTCATCCTCGACGGTGAGGCCGTGGATCGTCTGACGGCGCTGAAATCGGTCGCCCGGGATTTCATCCGGCGACGCATCGGCGATCGTCTCGGCCTGATCCTGTTTGGCAGCCAGGCCTACCTGCAGGTGCCTCTGAGCTTCGATCGTCAGACCGTCGAGACCCTGCTCGACGAGGCCGTGATCGGCCTGGCGGGACGCAAGACGGCCATCGGTGACGCCATCGGCCTGGCGGTCAAGCGCCTGCGCCGTCATGCGGACGCGCGCCAGGTATTGATCCTGCTGACCGATGGCGCCAATACCGCTGGCGAGGTCACGCCGGTCAAGGCCGCGGAACTGGCCGCGGCGGAGGGTCTGGTGATCTACACCATCGGCATCGGCGCCGACGAAATGGAGGTTCACAGCCTGTTCGGCAGGCGGCGCGTCAATCCCTCCGCGGACCTGGACGAGATCACCCTGAACCGGATTGCCAGTAGCACCGGGGGACGCTATTTTCGCGCCCGGGACACCCAGGACCTGATGCGGATCTATGCGCTCCTGGACAAACTGGAACCGGTGCGGCGCGAGCAGCAGTTGTTCCGCCCCCGCACCCCCCTGTTTCAATGGCCTCTGACACTGGCGCTGCTGCTGGCGCTGGGGATCCTGCTGGCCCGGCTGCGGCGAGGGCGCAGGCCATGATGCTGCGGGATTTTCATTTCCTCAGGCCGGCCTGGCTGCTCGCCATCCCGCTATTGCTGGTGCTGGTCTGGCTGTGGCGCCATCGTCGCGGCGGCAACCGGCAATGGGCCGCGGTGTGTGATCCCCAATTGCTGCCGGCCTTGCTGCTGGACGCCGCGACCCCGTCCCGACCGCGCGCGGCGGGCGCCGTGCTGCTGTTGGCCGGCCTGCTGGCGCTGTTCGCCCTCAGCGGACCGAGCTGGGAACGCCTGCCGCAACCGGTGTTCCGTAATGTCTCGGCCCTGGTGGTCCTGCTGGACCTTTCGGCATCGATGAATGCCAGGGATATCAGGCCCTCGCGGCTGATACGCGCCCGTTACAAGCTCGAGGACCTGTTGCGCAAGCGGCGCGAGGGTCAGACCGCGCTGGTCGTTTACGCGGCCGAGGCCTTCGACATCACCCCGTTGACCGATGACAACGCCACCATCGCCGCGCAACTGCCGGCCCTGGGTACGGATTTGATGCCGGCGCAGGGCAGTCGCGCCGATCGCGCCCTGGCGCATGCCCGACGGCTGCTGAAACAGAGCGGCCTGGATCATGGCGATGTCCTGCTGATCACGGACGGTATTCCAGACTACGTCATGCCGGCGGTACGCGCGCAGCTGGATCAGGGCGGGCTGCGTCTGTCCATCCTCGGTGTGGGCACCACCAACGGCGCCCCCATCGCCGGTCCCCGGGGCGACTTCCTCAAGGACGCCCGTGGCAATATCATCCTGCCCCGCCTGGACAGCGGACCCTTGCGGGAACTGGCGGCGGACCATGGCGGCATCTACCAGCCCCTGTCCGTTGACGATCACGAAGTCGATCGTATTATCGCCTGGGCGGGACAGCGGGGACGCATGGCGGATCAGAACCGGCGTCGCGACCGGGACATCCGCCAATGGCGGGATTTCGGTCCCTGGTTGCTATTGCCCCTGCTGCCCCTGGCGGCCCTGGCCTTCCGCCGGGGCATCCTGCTGCTGGTCCTGATCGCCCTGCTCCCACTCCCCCGGCCGGCGCAGGCCCTGGACTGGGACAGCCTCTGGCGGCGTCCCGACCAACAGGCCTGGCAGGCCCTGCAGCGGGGCCAGGCGGAACGCGCCGCCAGGCTGTTCCAGGATCCGGGCTGGCAGGCCGCCGCACGCTATCTGGCCAGGGACTACGACGGCGTCCTGCAGGCCCTGCGGCAGCCACATGACGCCCGCGACTGGTATAATCGCGGCAACGCCCTGGCGCGGCTGGGCCGCTATCGGGAGGCGCTGCAAGCCTACGATCAAGCCCTTGCGCTCGAATCTGACGACGCGGATGCGGCCTACAACCGCAGGCTGGTCTCCCAGGCGCTGAAAAAACGGCAACAGGACCAGGCGGGAAAGCCGGACCCAGGACAAGGACGGCCCAGGGCACGATCCCCGTCGGCGCAGGACGAGTCGGGGGACCCGTCCCCGCGAACGGGGCCTGGTGATGGACAAGGATCACCGGGCGCCTCCTCCGCCGGTGACCCGGAGGCGGGGCAACGGGATCCCGCCCACGGGCATGAGGCCAAAGACGGTCAGAACAAGGATGCCGCGGGCCGGCACGCCCGGCCCGACTCCCGGGTGCCGCCACCGGCCGGGGGACGCGCGGCCGGCGCCAGGCAGGAGCAGGCAGGAGATCACGATGAGGGGCGCCTGTCGCGGGAACAATGGCTGCGCCGGATCCCCGATGATCCCGGGGGGCTGTTACGACGCAAATTCCGTTACCAGTATCGCCAACGGGCCGACGGGTCCACGACGGAGCCCCAGCAATGGTGAGCATGAAAGCCGCCCCGAAATTTGTCCTGACGCTGTTGTTGCTGAGCCTGAGCCTGGCGCTGCCGGCCGCCGACATCCGCGCCAGCCTGGATCGCAACCCGGTACATCTGGGCGAGACCTTCACCCTGAGCTTCACCGCCAGTGGCGATGTCGATGGCGACCCCGATTTCAGTCCCCTGGAAAAACTGTTCAACATACTCGGGCGCAATCGCAGTAGCGAATTCAGCGTTACCAACGGCAAGATGCAACGCAGCATCACCTGGTCGCTGACCCTGACCTCCCGGGCCACCGGCACTTTCACCATCCCCAAGATCGCCTTCGGCAGGGATCACAGCCGGCCCACCCTCATCACCGTACTCGAGCCCCGTACCGCAACGGATGTGGATGACGATCAGGATGTCCTGCTGGAAACGGAGATCAGTGACGCGGCGCCCTATGTCCAGGCCCAGACCACGCTCACCGTCCGGGTCCTGCACGCGGTCGGCATCAGCAATGCGCGCCTGAGCGATGTCAAGGTTTCGAATGGCGATGCCGTGATCGTGCGCCTGGGCGAGGATCGTGTCTATGAAACCCGGCGCGGCCGACGCAGCTATCAGGTGATCGAACGCCACTATGCCCTGTTTCCCCAGCAAAGCGGCGCCCTTACCGTGGAGCCCTTGCACCTGCAGGCCTACAAAAGCCAGCCCAGCCGCAAGGGTTCATTGTTCGACGATCTCTTCCAGCGCCGGATGGGGGCCCGGATCGAACTGGCCTCGAGACCGATCGAACTTGCCGTCAAGGCCATCCCGTCCAGTTATCCGGCGGGGCAATGGCTGCCCGCCCAGGGCCTGGAACTGCGGCAACGATGGTCGACCGAGCCACCCCGGTTTCGGCTCGGTGAGCCACTGACCCGCACGCTGCAACTGTCCGTCAAGGGGCAAACCTCGGCCCAGTTGCCCATCCTGGGGGGCAAGCCCGGTCCTGACTGGAAGGTCTATCCCGACCAGCCGGCGGTCAAGCAGCAGGCCGATGGCGATCTGATCGTCAGCGAACGCACGGAAAAGCTCGCCTTGATCCCGACCCGCGCCGGCAAACTCATGCTCCCCGGCATCACCCTGCATTGGTGGAATACCCGTAGCGACCGCCTGGAGACCGCGAGCATACCCGCGCGCGAGGTGACGGTCCTGCCGGCGACCCCGCAGGCCCCGCCCGCGACCTCGCCACAAACCCGCCCCGCCATCGCCACGAGTACCCCGGCGGCCCCCCGGCAGGCTGCGGTCCCCACCTGGATCTGGGTGTTGATGACCCTGCTGGCGAGCGGCTGGTTGCTGACCGCGCTGGCCTGGTGGCGCAGCCGCGATCCAGCCCGGCACGGACGGACGACAGCGGAGCCGAAACTGAAGCAGGCGCAACAGCGTCTGCGCCTGGCCTGTCGCCGGAACGACCCCCAGGCCGCCCACGCGGCCCTGCTGGCCTGGGCCAAGTGCCGCTGGCCGCAAGCCAGACCCGCCACCCTGGGGCGATTGCGGTCACGACTGCCAGCAGAACTGGACCGTGAGATCGCCCTGCTGGAACGATGTCTCTATGCCCCCGGCGGCGGTGAATGGCGGGGCGATGCCCTGTGGCGGGCCTGGCAGTCTTCCCGGGACGAACTGGGCGATGTCGGCGCGACTCCCGGCAAGACCGGCCTGGAGCCATTGTTCCGGCATGTCGGGGCCGAGCCGTGACGACGCCCGCGACCGCTTCACTCAATCAACCCGCTGCATCGGAATCGACATGATCAGAAACGACACTTCAAGACCCCCGCACAACCCGCAACGCGAAACCGTGCTCTTCGCGCTGGGCTTCCGCCCCCTGTTCCTGCTCGCGGGCCTGTACGCCCTGCTGGGAATGGCGATCTGGATCTCCGCCATCGATGGGCTGCAACTGCGCGACTACTACGGGGGCATCGGCATGCACAGCCATGAGATGGTCTTCGGCTATGCCGTCGCCGTGATCACCGGCTTCCTGCTGACCGCGGCGCGCAACTGGACCGGACTCCCGACCCTGGCCGGCTACCGGCTGGCCGCGCTCTGTGGCCTGTGGCTGCTGGGACGCATACTGCCATGGTTGCCGATGCTGCCCGGCTGGTTGATCGCGGGCGTCGACCTCGCCTTTCTGCCTTGCGTGATGCTCACGCTCGGCCGCACCCTGTACCGTGGCGGCAAGCGCCAGCAACTCGTATTCGTCGTGCTCCTCGGGGTGTTGACCCTGGCCAACCTGATGATCCATATGCAGATCCTGGGGCTGGGTCCGGAAACCGCGAGAACCGGCATCTACCTGGCGGTCTATACCATCATCCTCTTGATCACCCTGCTGGGCGGGCGCGTGATCCCGATGTTTACCGAGGGCGGGCTGTTGGGGCATGGCATCAGACACCGTACCAGACACAACAAATGGGTCGAGAAATCAGCCGTCTACAGCCTGATCGCGTGGATCGTCTGCCGCCTGTTCCTGGACGGCGGCCCCGTGTTGGCGGCTATCGCCATCCTCGCGGCCATCGCCCAGGGACTGCGCCTGGCCGGCTGGTTCCATATCGGCGTGCTGCGGGAACCCTTGCTATGGATCCTGCACAGCGCCTATGCCTGGATCGTGCTGGGCTTCATCCTCAGCGCCGCCGCCGCGCTGGGTTACTGCCCCATGCCACTGGCCTTGCATGCCTTCACCGCCGGGACCATCGGCCTCATGACCCTGGGCATGATGGCGCGCGTGTCACTGGGGCACACGGGGCGGGCGATGCGGGCGCCCCGGGCGATGAGTGCGGCCTTCGCCCTGCTCAATCTCGCCGTTGTGATCCGGGTGCTGCCGGCGCTGTGGCTGCCAGGACTCTATACCCTTTGGCTGGACCTGGCCGGCGGTCTGTGGCTGCTGGCCTTCGCCCTGTTCCTGTGGGTCTATGCCCCCATCCTGATCCGGCCACGGGTGGATGGCAAGCCCGGGTAAGGGTCACATCAATCAATGCCCCCCGAAGCGCTTCCTGATTTCCTCGCCGCGCGAAAGCGGTGTGGCGGGGGTCACCGGCGCCGGCCCGGCATCCAGCTCCTCGGGCGCGTCCCCGCCTGCGTCCTGCGCCGTCCCGCCGGTTGCGGCGGGTGGCTGGCGACGCGCGGCCAGCAAGCGTTCCAGTTCATGTTGCCGGGGATGATCGGCCTGTAGTTGTGCGGACCTGCGCAGATAGACCCCGGCCCGCTCGAGATCGCCCTTGTCCAGGGCATGCCGGGCCAGGGAACGATAGGTCGCGGCAATGCGCTTGAGACCGAACCGGGCGTCGGCGTTCTCCGGGTCCAGTCGCAATACCTGGCGATAGCGTTGCAGCGCATTGTCGCCGGCGGGGGTGGTCAGACGCAGCGCCTTCAGGTCGGCCTCCGCCCGCTGCAGCAGTTCCCGGATCCGCTCCGTCCCCTCCGCTTCAGGCGCCACTGCGGCGCTGTCCCCGGACGACCCCGCCGCCACCGTGCCGGGCGGGGTCGCCACAGCCTCGCTGGCGGACTCGATCGTGTCCGGCGGGACCGTCGCCGGGGCCGTTGCAGATATGGCCGGCGACACCGTCGCCACCTGGGAAGCCGGCTTCTGGTCCTCGCTCCACGGCAGCACGAACAGACCCAGGGCGAACAGCAGCAGCACCACGCCGATGATCACCGGCAAGGGCCAGCCGCCGCGGCCGACCGCGAAGCGGGCCTCATGCCTGGCCGCTGCCGGCGGCTGCAGTTCCACCGTCGCAGTCTCCCCGGTGATATTGAGCAGGGTTTCCTGCTCAGCCGCGACGGACTGCCCCATGTCATCGCCGGGGGGCGTGGCCGCACTCCCCGCCTCGGCCAGCCCCTGCCTGACAGGCGCCAGCGGCAGGGTGTCGACCTCGCTGACGAAACCGAACTCGCGCATCCAGTCCGCCACGCTCTGTGGCCGGTCGACGGCACGGAATTCCAGGGCGTGATCGATGGCCTTGAGGAAACGATCGCTGTAACCGCTGCAGCCCATCTCGCGGGTGCTCTCAAGACCGTCCGTGTCATCATGGGCGAGGCCCTCGCTGCGTTCCACCGCGTCGGTGGGCAGGCGACCGGTCACGGCCTTGTACAGGGTCGCCCCCAGGCCGTAGATGTCCGTCCATGGCCCCTGCTTGTCGCTCTTGCCGGTGTACTGCTCTATCGGCGCATAGCCGGGGGAAACGAAATTCGTCAGCGTGCGCACCTCCTCGGTCATGGCCTCGCGCGCGGAGCCGAAATCCAGCAGCACCGGACTGCCATCGGCATCACGGATGAAGACGTTGCCAGGCTTGATGTCACGATGGATGAACCCGGCCTCATGGATACGGATCAGCCCGTTCATGATGGGAATGGCCAGCGCCTCCAGTTCCTTCTGCGGCAGGGTATGGCGACGCTTCAGGATGGCCCTCAGGCTCTCGCCACGCTCATAGTTCATGACCATGTAGGCGCTGTTGTTGGCCTCGAAGATATTCAGCACGCGGACGATGTTGGGGTGTTCGAACCGCACCAGGGTCCGGGCCTCGTTGATGAAGCGTTGCAGACCCTCGCGGTACTCCTCGGTCTGCATGGCCGAGATCGGTTGCACGGACAGGTCATGGTCCCGCATGGCCAGGGCTCCCGGCAGATATTCCTTGATGGCCACATCGCGATGCAGGTTCATGTCCAGACACAGATAGGTGATGCCGAAGGCACCCTGCCCGAGCACCTCCTTGACCTTGTACCAGAGCAGTTCATGACCCGCCGGCAGGGCATGTCGATGGCCGCTGGCAGCGCCCCGTCTGCTGTTGCCCGTCCTGTCCGTCATCGTGGCGGGGCCTCGATATCCGGTGCAAACCCCCGGCGCAGGGTATTCTCCGTGATACAGACCGGGGTCATGAACTGCAGCAGATAGTGGCTGCCGCCGGCCTTGAATCCCGCGCCGCTGAGCTTGTAGCCACCGAAGGGCTGGCGCCCGACCAGCGCCCCGGTGATGGGCCTGTTGATATAGAGATTGCCGGCCTCCACGGCCTCGCGGAAGCGTTCGATATGCGCCGGGCTGCGTGAGTACAGGCCCGCGGTCAGGGCATAGTCACTGTCGTTGGCGATCCTCAGCGCCTGCTCCAGGTCCCGGGCCGGGATCAATGCCAGCACCGGGCCGAAGATCTCCTCCCGCGCCAGGGGATCGCCCGGGTCGACCCCGCTGAAGATGACCGGTCCGACGTAGTGGCCCTGTTGCATGCCATGCGGCCTGGCCAGGACGCAATCATGGCGCTGGCGACCACTGGCGATGATCGTCTCGATACGCGCCCTTGCCGAGGCGCTGATCACCGGACCGATGGCGCTGGCGGGATCCTCCGGGGGTGCGATCCTGAGGCTGTCGGCAGCCTCCACCAGACGCCCGAGGAAGCGCTGGTAGTGTCCGCCGATGATCACCACGCGCGAACAGGCGCTGCATTTTTGTCCCTGATAACCGAATGCGGACTGCAATACCCCCGGCACCGCCTCGTCGTGATCGGCGTCACTGTCGATGATGATCGCGTTCTTGCCCCCCATCTCGGCGATCACGCGCTTGATGTGGCGCTGTCCCGGCACCACCTCGGCGGCGCGCGCCAGGATCCGTCGCCCCACCGCCAGCGACCCGGTGAAGGCGATGAAGCTGACCCCGGCATGGGCGGTCAGATGGTCGCCCAGCACCTCCCCGGGACCGGGCAGCAATTGCAGCACCGGCGCCGGAATATCACAATCGGCGGCCAGTCGCAGCAGATGCGCGGCAATCACCGGGGTCTGCGACGAGGGTTTGAGCAATACGCAGTTACCACTGACCAGTGCCGCCGCGGTCATGCCGGTCAGGATCGCCAGGGGAAAGTTCCAGGGGGGGATCACCACGCCGACGCCAAGCCCGCGCCAGCGCAGACGGTTGTCTTCGCCGGGGGCTTGCATGCCGCGCACACGATCCAGGCGACAGGCCTCGCGGGCATAGTATTCGAGAAAATCTATGGCCTCGGTGACATCCGCGTCGGCCTCCCGCCAGCCCTTGCCGGCCTCCAGCACCTCCAGGGCGGCGAATTGATCCCGTGCATCGCGCAAGCTGTCAGCGAGCCGCAACAGGAGGATGGCGCGCTCCCGCACCGGTCGCGCGGACCATTCCGGAAAGGCCTCGGCGGCGGCCTCGACGGCCCTATCGGCATCATCCCGTCCGGCCCGGACCAGGCGTCCGATCAATTCCGTGGGCATGGCGGGATTGCGGGATTCCAGCATGCCATCGCCGTCACGGGACCGGCCGGCGATGTAGAGCGGATAGTCGCCGCCCAGCCCGGAACGCAGCGCGCGCAGGGCGGCGGAGAAATCCTCGCGCTCGCGCGCGGCGATGAAACGATGCCGGGGCTGGTTACTGAACGGCGTGGCCAGTCGCTCGTCATAGCCCTGCGGGATGGTTTCGTCGGCGCCACCTGCGTCATCATCGCGTCCATGTGGCGTGGCCAGCAATTGTGCCGGGGACAGATGTCGCTGCGCGTGCATGCGCTGGAAGGACTGGCTGGAGCTGTTCTCCAGCAGGCGCCTGACCAGGTAGGCCATGCCGGGCAGGAGTTCACCGAAGGGGACATAGACACGCAGGCGGTAATCGCTGCCCGCCAGCACCGCCTGCATGTCCGGGGCCATGCCATAGAGCATCTGCAATTCGTATTGCGAAGGCGCCAGGCCGTAGGCTTCCGCCAGCACCGTGGCCACGGCGATACTGCGGACATTATGCGTGGCGACCGCGGTCTCGACACGGGGATGACTGGACAGCAGCAGGCGCAGACAGCGTTCGTAACAGGCATCGGTCTGCCACTTGTGCCGCCATACCGGTGGCGGCCAGCCCTGCTGCCTGGCGAGGATGACCTCCTGGTCCCAGTAGGCGCCGCGCACCAGACGCACGGTGATCGGGGTGCCCCGTGTCGCCGCCCAGTCGATCAGGCCGCGCAGGTCCTCCTCGGTGTCGCGCAGATAGGCCTGCATCGCGACGCCCACATCCGGCCACTCGCGCAGGCCGTCTTCCATCAACAGGCCGCGCAGGCAGGCCAGGATGATGTCCTTGTGCCGCCAGCTCTCCATGTCGATACAGATGAAGGCGCCGGCCTCGCGCGCCGCCAGCAGTAGCGGGCGCAGGCGGCGGGCGATGGCGTCGGCGGAAGCCTCGGGAGCCAGTGGGTTGAATTGTGAATACAGCGAGCTGAGCTTGATGGACAGGTTCAGCAGCGGCTGTTCCCGGCCATGGGCATGGTCCAGGTGCGCCAGCCGTGGCCAGCTCTCCAGCGCCCCGGGCAGGGCCTGCAGCAACTCCAGATACCGGCGCTGATAGCGCTCGGCCTCGGCCTCACTGACCACCGCCTCGCCGAGCAGGTCGAGGCTGAAGCCGGTGCGCGCCTTGCGCAGTCGCGCGGCGGTTTCCAGGGCCCGATGGGAATCGGCCCCGCCCATGAAACGTCCGGCGAGCTGTTCGATGGCCTTGCGTACCGAGCGCGCCACCAGGGTGTTCGGGATCCCGCCGCGGGATGCGCGCATGCCGAAACGGATCAGGCCGGTCAGGGGCAGACCTTCCTCACCGAAATATTCCCGCAGGTGACGGATCAGATCGGCATCGTCATCCAGCATCGGCAGCACATCGACGAAACGCAGGGCCTGCACGCGAAAGGTCTCATCCTCCATGATGCGATCCAGCAACTTGTCCAGCCAGCGTCCGGACGAGCCGGCGCCGGCGCGCGCGCGCGCCCGGGACAGCAGCTGCTCACCCCGCGTGATGATGCGATGTTCGAGTTCGGCCTCGTCTATCCCGAGTCTATACACCCGCCCCGTCCTGTGCCGCGTTCATATCAACCGCTCATGATACGCCGTCCACGCCGGCGCCACCCGCTAGCAGTCCTCATTCCGGCAACATCACCATGTCCTGGTCCTGCTGGAACCCGACGCCGGCCACGTCGAAGAAATCCGCCACCCCGGCAATCGACTGGGTGATGGGGATCTTCGGCAGGGCCCGCAGGAAAACCTTGCCATAGGGCTTGCTCAGCAATCTGGGATCGCAGATCACCAGCAAGCCCCGGTCCTCCGGGTCCCGTATCAACCTGCCGACGCCCTGTTTCAGCGCGATCACCGCCTCCGGCAGCTGATAATCGAAAAAGGGATTCCCACCCTGTTCGCGCATCGCGTTCAGACGCGCCTGCAGGACCGGATCGTCCGGAGCGGCAAAGGGCAGTTTGTCGATGATCACGCAGGACAGGGCCTCGCCACGGACGTCCACACCCTCCCAGAAACTGCTGGTGCCGAGCAGGATGGCATTGCCCAGATCACGAAAACGCTGCAACAGCTCACCGCGAGGCGCATCACCCTGGATCAACAAGGGATATTCGAGTTCCCCCTGCAACAACCCGGCGGCCTCGCGCAGGGCGCGATGGCTGGTGAACAAAAAGAAGGCCCGTCCCCGGCTGGCCCGCAGTACCGGCACCGCCGCCGCCACCACGGCGGCATTGTATTCCGGCTCGCGGGGCTCCAGGGCAATGGCGGGCAGATACAGCAGCGCCTGGCGCGTGAAATCGAAGGGGCTGTCCCAGCGCTCGGTACGGGCCGTCTCTATCCCCAGCCTGCGGGTGAAATGGCTGAACTGCCGCCCCACCGCCAGGGTTGCCGATGTGAACACCCAGGCGCACTGACAGGCCTCCCGTCGCCGCGTGAACGAGGGCGCGATATCCATGGGCGTATCGTGCAGGGTGAAACCATGACCGTGGGTCTCGTACCAGCGGATGCCCCCGTCGCCCTCATCGGCCGGTGGTGACGGACGCTCGTCATCGGCGGCCATGAAACCCGCCAGCCGGCCGCGCTGCAGCATGACCCGGTTGAGACAGTTTTCCAGTTCCCTGCCTCGCTCGGCGGCGCGTTCCAGCCAAGTCTGCAACTCCGCCAGACTGGCATCCAGTTTATCCATCCCCTCGCGTATCGAGGCCTTCGTCAGCAGTGCCGTCCAGCCCCCCCGCTGCCGGGCCTGGCCCAGGTCCAGGCGCAGGTTGCGCACTGCGGTCTCCATGGCCCGCGCGGCATCCTGGAGCCCGGGCATGTCGCCCGCCTCCCGGACCTCGGCGGTGATCGCGTCGCGGGACAGATCCAGCAATTGCCGGCTGCTGAGCATGGTGCTGAAGAAGTGCGAGGCCAGTTCCGGCAACTGGTGCGCCTCATCGAAGATCACCGCGTCCGCACCGGGCAGAAGTTCGCCGAAACCCTCCTCGCGCAGCGCCATGTCGGCCAGGAAAAGGTGATGATTGACCACCACCACATCGGCGGCGATGGCCTCGCGCCGGGCCTTGAGCACATGGCATTCCTCATACAGCGGACATTCCTGGCCCAGGCAGTTTTCACTGGTTGAGGTCACCTGCGGCCAGGCCGGGGAGTCCTCCGCGATCCCGGACAATTCGGCGATGTCGCCACTGCGGGTGCGTTCGGCCCAGCCACGGATCCGCTGCATGTCCGCGCGCATCCGCCGCGCTGACGATCCGCCGTCGTCCATCCAGTCACCGAGCCGCTGCAGGCACAGATAGTTGGCGCGTCCCTTGAGCAAGGCCACCGTGACCGGTACGTTCAGGGCCTCGCGCAACACCGGCAGATCCCGGTGAAAGAGCTGGTCCTGCAGGTTGCGGGTACCCGTGGAGATGATGACCTTGCGCCCGGAGAGCAGCGCCGGGGCCAGGTAGGCGTAGGTCTTGCCGGTACCGGTGCCGGCCTCGCATACCAGCAGTCCATGATCCAGCAAGGTCTCCTCCACGCAGGCGGCCATAGCCTGTTGCTGTGAGCGCACCGCGAAACCGGGCAGTTTGCGGGCCAGGGGACCGTCTTCGGAAAGGACTTCGGCGGCTGTCTGCATGGTTTTGAGTTATCTCACATACAAATAAATTACTTTAATTAAAAGTTATAACTTATTGATATATTAATATTTATACCACGAATAGCACGAAGGCTGCGGGAAAAAATCGCAGGTCGGCTTAGCGAAGCGTAAGCCGATAAAGACCGCTGGTATCAGGGTAACAGCAAAGTACACAAAGGATTGTCGATGTGAAGGATCTGTGGCTTGCCAGGAATGAAAACGTTTGGCAAATTCTTTGTGTCCTTCGTGGTGGATGGAGTTACCTGGCACGATATTCATACGCTGCCACTATTGTCCCAGTAACCATCGTCCTCCAGCCCATGTTCACGGCTCCATACCAGGCTGCCGATGATCTTGAAGCGGGCCACGGATATGGCGCCGCGTTTACTGCGCCGGCTGGCCTCAAGTTCCTCCAGCAGATCGCATATCTCCTCGCGCAAGACCTCGTATATCTCGGTGGCCTCGTAATCCTCGTCCAGCAACACCAGCACGATGCTGTCCCAGTCCTGGTGCAACCTGATCTGGCCGATGCGCTGGCCACTCTTGCCTTCATCGAATATCACCCGACCCTTGATCTGGATGTGGGTATCCTCATCGCCTTGCCTGCGCACGGCGTCATAACCCACGGCATCCGCCGGCGCGGGCTCCAGGCCCAACAGCCGGATGGCATCGTGCTCCGCGATCTCCGCGGTCACCGGCAGGGTCTTGCCGGTGGCGCGGCGATAGTCCGCGGCCAGTCTGCGGGCCTCGGACATCAATTTTTCTACGGAATAGATACCCACAGAGTTGCCTCATTGAATCAATGGATTAATTATAGTTGTTAATGTAACTTACAACAATATTCCAGGCCGTCAATCGCCAGCCATGGGGATGGGGACAAATACGCATCGTCCGCCTTCGGCTATAATGCGGCCTTCCCGTGAGGAAATCCATGCAAGCGCGCCGTGATACGATGACCATGAAAGCCCCTGAACTCCTCTCTCCCGCCGGCAGACCCAAGACCGCGCGCTATGCCTATGCCTACGGCGCCGATGCGGTGTATGCCGGCCAGCCGCGCTACAGCCTGCGCGCCCGGAACAACGATTTTTCCATGGAAAACCTGCGTCGTGGCATCGAATATGCCCACGGCCTGGGCAGGAAGTTTTTCGTCGCCAGCAATGTGCTGCCGCATGACAACAAGGTCAAGACCTATCTGCGCGACATGCAGCCGGTGGTGGAGATGCATCCGGATGCGCTGATCATGGCCGATCCGGGCTTGATCATGCTGGTCCGCGAGCGCTGGCCCGAAATGCCCATCCACCTGTCGGTGCAGGCCAACACCATGAACGCGCAAGCGGTCCGGTTCTGGAAATCGGTCGGTATCGAGCGCGTGATCCTGTCCCGGGAACTGTCACTGGACGAGATCGAGTCCATCCGCCAGCAATGTCCGGACACCGAGATCGAGGTCTTCGTGCATGGCGCCCTGTGCATCGCCTATTCCGGTCGCTGCCTGCTGTCCGGCTATTTCAAGCACCGTGATCCCAACCAGGGGGCCTGCACCAACTCCTGCCGCTGGAAATACGGCCTGCAGGCGGCCACCGAGACCGCCGAGGGCGATATCCTGCCCAGCACCGGGAAGCACTGCAACCCACCCCGGGAGCTGGGCGATTCCGGGCCCGTGGCAGGGGTCTATCTGCTGGAGGAGGAGCAGCGACCGGGTGAGCTGATGCCGGTATTCGAGGATGAACACGGCACCTATATCATGAATTCAAAGGACCTGCGCGCGGTACAGCACGTCGCCCGCCTGGTCCGCATCGGGGTGGATTCTCTCAAGATCGAGGGCCGCACCAAGAGCGACTTTTATGCCGCCCGCACCGCGCAGGTCTATCGCCGGGCCATAGACGACGCCATCGCCGGACGGGACTTCGACATGGACCTGATGGTGGCCCTGGACGGCATGGCCAACCGCGGCTACACCGAGGGTTTCTACCGGCGACACGTACCGGATGAATACCAGAACTACGAATCCGGAGGTTCTCGCAGCGATTCGCAGCGCTTCGTCGGCGAGGTCACGGGAAACGACGGCGAATGGATGACCGTGGAGGTCAAGAACCGCATCCGCATCGGCGATCGGCTGGAACTGATGCTGCCGGGCGGCAACCGGCGTTTTACCCTGGAACAGATGCGGGACCGCGACGGCCTGGCCATGGACATCGCCCCCGGATCCGGCTACGTGGTGCGGATCCCCGCCCCCGCGGAGATGAACACCGACTTTGGTCTGTTGGTAGCGGATCTGTGAGAGACAACGCACCGGCCCTGGCGTAGGGTAATCCGGCGAACAATAATCACCACGAAGTCCACGAAGGGATTGGCAGTCCAGCAGCAGGAAGTTGCCAAGCCAATCGCTGTTGTCAGGCTTGCAATCAAACAATCCTCAGCAAGTTTTTCTTCGTGCGCCACGTGTCCTTCGCGGTGAATTGCCATCACCAATTATCTGCAAGCACTTCCCATTGCCTCCGGTCTCTGTCAACAAGGCGCGCCTTGTATCACATCTCTCATATCGGCAGCGAAGCTGCAGGAGGAAGTCATGTACATACGAGGCAAAAATTCGACCATCATGGCCGCGATCGCGGCGCTGGGTCTGTGGGCGGGAAGCAGCCCGCTGGCGGCCGCGGACATCGACACCGCGACAGCCTACCAGCCCCTCTGGATACAAGGACAGGGACAGGCGCATATCGACATGCTCCGCCAGGAGCGCATGAGTCTCACGGAGTCCGTCGTCAGCAGCCCCCGGCCCTACCTGCCCACGGCCTTGCTGGCCGTCTGGGCCCAGGGCCGCGGACAGGCGCATATCGACTTGTTCCGGCGGGAATACGAGGGCGCGACGCAGACGCGCAGCGTCAGCAACGAGCCCTGGCGACCCAAGATCTTCATGGCGGTATGGGCCCAGGGCCGCGGACAGGCGCACATCGACATGCTCAAACGTGAGTATGAAAGCGTCAACAAGGACCTGGTGACGGACACCGACGGCCGTGGCGATGGCGGGCATATCTGAATACCCGTGTCCCCGGCATCGGGGTAGCGATGGGAAGGTGTCGCGAGTTCCATGCAAGTCCACTTGAAGAAGGGCGCGGGATTGCGCCCTTCTCGTCATTCACGGCACATCTCCTCCAACCGCCCGGCCAGCTCCACCCAGAAACTCCCCGCCATGGCGCGGGAAAACATCCGGAAATGCCCCAGATGGGCAAGGTCATAGGTCTTTGCCCGCAGCGGAAAACGCCGTATGCGGGCATGCGGGTAGTGCGCCAGCAGGGCCGTTACCGCAGCCTCCGGCGCCAGCCAGTCATCGTCCGTGTAATAGGCGTGCAGGGGGCACCGGATGCTGGCGTAGCCATCGATATCCAGTCCATGCACGGGGTCGAACAGATAGTCGCGGCAACGCCCCCAGCGGGCCCATTCAGCGGCGATGCTGGCGGGCACGTCCTCGTTGCCAAGCCCGAACAGACGCATGGGAATGCGCGTGCCCACGCGGGTGATCCCGGGCACCACCAGATGCCACATCAACCAGGCCTTGAGCTTGTGTGGATAAGGGTAATACCCCCAGTAACCGCTGGGCGATGTGAACAGGACCAGACCATCCAGTTGCGGGGCCGAAGGTGCCAGACCGATCAGCTGCCCGCCGATACTATGGCCAAACATCAGCATCCGCCGCGGCCGATACTCCTGGCGAACCCAGCGCAGGATTGCCTCGATATCCTCGCGGCCCCAGTCTCGCAGATGCAGTGGCGCGGCACGGGTGGATGCCCGTCCGTGCGCCGACATGCCACGGTAGGCGAAGCGTATGACCCGGTAGCCCCGCCCGGCCAGAAACCGGGCCAGGCCACGATACAGGCCGATGGGGACGGCCAGAGCCCCGGCAATGATGACCACCCGGCCATTCCAGCCCGAAGGTGGTGCGGTCTGATGCGCGCTCAGGCGCAGACCGTCGGCACAGCGGACGCCGTGCAGGGAATCTACGGGATCCAGGGGCTCAGGACAGGCGGCGGCGGGCACCGATCAGCAACAGCCCGCTGGCCAGCAGCCAGATACTGGCCGGCAAGGGGACCGAACTCAGGGAGTTCAGCGCCGCATCGGCAATGATGGCGTGGCCGGCGGTAGTCGGGTGGATGCCGTCCCAGAACATGTAGTCCGCCGGATTGGCGCAGCCGGCGCCGGCATTGGCCAGGGCGCAGCCATCGGTGGTGTTGCTCAGGCCAAAGGCGGCGGGATTGGCGTCGATATCATGGAGCAGCTGGAAGATGTCCAGACGGGCGATCGAGATCGGCAATGCGGTCTCAAGCCCGTTCAGGGCCCCGCTCAGGCCCAGATTGAACAGGCCGGAAAGATCGCTGGCGCCGGCCTGGGCGGCCGCGCCCTGGACGATCAGGGCCGGCACCAGCCCCAGGTCCGGCATGTTGGGAACCAGGAATCGCGTCGCGCCCAGCCCGGCCAGGCTGGTGATGCTGTTGGTCAGGCTGGTGATGGCGTTGCTGATGATCGGCGTCGCGGCGGCGGCGGCATCGGCGGCCGTCCCTCCCCCCGCAAGTGCGGCGGCGGCGGCATCGGCGGCATCCCGCAGATCGTTGCCTCCCCCCCAGACCACGTACAGTGCGCTGGCATCGGCGCTGCTATGCGTACCCGTGAACATCGCCACCTGGCTGACCACCGAAGGCGGCAACCCCCCACCATCGACGCCGACGCGTGCGCCGCCGTAGGCGTAGGACTTGCCACCCAGCAGGGATGGGAAGGTATCCGCGCCCAGGCCCAGGGTAGCAGCCAGGCGTTCCACCCACACCGGGCCATTGGAGAAGCGCCCGCTGGCGTAGGGTCCGTCGGGGACGAACTGGGTATAGGGCGGCGTGGTCACCGGCACGAAACCGCTCAGGGCCAGTTGCGCCATGTTGCCGCTGTCCGAGAGGCTGTCACCGAAACTGTATATATGAGAGAAGGTGGGAATGGAGGCCGCCTGCAAGGGCAGGCTGATACTCAATATGAAGATCAGGCAGAACCGACGGAATAGGCGCATGCTAAACTCCCTGTTATCCTTGAGCTGATTCTCGCTGGATTATTTTTATTGGTAACAGATCAGATAATAGCAGCCACATGCCCTGGAGACCAGTCGGGAGCCGGCCTGAACCCGCCCTGTCCGATCCGGCAACGGTCGTGTCACTGGATATTGAAAACCATGCTATACAGGCTGTAATACCCTCATGAGTCTGCTCTATTATCCCCTTGCCCTGATCCTGGCCGGTCTGCTGCTGCGCAGTGCCGACCGGGCCAGCGAACTCACCGCCGCGGCCAGCCAGTTGATGAGCCTGGAGGCACAGACGGAGACCGCCTGGCGCTCATTGCTGGAACAGCTCAGCCTGTCGCTGTACCAGGGAGGGACGGACCGGCGTATCCAGCTGGAAGTACTGAACCGGCTGGCCACGGATTACCGGCACCAGGCCTGGCTCTGGGCCCTGGCCCTGGGGGCGCTGTCACTCGCCTGGCTGGCCTGGCTGTGGTGGCGCCGGCAGCAGGATCAACGACGACTGACAGGTCACCTGCTCGGGGTGGCCTGCATCTGCCTGCTGGTCGGTGTATTCGCGCCCATGCTGAGCCTGGTGGCCTACAAGGAGGTCGCCCTCCTCGGCACCGTGGTATTCAAGTTCGAGGTCAAGAGCGTGGCTTCGACCATCACCATGCTGTTCGCGCACGGCAACCTGTTCCTGGGGCTGTTGATCCTGCTGTTCAGCATCATTACGCCCCTGCTGAAACTGATACTGACCGCGCTGGCGCTGTGGGCGCCCCGTGACGACTGGCACGACCATGCCCGCACGATCATTCGCGTGATCGGCAAGTGGTCCATGACCGATGTCTTCGTGGTCGCGGTATTGCTGGCGGTATTCGCCCTGGATGCGGATGAATTCACCAATGCCTGGACCGGTCCCGGGGTCTATTTCTTCGCCGCCTACGGTATCCTGTCCCTGCTGGCCGGCCAGCGCCTGATGCACGATCCCGCACCACACGCAAGCGGAAATCCATGACCAGGACCGGGAGCAAACCGGGCCGTCATGCCCATGTGATTGCGGTCACCAGCGGCAAGGGTGGCGTCGGCAAGACCCATATCAGCACCAATCTGGGTATCGCCCTGGCGCGGAGAGGACATTCCGTCTGTGTCTTCGATGCCGATACCGGCCTGGCCAATATCAACATCCTGCTGAATTTCACCCCGGAATACACCCTGGAACATCTGCTCTCGGGTGAACGGGGGATAGCAGACATCCTCGTCCGGCGCCCGGAGGGTATCGCCGTCGTCCCGGCCGCCAGTGGCCTGGCCGAATGCGCGGACCTGGACCCCGGCCAGCGTGAGCGCATCCTGGCGGCACTGCGCACCCTGGAGTCCCATTTCGACTATATCCTGATCGACACCGCCGCCGGTATCGGCCGGGGGGTGCTGGATTTCGTGTGCTCGGCCCACTATCCCGTTCTCACGGTCACCGCCGAACCCACATCCCTGACCGACGCCTATTCCATGCTGCGCGTATTGCACCGCGGCGGCTGGCGCCATCCGGTCTACCTGCTGGTCAACGATGTCCGCAATCTCGATCAGGCCCGCGAGGTCTTCCGGCGCTTTCGCGGCACGGTGGACAAATACCTGGGCGCGGAGGTGCATTTCTGCGGTTTCATCGCCCATGACGAACTCATCCCCGCCAGCGTCCAGTTGCGTCAGCCGTTGCTGGCATTCGCGCCACGCTCGCCAGCCGCGAACTGCTTCACCATCCTCGCCCGGCACCTGGACAAAGATCTCGGCGGCAAGGCCGACCCCGACCTGTTCAGCCACTACTGGGAGCGGCAATGGCAGGTATCGACAAGGACACAGGCCGTTCCCTCCGCCGCGGCCAGGCTCAATGGCCTGGTGGTGCAGATCGGTGAGCTGCTGCAGAATGAAGAACTGGATGCGGACAGCATCAGCGTCTCCCTGAAGGCATTACTGCAACAATTCCTGCAATCGCATGCCGTGGCCCGGCAAATACTCTCCACCAAATTGATGGAAATGGTCGAACAGGGGCAATTCGATGACACGGCCCTGGCCGGCATGATCGAGGCGCTGGCGGCCGCCAGCGGGCATCTCGATGGTCCGGTGACCGCCGCCGCGGCCAATGACGCCAGAGTCCCCTGCCTGCGGGAGCTGGAAGCCGCGATATCCCGCCAGGAAGAGGCCCTGCGCTTCACCCTCAGCGACCTGGCGGAGAAGATGCAGAAACTGTAGCGCCGCGCCCGGGCCCGGACACCCTCGCCGCGGCTCCGGCCCCACGACAGATCCGCTCGCAAGCCGGGCCTACACCTGCCCGGCCGGGGTCTGCCAGACCTCGGCCAGCACCGGCTCCAGTTGCTGCCGGACGTCCGGGCGCAGGCCGGTGTCGAAGGCCCCGGGGGCGTCGAAGGCGGCCATGGCCTGGATCATCCGCGCCAGCTGGGTCTCCAGCAGCACCTGGCCGTCGCTCAGCTCGATGGCCTGCAGGGGTTTGGACTGACCATCGTGCCAGTTGGCCACTTCCACGCCGTCATCCCGCCCGTCGAGGACGTGGATGCGCAGGGAATCCAGGGCCTTCTCGAACCACAGGTCTTCCTTGCCGATCCCGGCGCCGAAGACCAGGCGATCACCGCTGTCCGCAAGCGGGTCGATAACCGTGTCATGGCCGTCGCCGCGTCCGAACAGGTAGCGATCCGCGCCGGTGCCGCCGTAGAGTTCGTCATCGCCCGGACCGCCGGCCAGGGTGTCGTTGCCGCTGCTGGCCCAGAGCCGGTCGTCGCCGGCCCCGCCGTCGAGGCGCACGTCGCCATAGGCGTAGCGCCGGCTGGTCAGATCGACGAGGTCGTCGCCGGCGCCCATCAGGAACTGCTCGACGCCCTTGAGACGGGGTCCCCGGGTCCCGGCGGGCCGGGGGCCGATGCCGTCATCGAGAAAGATCGCGTCATTGCCGTCCGTGCCCTGGACCAGATCCTGGCCGGGACCGCCGTCGATGACGTCGTTGTTGCGCCGGTAGCCGCGCAGGCTGAATCCGCGACGCCGGTGACGGTAGTCCAGCCAGGTGCCGTGGTCGGGGCTGCCGGCGTTGAAGGCGTATCCATAACGCCAGCTGCCGTCCCCGCCGAGCTGGATGACATCGTCCCCGGCGCCGGCATCGATGCGATCGGCGCCCGCGCCACCCTCGAGGATATCCCCGCCGGCCCCGCCCAGGAGGACGTCACGACCGGCATCGCCCCGCATGCGATCGTTGCCGGCCCCACCGTCGAGGCGATCATCACCGCCGGCCCCGATGAGGATGTCGTGGTCCGCCGTGCCCCGCAGGGTGTCGGCGCCGGCGCTGCCGGTGATCGGCACAAGCGGCGCCCTGCTATTGGGTACCGGCAGGACGATGGGGGAGTTGTACATCCCGGGCGGCGGTATGGTCTCGATAAACCGCACCGGACCCGTCAGGCCGCCTTCCAGGGTGATCTGATCGCCGGTGTAGGCGCCGTCCCGGACCAGGCGCAGGATCAGGTCCGTGGCGGTGTACTGAAATCGCAGGTTGGCGATCTCGTCGATCCCCTCGCCCAGCACCAGGGTGCCGCCGCCATCGTTGACGATGCGGTCCTGGCCATCGCCAAAGCCGAAGTGGAAACGGTCGCCCCGGCCCCCGCCGCCGTGCAGCTCGTCGTTGCCGGGACCGCCCCAGAACTCGTCCGCGCCGGGACCGCCGTCGAGGATGTCGTCGCCCGAGCCGCCGTAGAGGCTGTCGTTGCCGGCCCCGCCCAGCAGGGTGTCGTTGCCATCGAAGGCCCACCAGCGGTACTGGCTGCCACCACCATGGAGGGTATCGTCCCCGGCGCCGCCTTCCAGGATGTCGTCCCCTTCCAGGCCGTAGAGGCTGTCGTTGCCGCCCAGCCCGTCGATGTGGTTGGATGCCGCATCCCCGGCCAGGGTGTTGTCGCCGGGATCACCGCTGACCTGGGCCGACAGGCCCAGCCCTTGAAGATAGGTCGGCAGGTTCAGGCTGAAGCTCCGGCTGCGCCAGTCGCCGTCGTCGAGATCCTCGATGGCAAACGGGGTCTCGTCGTGGTGGGGCTCGGGGCTGAAGAGAAACTGGTTTTCGATGCGGTTGTCGCCCAGCCACAGGTCGTTGCCCTGGCGGCGCAGGTCGAGACCGGCCAGGTCGGTGCCCGACGGCAGCCGCAGGCTGTCCTGGGTGAAGCCGGACTGCCCGCGGGCATCATCCAGGATCCGGTCCGAGCCGCCGGGGTCTATCACATAGACATCGTTGCCGGCGCCGCCCTGCAGGACATCGCTGCCCGGGCCCCCATCGAGAATATCGTTGCGGCTGTTGCCGCTCAGGGTATCGTTGCCGGCGTTGCCATAGAGTTCGGTATCGACGGGGGCGTCCGCCTTGAGCGTGTCATCGCCCGGGCCGCCGCTGAGCAGGACCGCGCGGAACGCGGCCGCGCCGCCCCGCCACTGCTGCCAGTCCCAGCCGTCGCCCCAGTTGTTGGTGTAGCGTCCGGGATGGGCGATGGCCGCCGCCCGGGTGGCATAGGTGACCTTGGCGCTGTAGAGATAGTCGATGGTGCCGTTGTCGGCATACTGGCCCACCAGGCGCAGGCTGCCGGTGACGGTCGGGCCGTCTCCCCAGTAGCTCAGGTCGAGGACGATGTCATTGCCATCCCGGCGCGGGCTGCCGAGGATCTCGGTGTGGCGGGTGGCATTGACATGCAGGGCGGGGATGAAGCGGTCGTGATTGGGCAGCCACAGGGTATCCCGGCCACCGGCATCGCTGATGGTGAGGGTGAAACCGGCCGCCAGGTCCGGGTCCAGGGTGTAGAGGCTGTCCCCGGCCCCGCCGCCGATGGTGTCGCCATCGTACAGCTCGTAGTGCGAGATCCCGGCCGTCAGCGCGGCCCGGCCCCAGGACGTGCCGTCGGCAAAGTCAACCGCCTCGATGGTATCCCCGCTACCGAAGCCGCCCGTGATCCGGAGGCTGTCGCTAGTGGGCAGGCCGCCCTCGATGCGGGTCAGCAGCAGGTCATCGCCACCGCGGCCGATGATGAGATCGGCCGGGGTGAGCGCCGCATCCAACAGGATGCGGTCATTGGCCCCGGCGGTATCGTTAATCGTGTCCTCGCCATCGCCCGGGGCATAAGAGTAATAATCACTACCGGCGCCGCCGTCGAGCCGGTCGCGGCCCGGCCCCCCGCTGAGGTGGTCGTTACCGGCGCCGCCCGACAGAACATCGTCACCAGGCCCGCCCAGCAGGCTGTCGGCCCCGCCCGCGCCGGTCAGGCTGTCATCGCCGTCCAGGCCGTACAGGGCATCGGCCCCGGGGCCGCCCTGCAGGACATCGTTGCCGGCCCCGCCCAGGCCGATCGCGTCCACCGGCGCGCCGGGGCTGCCCGGGCGCCGCCGCTGGCCGGTAAGCTGCTCGATGGTGGCG
>CAZDOC010000029.1:0-9992 GCA_964506945.1 uncultured Gammaproteobacteria bacterium
TTGACCGAAGCCCAGCGTATTACCGGACTGAATGAGAAAACTGCGCTGGTGCGCGAAGGCTTGCGCGCCCTGATCGAACGCGAAAGCGCCCGGCGTCTGGCGAAGCTGGGCGGTAGCGAAGCACAATTGGAATCTGTTTCACGCCGAAAACCTGGTACGGATGATTCGGTATGAATGACATCGTTATTTTTGAGGCTAAAGATCAGCAGGTTGAAGTACGACTGGAGGGCGAGACCGTCTGGCTGACCCAGAAGCAGATGGCAGATTTATTTGCCACGACGCCGGAAAACGTGTTGATGCACCTAAAAAATGTCTTCAAAGACGGGGGGTTAGAGGAGCAGGCAACTACTAAGGATTTCTTAGCAGTTCGCCAGGAGGGGAAACGGCAGGTCAAGCGTAAGCTCAAGCATTACAACCTCGACGCTGTTATTTCCGTGGGTTATCGGGTGAATTCCACCCGCGCAACCCGCTTCCGTCAGTGGGCGACCCGTGTGCTTCGAGACCATCTTGCCCAGGGTTACAGCCTCAACGAACACCGGCTGGCGCAGCAGGGGCTGGCGGAACTGGAGCAGGCAGTGGACCTGCTGGGCAAGACGTTGACCCGGCAGGCGCTGGTCTCGGATATCGGGCGGGAAGTGGTTGGCCTGATCCTCGGCTATGCCAAGACCTGGCGCTTGCTTCTGGACTATGACGAAGGCAAGCTCGCCGTTCCCGCGGGTGCGCAACCGGCCCGTGGCGTTCTCGCTCTGGAGGAGGCACGCCGGGCGCTTGATGCCCTGGCTGAGGAATTGCGTGAGCGCGGTGAGGCCAGCGAATTGTTTGCCCGTGACCGGGGCGAGGGACTGGCGGCAATCCTGGGCAATATCGAGCAGACCATGTTTGGCGATCCGCTGTACAAGACCCGTGAGGAACGCGCTGCGCATCTGCTGTATTTCGTGATCAAGAACCACCCGTTCTCGGACGGCAACAAGCGCTCCGGGGCCTTCCTGTTCCTGTTGTATCTACGCCAGGAAGGTATGCGCCTGACACTCGATGAATACGGCCTCACCGCGTTGACCCTGCTGATCGCCGAGAGCGACCCGAAGGCCAAGGACCTCATGGTGCGGCTGGTGATGAACCTGTTGGCAATCGATTCCGGAATGACAACCCAATGAGTCCGGGCGAATACACCGAAGACACCCTGGTTCAACAAACCAGCGCCGAGTACCTGGAACAGGAACTCGGTTGGGAGTCGGTGTATGCCTACAACAATGAAACCTTCGGGCCGGACGGCACGCTCGGCCGGGGCTCGGATCATGACGTGGTGCTGGCCCGCATTCTGCGGGAAAAGCTGGTCGAACTGAATCCGGAGCTGCCCGCGGATGCCTACGATGATGCCGTGCGCCAGATCGCCACGGCCGTGGCCACCCAGACCCTGCTGGCCACGAACCGTGAAAAGCATGATCTGATCAAGGATGGTGTGCAGGTCACATTCCGCAATGCCAAGGGTGAGCGGGTGCGTCAGCGCCTGCGGGTGTTCGATTTCACTGAACCGGAAGACAATCATTTCCTGTGCGTGCGTGAGTTGTGGGTGCGCGGTGATCTGTACCGGCGGCGGGCGGATATCGTCGGCTTCGTCAACGGCCTGCCGCTGTTGTTCATCGAGTGCAAGAACATCCACAAGGATCTGAAAACGGCGTTCGAGAAAAATTATTCCGACTATCTCGACACCATTCCTCACCTGTTCCATCACAATGCCATTGTCCTGTTCGGCAATGGCGACAAGGCGAAGATCGGCTCGCTGACCAGCCAGTGGGAGCACTTTCACGAGTGGAAGCGGCTGGCCGAGGAGGAGCCGGGCGTGGTGGATATGGAGACCCTGCTCAAGGGGGTGTGCAACAAGCACAATTTCATGGATCTGCTGGAGAGCTTCATCCTGTTCGATGAGTCATCCGGCGAGACCCGCAAGATCGTCGCCCGCAATCACCAGTTCCTGGGCGTGAACCGGGCCATCGAGGCGGTGCGCGATCGCGACAACCGCCAGGGCAAGCTGGGCGTGTTCTGGCATACCCAGGGCGCGGGCAAGAGCTATTCCATGGTGATGTTCACCCGCAAGGTGCACCGCAAGCTGGGTGGCAATTTCACCTTCGTGATCCTGACCGACCGCGACGATCTGGATACGCAGATCTACAGGACCTTTGCCGGTTGTGGCGTGGTGGATAACGACCGCGATCCCTGCCGGGCCAGCAGCGGGCAGCATCTGGGCGGACTGCTGGCCGAGCACAAGTCCTATATCTTTTCGCTGATCCAGAAGTTCAACCAGGAAGTCGATCCCGATGAGGGTTATACCCGGCGGGATGATGTCATCGTGATCACCGACGAGGCCCACCGCACCCAGTACGGCACACTGGCGCTGAACATGCGCAATGCCCTGCCCAACGCCAGCTATATCGGCTTCACCGGCACGCCGCTGTTCACCGACGATGAGGTCACGCGCCGGGTATTCGGTGACTATGTCTCGACCTACGATTTTCAGCGGGCGGTCGAGGACAAGGCAACGGTGCCGCTTTACTATGACGCGCGGGGTGACAAGCTCGGCATCGCCGTGGGCGACCTGAACGAGCGTATTGCCGAAAAGCTGGAAGAACTGGAGACAGAGGATATTGATGTTGTACAGCGGCTGGAGCGGGAACTCAAGCGCGACTACCACATCATTATCGCCGGAAAACGGCTTGATCAGGTGGCGCGGGATTTCGTGCAACATTATTCAACGGCCTGGGAATCCGGCAAGGCCATGCTGGTGTGTATCGACAAGATCACCTGCGTGCGCATGCACCGGTTGATCGAGTTCTACTGGCAGGAACGCATAAAGACGCTGGAAAAAGAGCTTCGTGCGGTTACAGACGAGCAGGAAGTCATCCTGAAGCAGCGGCAGATTGAATGGATGCGTGAGACGAAGGCGGCCGTTGTGGTCAGTGAAGAGCAGGGTGAGGTGGACAGGTTCCGCAAGTGGGATCTGGACATAACCCCCCACCGGCGGCTGATCAAGGAAGGCATCGAGTTGCCGGAATCGATGCGCACCGAGCCCCGGTTCCGTACTATGCAGCGTATGGACCTGGACGAGGCGTTCAAGGAACGCGAACACCCCTTCCGCATCGCCATTGTCTGTGCCATGTGGTTGACTGGCTTCGATGTGCCGAGCCTGTCCACGCTGTATCTGGATAAACCCCTCAAGGCCCACACCCTGATGCAGGCGATTGCCCGCGCCAACCGGGTGAGCGAGGGCAAGAACAACGGCCTGATCGTCGATTATTGCGGCATCCTGAAAAACCTGCGCAAGGCGCTGGCAACCTTTGCCGGGACAGGGGATACCGGACATGGTGAAGGTCACGGTGAAACTGACCCGGCGCGGCCAGAGGAAGAGCTGTTGGCCGATCTGGCGGAGGCCATAGCCTATGTCCGGGGCTTTCTGGATGAGCGGGGCGCTTCGTTGAATGACATAATCGAGAAGACCGGATTTGAGCGCAACGCCGCGATCGTCGCAGCAAAAGAGGCGGCCAACGAGAATGACGAGACCCGCAAGCGTTTTGAGGTGATGTGCCGTGAGGTGTTCAAAAAGTTCAAGGCATGTCTCAACGTCCAGGGGGTCAATACGCACCGAGCGGACTATGATGCGATTAATGTTGTTTACAAGAGTCTTCAGGCAGATCGTGAGCAGGCAGACATCAGTGACATCATCCAGCAGTTGCATCAGGTGGTTGACGCGGCGGTAGAGGTCAGGGACCAGGAAGACAAGACAGACAATGGTGTCTATGACATCAGCCAGATCGATTTCGACCGCTTGCGGAAGGAATTCGAACGCAGCCCGGCAAAACATACCACGGTGTAAAACCTGAAGCAGATCATCGAAAACCGGCTCCAACGCCTGCTGTCGCAAAACCCTCTGCGCACGGATTTCCAACAGCACTACGAGAAAATCGTGACGGAATATAATCGGGAGAAGGATCGAGTCACCATCGAGAAAACCTTTGATGAGCTGCTGAAGTTCGAGCAGTCACTGGAAGATGAGGAGAAGCGGTCACTGCGCGAAGGTCTCGATGAGGAATCGCTGGCGATCTTCGATCTGCTCAGGAAGCCGGAGCTGGATGCCGGAGAAATTCGCAAGATAAAGGGCGTGGCGGTTGAACTGTTGGCCCGCCTGAAAGCAGAGAAGTTGAAAATCGACCACTGGCGTGACAAGGAGGCAACCCGTGATGCTGTCAGGGTGACTATCCGGGATTATCTGTGGAGTGAGGATACGGGTCTGCCGGTGGACGCCTATACTGAGGAAGAAGTGAATGCCAAGACTGAAGATGTGTTCAGGCATATCTATCGTGCCTATCCAGAGGTACCGTCACCGTTTTATGAGGGTGCCTGGGTTTAAACGACAGGTTTGGACAGGCGCTGCAAAACGCCAAACATGATGGGGGCGTGGGGTGAGACTAAAAATTGCAAACTCGGTGCGCGGGCTGCGCAAGAAAGTAACCTTCGCCATCATCACGGAATTACCGCAATAATTTCTCCAGCCAGCCCGACTTCTCTGCATGTGTATCGAGGATGGCGACGATCCCCTGGTGCTGGTTCATCTCGGCCAGGGCGCGGGCGTTTTCGCGTTTCTTGTTCCTGAGGTTGGGGTTGGCCTTGTGCTCAAGCAACAGTCTGACCACGTCGGCATGGCCTTTCATCGCCGCCAGGGTCAGGGCGGTGTCTCCGTGCCGGTTTTTCCTGTTCACATCCAGGCCTTTTGCCAGCAGGATGCGGGCACAATCTTGCCTGCCATTCCCGGCCGCCAGCATGAGTACGGTATTGCCGTCACTGTCCAGGGTCTCGATCGGTGCGCGGGCCTTGAGCAGACGTTCCAGGGCCTGTTGCCGGCCCTGGGCGGCGGCGCGGGCCAGTGGGGTCTGGCCATTGCGGTCGGGGAGGGTGGTGCTGGCGCCGCTTTTCAGCAACAGGCTCAGACCTTCATCCCAGCCCTGATCGGCGGCGAACCACAGGGCGGTGCGGCCATAGCGATCACGGGTGTTGAGCTTCGCATGTCGCTGTATCAGGGCCCTGAGCGGGCCACCGAGTCGTTGCCGGGTCACGCTGATCAGCGGCGGGTCGCTCTTTCGGCCGTGGAGATCCGGGTCGGCGCCGGTCGTCAGCAGGCGGGAAACCACCCCCGCATGCCCTGCGGCCGCGGCCAGTGACAGGGCGCTGTCACCATCCCGGTTGACCTTGTCGATGTGCGCCCTGGCCTGCAGTAACAGGTCCAGGACGCCGAGGTGATCGTCGCGGGCGGCGCACATCAGGGCGCTGGTGCCATCGGGCAGGGTGGCGTCCCTGTCGGCGCCGGCCTCCAGCAGCATGGCGGCGATCCGCGCATGCCCGGCGCTGGCGGCGCGGGTGAGGGCGGTATGGCCCTCGGGATCGCGTGCTTCCAGTGGCGCATGCTGGTCGAGGAGGATGCGCACGGCGTCCCTTTGCCCGCGCCAGGCGGCTATCGAGAGTTTCGGCCAGCCCCGGTAGGCATCCTCGTCCGGGGCCGTGGACAGGTCCTGCGTCAGGGCCTGTTGCAGCTGCTGACGCTTGTCGGGCCTATGATCGGGCAGCCTGGCGCCATGGCTGGCATAGAGTGACAGCAGGCCGGCGTACTGGTGTGCCTGGGCGATCGAAACCGGTGTCTGCCCCTGTTTGTTGGCGGTCTCCAGGGCGGCGCCTTTTTTCAGCAACAGCCGCGCCAGGCTGACCCGGCCCGTGCGGCTGGCCAGGATCAGTGGCGTATCACCGGGATGATTGCGGGTCCGGATCGGGCTGCCGGCGGCCAGCAGGGCGCGGACGATATCCTCCCTGCCGCTGCCAATGGCCAGCAGCAGGGCGGTGTTGCCCTGTTTGTCGCGCAGTCTCAGATCGGGGTGTTCTTTCAGCAGGGCGGAGACCACGCCGGTATGCCCGGCGCCTGCCGCCAGCATCAAGGCGCTGCGGCCCTGCGTATCCTGGTCATCGAGGGCGACCTTCTGCTGTAACAGGCTTCGCAACTCGGCGACATCACCCCTGGCGGCGGCGTTGCGCAGTCTGTCCGGATCGACCTGCGCCGGGGCCGGTTGCGGCCGGCCCTGCCGCACCAGCGCCGCCGGGGGGTCCGGCGTCTTGTTGAGCTTTCTCAGGGCCTGACGGTTTTTCTGCGCCGCGGCCTGGCGATACCAGTGCCAGGCCTGCCGGGCATCGACCGGGGTGCCCCAGCCGTTTTCGTACATCACCCCGAGGATGTACTGGGCCTTGGCATGACCCTGGGCGGCCGCGGCGGACAGCCAGTGGAAGGCCTCCTGGTGATCCTTGGGCACACCACGACCACTGCGGTACATGGCGGCGAGCTGATATTGCGCTTCGGGGTTGCCTTTCTGCGCCAGTATCCGGCAGATCCCGGCGGCCTTGCCGTAGTCGCGGGCACGGATCGCCGCCTTGACCTCGTCGAGCGGATTGGCGCCAGCCAGCAGGGGCAGCAGCAGGCAGCCGATGAGCAGGCCGGCCAGCCAGCATGGGGCAGGGGGGCTAGGCCGTGCCATACTTGGTCTCCACTTCGATGCCGATCTCCTTCAGGAAGGGGGTCGGCAGGATACCGCCGGCACAGACGATGACGGCCTGGTTGGGTATATCGTGCAGCTCGCCGTCCTGGTCGATGATGACATTGTCCTTGCCGATGGATTTCACATTCGATTTCATCAGCAGCTTCAGGCGTCCGGCCTCCGCCATGGCCGCGACCTTGTCCCGGTTTTTGGCCTTGGCGCGGCCAAAGGCCTCGGAGCGATAGGACAGGGTCACGGTCGTGCCTGCTTCCCCGGCGATGCTGGTGGCGGCCTCCAGGGCGCTGTCACCGCCACCGACGACCAGCACCTGCATGCCCCTGTATTGCTCCGGATCGAGCAGGCGGTAGACGACCTTTTCCTGGTCCTCGCCCTCGACCCCCAGCTTGCGCGGGGTGCCGCGGCGGCCGATGGCCAGCAGCACCGTGCGGGCCTGATAGCTGTCCCTGGTGGTCTTGACCACGAAGCCATCGCCTGCGCGCGTCACCGTCTCCACCCGTTCCCTGAAACCGATCTCCAGGCCGGTGCGATCGACGATGTCCTGCCAGAATTCGAGCAGCTTTTCCTTGGTGGTCTCGGTGAAACTCACCTTGCCGACGATGGGCAGATCCGCCGGTGCGGTCATCACGATCTTGCCGCGCGGAAAGCCGAACACCGTCCCCCCCAGGGAGTCCTGCTCGACGGTCCTGAAACGCAGCTTGTGCTGCATCGCCGCCAGCGAGGCGGCGATGCCGGCGGGACCGGCGCCGATGATCAGCACATCCAGCGGCAGATCGTGTTGTTTCAGTCCATCCAGCTTGCGGATCGAGTCCATGGCCTGCTTGCCCTGTTCGATGGCATTGCGGATCAGGCCCATGCCGCCCAGTTCGCCGGCGATGAAGATGCCGGGGACGTTGGTCTCGAAAGCGGGACTGACGAAGGGGATGTCCACGCCGCGCCTGGCGGTGCCGAAGACCAGGGAGATGGCATCGACCGGGCAGGCGGCCTTGCAGGCGCCGTGGCCGATACAGTGGGTGGGGTTGATCAGGGCCATCTTGCCCTCGATCAGACCCAATACCTTGTGCCCGCTTTCAGGGCAGGCCAGGACACAGGAGGCGCAGCCGATACAGCGGCTGGGATCGACGATGGGATGCAGCGAGGCCGGCTCGGTCAGACCTGCCTCCCGGACCTCCTGGTGCAGTTTCTGGTTTTGTTTCTGAGCCTTTTTGCGCATGCCCAGATACAGGGTCCAGATCAGCAGGGCGGGTATGGCATAGACGATGAATTCACTGTAGGGACCCATAATCAGGAGATTTTATGCTATTCTCGGAAAGTGTGTGATATTTGCACACATTATATAGCATAAACGTGAACAGCATCACGCTTGCAGGATGTGAAATAGGGGATATTGCCCCGGAATCTGCGCCGGAGGGGGAATCCGGCTGCAACCATGCGGGATCAATCTTCAGGGAAACCTCATGAACAAGACCTACTGGTTTGCTGCCATCATGCTGTTGCTCGCAGGCGGGGTGTTGTGGCGCTATTGTCTTCCTGTAACCGCGGATGCTGCTCTGCCCGAGCCGGACGACACACCTTACAAGCCCATGGTGATCGAAAGCTTTGAGGCGCAGCGGACATCCCCGGCGGATCCGGCCCGGCAACAGCATCCAGTTCAGGCCGGTCCACTGGACGAGGCCGCGTCACGCCTGGCCGCGCGTCTGGCAAGACAGCCCGATGATGTCGATGGCTGGCTGTTGCTGGCGCGTACCTATGAATACCTCAAGCGACCGGACGAGGCGCGGCAGGCCATGGAAAAGGCCCGCGATCTGGGCTACACGGATCCGGGCGGGCAAGCTGACAGCCAGGGGACAAGGATGTCAGCAGGTGTCCGGGGACAGGTCCGGCTGGACACAGGGCTGGGGGGACGGGTCAGGCCTGCGGATACCGTGTTCGTCTATGCCAAGGCGGTCAGTGGACCCGCCATGCCACTGGCCATACAACGTTTCCATGCCAGCGATCTGCCGCTGCATTTCAGCCTTGACGACAGCATGGCGATGTCGCCCTCGATGAAGCTGTCGGGCTTCCAGCGCGTGCGTATCTATGCCCGGATATCCCGTTCCGGACAGGCCATGCCCAGCACCGGAGACCTGCTGGGCCAGAGTGGTGAACTGGATCCTGCCGATGGGCAGCCCGTCGATATCATCATCGATCGCATTTTATAGGCAGGGGCGGTAACCATGGCCAGTGTTGCAGCAGATATCACGGCGGCAGTCGAGCCTGTGCCAGTGGACCGGCGGCAGCGTCTGCGCGAACTCTATCAGCCGCTGCTGAGCCGCCTGCCGACGGTGCTCTCCTTTGGCGCCCTGCTGACGGCGCTGGTGTGGGGCTGGGAGACCAACCTGGAGGACTATGTCACCGCCGAATCGGGCGCCGGCTATGCCCTGGGCATCATCGGCGGGGTGCTGATGCTGCTGCTGTTGCTGTATCCGTTGCGCAAGCGTATCCGCTGGATGCGCAGGCTGGGCCCGCAACGGGCCTGGTTCCGGATGCACATGCTCTTCGGCCTGCTGGGTCCCCTGGCGATCCTCTATCACTGCAATTTCCATCTCGGCTCCCTGAACAGCAATATCGCCCTGTTCTGCATGCTGCTGGTGGCCGGCAGCGGCCTGGTCGGGCGCTATTTCTATGCCAAGATCCACTATGGCCTGTATGGCAGCGTGACCACGCTGAAGGACCTGAAGCAGGATCGCGAGTTCAGTCGAGACCAACTGGAGGATATCCTGGCGCATGCCCCCGCGCTACGGCAGCGGCTGCTGGACTACGAGGCCACGGCCTTGTCGAAGCCCCGTGGGATCCTGCAGGGTATATTGCGCGTACTCAGCATCGGCCTGCGTACCCACTGGCTGCATGCGCAGGCATTGTCCAGCATCCGGCGGACCCTGAAACAGACGGCCCGGGCCGAGCAGTGGGGGCGAGCCGAATACCGCCGCCGGCATCGTGAGGCCAGGCGCTTTCTCGCCGCCTGGCTTGGGGCGATACGCCGGGTGGTGGAACTGGGCCTGTACGAGCGCCTGTTCGCGCTCTGGCACGTGCTGCACCTGCCGCTGTTCTTCATGATGATCATCACCGCTGTTTTTCATGTGATTGCGGTGCACATGTTTTGAGCGCGTCTGTTTCGTTCCTCGAGGGCGTCATTCCGGTCCTGTTTGTTCTGCTGTGCTCGTATCCCGGTCCCGCACGGGCGGAATCAAACCGTATCGAGCGCCTGGTGATGCCAGGCCCCCTGGTGCAGGGACACGCCAGATACGAGAACGAATGCGAGCGCTGCCACAAACCCTTCAGCAAGGTCAGACAGAGCCGGCTGTGCCGGGATTGCCACGACAAGGTCGATGCGGATATCCGCGGCAAACGGGGTTTCCACGGACGCAA
>CAZDOC010000029.1:10092-23199 GCA_964506945.1 uncultured Gammaproteobacteria bacterium
GCCACGACAAGGTCGATGCGGATATCCGCGGCAAACGGGGTTTCCACGGACGCAACGTCCAGGCTCGCGGTACGGAATGCAAGCATTGCCACACCGATCACAAGGGCCGTGGGCAGGATATCGTGCTGCTAGACGAGGCCAGCTTCGATCACGGGCAGACCGATCACAGGTTGCAAGGCGCGCACCGGACACTGAAATGCGAGGCCTGCCACCGCGGTGGGAAAAAATACCGGGACACCCCCGGCAAATGTTTCGATTGTCACAAGACAGATGAGCCTCACAAGGGCCGCCTGGGCAAGAAGTGCGCCGACTGCCATGACGAGAGGTCGTGGAAGCACACCCGCTTCGATCACGCCAAGACCCGGTTCCCGCTCAAGAACCGCCACCGCAAGGTCGCCTGCGCCGCCTGTCATCCGGGCGAGCGCTACAAGAAGCTGCCACGCGATTGTGTCGGTTGTCACCGCATCAATGATATTCACGGCGGGCGCTATGGCGGCAAATGCCAGGATTGCCATCAGGACACGGGCTGGAAGAAGCTCAAATTCGATCACGATCGGGATACCCGGTTCCGCCTGCGGGGGCGGCATGCCAGGGTGCACTGCGACAGCTGTCACAAGGGCATCATCAAGCAAGAGAAGCTGAAGAAGGATTGTTACGCCTGCCACGAAAAGGACGATGAACACCGGGGCATCAACGGTCATGATTGTCGCAAGTGTCACAATGAGCAGGGCTGGGCCAGGATCCGTTTCGATCACGACAAGGACACCAAATACCCCTTGCGCCATCGCCATCGCCAGGTGGCCTGCGGATCCTGCCACAAGGACCCGGTGTACAAGGACAGGCTGGACAAGCGCTGCATCTCCTGTCACCGCAACAATGACGAGCACCAGGGACATTTCGGTCGCAAGTGCCAGCAGTGTCACTCGACCCGGGGCTGGGACAAGGTCGAATTCGATCACGACAAGGACACCCATTTCAGACTGCTGGGCAAACACGGCAAGGTCGATTGCCGCGCCTGCCACAAGGGCACCCTGGGCCGGGAAAAGCTGGGCCACGACTGCTACAGTTGCCACCGCGGCGATGATATCCACAAGGGCGGGCAGGGCCGGGACTGCGCGCGCTGCCACGACAATGACGACTGGGGCGGCAAGGTGGTCTTCGATCATGACCTGACCCGCTTCCCCCTGATCGGGCTCCACGCCACCACCGCCTGCGAGGAATGCCATGTTGCCGATACCTTCAGGGACACCCGCCGCGAGTGTGTCGCCTGCCATCAGACGGATGATGAACACAAGGGCAGGCTGGGCAGGGATTGCGGCCTCTGCCATACGCCCAACGACTGGGCCCTGTGGAAATTCGACCACGACACCCAGACCCGGTACCCACTGTCCGGCGCCCATGAGGGACTGGACTGCCTGGCCTGTCATCGGGAGGTGGTGAAGGGCAAGATTGAACTGCCCAAGCGCTGTTATGCCTGCCACCGGGAGGATGATGTCCACCGTGGCGGCTTCGGCCGCAACTGCGGGCAATGCCATGCCACGGACCGTTTCGACGAGGTCGATATCGTGCGCTGAATCGGTCTGTCTCATCTGCTAGAATTCGCCGCGGAAGCCACCCGCACCCGTTACGAGACAACCCGATGAGTGAATCCCCGGAACCGAACCCCGACAACATCGAACGCCTGCCCCTGCACCGGTTCACCGAGCGCGCCTACCTCGATTACTCCATGTACGTGATCCTGGATCGCGCCCTGCCGCATATCGGCGACGGCCTCAAGCCGGTACAGCGGCGCATCATCTACGCCATGTCGGAACTGGGTCTGAAGGCCGGGGCCAAGTTCAAGAAGTCCGCCCGCACCGTGGGCGATGTGATCGGCAAGTTCCATCCCCATGGCGATTCGGCCTGCTACGAGGCCATGGTGTTGATGGCACAGGACTTTTCCTATCGCTATCCGCTCATAGACGGACAGGGGAACTGGGGTTCGATAGACGATCCCAAGTCCTTCGCGGCCATGCGCTATACCGAATCCAAGCTGACCCCCTATGCCGATCTGCTGCTGTCGGAGCTGGCTCAGGGGACGGTGGAATGGGGACCCAATTTCGACGGCACCCTGGAAGAACCACAATTGCTGCCGGCCCGCCTGCCCAATGTGTTGCTCAATGGTACTACCGGCATCGCCGTGGGCATGGCCACCGACATCCCCCCGCACAATCTGCGAGAGGTCGCCGCCGCCTGCATCCGCCTGCTGGAGCAGCCCAAGGCCACGGTGGAGGAACTCTGCGAGCACATACAGGGGCCGGACTATCCCACCGAGGCGGAGATCATCACGCCCCGCGAGGATCTGCTGAAGATCTACCAGGAGGGTCACGGCGGCCTGCGCATGCGTGCGCGCTACGAGCGCGAGAACGGTCAGATCATCGTCACCGCCTTGCCCTACCAGAGCTCCGGGGCGCGGGTGCTGGAGCAGATTGCGGCGCAGATGAACGCGCGCAAGCTGCCGATGCTGGAGGACCTGCGGGACGAATCGGATCACGAGACCCCGGTGCGCCTGGTGCTGGTGCCGCGTTCCCGGCGCGTGGATGCCGAACAGCTGATGAATCATCTGTTCGCAACCACGGATCTGGAACGCAGCTACCGCGTCAACATGAACATGATCGGCCTGGATGGCCGGCCCCGGGTCAAGGACCTGCGCACCCTGCTGAAGGAATGGCTCAGCTACCGCACGGAGACCGTGCGCCGGCGCCTGCAATATCGCCTCGACAAGGTGGTCAGTCGCCTGCACATCCTCGATGGCCTGCTGATCGCCTATCTGAATATCGATGAGGTGATCGCCATCATCCGCCAGCAAGAGCGGCCCAAGCCGGTGCTGATCGAACGCTTCAACCTCAGCGAGACCCAGGCCGAGGCCATCCTGGAGTTGAAGCTGCGGCAGCTGGCGAAACTGGAGGAAATGAAGATCCGTGGCGAACAGAGTGAACTTGCCGGCGAGCGCGACAGCCTGCAGCAGCTGCTGTCCTCGGAACGCCGCCTGAAGACCCTGATACGCAAGGAGATACAGGACGATGCCGAGAAGTATGGCGATGCCCGCCGCTCACCGCTGGTGCAACGCCAGCAGGCCCAGGCCCTGGACGAGGCGGCCCTGATCAGTGCCGAGCCGGTGACCCTGGTATTGTCGGAAAAGGGCTGGATACGGCTGGCCAAGGGCCATGATATCGATGCCGCGAGCCTGAATTACCGTGCCGGCGACGCCTTTCTGACCCAGGCCAGCGGGCGCAGCAATCAGCAGGCGGTGTTCATCGATTCCAGCGGTCGCGCCTATTCACTTCCGGCACACACCCTGCCCTCGGCACGGGGCCTGGGGGAACCCCTGTCCGGGCGCCTGTCACCGCCGGACGGAGCCACGTTCCAGGTCGCCCTGCTGGCGCCGCCGGAACAGCGGCTCCTGCTGGCCTCCAGCGCCGGCTACGGCTTCATCACCCGGGTCGGTGATCTCCATGCCAAGAACAAGGCCGGCAAGGTGGTCCTGAACCTGCCCGCGGGCGCGCGGGTGCTGAGACCCACGATGGTGCATGACCTCGACAGCGACCGCGTCGCGGCCGTGACCTCGGAAGGCTATCTGCTGCTCTGTCCGTTGCGAGAGTTGCCGCAGTTGCAGCGCGGCAAGGGCCTGAAGCTGATCCACATCCCCCCGGCGCGTTTCAAATCGGGCCAGGAACGGGTCGTGGGCGTGGCGGTGGTGCCGGAGGGCGGCAGCCTGACCGTCCATGCCGGACAACGTTTCATCACGCTCAAACCGGCCGATCTGGAACATTTCACGTGTGAACGGGGCAAACGGGGGCTGAAGCTGCCCAGGGGCTTCCAGCGCGTCGCCGCCCTGGTCGTCAATCCATAGGCCGTCATATCACGGGCCGGGTCACGGAGTGATGCCGGACGGCCGCCGCGCTCATCCGCCTGCCCGCAGATTCCGGCGCAGCACCTGGTATTTCAATAGCTGCGCGCCATGAGCCGGGATGCTCAGTTCGAAGCGCAGCTCGCCGGCGTTGCGTCGTTCATAGTCATGACTGCTCGCCCGGATCTCCCAGTCGCCGCGCATCGGTTCGATGATGCGGATGCGCGCGGGCTGGTCCTTGAAGTTTTCGATCGCCACGCGCATCGATTCCTCCAGGTCATAGAGGATCACGCGGTTCTTGCGGTTACGCCGGACATTGCTGCGCTGTTGCGACTGGCGCCGCTGGGTCACCACCAGATCGCGGCTGTCACCGATATAGACCCTGGCGGTCTGACCCACGGAGGTGCGTTCGATGCGGTCTTCGCCTAGGAAAAGGCGCCCTCCCACGCCGTCGTCCTGGTATACGCGCAGTTTGCCGGCCTCCAGGGGGCGCCGACCCAGCTTGTTGATGATGCTGTTATCAAACTCGTAGTACACGGGGATGCCGACATTGGCGGCCTGTTTGTCCGGTTCCCAGGGCTGGATGCCGGCATGGAAGCGGAAGACCTTGTGTACCTCGATGCCGTGATCGCTGGAGTACAGCAGGCGCTTGCTTTCGCCATCGGCCAGGGACAAGGTCTGATTCCGGCCCGTTGCCAGGGCCACGTCCGCCTGCCGGAAATCCTCCCCGGAGAAGTTGCGCAGCACCAGGTAGGTGTCCAGGTCCAGGTGCCGTTCCTGCCCGCCGCTCATGGCCTGGTAGCGGATCAGGCGGTCGATGCTGGAGAGCAGGTAGCTGATGCGCACACGCTCACGACGCGCCTCCGGGGCATGGACCTCCCATACCAGCCCCGTCGCGCCAGGAGGATAGCTGACATTCAGGAGCCGGGTCTGGTCGGGGTGGTCGAGGATACGCAAGCGGATCGAATCCACATCTATGGCCACGCCTTTCCAGGTGAAGTCGATACGGTTCAGGCCCTCTTGCAGGGTCAGGATGCGTTCCTCCTCGACCAGCGTGGCGCCGTGATTGTCCAGATTGACCCGGGTCAGTTCCCGATCCGGCAGGGCCACCAGGCGGGTGCGGGCCTGGGCCGTACCCATCGGCAGGGCCAGGCAGGCCAGGGTCAGGAGCAGCAATGGAGTCCGGTTCATGTTCATTCTCCCGGGCGGCGATTGCGTCGCTCGCCCTCGTAGCGGGTCAGGGTGTAGGCCAGGGTGGCCTTGCTGTTGGCATCCAGATGCAGCTTGTATTTGATCTTGCGCGCATCGACCTTGAGGTACTGGCCAGGGTTGTCGCTGCGGTTGCTCAGGCTCCAGTAGGGATCACCCAGATCCCGCCAGACCTCGATCTCGACCGGCAGGTCGCGGTTGTTCTCGACGCGGATCCGCCATTGCTGGAGGCGATCGAAACCGGAGATGTTGCCGTCACGGTCGAACAGGAAATGGCGTTGTCGTTCGGCCATCATGAGCGGCTCTATACTGACATCCACGGCCTTGCCGAGGTCCAGTTCCACCTCTTGATCGACGGGGATGTATTTGACCTGCACCGAACCGGAGAATTGCAGGTGGCCGGCCATGTCGATTCGGCGGAAGACCTTGACCCCGCCATCCGGGATCGGCTCCTTGCCCAGCCCGTGCTTGCTGTCGTTGCGGAACCGGAGCAGGCGGTGGGGCTCCTTGCCGTAGCGCGATTCCTCGTAACGGTAGAGATTGACGACCGGGATGCGCTCCTGGGTGAAGGCGGGCAGGCGCTTGCCCCAGCCGTTGGCGATGGTCTCGGCGCCCTCGATGCTGTAAAGGAAGTATTCAGACAGGCCCTGTTTGACGATCGCCTTGGGGACGGCGAGGGCCTCCGCCTCTTCCACCGCCCGGTCCATT
The DNA here is from genome assembly GCA_964506945.1 of uncultured Gammaproteobacteria bacterium. Classification (GTDB taxonomy): domain Bacteria; phylum Pseudomonadota; class Gammaproteobacteria; order CAZDOC01; family CAZDOC01; genus CAZDOC01. Next base: position 15,899 of record CAZDOC010000029.1, read on the forward strand.
GCCGTGAAGGCCTTTCTGCGCAATTTCCCCCCGGCCTTCATCAGCGCCCCGGGACTGGACCCCGGCAGGACATTCCCCGGTCGGCCGTAGGCCTGTTGCCGCCGCGCCAGTGCGGCGATCTGGTCCAGCAGATGGATGCTGCCGACGACCACGCGGGTGTGGGCATGGGCGTATTCTTCACCACTGTGGTTACTGATATTGATGTAGGACCGCAGGGTCATGTGCCGTTCGTCAGGGCCCAGGGTCGCCATGTGGAAGGCCCGCCAGCTGATCCCGGAGGTGAAATAACTGATCTCCACCGGGACCGCACCCTCGATGTCGGATTCGATACTCCATACCGCGCTGCCCTTGATCCGGGGCGGGTACGAGACCTCCAGCAGGCGTACCTGGCCGGCGTTGCGGGGCGCCGTCAGGCGTATCGAGCTTGGGTCGATCAAGGTCTGCTCCCAGCCGAACTCCAGCCGGTTCAGTCCCTTTCTGAGGGTCAGGGTCCGCTGTTCCCTGACCAGTGTCAGGTCGGCGGCATTGTAGATGGTCAGTTGAACCTGGTCGCGGGCAGGCAGGGTGACCAGATCGATCCTGGCCTGCGAGGACAGGGCCACGCCCAGCAGCAGCAATGAGGACAGATGGATGAACGCGCGCATGGGATCTCCCGTATTGATGTGTCTGCCGGGTATTAACGCGCCAGGGAACGGGAAAGGGTTAACGCCGATTGCCGCCTGTCAAGGCAAGCGGGGGCTGCGTCGGGGCCGACTGTCAGGGGCGCTCGCGCCGCAGTTCCGTGACCGTGCCATAAGCATCGAAGACGATGGTGCTGAGCCACTGGCGCGATTTTTTGCCATCGGGGATGTAATACCAGACCTTGCGTTGCACGCGGCCATAGTAGTCGTTGGTCACGGTTTCATGATCCGGTGGTCCGATGCGATAGAGGATCTCGGCCTCCGACATGCCGCGACTCAGAAGGTTGTAGTCGCGCATATCGACCTCGCCGGCGCCGAGCGGGGCGCTCAGGCCGAGTAGTAGCGACAAGCCCAGGGGTGTCCAGCGCATGCACGTGCTCCATCCATAGTGGATAGTCTCTTCGACCGCCGGGAGCCCGGGTGGTTCAGCTCCCGCTGGTGAGGTCAGGGTGCAGGTCGATATCCACACCGGCGTCCGGGACCGGGGTCTTGCATGCCTTTCCGGTCTCCTCACGCACCAGTCTGGGCACCAGGTAGCCGGGCAGAAGGGCGCGCAATTCGCTCATCAGCAGCCGTGCCCGTGGCTCATCCACCTCGAAATGGGCCGCGCCGCGGACCCGGTCCAGCAGGTGCAGATAGTAAGGCAGCACGCCGCCCTGGAACATGCGTTCACTCAATGCGGCCAGGGCCTCGCAGCTGTCGTTGATCCCCTTCAGCAGTACGCTCTGGTTCAGCAGCATCACTCCGGTTTCGCGCAGGCGCGCCAGGGCCTGATCGACTTCGATATCGAATTCCCGGGCGTGGTTGGCATGGATGACCATCACCGTCTGCAAGCGGGTCGCCGCCAGGGTTTGGCCCAGCGCCGGGGTGACGCGCGCCGGCAACACCACCGGCAGGCGGCTGTGGATGCGCAGACGCCGGAGATGGGGGATTGTGTCCAGGGTCTCGATCAATTGCCGCAGGCGGGAGTCGGACAAGGACAGCGGATCCCCGCCACTGAGGATGACCTCACTGATGCTTGCCTCCGCGCGTATGTGATCCAGCGCCGCCCGCCAATGATCCGGCGCCGGATTCGCCTCGGCATAGGGGAAGTGGCGCCGGAAGCAATAGCGACAATGGATGCCACAGGCCCCGGTGGTCACCAGCAGGACCCGGCCCTGGTATTTATGCAGCAGTCCGGGGCTGATGCTGGCGGCGTGATCACCGACCGGATCGTCGCTGAAACCGGGCTGGGACAGAATCTCGTCGCGGCCGGGCAGGACCTGCAACAACAGTGGGTCTTGTGGATCGCCGTGGCGCATGCGTGAGATATAGGTTCTCGGCACGCGCATCCGGAATGGCGTCCCGTCGGCCGGCAGGGCGGATGCCGGCGCCGGTTCCAGGCCCAGCAGGCCCAGTAATTCCTCCGGATCACCAACGGCATCGGCCAGTTGGCGCTGCCAGTCCGTGTTCGTGGGGATTGCCAGGGGCGGTGCGGACATCGGCTTGATTCATGGACCAGGGGTGTCCAGTCTAGCAGGATCGCGGCCGTACACGTAAATCATGTGCCCGGCCAGATGCTTGAGAATCGCGCTCAGAATCGTATACTGACCGGCCGGTCAGTCCAGATGGTGATCTATCCCATGAGCAAGGCAGGACAGCAGCAAACCACGCCAGTCGATGGCGGCGCCCGGCGCGCGATTCTGGAGGTGGCGGAACGACTGTTTTCCGAACGGGGCTTCGATGCCGTGTCGGTCAGTGAGATCGCGCTCGGCGCCGGTGTCTGCAAGGCCAATGTGTTTCATCATTACGGTTCCAAACAACAGCTGTACATGGCGGTATTGAAGTCCGCCACGGATCGCGCCAGTGGCGAGGTGGCGCGTCAGGTGCTGGCCGGGCAGGGTGATGTGCCGGAGCGTCTGGGCCTGTTCCTGGCGAATTACCTGCAGTTGCTCATACGTCATCCGCACACCAGCCGACTGGTCATGCGTGAGGTCATGGAAAATGGCGAACGGGACGGGGCCACCCTGGCGCGGGAGCTGTTCAGCGAAAGTTTCGTGCATATCGTCGACCTGATCCGTGAGGCCCAGCACGGCGGCATGCTGCGCAAGGACCTGAAGCCGGAGTTGCTGGCCGTGTCGATGATCGGAATCGATGTGTTCTTTTTCCATACCCGCACCGTTTTGCGGCACCTGCCGGGCGTGGATTTCGCCGGGGCTCCCGAGGCCTTCAGCCGGGATATCCTGGATCTGCTCCTGCATGGAGCCTTGCAGCCATGACCACGGCATCGACTGGCCGCTACGCCGGGCGCAAGGCGGACCCCTCATGTCGCGCCATAGTGGTTCTGGGCCTGACCTTGTGGTCGCTCATCGCCAGCGCCGGGGATGACCATTACACCCCCATCAGGAGCACCCAGGTGCTCAGCCGGGATATCGAGATCTGGGATGCCTCGGTGGGACAGATCGAGGCCCGGGCGGCGCCGACCATCGCCGCGGAGGTTGTCGGCAGGGTCGTCGATATCAAGGTGGACGCCGGCCAGAAGGTCGCCAAGGGCGATCTGCTGGCGCGGCTGGATCCACAAGACTTTCGGTTGGCCCGTCTGGCGAGCCAGGCCGAGATCAAGCGTCTGAGCGCCCTGTTGCGGGCGCAACAGCGGCAGGTCAGACGACTGCAGGCGCTGGAGCGCAAGAAACTGACCAATGAGGCCAGCCTGGATGAGGCGGTGGCCAAGCTGGATGCCCTCGATGCGCAGCTGGCCGAGGCCCATGTACTGATGCAGGAGGCGGATCGCAAGATTGCCAAGACCCGCATCCGCAGCCCGGTCAGTGGCAGGGTGGATGAACGCTTCGTCGCCGTCGGTGATTATGTCAAGGTCGGCGCGCCGATGTTTCATATCGCCACGCTGAAACATCTGCGGGTGCGCCTGCCGTATCCGGAGAGCATGGGCGCGGAACTGCGTGTCGGCCTGCCGGTGCGCCTGAACAGCCCGACCGCGCCGGAGCGCACCATAAGCGCCCGCATCACTCAGGTGCGACCGGTGATCACCCGCGCCAATCGCGCCATCCAGGTGCTGATCGATGTGGACAATCCCGGTGACTGGGAACCCGGAGCCAGTGTCAGTGGCGAGGTGCTGCTGGCTCGCCATGAAGGGGCGCTGATGGTTCCCGAGGTCAGTGTCGTGCGCCGGCCGGTGGGTACGGTCGTCTATCTGATCGAAGAGGGTGTCGCCCGTCAACGGCGGGTCGCTACCGGTCTGCGCCAGAATGGCGAGATCGAGATCATCGAGGGGCTCTCGGCGGGACAGCGCATCGCCACCGATGGCGCCGGGTTTCTCACCGACGGCGCCAGGGTCAGGATCCGGTGACCCTGCCGGAGCTGTCCATACGCCGCCATGTGCTGGCGTACATGCTCAGTGGCGTGATCGTGCTCTTCGGCCTCATCGCCTACCAGGGCATAGGCGTGGATCGCTATCCCTCCATCGATTTTCCGCGGATCTCCATCACCACCACCCTGGCCGGAGCCAATCCCGAGATCATCGATACCAGCATCACCAATCCCATCGAGACCGCGGTCAACAGTGTGCCCGGCATCGAGCATGTGCAGTCGAGGTCCTCGCCTGGCGCCTCGGTGGTGATCGTCAGCTTTGAGCTCAGCAAGGACATAGACGTGGCCTTCAACGAGGTCCAGGCCAAGGTCAATCAGGTCCTCCGGGACCTGCCAGAGGATGCCGATCCCCCGGTGGTGGCCAAGGTCGAATTCGGAGCCCAGCCCATCATGTGGCTGGCACTGCACGGGGACCGCACCCAGCAGCAGCTCAATCAATACGCCCGGAACGTGATCAAGAAGCGTCTGGAAAGCATCGACGGCGTGGGTGAGATACGCCTGGGAGGGCGCCGCGAGCGCACCATCCGCGTGAATCTGGACCTGGAACGCATGAATGCCTATGGCATCACTACCCAGGATCTGATCAGGGCGTTCTCCCAGGAACATTTTCAGTTGCCTGGCGGCTATCTGGTCGGCAAGGACAGTGAGTTCCTGATCAAGCTGGATCTGGAGTTCCATCAACCGGCGGAGCTGGAAAACCTGATCGTCGATTATCGTCGTGGAGCCCCGATCCGGGTGGCCGATATCGCCACCGTCGAGGATGGTCTGGCGGACAAGCGCAAGCTGGCGCGCTATCAGGGCCAGCCGGCCGTGGGCCTGGGGATCGTCAAGGTGACCGGGGCCAACACCGTGGCCATCATCGATGCCGTGAAGCTGCGTCTGAGGGATGAAATCCTGCCCCAGCTGCCGGCAGGGATGGAGCTGGACATCGCTTCCAATGATGCCGATCTGATCCACGATCTGATCGGCGGACTCAAGGAACATCTGATCCTCGGCACCCTGCTGACCGCGCTGGTGGTATGGTTTTTTCTGAAGAGCCTGCGCGCAACCCTGATCATCGCCGTGGCGATCCCGGTATCCCTGCTGGGGGCGGTGGCGGTGATGTATTTCGCCGGTTACACCTTCAACACCATGACCCTGCTGGCCCTGCTGTTGTTGATCGGCGTGGTCGTCGATGATGCCATCGTGGTGCTTGAGAATATCTACCGTCACCGCCAGGACATCGATCCCGATGCGCGCGTCTCGGCGATCAATGGCACTACCCAGGTGGTATTCGCGGTGGTGGCCTCCAGTCTGACCCTGGTGTCGATATTTGCCCCGGTGATCTTCATGCAGGGGATCATTGGACGCTTCTTCCAGTCCTTCGCCGTGGCGGTCAGCTTCGGTGTGCTGGTTTCCCTGTTCGTATCCATGTCCCTGACGCCGATGCTGTGTTCCCGCTATCTGCGGCTCGGTGGCGCGCATGGCCGGCTCTATCGTCTGATCGAGATGGGTTTCCATGGACTGGATACGGCCTACCGGGCCCTGCTGCGCGGCGCGCTGCGCTTCCGCTGGACGGTGCTGCTGCTGACCCTGGCCGCGGTCTGGTCCAGCGGCTATTTTTTCAGCCATATCGGCAAGGGCTTCCTGCCACAGGAGGATGAGGGCAAGTTCCTGGTCAGTTTCAAGACCCCGCTGGGTTCCAGCCTGGACTATGCCGACCGGCGCCTGCGTGAGATCGAGGCCCTCATCCGGCGCCATCCGGAGGTCTCGGGGCTGTTCTCCACCATCGGGACCGGCGAGACCGGTCAGGCCAGCCGCGGCCTGGTGGTGGTCAGTCTGAAACCACGCAGTCAACGCAGCCTGCATCAGTACGCCATCATCGAACAGTTGCGCCGGGAACTGGCTGAACTGCCCGGCGTCGAGGCCTTTCCGGCCCCGGTGCCGCCGATCGGTGGCGAGCGCGGCGAGCCCCTGCAGTTCGTGCTCCTGGGGCCGGACCTGGACAGCGTCGCGCACCTGAGTCAGGAATTGCGGGGCAGGCTGGGCGGGCATCCCGAACTGGGTCAGGTCGATCTGGATCTGCAGCTGCAACTGCCCCAGGTCAGGTTGCGCGTTGATCGCATACGCGCCGCCGATGTGGGTCTTACCACCCGGGATGTGGCGCTGGCGGTGAACGTCCTGGTGGGGGGGCTTGATGTGGCGAAATACAATGACCTGCCGGGGGATGGCGAGCGTTACGACGTGCGCCTGAAGAGCGCGGAGGGGACCTTCCATTCGCCACAAGATGTACGGCATATCTATCTTCGTGGCCGGGGAGGGGATTTGGTGCGCCTGGATACCGTGGCCCGGCTCAGCGAGGAACTGGGGCCGGCGGTGGTGCCGCGTTTCGATCTGCGCTATTCGGGTAATTTCTATGCCACGCCACGGATCTCCCTGGGTGAGGCGGTGACGGTGGTCGAGCAGACCGCGAAGGATATACTGCCCACCGGTTTCAGCGTGAAGATGGTCGGCCGGGCCGAGGAGTTCGGCAAGACCACGAAATATATGCTGTTCGCCTTCGTCACCGCCATCATCCTGGTTTACATGGTCCTGGCCAGTCAGTTCGAGTCCTTCCTTCAGCCCGTGATCGTCATGGTCGCACAGCCACTGGCGGTCATCGGCGGGGTGGCCGGGTTGTGGCTGGCGCATATGTCGCTGAATATCTATTCCATGATCGGCCTGGTCCTGCTGATGGGGCTGGTGGCAAAAAACTCCATCCTGCTGGTGGATCTGACCAATCAGTTGCGTGGCCAGGGCGCCGGGATCCGCGAGGCCCTGCTCGAGGCCTGTCCCATACGCCTGCGCCCGGTGCTGATGACCTCGCTGACCATCATATTGACCATGACCCCGGCGGCGCTCGGTTTCGGCGCCGGCGCCGATACCAACGGGCCTCTGGCGGTGGCGGTGATCGGCGGCATGATCAGTTCCACCCTGCTGACCCTGGTGGTGGTACCGGCGGTGTATTCACTGGTCGAGGGTGGTATCGTCCGGTTCCATTCCTGAAACGCGGTTTCCGGGTGGGTCCGCAATGACCGTCGTTCATGGGCCCGGTTTCGCTGTTGCATCCCTGTGCCGGGGGAAGGCCCTTGGTATCGGGCGGCATCGCGTCTTTCGTGTCCTGACGCAGCGTACAGAGGTATCACACTATGAAAAAGACACCAGGGATCGGCCTGGCGCTGGGTAGTGGTTCTGCCCGGGGCCTGGCGCATATCGGCGTGATCCGGGCCCTGAATGAGG
>CAZDOC010000029.1:23299-28463 GCA_964506945.1 uncultured Gammaproteobacteria bacterium
AGTGGTTCTGCCCGGGGCCTGGCGCATATCGGCGTGATCCGGGCCCTGAATGAGGTCGGTATAGAGGTTCAGTGCGTCGCCGGCACCAGTATGGGGGCCTTGATCGGGGCGGTCTATGCCTCCGGCATGCTGGATCCGCTGGAGCAGGTCTATCTGGATTTCGACTGGAAGAGGATCACCATGTTGTTCGATGTGACCCTGCCGAAATCCGGGTTGATCGACGGCAAGAAGGTCGGCAATTTCGTGCGTCAGTACATCAGTAACGAGCACATACAGGATTTGCCGATACCGTTCCGGGCCGTGACCACCGATATCGGCATCGGCGAGGAGGTGGTTATCGGCAGTGGGGACGTGATCGATGCGGTGCGCGCGAGTATCTCGGTGCCCGGTATCTTTACCCCGGTGAAATGGGACGACCGCATCCTGGTCGATGGTGGCCTGGTCAATCCGGTGCCGGTGAGCGTGGTGCGGGCCATGGGCGCCGGGCAGGTGATCGCGGTCGATCTGAACCATCAGATCGTCTCTGGAAAGTCCTTCGACAAGAAGTCGCCCGGGGACGGCGATGAACCCCGTCACTGGGACAGGATCAAGTCTCATCTGTCGGAACTCGGCGGCGAGCGTTACCGCCAGTGGATGGAACGGATAAGCAGTGGTCTGCAGGGCTATGACAGCAAGGCCCTGAGGCAATTACGGGCCTGGCAGTCCGATGAAGCCTTGCCCAATATCTTTGAAGTCCTGCTATCATCGATCAATATCATGGAGACCCAGATCACCCGAGCCCGTTTGCAAATCGATGCCCCGGACATCCTCATACAGCCGCCGCTGGGCGATATCCGTTTCCTGGAATACAATCGCGCCGACGAGATCATCTCCATCGGCTACGAGGCCGCGGTCGAGACACTGCAGGGCCACGGCTACACCGTGGACGGCGTCTGAACGCGCAAGTCACCCTCCACAGGGGACATTTGCCCGCGCCGGTCATATAATGCCGGCCGGATACAGACACCACCCAACAAACAGGATATTCCCGGCATGGCTCAATACAGTACCAATCAATTCCGTTCAGGTCTGAAGCTGATGATCGACGGTGATCCCTACACCATCGTCGAGAACGAATTCGTCAAGCCGGGCAAGGGGCAGGCCTTCAACCGGGTCAAGATCCGTAATCTCAAGACCGGCCGCGTGATCGAACGCACCTACAAGTCCGGAGAATCCGTCGAGGCCGCCGATGTCATGGATGTGGAGATGCAATACCTCTATAGCGACGGCGATACCTGGTATTTCATGGACCCGGACAATTATGAACAGATCGGCGCCAGTGAGACCGCGATGGCCGATGCGGCCAAGTGGCTGAAAGGCCAGGAGATGTGCGAGGTGACCCTGTGGAACGGTGAGCCACTCAGCGTCACGCCACCCAATTTCGTCATCCTGCGGATCACCGATACCGATCCGGGCGTGCGCGGCGACACCGCCTCGGGCGGTTCCAAGCCGGCCACGCTGGAGACCGGCGCGGTGGTCAAGGTGCCGCTGTTCATCGATAATGGCGAAGCATTGCGGATTGACACACGCACGGGTGAGTATGTCGCCCGCGCCAAGGAATAGCCGCCGCGACAGGAATCATGTCTGACTGGCGACCGCGGGCCAAGCCGGAGATGTGGCGGCGACGGGCCGCTTTGTATGCGACGATCCGCGGCTTCATGGCCATGCGCGACATCCTCGAGGTCGAGACCCCGTTGCTGGCCCCTCACGGGGTCAGCGATCCCCATGTGCGCAGTCTGAGCTGCCGCTGTGAGCTTGCCGGCCGCAGTGCCCCCCTGTACCTGCAAACCTCCCCGGAATACGCCATGAAACGCCTGCTGGCGGCCGGGAGTGGGCCGATCTACCAGATCAGCCGGGCCTTCCGGGCCGAGGAACTGGGGCGCTGGCACAATCCCGAATTCACCCTGCTGGAATGGTATCGTCCGGGTTACGATCATCATCGCCTGATGGATGAGATGGAGGCCTTGTTTCGCGCATTGCAGCCGGACTGGCGATTTTGCCGGCGCCGCTACGCCGATGTCTTCGACCGCCACTGCGGCTTCGACCCCCATACCGCCGGACTTGCGGAATTACAGGGATGGCTGCGCAGGCGACGGCCGGATCTCGCCGGGCTGAGCGGGGATCGGGATACCCTGCTTGACCTGATCCTGAGCCATGTGATCGCCCCGGAACTGGGCCGGGACGGTCCCTTGTTCCTGTATGACTATCCGGCCAGCCAGGCCGCGCTGGCACGTATTCATCCCGGCCCTCCCGCCATTGCCGAACGCTTTGAAGTCTTCATCCAGGGGCTCGAGATCGCCAATGGCTTCCACGAACTGAGCGATGCCGGGGAACAGCGGGAGCGTTTCGAGGCCGACAACGCGCGACGCCGGGAACTGGGCTTGCCGACGATGTCGATCGATGAATCCCTGCTCGCGGCATTGCGCCATGGCCTGCCGGATTGTGCCGGCGTGGCGGTTGGGCTGGACCGCCTGCTGATGGTGCTCAGCGGCGCCGGCACACTCGCCGAGACCCTGGCCTTTCCGCTCGAACGGGTCTGAGCGCCTGGGTCCGGGGCACCGAAAGGGGCTTGACGGAGTACCCTGCGCCGGAACCCGGTGGTATTCGCCACGGCGGCCATGCGTTGCGGGGACTGTCGATCCGCCCGGGCCTCGATGGCGCGGTGGGTCCGCTACCCTGATCGGCCACTCAGTATCCGCGGCCAGCGCTGGTGCATGGCATCGTCCCTCTCGGGTTCTATGGTGACGACGTAGACCCGTTGTTCGTGCCCACCACGGGCCACCAGGCCCTGGATCCACTGGCCCCGGGTGAGGTCGTACCAGCGGCTGTGGCCTTCCAGGTCGCGTTCGGCGAAGCTCTTCAGCGGCAGTTTGACCGGCAGCGGGCGCCAGCGGTCCCAGCGGCCGGCATAGATCGCCTCCAGCCGGGCCCAGCCGCCCAGCGGCAGCTGTCCGGCCTGTTGCTGGCGGCGGCCCCAGGGCAGCAGGCGGATGGCGCCGTTACGGGTACGTACCGGCAGGGTTGCGGCCGGGTTGGGAAAGTACAGGCGGATATCCTGATCGCCCTGCGTGTAGTAGATCCCCTGGCACATATTTTATTAATATCAATTAGATATAGATTAAAGTTAAAGTATTGTTTCGCGATGACCAAAGGGCTTCCAGGCCGGGGCGATCACGTTGGGCATGCGTGAGCGTTGCAGCAGGCGGGCCGGGGCCAGGGCGAATTCGCCATAGCGGTGGTTGATCTCGTCCATAACGCTGTTGAGCGCCTGGTGGGGGTTCGACTGGCCACGGAACAGGTCCGGCTGCAGTCCGCCCATGGCCGGGTCCAGGGCGGTGAGCTGGACCTGGTGCACGCCCTGGCCGCGCCAGTGCCGGCGCAGGAAGTCGCGGCACAGGACCATCAGCGGGCGGCTGTCGTCTATGGCCTGCTCGCTCACGCGCCGGTCGGCCAGCCAGCCCGATTCGGTGCGCAGGCCGATATGGAAATGCCGGGCCTGCATGCCGTGGCGGCGCAGGCGCGCGGCGACCTTTTCGCTCATGTGCAGCAGGAAGGTCAGGATCACTTCGGGATCGCGGGTATCCGGGGGCATGACCTTGCCGTGACCGATGCTCCTGGGCGGCGGCACGTCCAGGCTCACCGGGGCCGGGTCCCGGCCCTGACACATCAGCCAGATGCGCCGGCCGACGTCGCCGAAGCGTTCCGCCAGCACGCTGACGGGCAGGGCCTTCATCTCGCCGCAGCGGTGGATGCCGCGGGCGGCGAGAAAACGGCCGACGCCGCCGGCGATGCCGCACAGTTCCGTGACCGGCAACGACGCCAGGGTGGCCTCGGCCCGCCAGGGCGGGATCACGCTCAGGCCATCGGGCTTGTTGCGCTTGGCGGCGTACTTGGCGGTGGTCTTGTCGCCGCTGACGCCGACCGAGCAGAGCAGGCCGCTGGCCTCCAGCACGGTCTGTTTGATCCGTCGCGCGATCGCCTCCGGCGTACCCAGCAGACGCTGGCAACGGCTGATGTCCAGAAAGGCCTCGTCCACCGAGAAGACCTCGACGTCGGGGCTGATCCCCTGCAGCGCGGTCATGATGGCGCTGGAGACCTCGGCGTAGCGCCGCGGCCGGGCCGGGCACTGGATCAGATCCGGGCACAGGCGGCGGGCCTGTTTCAGGCGCATGCCGGTCTTGACCCCGTAGGCGCGGGCCTCGTAGGAACTGGTGATGATGCAGGTGCCCTGCAGGCCGTTGGTGATGGCCACCGGGCGGGCGCGCCACTCGGGCCGGTCGCGCTGTTCTATGGCGGCGAAGAAGGCGTTCATGTCCACCAGGGCGATGGCGCGGGGCCAGAAGGGGCCTGGTTCACGGGGCTCAGTCATAGCGGCGCAGTTGTCCCACCAGCACACCCTGGACGCGGACCCGCCCGGCGGCGTAGCGCAGCGGCCGGAATGACGGGTTCTCCGGCCGCAGTTCGATCTCGCCGTCCGGGTGGTGGTGGAGGCGCTTCAGGGTGGCCTCGTTCCCGTCGATCAGGGCCACCACGATCTGGCCGTCGTCGGCGCTGTCGCGCTGCTCGATGACCACCAGATCGCCGTCGAGGATACCGATCCCGGCCATGGAGTCACCGCAGACCTCCAGCACGTAACGGTTCGCGCCGGCGAACAGCCCGGCCAGGTCCAGCTCCTGCTGGTCGGGGATGGCCTCGATCGGGCGGCCGGCGGCGATGCGGCCGATCAGCGGCAGGCGGACGCCGCGGGCCGGGGCCTCGCCGGCCAGGCGCAGCCCCCGCCAGCCGCGCGGGCTGTGTTGCAGATGGCCCTTGTCCACCAGGGCCTGGACGTAGCGGTGCACGGTGCCGCGCGAGCGGATGCCCACGGCCGCGCCGATCTCGCTGAGGGTCGGGGCATGGCCGTTGCTGGCGATCTCGCGGGTGATGTACTGGAGGATCTTCTCTTGCAGGGGGGTCAGCATGATGTTCTCCTTATGTTCTCTCTCAGCTTAGAGAACATCAGGAGAACTTTCAAGTGGGCGGGGGTATGATCGCGCTTTTCCCTCCGGCGGTGATCCGCCCGGCGGTGGTGTGTTAATGTGTGCCTCGTCAGGGTATCCGGGCCGTGGTGTTGCCGGATCACGCT
>CAZDOC010000030.1:0-27155 GCA_964506945.1 uncultured Gammaproteobacteria bacterium
GAGGTCGAAACCGGCGCCCAGGGAGAAGAAGAACAGGATCAGGAAGAAATCCCGCAAGGGTTTCAGGCTCTCGGAGATGAACAGGGCTATCGGGCTGGTGGCCAGGGCGACCCCGGCGATAAAGGCGCCGATCTCGTGTGACAGGCCCAGCATGGCGGCGATCTCCGCCAGTCCCAGACACCAGCCCAGGGTCAGCAGGAAGATGTATTCATGGATCTGATCGAATCGCGCGAACAGCTTGTGAATGACATAGCGCTCGAGGACGATGGCCACACCCACCAGCAAAGGCAGATAGAGCAATTGCAGGGCGATGTCCAGGACCAGGTTGCCGCCCTTGCCATAACCCTGCAGCAGCAGCAGGGTGATGATCGCAATCACGTCCTGCAGCAGCAGGATGCTGATGATAACCTGCCCGGTATGGCGGTGATGCAGGGTGGTCGTGGGCAACAGCTTCAGACCGATGATGGTGCTGGAGAACATCATCGTCGCGCCGATCAGAATGGCCTCGGCGCCACTGAAGCCAAAGGCGAGAGCGATACCCAGTCCCAGCGCCATGAAGGCCAGCGAGCTGAGCAGGGTCACACCCAGGGCCTCGGCCAGCATCTGCCAGAGTTGCGAGGGCTGCAGATTGATGCCCAGCAGAAAGAGCAGGAACATGATGCCGATATCCGACAGACCCTGGATCATGTGGGCATCCCCGACCAGGTCCAGGCCCCAGGGACCCATGATCACCCCCAGGAGGATATAGGCGACTATCATGGCCTGGCGCGCGTACAGGGCCAGCGTCGCCAGCAACGCGGCGCCGGTGAAGATCAGAAAAAAGGAAAAGACCATGGATGATGCGGTCATGGCGTTGGCAACCGCGGAGTCAGGCGGGGACGCCCCCCCCTTCCCCCGCTGCGTATGCATCTGGATTCGGCGGACATGGGTGCAGTGTAGTGAACCCGGCGGCCCAGCTCAATCACATGGCCCGGGCTTCAAGGCGGGGACGCCGGATCCCGGCATGCAGGGACGGTTGCACGGCGTCCCCCGCAACCGGTACGGCACGGTGAGTCCCCGAAGCGCCTGCCCATGAGCGCATCACCCGCCTGTCGCGGGAACATCAAGTCTCGTCTGCGGGTGCCGCTACGCTAGCGTAGCCACGGCGTTTACCCGGCACCCATGCCGGGCCGGGGGAAGCACGATTCACTGATGCAAGAAGGGATGGAGGTCTCGGTTTCCATGCCCGGAACAAGGAGGACAGCACTGATGCCCAAGACCCTGCGTGAACCGGCCCTGGCCTATCACCGACGCAAGCCCTACGGCAAGCTGGCCATACGCTCCACCAAGCCCATGACCACCCCCTACGACCTGTCGCTGGCCTATTCCCCGGGTGTCGCCGCCGCCTGCGAGGCCATAGCCGAAGACCGCGCCGAGGCGGCCACCCTGACCACCCGCGGCAACCTGGTCGCGGTCATCACCAATGGCACCGCGGTGCTGGGCCTGGGCGCGATCGGCGCCCTGCCGGCCAAGCCGGTGATGGAAGGCAAGGCCGTGCTGTTCAAGAACTTCGCCAATATCGATGCCTTCGATATCGAGATCGAGGAACGCGATCCGGCCCGTTTCATGGACATCGTCGCCGGCCTGGAGGCCACCTTTGGCGGCATCAACCTGGAAGACATCAAGGCGCCGGAATGCTTCGAGATCGAGGACCAGCTGCGCAAGCGCATGAACATCCCGGTCTTCCATGACGATCAGCACGGCACCGCCATCGTCACCGGCGCGGCCCTGCTCAATGCCCTGGAGGTGGTCGGCAAGCGTATCGGGGATATCCGCCTGGTCGCCGCCGGGGCCGGCGCCGCCGCGCTGCGCTGCCTGGACATGGCCGTGACCCTGGGCGTGCCGCTCGATCACATCACCGTGGTGGATATCGATGGCGTGGTCTACCAGGGCCGGGAGACCGGCATGGACCCCTACAAGGCCCGCTTCGCCCGGGATACCGGGGCCCGAACCCTGGCCGAGGCCATGGTCGGCGCCGATGTATTCCTGGGCCTGTCGGCCGGCGGCATCCTGAAACCGGAGATGGTCGGGAGCATGGCGCCCAGGCCCCTGATCATGGCCCTGGCCAACCCCACGCCCGAGATCATGCCCACTACCGCCCACGAGGTGCGGGACGACCTCATCATGGCCACGGGACGCTCGGATTTCCCCAACCAGGTCAACAATGTGATGTGTTTCCCCTTCCTCTTCCGGGGCGCGCTGGATGTCGGCGCCACGACCATCAACGAGGACATGAAGGTGGCCTGTGTCAGGGCCATCGCCGCCCTGGCCCGCAGTCCGGCCCCGGATACCGTGACCTCGGCCTACAGCGGCGCGGAACTTCGCTTTGGACCGGAATACATACTGCCCAAACCCTTCGACCCGCGTCTGCTGATGGAGATCCCGCCGGCCGTGGCGCGGGCGGCCATGGAGACCGGGGTCGCCGAGCGGCCGATCGCGGACATGGAGGAATATCGCCATTCCCTGTCCCGTCACGTGATCCGCTCGGCCAACATCATGAAACCCATCTTCGAGCGCGTGCGCAGCGATCCGGGACGCATCATCTTCGCAGAGGGCGAGGATCGGAGGGTACTGCAGGCCGCCGAACAGGTACTGGAACAGGGCCTGGCCCATCCCCTGCTGGTTGGACGGCGGGCGATGATCGAGACGCGGCTGGGCGAGCTGGGCCTGAATCTGAGGCTGGACCAGGACATCACCCTCATCGACCCGGAGGACCAGGCCCGCTTTGGCGACAACTGGCGGGCCTACCATGCCCTAACCAGTCGCAAGGGCGTGACCCCGGCCGAGGCCCGCACCGTGGTGCGCACCAACAATACCGTGCTCGCGGCGCTGAAGGTGCAACAGGGCGAGGCCGACGGCATGATCTGCGGCACCGTGGGACGCTTCCGTTCGCATCTGAAACAGGTCAGCAACATCATCGGCAAGGACCACGGCATTCGGGATTTCTCCACCCTTTCGATCATGATCATGGATGCCGGCACCTTCTTCATCTGCGATTCCCATGTCACCCCCGATCCCTCGGCGGCGGAGATTGCCGAAATGGCGATATTGTCGGCCCGGGAGGTGCGTCATTTCGGTCTCACGCCCCGCGTGGCGCTGCTGTCACACTCCAGCTTCGGCAGTTATGACACCGCCTCGGCGCAGAAGATGCGCGAGGCCCTGGCCCTGCTGCGCGAGCGCGCCCCGGATCTCGAGGTCGAAGGCGAGATGCAGGTGGAGGCCGCGCTGTCAGAAAAGATCCGCCAGTCCAGCTACCCCGATGCCCGCCTCGGTGGCAATGCCAACCTGCTGGTGATGCCCAATGTCGATGCCGCGAATATCGCCTGCGGGCTGCTGAAGATGGTGGGCGGCGGCATGACCCTGGGTCCCGTCCTGATAGGCAGCGCCAGACCCGCGCATATCGTCGATCAGTCCGTGACCGTGCGCGGGCTGCTGGACATCACCGCGCTGACCGTGGCCCAGGCGAAATTCCTGCAACAGGGCCGTCAGCCGACAACGGGGAATTCCTGCCGGAAATCGCCGTGATGCATACAGGAAACCCGGGCTGATTCGGGGCCGCCCTGACGATCCGGGAGGAATGGACCAGGCTGGCTAAAAGAGCCCCCCACGTGAAGTGGGGGGACAAAGGGAGGAAGATCAGAACTTGTATTGAGCCAGCACCCAGAACTTGTCGGCATCGTTGCCGGCGGTGCCGGTGGTGTTCATGGGGTTGGTGTCGGCATTGTAGCCGGCGTATTTGATCCCCAGGGTGTAATGCTTCTTGAAGGTCTTGGTCAGGAGCAGATCCAGTTCCGTGCCATAGTCGAAACCGCCATCTTCCGAGGTGAGCACGTGGTAGACGGCAACGAACTTGGCGCCGAAGGGCTTGGTCACCAGGGTCACGTAGGCATCCTCGATGCCGCTCGCGGGCGTGCTCAGGAAGCGATCACCCCAGCCCTGGAACGCGTGATTCGTGCCCAGCGGCGTGATGAAGGCCTTGGTGCCGTTGTCGCTGCCCAGGACTTCATAGCTCGCCTTCACCAGCAGCATGTTCAGGGGATTGTGCAGCTTGAACTTCAGGCCGCCCTCGAACAGGTAATAATTGGCGTCGTAGGAGACCGGGTTGCTGCCGGCATCCGTCTGGTGGGCGTATTCCCCGGTGTAGATCAGCTTGACCCAGTCGTTCAGGCCATAGGCGCCATTGGCGCGCAGACCATAGGTGTTGGTGGACTTGCCGAAGCTGGCGCGGTCATCGTAATCGAGCAGATAGGCATAACCCTCCAGCTTGGCCAGCGAGAAACCGTTGTATTTGGCGTTGAACAGATAACCCTCGATACCCTCGGTCTTCGAGGTGATGGTGTTGACCTGGTTCAACCAGGCGAAGCTCAGCCTGGTGTCGGGCAGGGATTCGTTGACCAGGGAGACCGCATCGAAAGTCTGCCAGTTCTGACGCCACAGCACGGTACCGATGAAGCGGTGGAACGGCGCCTTGCGGTAGGTGATGATCTGGCGGCCGGCCTTGATCAGGGTCTTGTCGAAGCCTTCATAGCTCAGATAGGCCTGCTTGACCTCGGTGCCCTCCGGATCGACGATCTTCGGAAAGCTGGTCTTGCCGTTCTCGCCATCGTTGTATTTCTCGTCCGTTACGGCCTGGATCCGCTCGAACTGGCCGTAGGCCCGAAAACCATAGAAGGCGCCGGTCTTGTAACCCAGCGCGAAACGGATGGTGTTGGCATTGGCGTTCTTGGTCTTGAGGTCGTCGTTGACGTGCTCGTAACGATAACGGGCCATGAAATCGACCTTGCCATTGGCGAACGCGGTGCTCAGCGCATCCTCCGCGACGGCATTGCCCACGACCCCGAGCGACAGCCCCTGAAGCGCCAAAATGCCTGATATTATGGATGTTTTCTTGAACATAATCCCTACCCCATGACGTGATTCGAATCGGTTCACCTGCAATATGTGAGGCTTTATACCTGATCCTGAGACTAAAGTCCTTGTCATAGATCAATTTTTTCCGTGGTTTTTCCCGGGGCAGCTCCGATCGATTCAGCACTTCCCGCGATACCGGGCGCTTGCGCCAGAATCGCTCACGCGGGCTCGCCGCCATGGACCCGCGGCGCCGGCTCGCGGGGATGCCGAAAAAAATGCCCCGCGGGGGGCACGGGGCAAGCGATGGTTCTTCAAGGGGGGAGATGATGAGTCTCTTGATACCTGTAGCGTCCGCGGGAACCGGATCTGCAGCCCCGATTGTGAGAACCCGGTCACAAAATCCCGGGACGACACCGCCCAGACGCTATTCCTGCAGCACCCGCCGCCATTGCCGTTGCAGGCGGGCCGCCGATACCGGGCGCCGGGTACCCAGTTCCTGGGCGAACAGCTGCACGCGGTATTCCTCCAGCATCCAGCGATAGGTCTCCAGTTCCGGGGTATCGCCGAGCAGCCAGCCCTCCGCCTCCAGGGCCAGGACCCGCTCGACGTAGGGTCGCCAGTGGGGTTCGAGTTCATGCTGCTTGGCACGGTCCCGGGCCGGATCCCGGTCCAGCTTTTCCAGGCGCCGTTCCGCTCCCTGCAGATAACGCGGCAGGTCCTTCAGACAGGCGGGATCCGTGGCCGTGACGAAGCCGGGATAGACCAGGTGTTCGAGCTGTTCCCGCAGATCCGCCGCGGCGGACAGGCGGTTGGGCGGGAGCGCGCCGTTCAGCGCCCCGGACAGGCGATGATGCGCGGCCAGCACCGGGGCCAGGATACGGCAGATGTCATTGGCATCATCGACCAGTTCCGCGCGCCCCGCCTCGCGGCGCGTGCTGAAGGCGCCCGCATCGCGGATGGACTCGAACCCGTGCATGAAGGCCCGCTCGGCCACGGCCGCGAGGATGTCCTCGCGCAGTTCATCGCAAGCGCCGATCCGGGCATAGTGCAGGCACAGCCGATCCAGGCCCGGCAACTGTCTGCGCAGGCGCTTGAACTGGGGGGCCAGGCTCAGCATGAACAGCCGTCGCAAACCGGCATGGGTCTGGTGACGGGCCTCCCGCGGGGTATCGACGACCCGCAGGGAGACACTGTCCCCCTCGTCGATCAGGGCCGGATAGGCGTCCAGCTCCACACCCCCGCTTTGACCCCGGACGGATTCGGGCAAGACCCCGAAATCCCAGTCCCTGAGGCCGTGGCGCTCCAGCGACCAGGATGGCAGGGCGCTGAAACTGGCCTGTACCTGCCCGGCCAGATCCTGCCGCAGGCTCTCGAGATCACGCCCCTCGGCCACCACCCTTCCCTGCTCGTCCCGCACCCGCAGGTTCATCAGCAAGTGTGGCGGCAGGCGTTCGATACGCCAGTCCCCCGGCTCGATGCCGATGCCCTTGCGCTTGCCGAGCAGTTCGGCCATGCACTCCGTCAGCGGCCGCTCGCAGGGGCTGAGCTGGCGATAGCAGGCGGCGGCATACTCCGGCGCCGGCACGAAGTTGACCCGCAGGCGCTTGGGCAGGGCGCGGATCAGCTCGGTCATCTTTTCCTCCAGCAGACCCGGGACCAGCCATTCCAGGCGCGCGCCCGAGACCTGGTTCAGCGCCGCCAGGGGGATGTTCAGGGTTACGCCGTCGGCCGCATCGCCGGGCGCGAAATGGTATTCCAGGCGCAGTTTCAGGCCGTCCATCACCCATTCCGGCGGAAAGTCGCTGTCGGAGACACTGGCCGTCATGTCCTGCAGCAGATCTTCGCGCGTCAGCCGCAGGTCCTTGTCCCTGTCCGCCCCCCGCCGCAGCCACCGCGCCAGGTCCCGGCTGCTGTTGATGTCCGGCGGGATGCGGGCATCGTAGAAATCGAACAGGCGGCGTTCATCGACCAGGATATCCGCGCGCCGCGAGCGGTGCTCCAGATGCTCCAGTTCCTCGATCAGGGCCTGGTTGTGCCTGAGGAACGCCGGTGGTCGCTGCATCTCGCCACGCACCAGCGCGGCCTCGATGAACAGACGCCGGGCCTGTTGCGGGTCGATACGGCCGAAGTGCACCTTCTGCCGCGGGATCAGCACCAGTCCATAGAGCGTGAGCTTCTCGAAGGCCATCACCCGCCCGGCGCGCTTCTCCCAGTGCGGCTCGAAGCAGTTCCGTTTCACCAGGTGTCCAGCCACGCGCACCACCCACTCGGGCTGGATCGCCGCCACCGTGCGCGCGTACAGGCGCGTGGTCTCGGCCAGTTCCGCGGCCATCAGCCATCTGGGCCGGGCCTTGAACTGGCTGGAGCCGGGAAAGACATGGAACCTGATACCGCGCGCGCCGGTGTATTCATGGCGCTCTCCCAGGCAACCGATATTGCCCAGCAGGCCGCTGAGCAAGGCCCGGTGCATGGCCTCGTAGCCAGCCGGTTCCCGGTTGCTGGACAGGCCCATGTCATGCACCATGCCACGCAACTGGCTGTGGATGTCACGCCATTCCCGCATGCGGTTGTGGGACAGGAAGCGGCTACGGCAGAGCTTGCGCATCTGCTTGCGCGACAGGTGTTTCAGGCGCTCCTCATAGAACCGCCACAGGTTCAGGAAGCCGAGGAAATCCGAGCGTTCATCGGCGCACAGGGCATGGGCCTCGTCGGCCGCCCGGGGGGCATCCAGCGGCCGCTCGCGCGGGTCCTGGATACTCAGCGCGCTGGCGATGATCAGTACCTCGTCCAGGCAGTTCTCCTCCGCCGCGGCCAGCAACATGCGGGCGATGCGCGGGTCTATCGGCAATCTCGCCAGGCGCCGGCCCAGTGGCGTCAGGCTGCGCCCGGCATCGACCGCGCCCAGTTCCTCCAGCAGCTTGTAACCATCGTTGACATAGCGCGATTCGGGCGGCTCGATGAAGGGAAAGTCCTCGATATGGCCGAAGCCCAGGGCCTCGAGCCGCAGGATCACCGAGGCCAGGCTGGTGCGGCGGATCTCGGCATCGGTAAACAGCGGACGCTGCTGATAGTCCTCCTCCGCGTACAGGCGGATGCACACCCCCTCGGCGACACGCCCGCAGCGGCCCTTGCGCTGGTCGGCGGAGGCCTGGGAGATCTTCTCGATCGGCAGGCGCTGGACCTTGGTACGCGGGCTGTAACGGCTGATCCGCGCGGTCCCCGGATCGATCACGTAGCGGATCCCGGGCACGGTCAGCGAGGTCTCGGCGACGTTGGTGGCGAGGACGATATGGCGGCGCTGGTGCGGCGCAAACACCCGCGCCTGCTCCCTGGCGCTCTGGCGCGCGAACAGCGGCACCACCTCGGTGTCCGGCGGATGGTGCTTGCGCAGGGCCTCGGCGGTCTCCTTGATGTCGCGCTCGCCGGGCAGGAAGACCAGGATATCGCCGCGGCCATGGCGTGACAGCTCATCCACCGCGCTGACGATGCCCTCCAGCTGGTCCTTGTCCTGTTCGCTCTCATCCAGCGAGCCCAGGGGCCGGTAGCGGGTCTCCACCGGCCAGGTACGGCCCGAGACCTCGATCACCGGGGCATCGTCGAAATAGCGGGAGAAACGCCGCGGATCGATGGTCGCCGAGGTCACGATCAGTTTCAGATCGGGGCGCCTGGGCAACAGGGTCTTCAGATAGCCGAGCAGGAAATCGATATTCAGGCTGCGTTCGTGGGCCTCATCGATGATCAGGGTGTCATAGGCATCGAGAAGACGATCCCCCTGGGTCTCGGCCAGCAGGATACCGTCGGTCATGACCTTGACGTGGGTATGTGGCCGCACGCTGTCGGAGAAACGCACCTTGAAGCCGACCGATTCACCCACACCCTGACCCAGTTCCTCGGCCACGCGCATGGCGATGGTGCGCGCGGCGATACGACGTGGCTGGGTATGGCCGATCATGCCCGCCACGCCACGCCCCAGCGCCAGGCAGATCTTCGGCAACTGGGTCGACTTGCCCGAGCCGGTCTCGCCGCAAACGATCACCACCTGGTGGGCCTGGATGGCCGCGGCGATCTCCTCGCGACGGGCGCAGATCGGCAGGGCCTCCGGGAACCCGGCCCTGGGCAGGGCCGTGGCGCGGGCCGCACGCCGGCTGGTGGATTCATCGATGCGCCGGCGCAGTTGCAGCAAGACCTCGTCCAGGGAGCGCGGATCCTCGCCGGCGCGAAGGCGCTGGCGGAGACGTCGAAGCGTGGCCAGCAGGCGGCGGCGGTCGATGCCCATGCAGGCATCGATCCGCCCGCGCAGATCCTTTAACGCATCCATGCGCCTCAGGGGACGATGCCAAGCATCGGCAGGGCCAGCCAGTACACCAGCGCAGGGATCAGCAGGGCTCCGGCGAGATTCAGGACGATCCCGGCGGCGCACATCTGTGGAATGGTGATGCGTCCGGAGGAAAACACGATGGCGTTCGGCGGGGTCGCCACCGGCATCATGAAGGCGCAGCTGGCGGCGAGGGTGGCGGTGATGATGAGCAGATAGGGATGCACATCGAGGGCTAACGCCACCGCGGCCAGGATCGGCACCAGGGTGGCGGTTGTGGCGGTATTGCTGGTGAGTTCGGTGATCGCGATCACCAGCAGATAGACCAGCATCATCAGCACCCCCGGATGGACGCCGGACAGTCCGGTGACCTGCTGACCGAGAAAGGCGCCGACCCCATTGTGCTCCAGCGCCCCGGCCAGGCTCAGGCCGCCACCGAACAGCAGCAGGATCCCCCAGGGCAGCTTCCTGGCGCTGTCCCAGTCCATCACGAACACGCCGCGCCGCGCATCCACCGGCAATACGAACAGCGCCAGCGCCGCCAGCACCGCGATGCCGGCATCGCTGAGTCCCGCCAGCGGCTGCATGCCACCGATACTGAGCTGGGTCAGCAGCGGCCGGGTGACCCAGCCGAGCCCCGCCAGCACGAAGATCGCCAGGGTCATCTTCTCGGCCCGGCTGATGGGCCCGAGGCGCTCGTATTCACGCCGCACCAGTTCATCGCCCCCCTCCAGCCGCAGTTGCCCCAGCGGGAACAGCAATCGCGTCAACAGCCACCAGGCGCAAGGCAGGAACAGCAGCACCAGCGGCACGCCGATGGCCAGCCATTGAACGAAACCGATCTCCACACCATAGGTCTCCTTGACGAACGAGGCCAGGAACAGATTCGGTGGTGTACCGATCAGGGAACCCATGCCACCGATCGAGGCCGCATAGGCGACACCCAGCAACAGCGCCAGCGAGAAATGCTTCAATTCCACCGCATCCGGCTGCGCCCCGCCAGCCTGATCGGGATCCGTCACCAGTTCGATCACACTGAGGGCGATGGGCAGCATCATGATCGTGGTGGCGGTATTCGAGACCCACATGCTGAGACCGGCGGTGGTGAGCATGAAGCCGCCGACCATGCGGTCCGGGCGCGTGCCGACCAGGCTCAGGGTCTTCAGGGCGATGCGCCGGTGCAGGCCCCAGCGTTCCATCGCCAGCGACAGGATAAAACCGCCCAGGAACAGGAAGATCAGATAATGGCCATAGGGCGCGGTGGCCTGCTTGATGCTGGCGCCGCCCAGGATCGGCAGCAGCGCGATCGGCAGCAGGGCGGTGGCGGGGATGGGTATGGCCTCGCTCAGCCACCAGCTGGCCATCAGCGTGGCCACGGCGGCGGTGGCGGCGGCGGCCTGCCCCAGGACGATGTCCTGGCCGTCCGCGCCGCGGTAGCTCTCCGGCATCAGGACATAGACCAGCAGGGCCAGCAAGGGCCCGCCGATGAGGCCACACCAATGAATCAATGTCCGCTGTTCCATACTCGCCCGATAGAATCGCTTGCTCTGGCACCCGTCTTTCTTGACGGGTACTATCTAGGACCCCCCGCCGCCCGTCGCGCATCGCGCCGGCAGCCTCCCGGGGCAAGACGGGATTCTAACAGGACAGGGCGCGGAACTGTCAGCAATGGTTTTAATGTTGGGTAACAATTATTTGTCGTAAGCCGCTGTGATATATACTATAGTACCTACGAGAACCTGATTTTAATGCCGGCATGACGCCGGCCAGACCCTAACTGACCGGGACCCCGACACCAGCATGAGCCTCAGATTCGACATTGCCGGAAACCAGATCGACGGCGCCCGGGACTACCAGGAAGACGCCTTCCTCATCACCCACCTTGGCGACCAGCGCGAGGGCGACAGCAGCGCCCTGGTCATCGTCGCCGACGGCATGGGCGGGCATGCCGCCGGTAATGTCGCCAGCAACATGGCGGTGCAGAGCTTCAACAAATATTTCTCGGCCCACTACGACAAGCAGGATGTCCACGAGGTGCTGGCCGAGTGCGTCAAACAGGCCAACAACGCCATCGCCGAAACCGTGCGCGAGACCGCCGCCCTGAAGGGCATGGGTTGTACCCTGGTGGCGGCCTATTTCAAGGATGACAGGATGTGGTGGGCCAGTGTCGGGGACTCGCACCTGTACCTGCTGCGTGACGGGGAGCTGAGCAAGATCAACGCCGACCACAGCTATGGCGCCTTCCTCGATCGCATGGAGGCCGCCGGCAATCCGGTCGAGGCCGAGGCCGGCTTCGCCCGCAACATGCTGATGAGCGCCCTGACCGGGGACGAGATCGCCGAGACCGACTGCCCCGCGGAACCGCTGCCACTGCAAGCCGGCGATCGCATCATCCTGGCCAGTGACGGCCTGGATACCCTCAGTCATGGCAAGATCGTGTTTTTCTGCGAGGAAAACGCGTCCGCCAAGGACTGTAGCGAGGCCTTGCTGCAGGGTGTCGAGGACGCCGGCATGCCCCGCCAGGACAACACCACCGCGGTGGTCGTCAATATCTCCGAAGATCAGGACATCACCGCCACCACCATCACCGAGAGGGCGGAGCCGAACGCGGAGACCATCACCCTGGAGGAACGCACCCAGCCTGCCCAGGCGGTGGAAAAGGTCATCATCGAAAAGACCGTGGAGGTGGCCACGCCGGATTCGAGCCGCAAGACCCTGATCATGGTCATGGGCCTGGTCGTGATCGCGCTGATCGCCGCCGGGGCCTATATGCTCACGGCCCGCCAGACCGCGCCCATTCCTGAACCTGGCGCCGCCCTGGAAGATGCGTCCGATACCGGCGCGAGCGCCGCCAGCGAACCGGCTCGGGTGGAAACCGTGGAGGCAACGGCGCCGGCATCGACGCCGCGGGCCGCGGCGGCAACGCGGCCCGAAACCGGGACAAGGCCGGAAACCCCCGCCCCGCAGGCGAGCGTAGCGACACCGCGGACCGCGCCGCAAGCCGCCAGCCAGGGCTTCCGCGACAGGCTCAGGTCCGGCGGCGAAGGCCCCGAGATGATCTGGCTGCCGGCCGGGGATTTTCTCATGGGGGCCAAGAAATCCTCCCCCGACAGCGAGGAAAAACCGCAGCACAAGGTCCACATCCCGCGCCTGGCGATGAGCCGCTTCGAAGTGACGATCGCCCAGTACGAGCGTTTCGCCAGGGCCACCGGACGCAAGCTGCCGGACACCCTGTACATGGACAAGGCGGATCACCCCATCATCAACGTCAGCTGGGACGACGCCATCTATTACGCCCGCTGGCTGAGCAAGCAGAGCGGGCACAGATACCGCCTTCCCACCGAGGCGGAATGGGAATACGCCGCCCGCGCCGGGACCACGACCAGTTACTGGTGGGGCAACCGCATCGGCAAGAACCGGGCCCACTGCTTCGGTTGCGGCGCGGCCTTCGATCCCCGCAAGCCCGCCAGGATCGGCAGCTTCGCCCCCAGCCCCTTCGGCCTCTACGATACCGCCGGCAATGTCATGGAATGGGTGCAGGACTGCTGGCACAACGACTACGTCGGCGCCCCCGAGGACGGCTCGGCATGGGCGGGGGGGGACTGCTCCCGTCGCGTGGTGCGTGGCGGTTCCTATAGCAGCCCGGCGCGCTCCCTGCGCCCGGCCAAGCGCGACAGCTACCGCAGCAATCACGGCTACGACAACGTCGGCATCCGGGTGGTGCGGGACCCCTGAGCCGGGGGAGCAAGACCGTGCGTCCCGGGGTTCAGGGCAAGCGCAAGGACTCCGGCAAGGGATATTGCGCCCACAGCCCCCGCCAGTCGAAGAACGGTGGCAACAGGCCCTCGGCCTGCATGTGCGCGGCCACGGCCGGCAGCGGACAGAAGCCGGGGATATGCTCGAACAGACGGTTGGTGGTGCGCGATTCCGAGCCCAGGCGGCGTTTTTTCGGATCACCCACGAAACGGGTATTCTCGAAGTAGCGCCAGTACTCCTCCACCACCCGGCCATGGGTCATGAACACATGCGTGGCATGGCTCATGGTGCGCCAGCGGCGGGCCTCGCCGAGCAGGATGTAGGAGGGGTAATAGGCATTGTTGAACAGGCTCTCGCCCTCCTGCGGGTGGATCAGCAGGTGCGTCCCGCTGGCCTGATGGACCTGCCGGTAGAAGTTCCACATCTCGCGGATCGCGCTGGCCTCGTGCAGGTAATCGTCCTCGCAGAAATAGATCACGGCATTCTCGCCACGGGCGTATTCGAACTGCTCGATCAATGAGGCGCCCTGCCCGGTCCCGGCGGTGGTGCGCAGGGTCCAGGGACAGTCGAGTCCCGCGAACAGGCGCTCCAGGCGCGCGCGGCTGCCGGCGTCCGAATGGTCATCGAAGATCCGCACCTCGATATCCGCGCCGGGCGCCGCGGCCACGGCCTCGTTGACCGAGGCGACGGTGGACAGCAGGCAGCGCAGCATGTGTTCCTCCAGCGGCACGCCGGTCAGATCGACATGGCGACGCAGATCCCGCGCCTCGCCGAGGCAGGTGCGGATACAGATGCGCACACGGTCCAGGGTCACATCCGGATCGGGGCCGGCCTCGCGATCGAAGACCGCCAGCGGGGTCCGCAAGGCCGGCAAACGCTCCAGACCCTTTACCCTCAGCAGGTTGTAGGCCTGCTTCTTGCGGACATCGTAGCCGAACGGACGCACGGCCTTGCGCAGCAGGCGCAGCAGTTCATTCATCATCCGCCTCCACGGGGATCGCGTACAGATCGTGATCATCGCTGGCGGTGATGCGCACGTCGATGAAATCCCCGGGCTTGAGACCCGCGACATCCTCGATGAATACCATCCCGTCGATCTCCGGGGCATCGGCCTGGCCGCGGGCGATCACCCTGCCCTCCTCGACGGCATCGACCAGCACGGTCTGTTCACTGCCGACCCTGGCCGCAAGCCTGGCCCGGCTGATCGCCGCCTGTTTGTCCATGAAGCGCTCCAGGCGTTCCTGTTTGAGCGCCTCCGGCACCGGGTCGGGCAGTTCATTGGCCGCGGCGCCCGCCACCGGTGAATAGGCGAAGGCGCCGACCCGGTCGAGTCGGGCCGCATCGAGGAACGCCAGCAGTTCCTCGAACTGGGCCTCGGTCTCGCCGGGAAAGCCGACGATGAAGGTGCTGCGCAGGGTGATCTCCGGACAGTCCCGGCGCCAGGCCTCGATGCGGCGCAGGGCGTCCTCGCTGTTGGCGGGGCGCTTCATCGCCTTCAGGATCGCCGGGCTGGCGTGTTGCAGGGGCACGTCCAGGTAGGGCAGCACCCCGCCCTCGGCCATCAGCGGGATCACCGCGTCCACGTGTGGATAGGGATAGACATAGTGCAGCCTGATCCAGGCATCCAGCTCGCCCAGGGCCGCGGCCAGCTCGGTGAAAGCCGTCCTGATCGGGCGGCCGTTCCAGAAACCGGTGCGGTAGCGCAGGTCCAGGCCGTAGGCGCTGGTGTCCTGGGAGACGATCAGCAGTTCGCGCACGCCGGCGGCGACCAGGCTCTCGGCCTCCGCCATGACCTCGCCCAGCGGGCGGCTGACCAGATCGCCGCGCATCGAGGGGATGATGCAGAAGCTGCAGCGGTGGTTGCAGCCCTCCGCGATCTTGATATAGGCATAGTGCCGGGGCGTCAGCTTGATGCCGCCGGGCGGGATCAGGCTGGTGTAGGGATCGTGTTCGGCCGGGAGATGGCCGTGGATGACCTCCAGCACCTCGTCGGTGGCATCCGGCCCGGTCACCGCCAGCACGCCGGGATGGGTCTCGCGGACCATGTCGCCGCGCGCCCCCAGACAACCGGTGACCACGACCTTGCCGTTCTCCGCCAGGGCCTCGCCGATGGCCTCCAGCGATTCCGCCACGGCGTCGTCGATGAAGCCGCAGGTGTTGACCACCACCAGGTCCGCATCGGCATAGTCGGGAACGATGGCATAGCCCTCGGCGCGCAGGCGCGTGAGGATCTGCTCCGAATCATAGGTGGCCTTGGGACAACCCAGGCTGACGAATCCGATCTTGTGCATGCTGGAGGCTCGAGGCGCCGCGCGCCGGTGGACAGGCTGGCGATTATACACGGGACGGATGAAATCCCGGCCTGCGCGAGGCCGGTACAGCGCCGGCCCGGGGTCTGGACGGCATGGGCAATGCGGCGGTGAAAAGACCCCGCCTGAATCCGGCAGGCCGCTGATGTCTATGAGGGCTCGCTGTGCCCAAGGTTCCGGTGCGGCGCGATGCGATCGCGGATCAGCTGTTTCAATTCCCCGGATTCAGGGAAACGGCCCTCGGCCTTGCGGGAAAAGACCAGGACCTCGTCCACCCGCACCTCGAACACCCCGCCACCGGCCGGGATCAGCGCCAGTTCACCGATCTCCTCGGCGAAGGTCATCAGCAGTTCCTGCGCCATCCAGGTGGCGCGCAGGATGAAGCGGCACTGGCGGCAATACTCGATGCTGATCCGTGGACTCCGTGTATGCATGGACCCGGCCCCGTATGAAAAGGATGCCAGCATAGATCAGCGCCGCCATGGAGGGAACCCGCATAGGCGGAACCGCGACGATTCGTTACAATGACACCGACATGAGCCGCCCCAACGAGGAATTACCCGCCTATCATGTGCGCGCGAGTCACCGCGCCCGCCGGGTCTCACTACGGATGAGCATGGATCGGGGTCTGGAGGTCGTCGTCCCCGCAGGCTTCGACAAGGCGGAGATCCCCGCCCTGCTGCGTTCCCGCAGGGCCTGGATCGATCGTCAGCAGGAGCGCCTGGCCGCGTTGCGGGCGCGATACGCGCACTGCCACCCCCCCCTGCCGGCGGACCGGATCCGTCTCGCCGCCCTGGACCGCGACCATCCCATCCTCAGGCGGAACCGCGGGGGGCGACCGTGTCTCGAGGCCGAAGGCTCGCAACTCATACTGCTCGACACCCATGCCGAGCCCCATCTGGAGACCCCGCTGCTGAGGACCTGGCTGAAGCGGCTCGGGCGCCAGGAACTGCCGCCCCGGCTACGGCGCCTGGCCGACGCCCACGACTTCGACTACCAGCGTGTCAGCATCCGTCTGCAACGCACGCGCTGGGGCAGCTGTTCCAGCAGCGGCACCATCAGCCTGAACGCCGCGCTGCTGTTTCTGTCGCCGTCATTGCTCAGGCATGTGCTGATCCATGAACTCTGCCATACGCGGCAGATGGACCATTCCCCACGCTTCTGGTCGCATGTGGCGCGCCTGGAACCGGAGTACGCGCGACGCCGCGGGGAGCTGAAACATGCCTGGATGTGCGTGCCCGCCTGGGCCGGGCGGCAGCGGTGAGGATCCCGCGCCCGTTCATGTTGCTGTGGCTGGGACTGCTGCTGGCCCCCGGGGCGCTGCCGGCCGCCGTCCCCCCGCTGGTGGCCGCCGCCTCCGATCTGCAGTTTGCCCTGGCCGGGGTAAACCGGTTGTATGCCCGCGGACACGGCCGGCCGGCCCGCATCAGCTATGGTTCGTCGGGCAATTTCATGCGCCAGATCCGCCAGGGCGCGCCTTTCGAAATCTTTCTGTCCGCGGACGAGGCCTATGTCCGGACCCTGCAAAAGGCCGGCCTGACCCGGGATGCCGGGGTGATCTATGCCATCGGCCGCATCGTCATGTACAGCACCAGGGGCTCCGGCATCGGCGCCGATGGCCAGTTACGGGGCCTGGACATGGCCATGCGGGAGGGGCGCCTGCGGCACCTGGCCATCGCCAATCCGGGCCACGCCCCTTATGGGCGCGCCGCCCGCGAGGCCCTGCGGCATGCGCACCTGTGGACCCGCATTCAGGGCCGGCTGGTCCTGGGCGAGAATGCCTCCCAGGCGGCCGGCTTCGTCCGTTCCGGCGCCAGCGAAACCGGCATCCTGCCCTATTCGCTGGTGCTGGCGCCGAGCCTGCGGAAACACGGCCGTTTCGCCCTGATCCCGTCCTCCTGGCACCGCCCCCTGCGCCAGCGCATGGTGCTGCTGCGTCATGCCGGACCGGCGGCGCAGGCATTCTACCGCCTGATGCAGACACCGGCGGCGCGGGCGATCATGGCGCGCTACGGTTTCATACCACCACGGGCCGAATAATGGACTGGGGCGCACTCAGACTTTCCCTGCAGTTGTGCCTGTGGACCGCGCTGGTGCTGATCCCGCTGGCCATCGCCCTGGCCCGGATCGTGGCCTGGCGGGATTTCCGCGGCAAACGCTGGCTGGAGGCCATGCTGGCCCTGCCCCTGGTGCTGCCACCCACGGTGCTGGGCTACTATCTGCTGCTGAGCTTCGGCAACGATTCCCCGCTCGGACAGGCCTGGTTCGCGCTCCGCGGGCATACCCTGGCCTTCAGTTTCGAGGGCCTGCTGCTGGCGGCGCTGATCTTCAACCTGCCCTTCGCCGTGCTGCCGATCCAGCGCAGCCTGGAGTCCATCCCGCGTGAGATCCGCGAGGCCGCCTGGTGCGCCGGACTGGGCCCCTGGCAGACCCTGTGGCGCATCGAACTGCCGCTGGCCTGGCCGGGACTGCTCTCGGCACTGGCGCTGACCTTCGCTCATACCCTGGGCGAGTTTGGCGTGGTGCTGATGGTCGGCGGCAACATCCCGGGGCAGACACGCACCCTGTCGATCGCCATCTATGACCGGGTGCAGGCCTTCGACAACCTCGCCGCCGGGCAGATGTCCGCCTGGCTGCTGTTGTTCTCCTTCGGCGCGATTGCGCTGGTCTACGCGCTCGGCAACCGGAACACGGCCCATGGCTGAGAATCCCGGCGGACTCCATTGCCGGCTGCACCAGACGGGTCCCATCCCGCTGCGGGTGGAACTGGATATCGCCGCCGGCGAACTGCTGGCCCTGGTCGGCCCTTCCGGCAGCGGCAAGACCACCATACTGCGCGCCATCGCCGGTCTGTACCGGCCCCGCCACGGCCGTATCCTCTGCCGGGGCGAGCCCTGGCTGGATACCGCCCGGGACCTGTGCCGCCCGCCCCAGCAGCGCCGCACCGGACTGGTGTTTCAGGACTATGCCCTGTTCCCTCATCTCAGCGTCCTCGGCAATATCACCATCGCCCTCGGACACCTGCCCGCCAGGGAGCGCCTGCCGCGCGCGCGCGCGCTGTTGCGGCGGGTTCACCTGACGGGCCTGGATACGCGCCTGCCTAGGATGCTTTCCGGGGGTCAGAAGCAACGTGTGGCCCTGGCGCGGGCCCTGGCGCGGGAGCCACGGGTATTGCTGCTGGATGAGCCCTTCTCGGCGGTGGACCAGGTCACCCGGCGCAAGCTGCAACAGGAACTGGTATTGCTGCGCCGCCAGATAGACACCCCCATGCTGCTGGTCACCCATGACCTGGACGAGGCCACCGCGCTGGCGGATCGCATGGTCGTCATCCACAAGGGCAGGACCCTGCAGAACGCCGCCCCCGGGGCGCTGTTCCAGCACCCGGCCAGTCCCCTGGTGGCGCGGCTGCTGGATATGGGGAATTGTTTCCGTGGCAGGCTCATCACCGGCGAGGATGGGCAGGCCTGGCTAGGCTGGGAGGGGTATCGCCTGCAACTGGGCGCGCCGCACCCCTTCACCGCCGGGACCACGGTGAACTGGGTGATCCCGGCCTCCCATATCCTCCTGCACCGTCGTGACCGCCCGTCACGGGGGGAACGCGAGAACCCGGTGACCGGCCTCATCCATGAACTGCTGCGGCTGGGCGATACGGTACAGATCGACATGCGCGTGCCGAACGCGGCCGATGCCCACCTGTATTTTTCCATCCCCAGCCATGTCGCCCGCCGCAACGCCCTCGATACCGGCAGCCGGATCACCGTGTCTCTGCTCGCTGAAGGCATCCACCTGATGCCCGCGGACACCGATGGAGACGAGGACCCGGCCTCATGAGGCCCGAGGCGCGGGACCCCGGTCTCCAGCGCCGGCTCGCGGGCCTGCGGCGGGGCTGTTCAGGCCGGTGCCCTCCAGGCGGGCCGGCGGCCTGGCGGATGCCGAAACCGGCCTCCAGCAGGCCAGTGACGTTCTTCAACCAGTAACAGAAACGCGGGGTGACGGCGTGGTCCCCTCCTGCTCCGACGCATCCCGTTGGATGACATGCTCCCTGAGCAGGTATAACAGCAGCAGGCCCGGCAAGGCGATCACGAAGCTGCCGAGAAAGAACAGCGGCCAGCCCCAGGCAGCGACGATCTGACCCGCCGGCGGGCCGACGAAGACCCGGCCGATGGCCGCCAGCGCCGACAACAGGGCATACTGGGTCGCGCTGTAGCGATGATTGCACAAGGCCATCAGCAAGGCCACGAAGGCCGCCGTGCCCATGCCTCCGGCCAGATTCTCGGCGGCGATCACCAGCACCATGCCCAGGTAACTGTGGCCGGCCAGGGCCAGGGCCATGAACCCCAGATTGGTCACCGCCTGCAGGATCCCGAACCACATCAATGCCCGGTACAGCCCCAGGCGTATCATCAGGGTGCCCCCGGCCAGGGCGCCGAACAGGGTCGCCAGCAGGCCCAGGCCCTTGTTGATCACGCCGACATCGGTGGGGGTGAAACCCAGGTCCTTGATCAGGAAGGCCGTGGTCAGGGTGCCGGCGAAGGCATCACCCAGTTTGTACAAGACGATCATCAACAGGATCAGCAGCCCGGCGCGCCGGCGGCTGAACTCCTTGAAGGGCTCCAGCACCGCCGCGCGCAGGCTGGTCGGGGCCGGGACGATCACCGGCTCCGGCCCCAGCAGGCTGGCGAGCATGCCCACGCCCATGAGTCCCGCCATCAGCAGATAGGTATTCCGCCAGCCAATCTGATCCGACAGGATCAGGGCCACCGCCCCGGAGACCAGCATGGCAAGACGATAGGCCGCGACCGAAACCGCCGCCCCCAGGCCCCGCTCAGGTGGCGGCAGGACATCGGTGCGATAGGCATCCACGGCGATGTCCTGCGAGGCGGACAGAAAGGCCACCAGCAGCGCCAGCAGCGCCAGGTACACCAGGCCGCCCCCGGGGGAGCCCAGGGCCATGCCGGCCAGGGCCAGGGCCAGGCAGGCCTGGGTCAGCAGCATCCAGCCGCGCCGACGGCCCAGCCGGGGCGGAATGAAACGGTCCATCAGCGGCGACCACAGGAATTTGAGGGTATAGGGCAGACCCACCAGCGCGAACAGGCCGATATCACGGATGTCCACCCCCGCCACCGCCAGCCAGGCCTGCAGGGTACCGGAGGTCAGGGCCAGCGGCAGGCCGGAGGAAAACCCCAGCAACAGCATCGCCAGCATGCGGGGATTGGCCATGCGGCGCAGCTCCGCGGCCGAATGCATCGCCATCAGGCCGGCACTCCGGCTTGATCCCGGCGCGCCCGGGTGGTTAAGCTCGGGACCCTGTCGATAACGGGAAGGGTGCGATGGCAACGGAGATCGAACACAAGTTTCTCCTCACCGGAGATGGATGGAAGGCACATATTGTACGCAGCGAGCAATACAGACAAGGCTACCTGGCCAATAACGAACGCTGCTCGGTGCGTGTGCGCATCGCCGACGATCAGGCCTGGCTCAACATCAAGAGCGCCACCCTGGGCACTCGCCGTACCGAATTCGACTATCCCGTGCCGGTTGCGGATGCCCGCCAGATCCTGGCGGATCTCTGCGCCCGGCCGATCATAGAGAAGACCCGCCACTTCGTCGAACACCAGGGTCATCTATGGGAGATCGATGTCTTCACGGGCGCCAACGAGGGCCTGATCGTCGCCGAGATAGAATTGTCCGCCGAGGATGAGTCCTTCGTTCGCCCGGACTGGGTCGGCGCGGACGTCTCTGACGACCGGCGCTATTACAACAGCGCCCTGGTGGAACACCCCTACGAGGAGTGGCGCGAGGACTAGCCCTCACTCCCGGGATCCGGATCCTTGCCGAACAGCCGCCGCAACTCCTGTTTCGCCGCTTCCAGGACCAGCCGCTGTTCCTGGTCCAGGCCCCTGCCGGCGCGATTGATATAGAAGCTCAGCATCGACATGGCCGCGCGCAAGGGCGTGGCCTTGCGTCGCCGGCTGCGCAGTGCCGAGCGTTTCAGGGAGGCCGCGATCGACACCGGATCCTTCCAGGTAAACACCCCCTCTTCCAGGTCCAGGGCATGACTGTCGCGGCTCACCCGGGCCGACCATGACCGCCTTGTGCCGGTCCTGGTGTGCCGCGCCATGGGGTCCGTTCAGCCCCGCTCTCCCACGAAGGGATTGTGGCGGCGCTCGTGGCCCAGGGTCGAGGTCGGGCCGTGACCGGGAATGAACTGCACGTCGTCCCCCAGCGGCCATAGCTTCTCGCGGATGGAGCGCAGCAGCTCCGCATGGTCGCCACGGGGAAAATCCGTGCGCCCTATGGAACCCTTGAACAGCACATCACCGACGATCACCAGGCGACTCACGGGATCGTAGAAGACCACATGCCCGGGGGTATGGCCAGGGCAGTGCAGGACCTGCAGCTCGACCTTCCCGAAACGGACCCTGTCGCCGTCCTCGAGCCAGCGATCCGGGGTGAAACCGGCCGCCTCGGGAAAACCGAACATCCGGCTCTGCTCGGGCAGGGCATCGATCCAGAATTGATCGGCCCTGTGCGGCCCCTCGATGGGGAGATCCAGGCGCTGGGCCAGATCGGCGGTGGCGCCGGCATGGTCGATATGGGCATGGGTCAGGAGGATCCTTTCGATGACCGCGCCATGCTCGGTCGCGGTGTTCAGGATACGGCCGAGATCGCCGCCGGGATCGACCACGGCGGCCTTGCGGGTCTCGCCGCAGATCAGCAGGGAGCAGTTCTGCATGAAGGAAGTGACCGGGATGATGATGGCCTGCATCATGCGGCCGCCCTGCCCGCCGGGACGTATTCCGGGAAATACCGCGCCATCATGCGCCAGGTATAGGCGCACAGGTTCTCCTGTCGCCCGAGTTCCTGCAACAAGGGACTGTCATGCCCGGGGATCAGGATGTTGGCGGTATGGGAGAGGACACAGGCATCGATGCGCGTGGGCCGATCGCCGTGGAAATATTCCCTGTCCCCCAACTGGGTGGCCAGGGCCCGCAGATCGGCAACGCCGAAGCCATAGACCTCCTCCGCCTGGTGACGCCCCATGCCCTGCTGCCAGAGTTGCCTGCGGATACCCCGCCGCACCAGCAGGGAGACCAGGCCCCGCAGGGGCAGGGGCAGGGCCGCGAAGAATTCCGCGCGGATCTGCGGCCACAGGGCCGGCTCCAGCCAGCGGCTGTACACCAGCACCCAATAGAGGCGCTCATCGAGCATGGCCTGAAAGGCGCGGGAGACGGCGCGCTGCCCGTCATCGAGACCCTGGTCCGGGTCCTTGCCGTATGTGTCCACGAGGTGATCCATGATCAGCTCGGAATCCCCCATCTCCCCGGCACCATCGACGATATACGGACATTTCCCCTTGGGGGCCTTTTCGGGCCGTTGCACCGTCACGGTCTCGTAGTCCAGTTCCGTCATGCGCAGGAAGCACTCCAGTTTCATGCAGAAGGGGCTCATATTGGGCACCCCGAAGTGTGCCGGGAACTGATACAGCTTGATCATGACCGTGCCCCATGTGTGCCTGTGTAGCGATAGTGTAGCAGCCCGGACCCGCGACATGACGGCGGCGTGGGCGCGCCATGCGGAAAAAAATGCAAAAAACAGGGTTTTTTTCCGTGCAAATAGTGTATGGTGTCCCTGTGAAGCGATGTCGTGGGGTAGCCGATGTTATCCATCTGCGTCGATTCACGGCATGTCAGACGCATGTTAAGGTCTTCAGAAGTCCCTCCGCGGTATCTCCTGTATATCACCTCCCATGCGCTGCCAGCGACACCAGGACGTCCGGCCAGGCCTGGCCGGGCTTCCATGACGATAAATGTAATACAGAGGTTATATACATGGCTACAGGTACTGTTAAGTGGTTCAACGACGCCAAGGGTTTTGGGTTCATCGAGCCTGCCGATGGTGGTGATGATGTGTTCGTGCATTTCTCCGCGATCGAGGGTGGTGGTTTCAAGTCCCTGACCGAGGGTCAGTCAGTCAACTTTGAAGTTGAAAAGGGTCCGAAGGGACTGCAGGCATCCAAGGTGGTGCCGCAGTAAACCTGCCCCAATTCTGGCGAAGACCAGTCCTGATAGATGCTTCGAAACCCCGCTCCGGCGGGGTTTTTTTATGGCCCGGCTGGGCCCGGGCCTGACCCGCAATGGCGGACGATCACATCCAGGAAATCCACACCGTAACGCTCCAGCTTGGTCTGGCCGACACCATTGATCTCCAGCAACTGCCGTGAATTCATGGGGGTCTCCCGCGCCATCTGGATCAGGCTGGCATCGCCGAAGATGATATAGGGCGGCACCCCGTGCTCATCCGCCAGGTCCTTGCGCAGGGACCTGAGGGCCTCGAACAGGGCCTCGTCATAGGGCCCCTGCCCGCTCGCGGCCCTGGGCGCCTTTTTCCTCTTCGTCTTCACCCTGGGGCGCGCCAGTTGCAGGGCCTGTTCACCGCGCAGCAGCGGTCTTGCCTCCGGCGTCAGCCTGAGTACGGAATAACAGGCGATATCCTGCAGCAGATAGCCGTGATGGATCAGCTGGCGGATGAGTGAGATCCACTCCTGTTCCGGGCGATCCGCGCCGATGCCGTAGGTGGACAGGCGCTCATGGCCAAGGTTCCGGATGCGCTCGGTATCGGCGCCACGCAGCACATCCACCACATGCTTGATGCCGAAGCGCTGGCCGACCCGGTAGACGCAGGACAGGGCCTTGCGCGCCTCCTCGGTGGCATCGAAGCGCTCGGGCGGGTTCTGGCAGATATCGCAGTTGCCGCAGTCCCGCTCCAGACGCTGGCCGAAATAGCCCAGCAGGACCCGTCGCCGGCAGGTATCGCCCTCGGCCAGGCTGGTCATGGCATTGAGCTTGTGCAGTTCGATGCGGCGCTGATCCGCATCACCGTTGTTCTCCACCAGGCGCCGGGCGGTGACCACGTCCTGCGCCCCGAACAGGGCCAGGGCCTCGGCCGGCAGGCCGTCGCGCCCGGCGCGGCCGGTCTCCTGGTAATAGGACTCGATGTTGCGCGGCAGGTCGTAATGCACCACGAAGCGCACATCGGGCTTGTCTATGCCCATGCCGAAGGCCACCGTGGCCACCACGATGCGCAACTCATCACGCAGGAAACGATCCTGTACCTCGTGCCGGACAGCCCCGGGCAGGCCCGCATGATAGGCGGCCGCGTCGATACCGGCCCCGCGCAGGCGTGCCGCCACCTCGTCCACCCGCTTGCGCGACAGGGCATAGACGATGCCGCTGTGGTCCTCGCGACCACTGAGGAAGGTTTGCAGTTGCTCGAAGGGCCTGTGCTTTTCCAGGATGCTGTAGTGGATGTTGGGACGGTCGAAACTGCCGGTGAAACGGTGCGCGTCGCCCAGTCCCAGCAGGGCGACGATATCCTCGCGGGTCTGTGGATCCGCGGTCGCGGTCAGGGCCACCAGCGGGATATCCGGGAAACGCTCCCGCAGGGCGCCCAGCTGTACATACTCGGGACGGAAATCATGCCCCCACTGGGACACGCAATGGGCCTCGTCGATCGCGAACAGGGCGATGTCGATCTCCGCCAGGCGTTCCAGGAAGGCCGGGCTCATCAGCCGTTCGGGGGCGACGTAGAGCAGGTCCAGTTCATCGGCGTGCAGCCGGGCCAGGACCTCGCGCGCCGCATCCCCATCCAGGGATGAGTTGTAGCAGGCCGCCGCCACGCCATTGGCGAGCAGGGCATCGACCTGGTCCTTCATCAGGGCGATCAGCGGTGAAACCACGATCCCGACACCGCGCCGGTGCAGGGCCGGGATCTGGTAGCAGAGCGACTTGCCGCCGCCGGTGGGCATCAGCACGAAGGCGTCCCCGCCCGCGATCAGGGCCTCGATGATCTCCCGCTGACCCGGGCGAAAGCCGTCATAACCGAACACCCGCCGCAGTGAGGCGTCGATATCTTCATGGGGGGGCGGTGTCTCCATGGAAGGGGATTGTACGGCCCCTTGCGCCCCCGGTCAGCAGAAAGATCCGTGCTCGCCGTCCCGCCCTACCCAGGACCACCCGCTTGCGGCATAATGCCGCGCTCGTCTCACCAGGATGCGAACCACCACCATGGCCCAATACGTCTACTCCATGAACCGGGTCAGCAAGATCGTGCCGCCGAAGCGCCATCTGCTGACCGATATCTCCCTCAGCTTCTTCCCCGGCGCCAAGATCGGCGTGCTGGGCCTGAACGGCTCGGGCAAATCGACCCTGCTGAGGATCATGGCCGGGCTGGACACCGAATTCGACGGCGAGGCCACCCCCCAGGCCGGGATCAAGATCGGCTTGCTGCCGCAGGAACCGCAACTGGACCCGGACAAGGATGTACGCGGCAATATCGAGGAGGCCCTGGCCGAGGTCAAACAGGCCCTGGAACGCCTGAACGCGGTCTATGCCGCCTATGCCGACGCCGACGCCGATTTCGACGCCCTGGCCAGGGAACAGGCCGAGCTGGAGAATATCATCCAGGCCCATGACGGTCACAACCTGGAACGGCAACTGGAGATCGCCGCCGAGGCCCTGCGCCTGCCGCCCTGGGACGCCGACGTGACGAAACTGTCCGGTGGTGAACGGCGCCGGGTGGCGCTGTGCCGCCTGTTGCTGGAAAAGCCCGACATGCTGCTGCTGGATGAACCGACCAACCACCTGGACGCCCTCTCCGTGGCCTGGCTGGAACAGTTCCTGGAACGCTATCCAGGCACCGTGATCGCGGTCACCCACGATCGCTACTTCCTCGACAACGTGGCCGGCTGGATCCTGGAACTGGACCGGGGTCATGGGATCCCCTGGGAGGGGAATTATTCCTCCTGGCTGGAACAGAAGGAGGCCCGCCTGGAACAGGAACAGCGCGAACAGGCCGCGCACATCAAGACCATGAAATCCGAACTCGAATGGGTGCGCAGCAATCCCAAGGGCCGCCATGCCAAGAGCAAGGCCCGCCTGGCGCGTTTCGACGAAATGGCCTCACGCGAGTTCCAGAGCCGCAACGAGACCAACGAGATCTATATCCCGCCGGGTCCGCGCCTGGGTGATCAGGTCATCGAGGTCGAGGGCCTGCGCAAGGCCTTTGGCGATCACCTGCTGTTCGACGGCCTCAGCTTCCAGCTGCCGCCGGGCGGGATCGTCGGCATCATCGGCGCCAACGGCGCCGGCAAGACCACCCTGTTCCGGATCCTGAACGGCCAGGAACAGCCCGACGCGGGTGAGATCCGCCTGGGTGAATCGGTCAGGCTCGCCTGCGTCGATCAGAGCCGCGACAGTCTCGATGATGGCAAGACCGTGTGGGAAGAGATCGCCGACGGCCAGGACATCATCCAGGTCGGTGACTACCAAACCCCGTCACGGGCCTATTGCGGGCGCTTCAACTTCAAGGGCGCGGACCAGCAGAAACGGATCGGTGAACTCTCCGGTGGCGAGCGCAACCGCGTACACCTGGCCAAGCTGCTGAAATCCGGCGGCAACGTCCTGTTGCTGGACGAGCCCACCAACGACCTCGACGTGGAGACCCTGCGGGCGCTGGAAGAGGCGCTGCTGAACTTCCCCGGCTGCGCGGTGGTGATCTCCCATGACCGCTGGTTCCTGGACCGCATCGCCACCCACATCCTGGCCTTCGAGGGCGACAGCCAGGTGACCTGGTTCGAGGGCAACTACGCCGACTACATGCAGGACCGTCACCAGCGCCTGGGTGAAGAAGCGGACCAGCCGCACCGCATCCGCTACCGCCCGCTGCACACCTGAGCCGTGCCCCAAAACCCGGGGTCAGTTCTCGCATTGTAGCATCTTGTCGGGGAGAGGCATGCCCCAGACATCCCGGATGCTACAATGCGAGAACTGACCCCATCATCACTGACCCCATCATCAGGTATGGCGCTGGCGGCCCAGCGCCAG
>CAZDOC010000031.1:0-26104 GCA_964506945.1 uncultured Gammaproteobacteria bacterium
TGCAGGTTGGTGCTGACGCTGTTGCAGGCCCAGATGACGATGTAGTTCGAGTGGCAATAGCTCTCCGGGTCGAGTCCGGCGGTGGGGCCGACGGTCAGCAGCCAGGCGGTGCAGGAACCCTCGCCGCAGAAGGTGCGTTCGCAGACCGTCGCGCCCATGCGGTTGAAGAAGGCATCGCCGCCGTTGAGGCCATGCACCAGGCCCTGGTGGCCGAGGTAGCTGTAAGGCAGGATCGCCTCGGGGCCAGATTCATCGATGATGGCTTGCCAGCGCCTGGTGATCTCGTCCAGGGCCTGGTCCCAGGAGATGCGCTCGAATTGCTTGCTGCCCTTGGGGCCGGTGCGGCGCAGCGGATAGAGCAGGCGGTCCGGATGGTAGTGGCGCTTTTCGTAATCCTTCAGCTTCACGCACAGGCCGCCGCGGGTCATGGGGTGGTCCGGGTTGCCCCTGACCCCCGTCAGCCGCCCGTCCTCGACCTCGAAGAGCATGGCGCAGGTGTCGGGACAGTCGTGTGGACAGCCGCCGAAGGCGATGGTGGATCCGGGTTTGGCTGGGGGGGTCATGGGGGGCTCCTGGGATGGGTCTCGTTGAAAGGACGGGCAGAGTCCTCAGTATAGACGACGGATGCAATGGTGACGCCATGGCCATGCCGATGTCATGGCGGTTAGCCTCTGCCCGCCGCCCCTGAGCCGATTGAGCGGAATGGGCAGTCCTTGTGTATCGGGTACCCCGGGTTCGGGTTAGTATATCGGGTGGAGCCCGCGCCTGCACACGGCGCGGGTGTCGATTCAGGAGGTCACGATGAAGATCAAGTTCGACCCGGGAGCCGCCGGGTTCCACGAGGCCGAGGTCCTGCGCGCGATGGTGCGGCATTACCTGCGCACCACCGAACCGGGCGGCCGGCAGGCCGAGTTTTTGCATTCCCTGGAAGAACTGGCCCGGGAGCAGATGGAGGCGCCGGAGTTCGATGCGCTGCGCGCCCGGCGCAGCCGTGACGAGGACTGGTCGCTGCCGGCGGTGGAGACCAGCCTGGCCAGTCGCCTGAGGGGGATGTTCAGCGCCCTCACCGGTCCGAGCCGGCGTGAGATGGAATTGAGCCGGCAGCGCATCGAGGCCCTGGATCGGGCCCAGCGGGCCGAGATCGCCTCTTTCGAGGCCCTTGCCGAGACCGCCCAGGTCGCCCGCGAGCGGGATGAACTGAAGGCGCAGTTGAAGGCCTTGCGGGAGCAGGCCTGAGCGGGTGGTGAAGCAGCCCCCGGCCGGCGCCATGATCGGGTCTGCGTCCGCATCCTTCAGGCCGGGATCCGGGCTTGACTCGGACCGCGACAGCCGCTTTAATACGCGCTCTCGCGGATCCGCGTCATGGCTAGGTAGCTCAGTTGGTAGAGCAGGGGATTGAAAATCCCTGTGTCGGCAGTTCGATTCTGTCCCTGGCCACCATTCATCCCCCAGCTTTTCGGTATCGGCGCGGCTGCCTTTGTCTGCGTTGATCCCGGGCGGGAGCGGCGATACGGCCGGCAGGCCTTGCCGGATCGAATCTCAGTGGCCTTGTCGCCATCCCCCGCGGTGGGAGTGACACCGTTACCACCCGGACCTGGAATAGGAGGGTCTTCCCGTTTGACGCGGCCTCGCGCGCGGGCTTCATGGCATGCCACACGCCCGCTTCGGCCTGGGCGGGATCAGGCATCGGCCGCGGATGCGGTCCTTGAGCGGATGAACTGGCGATGAACGATCAGGCTTATCGATTCGGCGGTATTGCCCGCCTGTATGGGGTACAGGCCCTGGAACGCCTGCGGCGGGCGCGCATATGCGTGATCGGCATCGGTGGGGTGGGCTCATGGGTCGTGGAAGCGCTGGCCCGCAGCGGGGTCGGACATCTGGGCCTGATGGACCTGGACGAGGTTTGCGTGACCAATGTCAACCGCCAGATCCATGCCCTCGATGGCGCCGTGGGACGTTCCAAGGTCGAGGTGATGGGGGAGCGGATCAGGGCCATCAATCCCCACTGTGAGGTCCAGGCCATGGAGCGCTTCTTCGGCGTGGAGAGCGCCCCCGGATTGTTCGCCCGGCCCTGGGATGCGCTGGTCGATGCCATCGACAGCGTCGGCAGCAAGTGCCTGCTGCTGGCGGAATGCCGGCGACTGGGGATCCCCGTGGTCACCACCGGCGGCGCCGGTGGCAAGCATGATCCCACCCGCATCGGCGTGGCGGACCTCAGCCGGGTGGAGGGGGATCGGCTGATCCGCAAGGTGCGCACCCGGCTGCGCAGGGAGCATGGTTTCCCCCGTGCGGGCCGGCGTTTCGGTATCGATTGTGTCTATTCCCCGGAACCTCAGAGCTATCCCGATCCTGAGGGCGGTATCTGTTCCCGTCCGGTGGCTGGCGACAGCCTGAGACTGGATTGCGGCAGTGGTTTCGGTACCGCCAGTTTCGTCACCGGCACCTTTGGCTTCATGGCCGCCGCGCAGGTCATCAAGGCCGTTCTCGGGACCAGCGGGGAGACCGGCCAGGCCGATTAGCGGCACCGGGGAAAACACGGAAAGGCCCTCCGGGGAGGAGGGCTCGTGGTCCGCTGCCTGCTGTGCCCAGGGCCTCAGTCGACGATCAACTCGACCCGCCGGTTGCGGGCGCGACCGTTGGCGGTATCGTTGGGTGCCACCGGCAGGGTTTCTCCATGACCGACCGCGCCCAGGCGGTCGCCGCTGATGCCGTGCGCGATCAGATAGTCGACCACGGCCTGGGCGCGTCGCTCCGACAGGGCCTGATTGTAGGCATCGCCACCCTGACTGTCGGTGTGGCCCTCGACCCGCACGGACACGGATGGATTGGCCCGCAGTACGGAAACCGCATGGCTCAGGATGTCGTCCGCCGCCGGGCCGAGACGGGCACTGTCGCTGGCGAAGAGTACGCCCTCGAGGGTCAGCAGGGTCTCACCGGCCTGGGGACAGCCCTGGGCATCGACGGCCGTCCCGGCCGGGGTCCCGGGGCACTGGTCGAGAGGATCGGTGACGCCGTCTCCATCACTGTCCAGGGCGCAACCCCGGCTGTCCACGGCCACCCCCGCCGGGGTGCCGGCACACCAGTCACGACTGTCCGGGACGCCGTCACCGTCGCTGTCCAGCGGCGCCATGGCCTGCGCCGGCATGGATGCCGGCGCGGTGGCGGTTTCCCCCTCGGTACACAACAGGGTGGCGAGCATGCCGCCGGCCAGGGCGCCCCCCGCGGCGGCGCCGGTGGCATCGACCACCGCCACCGAGCCCGCGGCGCCGACGGCGGCGCCAAGCAGGGTGCAGAAAGGCTGGTCGATGAGGCGTTGCCCCGTGCTTGCGCAACCCCCGAGCAGGGTGAGGACCGCGAGCATTGCCAGGAGATGTCTGTACTTCATGAGGGGCTTCCTTGGGCGTTCATGACGCCGGGTTGAGGCTCGGATCCAGGGCACGCAGATCCGTGTCCACTGGGTCACGGGGACGAATGCCCCGGGACGAACCGGCAGCCGGGATCAGCTGATGGCGTCTTTCAATGCCTTCAGCGGCGTGGCCCGGATGCTGTTGCGGGCCGGTTTGGCCTTGATCATGATCTCTTCGCCGGTAAACGGATTCCTGCCCTTGCGTGCCTTGGTGGCCGGTTTCTTCACCCGGCGCAACTTCAGGCCCAGGCTGGGCACGGTGAATTCACCGGAGCCACGGGTCTTCAGGTGGCGCGTGGCCAGGGTGCTGAGCGAGTCCAGTACCGCGGCAACCTCCTTGCGCGTGAGACCGGTGTCCTCGGCGATGGCCGACAGGATCTGGGTCTTGGTCTGTTTCTTGGCGATTGCGGTCAAACGGGGGGTCTTGGCTGCCATGAGATCTCCTTAACTCGTTTTTGTTGTGGCCCGGATCATATTGTAGACCTCCTGAGGGAAATTGCTATTCGCCTGGGCGCATGCGCAAGGGCGCGCCGCTGGCGAGGTCGTGGTGAGACGTGGTGCCGGTATCCTGATCGGTCACCGGTCCAAAGCGGATGCTGTCCAGCGGCCTGGGGATGCCGATGCCATAACCCTGGGCGTAATCGATGCCCATCTTTTTCAGGGTGACATAGGTGGCCTCGTCCTCGACAAATTCCGCGATGGTCTGCTTGCCCATGATATGTGCGATCTCATTGATGGATTTGACCATGGCGCAGTCGATGCTGTTGCGCACCATATCCTTGATGAACACGCCGTCGATCTTCAGGAAGTCCACCGGCAGGTTCTTCAGGTAACTGAAGGAGGACAGGCCGCTGCCAAAATCGTCCAGGGCGAAACGACAGCCCTTGTCCCGCAACACGCCGATGAAATGGGTGGCATTCTCCAGGTTGGCGATGGCGGCGGTTTCGGTGACCTCGAAACAGAGCTTGCCGGGGGGGATGGCATAGCGATCGATATGCTGCAGGATATAGTTCAGCAGTCTTTCGTCACCGACCGACTGGCCGGAGAGATTGATGCCGACGATGGCGACATTGGCGAGTATTTCCGCACTGGAGCTGAGCCATTCCATGGTCTGTGACAGCACCCAGCGGTCGAGTCTGTGGATCAGATTGTAGCGCTCCGCCGCCGGCAGGAATTCTCCGGGGGAGATGGTCTTGCCATCGTCGCCAAGCATGCGCAACAGGATCTCGCAGTGCAGGCCCTGGGCCTGGTCCTGGTGCAGGGCGACGATCGGCTGCATGTTCAATTGCAGGCGGGACTCGCTCAGGGCCTGTTCAATCCGCGGCACCCATTGCATCTGGCCGCTCAGATCGGCCAGCGCCTTGTCATCGTCATGGTAGAGATGAACACGGTTGCGACCGGAATCCTTGGCCATGTAGCAGGCCGAATCCGCCTTGCGCAGGAGATCGGGAACGCTGTGATCTCCCTGATCGACCAGCACCATGCCGATACTGGCGCTGGTGCTGAACTGTTTGCCGGACCAGTTGAAGACGAAATCCTGCAGGCTGCGGGTCAGGGTCTCTCCGGCCTCACGGGCCTGGTCCGGGGGGCAGTCCTCCATGAGGATGCCGAATTCGTCCCCGCCGAGGCGGGCCAGGCAATCGTGCTGGCGTATGGCCTGTTTCAGGCGATGGCCCACCTGTCTGAGCAATTCGTCACCGGCGCCGTGTCCACAGGTATCGT
This sequence comes from uncultured Gammaproteobacteria bacterium, assembly GCA_964506945.1. Taxonomy (GTDB): domain Bacteria; phylum Pseudomonadota; class Gammaproteobacteria; order CAZDOC01; family CAZDOC01; genus CAZDOC01. The sequence goes on from CAZDOC010000031.1 coordinate 5,129, forward strand.
TGATGATCTTGAACTGGTCCAGGTCCAGGTAGAACAGGGCATGGCCCACGCTGTCCTCATTGCCGCGGTTGAGCAATTGTTGCAGTCGCAGTTCGAATTCATGCCGGTTATAGAGCCCGGTGAGACGGTCATGACTGGCCTGGTATGACAGCTTGCGGGAGAGCTGGTAGGTTTCGCTGATATCCTCGCAGACCAGCAGGATCGATGAGATCGTCCCCAGGCTGCCACTCAGCCGGGCGGTGCTGCGGACCCAGATGGGCTTGTCGTCACGCCCCAGCAGGCGGATCTCCCAGCGATAGACCTGGTCTTCATCGGCGGTTGAGATGATGGATTGCAACTGTCGCATCACCGCAACGCGGTCGTCGCGATGGCAGAGGTCGAGGATGGAGCGGCCGGTCAGTTCCTCCGGTTCATAACCGAGCTGATGGGCGCCGAAGGTGTTCGCCGAGAGGATCATGCCCTCGTCGTCGATGGTGAACAGCATGGCGGGATTCTTTTCGTACAGGGCCTTGAAGCGCTGCTCGCTGGCGCGCAGACGCAGCTCGGTTTCCAGCCGCTGGTCGATTTCGGAGCGCAGCTGGGCATTGGAGGAATTCAGCTCCGCGGTCCGCTCGCGTACCCGGAGTTCGAGATTCCTGCGCGCCTGGGTCAGTTCACCAATGGCTGTCTTCAGTGACAGGTGGGTATTGATGCGCGCCCTGAGGACGGGAAAGTCGGTCGGTTTGATGACATAGTCATTGGCGCCTCGTTCCAGGGCCTTGACGATGGTGTCGTTGTCATCGCTGGAGGTCAGCATGATGATCGGCAACTGTGAGGGGCTGAATCTCTCGCGTACGCTATCCAATACCAGCGCGCCACTGAAATCCGGCATGTGCATGTCCAGCAGCATGATGTCGAATTCCTGCTGTTCGAGCAGGGTGAGCGCCTCGCGGCCACGGTCCACGGTGGTGACCTGGCATCCCAGTGCCTGCAGGCGCATTGCCAGGATCTTGCTGGTGGTCACATCGTCATCGACCGCCAGCACCCTGACCGGTTTGTCATTCATGTTGTAACAGGACCCCCACCGTACTCCGCTGCCGACTGGTCCTTCAGACTGTGACGGCCGTTTGACCAAGTGGATTCCGTCCCGTGGATAATGCAAGGAAACATAAGTATATGCATTACTTAGATAAGAATCTACTTCATTTCATGGGCGCGGGCCGTCCAGGGGGTGTTAAGCTGCGCGGATGAAACTGGACTGGCGGGAGATCAAAACGGTATTGCTGGACCTGGACGGGACCCTGCTGGATCTGCATTTCGATCAGTACTTCTGGCAACGGCATCTGCCGGCTTGCTATGCGCGCAGGCACGGCCTGGCGCTGGGTGAGGCCCGCAGTCTGTTGCTGCCCATGTTTGCGCGCATGGAGGGGCGTCTTGAGTGGTATTGTCTGGACTACTGGTCCAGGCGCCTGGACATGGATATCCTCAGCCTGAAGGCCGAGGTGGCGCATCTGATCCAGGTTCACCCCCATGTGATGGAGTTTTTGCTTGCGGTGCGCCGGAGCGGCAGGCGCGTGGTCCTGACAACCAATGCCGACGATGGCAGCGTGGCGCTGAAGATGGCGCGCACGGGACTGACGTCCTACTTCGACGTCATGGTCTCGGCCCATCAGCTGGGGGCGCCCAAGGAAGCGCCGGAATTCTGGGCGCATCTGCGGCGGCGGATAGGCTTTGCTCCGCGTCAGACCCTGCTGGTGGATGACAATCGCGCGGTCCTGTCCTGTGCCCGGGACCACGGCATTCGCTATCTGCGCGCGGTGGCCAGGCCGGACAGCCGGGCCGGCGGCATGGATGGCGGCCCGTTCCATGCGATCAGCGATTTCCGGGAGATCATGCCGCCCGGGCAAGGATGAAATTGCGGACCTCGTGGCCGAGTCGCAGGGCGCGGCGTTCGTAGCGGCTCGGCGGACGCCAGAGCGGGCGTGGCGCATAGCGGCCCGCGCCGGCGAGATTGATGAGCCCCGTCTGTTCCTGCAGGCAGGCGAGGATGTGTTCGGCATAATCCTGCCAGTCGGTGGCCAGGAATACACGGCCCTGTGGCGCCAGCCGCGAGGCCAGGATTTCCAGGAAAGGCGCTTGCAGCAGGCGGCGCTTGTGATGGCGTTTCTTGGGCCAGGGGTCCGGGAAATAGATATGGATGCCGTCCAGGCAGCCACCCGGCAGGTGTGCCAGCACGGCTACTGCGTCGGCGCACAGGATGCGGACATTGTCGATCCCCCGGGCCTTCAACTGGGCCAGCAGATGACCCACGCCGGGCCGGTGTACCTCGATCCCCAGGTAATTGTTCTCGGGATGTGCGTGGGCCAGCGCCAGCAGTGTGTCGCCGGTGCCACAGCCGATCTCCACATGATTCGGAGCCCGGCGCCCGAAGAGGGCCCCGGGATCCAGGGACTGGCCGGTGAAATCCAGCCCGAACTCCGGCCATAGTCTGGTCAGGGCGCGTTTCTGGGCCGGGGTGATGCGCCCCTCCCGGCGCACGAAGCTGCGGATGGGACCCTGGCCGGGAGGGCGCTGGCTTGTGCTCAAGTCAGGGCGATCAGAAGAACAGGCCATCGATGGGCGAGGAGGCGCTGGCATAGGCCTTGCGGGGCATGCGTCCCGCCAGCCAGGCCTCGCGTCCCGCCTCGATGGCCTTGCGCATCGCACCGGCCATCAATACCGGGTGACGGGCCTGGGCGATGGCGGTGTTCATCAATACGCCGTCACAGCCCAGTTCCATGGCGATACTGGCATCAGAGGCGGTGCCCACGCCGGCATCCACCAGCACCGGCACGCCGGCCTGTTCGACGATACGGCGGATGTTGTAGGGATTTCGTATGCCCAGGCCCGAGCCGATGGGTGCCGCCAGCGGCATTACCGCGACACAGCCCATGTCCTCAAAGCGGCGGGCCATGACCGGATCGTCGGTGGTATAGACCATGACCTGGAAGCCCTCGCCGATCAGGGTTTCGGCGGCCGCCAGGGTGGCCGGGATATCAGGATAGAGGGTCTGTTCATCACCCAGAACCTCCAGCTTCACCAGGCTGTGACCCTCGAGCAGCTCTCGCGCCAGGCGGCAGGTGCGCACGGCCGATTCGCTATCGTAACAGCCAGCGGTATTGGGCAGGATGGTGTAGCGATCCGGGGGCAGTACATCGAGCAGGCTGGGCTGATCCGGATCCTGGCCGATATTGCTGCGGCGAATGGCCACGGTGACGATCTCGGCGCCACTGGCCTCGACGGCGGCGCGGGTCTGCTCCAGGCCCTGGTATTTCCCGGTGCCGATCAGCAATCGGGAATGATACGCGCGTCCGGCGATGTTCAAGGGGATGTCGCTACCGCTGCCCTGGGCTTGTGACATGGATGCTGGTTTCCGCTGTGTCATGATGGGGGTGGGATTATAGCGGCCCCCGGGGCGTACTCCAACAGCGCCGGGAGGCGCTTCAGCCGTGACCGCCACCGATGGCGTGCACGATCTCGATCCGGTCGCCCGCTTGCAGGACATGCTCGGCAAAGTGGCTTGCGGGGATGAGGTCCTGATTCACCTCTACCGCCAGGCGGCCCGAGATCTGCAGATGCTTGAGTAACTGGGCGACGTTGTAATCACGCGGGATCAGGATGCTGGTGCCGTTCACCAATACCTCGATAAGCTTCGCGGTCATGTTCAGAGGTCTATGATCAGCCCCTCGCGGGCGATATGGCATTCCAGGGTCGCCTTGCGCTCGTGGATGATCTGCAGGGCATGACGGTGGATGTCCTCGATGGCGTCATCGGCATAGTTGGGATCGTGATGGTAGAGATAGAGTTCCCTGACGCCGGCATCTATCGCCGAGTTGACGGTATCGATATAGCAGGAATGACCCCAGCCACGTTTTCGTTCATAGTCTTCCGGGGTGTACTGGGCGTCATGGATCAGGATATCGGCATCCTTGATGAATTGCAGTTCGCTGTCCCTTTCCTCGGTGCGCATGCGTTCCAGCAATTCCTGCTCCCTGTCGCTGAATTCCTCGTATCGACGTTCGATGGATTTTTCCAGGAACATGCATTCATTGTCGGAGATATAGATGATGGTCTTGCCATTGACCTCGATCCGGTAGCCGTAGGTGACACCGGGATGATGGACATTGTGATAGTCGATACGCATGTCACCGTGCCGGAGCGCATGGTCGTGTGGGTCGAGATACTCGATATGGGCCATCCAGGTCTCGGTTTCGACCGGGAAATAGGGCGCGCGCATCTGTTCCGAGATACGTTGCTCTATCTGTTCCTTGCCGTCACCGGGACCGAACATGGAGATATTCCAGTCCGGGATGAAGGCCGGCACGAAGAAAGGCAGTCCACAGATATGGTCCCAGTGGTAATGGGTGAGGATGATCATCAGTCGCTTGATGTGACCCTGCTTCAGGATCTCGTTACCGAAGGGGATAACGCCAGTGCCGGCATCGCAGAGCAGGATATCGTCACCATCGCGTATTTCGACGCAAGAGGTGTTGCCGCCGACCCCGAGGTGGGTCTTGAACGGGGCTGCATAGGATCCGCGCACACCCCAGAACCTGAGGTAGGACTCCTTCATCAGCCGCCCTCGTCTGGTTTCAGCCGGGCCCCGGTATGTGCCGCTATCAGGTCATGGATCTCCTGTGAGCGGATCGGCTTGATGATGAAATCCATGGCACCAAGCTCCTTGGCCGTGATCTTGTCCTGATCGTAGTCCTTCGAAGTGATCATGACCACCTTGGTGTCCTTGTGCAGTGGCTGTTTACGTAGTTCCTCGAGAAAGGTCAGGCCATCCTTCTCCGGCATGATGATATCCAGGAACAGCAGATCCGGCCGGTGATCCTGGAGATATTCCATGGCCGCGGCGGCGGAGCGATAGGCCTTCAGTTCGATGTCGAGTGATTCACTCCCGAGCTCGAAAATGGAACTGACAGCCGAGTTGTCGTCTATGACGACGATTATTGGTTTTCTATTGCCTGCCACAACCGCACCATTTTTTTCACATGCCGGACAGTAGATAAGAGTTTTTCTTGAATGTCAACTTTAAGCCTTTGACTATTATTTGTTTTTGCATGCCATTGTTTGCCGGGGCGATGGCCGCAGCCGTCATCGCCCCGGTCCTGCTGGGCGATGCGCCTGGCGCGGAGCTGGCCCATGCCGGGGTATATCCAGCGATCCCGGCCTCCGTACGGACCCCGAGTGCCGGCTCCGATTGCTGGCTCGGGGGTGGCCGGGAGGCGGATCAAAAGCCTGCGCAGATACTACACTATTAAAAAATCCGCGCCTATCGGGTCGCCAGCCTTTGCCCGCCATCGCGGGCAGACGGTGCTTGCGTGATGGCGCGGCGATGGGCATGGTGTGGTTTATGCCTTGCGGTGCCCGACAGAACGGGATGGCTGGGATGCTGTCTATATTACGGGTGGGGTATGGCGGGGCGGTGATGGTGCGTTGCGGCATGGCAGGGCAGTGGTTCAGGAGATGACGATGTCTTTCCAGGAGTCAATCTGGCGAAAGGTCTCGAACTGGCTGGGTGAGGAGCGCCCGGTGGGGGATGCCTATCTTTGCGATTTCGACCGTCTCAGTTACGAGATACGGCCGGGGGACGTGTTGCTGGTGGAAGGGCAGTCACGGGTCAGCAATGTGATCAAGACCATCACCCAGAGTGTCTGGACCCATGCCGCCATCTATATCGGCCGCTTGCATGATATCGATTCCCCGGCCTTGCGCGAGCAGGTCTCGCGCTTTCACCGGGGTGACGAACGGGGGCAGTTGCTGATTGAGGCGATCCTGGGACGCGGGACGATAGTCACGCCGCTGGAATATTATCGTGATTTTCACCTGCGGATCTGCCGGCCCCGGGATATCTCCCGCAGCGACGCCCAGCAGGTGCTGGCCTTCGCCATCCAGCATCTGGGCGCCAACTACGATGTCCGCCAACTGCTGGACCTGGCGCGTTTCATGCTGCCCTATGCCTTCCTGCCCAGGCGTTGGCGGTCCAGTCTGTTTGAATACCAGGCGGGGGATGCGACCCGCTGCATCTGCTCGACCATGCTGGTGGAGGCGTTTCAGACCATCCAGTTCCCGGTACTGCCGATCGTGCGCGAGGACGCCAATGGCGAGCGGCGGATCTTTCGGCGCAACCCCCGCCTGTTCGTACCGCGCGACTTCGATTACTCGCCCTATTTCGATATCATCAAGTATCCTTACTATGCGGATCGGCACCATCCCGCCTACCGCAACATGCCCTGGAGTCACGAGGATCTGATGTGCAATGACGAGGGGGACTGTTTCGTTCCCGGCGGCAGGGGTGATGATGCACTGGCCGCCGACGTTGACACCAAGGGCTGATGCTCTAGAATCGTGCCACCAGGGTCGGTGGCAGGCCCAGGACCCCGCGGGTGTAGTTCAATGGTAGAACGGGAGCTTCCCAAGCTCTTAACGTGGGTTCGATTCCCATCACCCGCTCCACTATAATCCGTACATGGATAGCCACAAGATGCCAGCAGCCGCCAGTGCATTGGAACAGCGGGTCGCCGCCTATTACGCTCCCGAGCTGCCCTACCACAACTTCAATCATGCCCTGCAGGCCGTGGCCAATGGCCGCGATATCGTCTCCGACTGTGAGCGCGAAGGCATCGATATCGACGCCGAGGTGGTCTATCTGGCCCTGCTGCTCCATGACGCCGGTTTCATCGAGGACCCCAGGGCGCATGGCTGTGAGACCCGTGAAGCCTATTCCGCAGCCATCGCCGACAGATTGCTGCGCGAGGCCGGACTGCCAGACGGGACGATCGAGGCCGTCAAGGCCGCGATCCTCGCCACCACCCGCGATGCTGAATTCACCAGCGTGGAGGAGAAGGCGGTCCGGGCGGCGGATCTGTCCGGCATGGCCGCCGACTACCCGGTCTTCCGGCACAATACCGACTGCCTCAGGCAGGAGCGGGAGTTCCTTACCGGGACGGCCATCAGCGAGGAGGAATGGCGTAGCCAGGTCGGTGATGTCATCGGTTTCTATCTGGGGCAGGAGATAGGCCTGACGGAATACTTCACCCCCCGGGATGGACGGCCGTCGGCGTTCAACCGGGATGTCGCGGACAATCTGCAACGCTATCTGGACGAGGCCGCGGACACGCCGGGGCCGGATTGATGCCGGGCTTGTCCATGGTCCCCGTCTGTGATCTGCCCGGACTCAATCCGCTCCCGGCTTGATGCGCAGCAACATGGCATTCATGCCATTCTGCGCCAGCCTGGTACGGGTGCTGTTCAGGTCACGCAGCTTGCTGAAGGGACCGATGCGCACCCGGAACCAGACATCCTGGCCGTTGATCACGACGCGCTGGATGTCCGCCTTGATCCCGGACAGGGCCAGTTTCGCCTTGACCCTGTCGGCCTCCTGGTAGCGCTGGAAGGAGCCGACCTGGAGCAGGTAGCTCGCCGCCGGGATATCCTTGTCCATGGGTTTCCGTTGTTTGCCTATCTCCCACTCCGGCACCTTGACCTCACGCTCCGGGAGGATGGTATAAAAATCGAAATGCGGTTTGCCGGCGCCCTGTTTGGCGCTGGCCGGAGCCGGGCCGGCCAGCGCCGGGGCTGGGCCGGTGGGTTTCGGGACCTGGCCGGGCCGGCCGGCGTCATGCTCGTGCAGATAAACCACGAAGGCCACGAACAGTCCCAGTGACAGGCCCGACAGAAAGGGCAGGATCCCCAGCGACTGACGCGCCGGAGGCGGTGCCGTGCGGCGTCGCCCCGGACTGGCCCGGTGTTTATAGTCACGCGGCACTACATCTGCTCCGGTGCGCTGACATCCAGCAGCCCCAGGCCGTTGGCCAGAACCTGGCGGGTCGCGGCGATCAGGTTCAGGCGGGCGTTTCTCAGCGCGACATCCTCGACGAGGAATTGCCTGGCGTTGTAATAGGTATGGAAATCGTTGGCCAGATCCCGGAGGTAGTGAGCCAGCTGGTGGGGTTCACGATTCAGAGCGGCCGCCTCGATCATCTCCGGATAGGTCGACAGCCGCGTCAGCAGGGCCTGTTCATGGGCGTCCTGCAGCCGGTCGAGATGCGCCTGTCCGTCCTCGGGAGACCAGTCGAGGCCTTTCTCGGACAATTGCCGCAGGACGCTGCAGATCCGGGCATGGGCATACTGGATGTAATACACGGGATTGTCACTGGATTCGCTTTTGGCCAGTTCCAGGTCGAAGTCCAGGTGTTGTTCGCAACGGCGCTGGACATAGAACAGGCGCGCGGCGTCGCGACCCACCTCGTCACAGAGCTCGCGCAGGGTGACGAATTGGCCGGAACGGGTGGACATCTGCACCTTCTCCTGTCCACGGTAGAGCGAGGCAAACTGCACCAGCAGGATCTCCAGGCATTCCGCATCCCTGCCCAGGGCGGTCAGGGCCGCCCGCACCCGGGGGACATAGCCGTGGTGATCCGCACCCCAGACATTGATGACCCGATCGAAACCCCGTTCAAACTTGTTCATGTGGTAGGCGATGTCGGAAGCAAAATAGGTCTTCTGACCGTTTTCACGCACCACCACTCGGTCCTTTTCATCGCCGAAGGCGGTCGATCGGAACCAGATCGCCCCCCCCTGTTCGTACAGGTGTCCGGCTTGCTTCAGGACCCCCAGGGCCTGGTCGATATGCCCGCCATCGGCCAGCGAACGTTCCGAGAACCAGCACTGGAATTCCACGCCGAAGTGACGCAGGTCATCCCGGATCCCGGCGAGGATGTCATTCAGGCCCCAGGCATGGACCTCCGCATAGTCCTCCTCGCCGAGCAGCGCACGCGCCCTGGCTATCAGGGCATCGAGGATGACGTCGGCGTCCACATCCGGCGGCAGGTCCCGCTGCAGTTCGTTGGCGCTGACCCGGTAACGCTCGCCGTGTTCGGCGTACAGACTGGCGGCGATATCCTGCACATAGTCCCCACGGTAGGCATTGTCCGGGAATGACGGGGTCTCGCCACAACACTCCAGATAGCGCAGCCACACGCTCAGGGCCAGGATATCCATCTGTCTGCCGGCATCATTGACGTAGTATTCCCGTTCGACCTCGAAGCCCGTGGTCTCCAGCAGATTGGCCAGGGCAGCCCCATAGGCGGCGCCTCGGCCATGACCGATATGCAGGGGGCCGGTGGGGTTGGCGGAGACGAATTCGACCTGGATGCGCTGGCCGGCGCCGATGCGGGAGCGGCCATACCCCGGTCCCAGCCGGAGGATGTCCATGACGGTTTGCAGCCGGGCCTGGCTGGAGACGAAGAAATTGATGAACCCGGGTCCGGCGATCTCGACCCGCGAGATCGATTCGGATCGTGGCAGCGCGGCAACGATATCCGTGGCGATTGACCTGGGCCTGCGCCGCGCGACGCGCGCCAGGGTCAGGGCGATATTGCTGGCGAAGTCACCATGCTGGGGGTCGCGGCTACGTTCGATCTGGATCCCGGTGGGTGCTTCCCCGGGTAGTTTTCCTTCCTGGATCAGGGTCTTCAGTGCGACCTGGATGAGTTCGGCGATGTGTTGTTTCAAATCAGGGTTCCCGCAGCGAAAAACATGCCATTCTAGCCTGCCTGTGGAGGCAGGAGAAGGGCATGGGCGCGGTGATCCGGGCTCCCGGATCACCGCGCATGGCGGGCGTGTGGTCTATTTCACCGTGGTCAGGCCCAGTATCTGCCAGTCCTGCATGCCACCGCGATACCACTTGAGCTTGTGTTCCGGATAGCCGAACTTCAGCAGTGATCTGATATTGGCGGGAGACTGGCCACACCACATGCCATTGCAGAACAGCACCAGCGTCTTGGCCTGCGAGAAGTCCAGCAGGCCCTCATGATTGATGACCCCGAACTTGTCCACAAGGATATCGACGATGGCGAAGGGATCGGCCCCGGCGGACGGCGTCAGGGTCTTCCAGGGGATATTGATACTGCCCGGGATGGTGCCGCGCTCGACCCAGTCGGGGGTGCGGGAATCGATCACGACGATGTCATCGTCACCGGCCTCCTTGCGTTTCAGATAGTCCAGCACCTCCAGCTCGCCGATGGTCTCGATCCCCGGGGCCAGGACGATGGGCTGGATACAGAACGGTGGGCATTTACGTGAGGTGCGCGCATAGGCCGGGGTCACGGTATGTTGTGGGTCCTGGTTACGCATGATGGTGATCTTCTGGCCCTTGTGGGTAACCTCGATCGAGTCCAGACCCTTGGTGATCTGGACCTCCAGGGCCAGCACTGGCCGGGCCAGCAGCAGACAGAACAGCACTGCCATTGATAGTTTCAGTTGTTTCACTGTATGACTCCCTGTTGTTGTTGGGGAAGCTCCGAGCGATTCAGACCTTCCTGCGGGACGAGGATATACCCGCAAAGACCGTCGTCCAAGCGACGGATTCCATGGACCCGTCGGGAACCGTGTTTCCGGTGGGCGTCCTGGTTTGATCGCGGTCGATATCCACCCTCAAAACGCTGAATCCGTCAGCTTTACGGATAGATATCCGGGGCCTTGCCGATCAGAACATCTCCTGGGGGTCGATGTCGATGGACCAGCGCAGCCTGCGCGCCTGTGGCAGGGCCTCGATGGCCTGGATCCAGCCGGGCAGGAAGTTTTGCAGCCGGCGACGCTCACCCGCCTGCAGCACCAGCTGGGCGCGGTAGCGGCCGCCGCGTCGCGCCATAGGCGCTGGAAACGGCCCCAGTAGCTCGATGCCGGCGGTAGCGGCGTGTGCCGCCAGGGCCAGGGTCTGGCGCAGGAAGGCCAGCGCCTGCTCCGGATCGTGCCCCTCGGCCCTGATCATGGCCATGATCGTCCACGGCGGCAAGCCGGCCTCGCGGCGTTGTGCCAGCTCGATCCCGGCATAGCTGGAATAACCTTGCCGCACCAGGCAGGAGAGCAGGGGATGGTCCGGGTGGTGGGTCTGGATCAGGACATGACCGGGGCGTGTCTCGCGCCCGGCGCGACCCGCCACCTGGACGATCAATTGCGCAAGACGTTCGCCGGCGCGGAAATCGGCACTGTAGAGACGATCATCGGCATCGACGATCCCGACCAGGGTGACCCTGGGGAAGTGATGTCCCTTGGCCAGCATCTGGGTTCCGATCAGGATATCGACCTTGTCCGTATGGATGTCCTGAAGGATGCGCTCCAGACTGCCCTGGCGGCGGGTGTTGTCCCGATCCATGCGGGCGATCCCGGCCCCGGGAAAGCGCTCGCGCAGGTATTCCTCCAGTCGTTCCGTGCCCTGCCCCAGGGGCAGCAGGTCGGTACCGTCACACTCCGGGCAACTGGCCGGGACGGCCCCGATGGCGTCGCAATGGTGACAGCGCAGGGACCGGCTGTGGCGGTGATAGGTCATATGGCTGTCACAGTTCCGGCATTGCGGCGCCCAGCCACAATGGTGGCAGAGCAACACGGGGGAATAGCCACGGCGGTTCAGGAACAGCAGCACCTGTTCGCCACGCTGCAGATGCTTGCCCATGCGCTCCAGCAGGGGGCGCGACAGCCCCGCGCTCAGGGGCTGGTTGCGCAGATCCAGGATCTCCAGGGTCGGTTGCAGCGCGGCGCCCGCGCGTTGGGGCAGGCACAGGTGCCGGTAACGCCCCAGCCGGGCGTTTTGCAGGCTTTCCAGTGATGGCGTGGCGGAACCGAGAATGATCGGGATCCGTAATTCGCGGGCGCGGACCACGGCGATGTCCCGGGCCGAATAGCGGAAGCCATCCTGTTGCTTGTAGGACGGGTCGTGTTCCTCGTCGACGATGATCAGACCCGGCGCCGCCATCGGGGTCCATACCGCCGAGCGGGTGCCGATGATGATCCCGGCGTGATCATCCCTTGCCGCCAGCCAGGCATCCAGCCGTTCACGCTCGCCGAGACCGGAGTGCAGTACCGCGATGCGGGTGCTGAAGCGCCGGCGAAAGCGCTGCAGGGTCTGGGCGCTGAGGGCGATCTCCGGGATCAGCACCAGTACCTGGCGACCGCTTCGCAGCAGGGCGTCGATGACCTGGAAATAGACCTCCGTCTTGCCGCTGCCGGTGATCCCCTCGAGCAGGATCGGGGCGAATCTTCCCAGGCTCGCGAGGATCTCCTGGACGGCGTGATCCTGACCGGCGTTCAGTTCGGGCGCGGCATCCAGGGACAGGGCCGAAGGCGTTACGGGGGTGTCGGCGGTCATCAGCCAGCCCTTGTCCAGCAGGCGTTTGAGCGTGGGGCGCCAGTTGAACTCCAGCGTCGCCAGGGCCGCATGGTCCAGTCCCGGCTGACCGGCCTGGACAAAGTGCTGCAACAGCGCGGCCTGGCGCGGGGCGCGGCCGTCGGGGCGGGCGGCAGCCTGCCGTCCCGCCTCGCTCAGCCGCCAGTGTGTCGGGGGTCTGGTCTCGGCCTTGCGGCCCTGGCGCAGGGCGGCGGGCAGCGCGGTAAAGATGACCTCGCCCGGCGGATGCTGGTAATAGCGGCTGGCCCAGCACAATAATTCCAGATCCGCGGTGCCGAGCACGGCTCTGTCATCGAGTATTTCCAGGGCCTGTTTCAGGCGTTCGGCCGGTATCTCGCTGTGATCGGCCAGGGTCACCAGGATACCGATCCGTGGCCGTCCGCCAAAGGGCACCCGCAAACGTATGCCTGGCTGCAACGGCGCATCCGGGCAGTCCTCGGGTGGCAGATAATCGAACAGCATCCTGAGCGGGGCGCGCAGGGCGATCCTCAGGATCCGGGCCGGGACGCTCACCCGGGATGCGCGGTCTGGTTCGCCAGCAGGGCCTCCAGCCGGGCCTTGTCCACACGGGCCTGCGGGCGGCCATCGACAGGACTCAGCGGTGCTTGATTGCGGCTCTTGCACGGCAGGACGATCAATTCCAGCTCCTGTTCTCCAGCCATGAAGCGCAGCATGGGACAGCTCCTCATGACGCCGAAATTCAGGCGTCGCTCACCGCTCTCGCAGGGGATCCCTCGTTCCAGCAGGAACAGGGCGACGGCTCCAGGGTCGTCACAGAAAAGGTGCAGGGTGATGGGATGGTATCGGGTCACGGTGCCGCTCAGGACCGGGCCGGTCAGCCGGGGGTCGAAGTCGCGCAGGAAATGCATGGCCTCCATGGCCGTCTGCCGGGCATGGTGCAGATACCGTTGTTGGCTGCTGGCCTGAAACAGGCGCTGGTGTTCCTGGAGGGCCTGTTCGATCTCGGCGTTGCTGGGCAGTTGGCCTTTGTCCCTGATCCCCAGCTGGTCGGCGGCCTTGCGCCGCGCATGGGCAAAACCCGACACGCCATCCTCTGCCATCAGCCTGGCCGCCGTCCGGGCCAGGCGCAGGCGGTTCTCCTGGGTCTTGCGTGTTGCGCGTATGGACATGATTCAGAACAGCTGTTCGGGTACGGCCTGCTCATTATAGGGGTTGCCGGCGGCGGGTTCCCGGGCATGGCTGTCTGCCCGGGGGGCGTATTCCTTGCGGAAGGTCTCGAACATGGCCTTTGGATCCGCGCTGCTGGTGGGTTTGCCGGTATCGGCGTTGATGCGCACACTGACCAGGCCCGGGGGCTGGGGCATGACGGATTCAGGCATGTCTTTCAGGGCCACACGCATGTAGTCGATCCACATCGGCAGGGCGGCACGGGCGCCGGTCTCGTGGCGGCCCATGCTGCGCGAACGATCGAAACCCACCCAGGTCGTGGTGACCAGGCGGGTATTGAAACCGGAGAACCAGGCATCCACCTGCTCGTTGGTGGTGCCGGTCTTGCCGGACAGGTCATGACGTTTCAGCACCCGGGCCTTGCGTCCGGTCCCCTTGCGGATGACATCCCGGAGTATGGAGGTCATCAGCCAGCAGTTGCGCGCCTCTATTACCCGTGGCGCGTGTGAGGGCAGGGTGTCGTCCGCCGCCAGTGCCGCCCCCTCGCTGTCGCCGGAGTCGTCGGGGCGCACGGCCGGTGATCCGTCTTCCTGGACGCAGTCGTGGCAGACCCGCGGGGGCCTGGCCGTGAATACGGCGTGATTGCGGTAGTCGCGGATCTCGGCGATGAAATAGGGTTCGACGCGGTAGCCGCCATTGGCGAAGACGCTATAGCCGCGCACGATCTGCATGGGGGTCAGGGTGGCGCTGCCCAGGGCCAGGGACAGGTTGTGCGGCAGTTCATCGGCGGAAAAGCCGAAACGCCTGGCATAGTCTATGGCATAGTCCACGCCGATGGCCCGCAACAGCCGGATGGAGACCAGGTTGCGGGACTTGTACAGGGCCCGGCGCAGGCGGGTGGGGCCAAAATATTTGCCACTGTAGTTTTCCGGTCGCCAGGTATTCTCCAGGCCGGGGTCATCGAAGACGATGGGGGCGTCATTGATCAGGCTGGCGGCCGTGTAACCCTTCTCCAGTGCCGAGGAATAGATGAAGGGCTTGAAGTTGGAGCCGGGCTGGCGCCGGGCCTGGGTGACGCGGTTGAACTTGCTGCGGGTGAAATCGAAACCACCGACCAGGGCCTGTATGGCGCCATCGTCCGGAAGCACCGACACCAGAGCGCCCTCCACTGCGGGGATCTGCGCCAGCATCCAGTCCGCCCCGGAGGTCGGGTAGACGCGCACGATATCGCCACGGTTCAGGATCTCGGCGGCGTTCCTGGGTGCGGGCTTGCGGTGGTTGGTATCGATATAGGCGCGCGCCCAGGACAGCCCCGGCCATTCCAGCAGCAGCAGTCCCTGACGGCGGGTGTAGACGACGGCGGATTTTTCCCGTACCGCGATCACCAGCGCCGGCTCCAGGTTGCCGATACGGGAGAAACCCTCCAGCGAGCTGTACCATTGCGGCTCATCCGCATCCTCCGGCAATGCGACCCGTGCCTCCGCACCGCGATAGCCATGGCGGCGCTCATAGTCCAGCAAGGCCTGGCGCTGGGCCGCGACCGCGGCGGTCTGGCGCCTGGTATCCAGGGTGGTGATGACGGTGAAACCGGAGGTATAGGCCTCGTCCCCGTAATCCTTCACCATCCGGGTCCGCACCATTTCAGCCACATAGGGCGCCTCCACCTCGATGCGCTGGGCATGCAGGCGGGCGGTCACGGGGGCCTTTATCGCCTCGTCATAGTGTTGCTGATCGATGTAACCCAGCTCGTGCATGCGTCCCAGTACATAGTTGCGGCGCGCGATCGCCCGTGCCGGGGCGGTGACGGGATTCATGCTGGACGGGGCCTTGGGCAGGCCGGCGATCATCGCCAGCTGAGGCAGGGTCAGGCGATTGATGGGGACGCCATAATAGACCTCGGCCGCCGCACCGATCCCATAGGCGCGGTGGCCCAGGTAGATCTTGTTCAGATACAGTTCCAGGATCTCCTGCTTGCTCAGCTCACGTTCGATCTTCAGGGCCAGCAGGATCTCGTTCAGCTTGCGCAGATAGGTCTTTTCCCGGCTGAGAAAGAAATTTCGCGCCACCTGCATGGTGATGGTACTGCCCCCTTGTCCCTTGTTGCCCGTACGCAGCAGGTGCAGGGCGGCGCGCACGATCCCCTGCCAGTCGACGCCGGGATGCTGATAGAAACGATCATCCTCGGCGGCCAGGAAGGCCTCGGTCACCAGGGAGGGGACATCTTCGATCTTCACCGGTTTGCGTCGCTTCTCACCAAACTCGGCGATCAGGGCATGATCACGGGTGTATACCCGCAAGGGTGTCTGCAGGCGGATATCCTTCAGGGACTCGGTGGCCGGGAGTTCCGGTACCAGGTACCAGAGGGTCGCGCCGACGGCCAGCGCGCCCAGGAAAAAAGTGGCCAGCAGGAGGTTAAATATAAGACGCAACATGTGGTGTAAAGGCTGTGATTGCAGACACTATATGTAGGTAATCAGTTTAAGTAAGATGTTTAGATGCTGATGCAAGTATCGATTATTCCGCGAATTTATTTGTTTTCTCCGAAATCTTTGGCTATAGTTACACCCATACATTAATGTTTGTTGCCATAAAAGCCATCTAACCACGTAGTTTAAAAGGAAAAAAACGTGTCATTGTTTGGCAAGAAGAAGATAGCAAAGCTCGGGATCGACATCAGTTCGACAGCCATCAAGCTGCTTGAACTGAGCCGAAGTGGCAGCCGTTATCGCGTCGAGAGTTATGCCGTGGAACCGATCCCGCCCAATTCAGTGGTGGAAAAGAATATCACGGATGTCGAGGCCGTGGGCGAGGCAATCGCCCGCGCGGTGAAAAAATCCGGCAGCAAGACCAAGGCCGCGGCCGTGGCCGTGGCCGGTAATGCGGTGATCACCAAGATGATATCCATGCCCGCCGATCTTACCGAAGACGAACTCGAGACCCAGATTCAACTGGAGGCGGACCAATACATACCCTATCCGCTGGAAGAGATCAGCATGGATTTCGAGGTCATAGGGCCTTCCGATACCGATCCCAACAAGGTCGATGTCCTGCTGGCGGCCTCGCGCAGCGACAACGTCGACCTCAGGGTGGGCGCGGTGGAACTCGCGGGACTGACGGCCAAGGTGGTGGATGTCGAGGCCTTCGCCCTGGAAAATGCCATTCGCCTGCTGGCGGAACAGGCTGAGGATCCCGAAGCCTTCAGTGACCTGGTGGCGGTGATAGACGTCGGCGCGACCATGACCACCCTCAGCGTGTTGCAGAACCTGACCATCACCTATACCCGGGAACAGGTATTCGGTGGCCGGCAACTGACCGAGGAGATCCAGCGCCGCTACGGTCTGACCTATGAAGAGGCGGGACTGGCCAAGCGCCAGGGGGGCCTGCCGGACAATTATGGTCCCGAGGTGCTGGAGCCGTTCAAGGAATCCATGGCCCAGCAGGTCAGCCGCGCATTGCAGTTCTTCTATGCCGCCAGTCAGTACAGCGCCGTGGATCACATCATCCTGGCCGGAGGTTGCGCCGCGACCCCGGGCATAGGCAACCTGATAGAGGAGAAGACCGGTACCCGGGTCACCATCGCCAACCCCTTCGCGGAGATGGCGCTGGCCTCAAAGATCCGGGCCGAGGCGCTCAGTAACGACGCACCGGCGATGATGATTGCATGCGGTTTGGCACTGAGGAGTTTTGACTGATGGCGCGCATCAATCTGTTACCCTGGCGTGAGGAACTGCGCAAGGAACGCAGGGCCCGTTTCTATACCATCACCGGCATCGCCTGTCTGTTGGCGCTGGTCGTCGTCGGCATGGTGCATCTGTATTTCGAACAGCTGATCAGCTACCAGAATACCCGCAATCAGTTCCTGCAGGGGCAGATCAGCCTGCTGGACAAGAAAATCAAGGAAATCCGGGACCTGGAAAAAGAACGGGATCGCCTGTTGTCCCGGATGCGGGCGATAGAGAAGCTGCAGACCTCGCGGCCGATCATCGTCCACCTGTTCGACGCCCTGGTGGATGCCCTGCCCGACGGGGTCTATCTGAAGGATCTGCAGCAGAAGGGGGACATGCTGACCATCAAGGGGGTGGCCCAGTCGAATGCCCGGGTCTCCAGCTTCATGCGCAATCTGGATGACTCCGAATGGCTGACCCATCCGACGCTGGAAATCATCGAGAGTGGCAAATCCAAGGAGGGCTCACGGCTGAGCAATTTCACCCTCAGGGTCAAACAGGCCAGGCAGCAGGGAGATGGCGATGAGGAGGATACAGAATGAAACTCTCGGATTTCGCTGATCTCGACCCACAGGATATCGGCAACTGGCCGCTACCGGCCCAGGTCGTGAGCATTGCCTTTCTGTGTGTGGCCATACTCGCCGGCGGCTGGTATTTCGATACCCAGCATCAACAGGAGGTCCTGGCACAGGCCAGCCAGAAGGAAATCGATCTCAAGCGCAGCTTCGAGATCAAGCAGAAGAAGGCCGCCAACCTGGCGGCGCTGAAACGGCAGATGGAAGACATGAAGGAGTCCTTCGGCGATATGCTCAGGCGCCTGCCCAACAAGACCGAGGTGGCCGCCCTGCTGGTCGATATCTCGCAACAGGGTCTCGCCAGCGGTCTGGAATTCGAGCTGTTCAAGCCCGGCAGGGAGCAACCCGCGGATTTTTATGTCGAACTGCCGATCAAGATCCGGGTAACCGGCACCTATCACCAGTTTGGACAATTCGTCAGTGGCGTGGCCGACCTGCCGCGAATCGTCACGCAGCATGACATTCATATCAGCAGCACATCCGGGACGGACAAGCTCACCATGGAGTCCACCGCCAAGACCTACCGCTACATGGATGAGGAAGAGGAGGCCGCGAAATGACAGCGATACATGCCATTTCGAGATGGATCCTGCTGTTTGGCGGTGCCGCGCTGCTCGCGGGATGCGTCAATACCGACATGAGTGACCTGGAAAGCTATGCCCAGAAGATCAGGGCGCGCAAGAGCGGCCATATCGAACCCCTGCCCGAGTTCAAGCCCTATCAGCGTTATCTCTACCAGGCCGCCGAGCTGGGCAAGCGCGACCCCTTCAAACCGATATTCGAGGAGGCGCAGCAGCAGGCCGTGACCGCGGTGGATAATGCCCAGCAGCAAAAATATATCGACGAGATCAAGAACCGCAATCGCGAAGAGCTTGAGCAGTTCGAGCTGGACAGCCTGCGCATGGTCGGCACCCTGCAGAACAAGGAGGACCTGTGGGCCATCGTCCTGGATCCCGAGGGCACCGTGCACCGCGTCCGGATCGGAAATTACATCGGCCGGAATTACGGCAAGATCATCAATATTTCCGAAGAGGGCATAGAGCTGCGCGAGATATTCAAGAATCCCCAGGGTGTCTGGGAAGAACGTAAGGCGTCCCTGGCGCTCAATGAAGAGGAATAACCCGAGAAAAGGGGTGGTAACGATGAAAATATCCATGACTTCATACGCAAGGTATCCGGGGATCTTCGGGTTCTGCCGACAGGCGCTGATCTCCGGTGCGCTGGTTCTGCTGCTCGTCACCTCGGCCACGGCGGCCAACCTGACCGGGATCAGCTACAACGCCCTGCCTGGCGACAAGGTACAGGTCAAGCTGGAGTTGTCGGAAGCGCCGACCACCGTGCCGCTGAGTTTCACCATCGACAACCCCGCCCGTATCGCGCTGGATTTTCCCGGCACGCATCTGCAGGTGCCTGACCGCAACGAAACCATAGGCGTCGGAGTCGCCCACAGTGTCGCCGCGGTGGAGGCCGGTGGACGCACCCGCGTGGTCCTGAACCTGGTGCGCATGGTGCCTTACGATGTCAAGGTCGAGGGGAATGCCGTTTACGTCACCCTGGAAAGCAGCGGCGCGGCCGATGTGGCCATGGCCACGGGTGGCGGCAAGGGCATGGGGGCTTCGCCAGCATCATCGATGGCAAGCCTGGAGGCCATCGATTTTCATCGCGCGGAAAATGGCGCCGGACGCGTGGTCGTGCGGCTGTCGGATCCCTCGATCAATGTGAACATGCATGAGGAAGGTGGGCGCATCCTGGTTGATTTCATCAACACCACGTTGCCGGAGTCGCTCAACCGCCGTCTGGATGTCGTGGATTTCGCCACCCCGGTGAAGGAGATCGATACCACCGCGCAGGGTAACAGCGTGCATATGGTGATCACGCCCACGGGTGAATATGAACAACTGGCCTATCAGACCGACAATACCCTGACCATCGAGGTCAAGCCGCTGACCAGGGAAGAGGTCGCGGCCAGGAAGAAGAAGGCCTTCAGTGGCGAGCGCCTGTCGTTGAATTTCCAGAATATCGAGGTGCGCGCGGTGCTGCAGCTGATCGCGGATTTCACCGGCCTGAACCTGGTCGCCAGTGATACCGTAACCGGTAACGTGACCCTGCGCCTGAAGAACGTGCCCTGGGATCAGGCCATGGACATCATCCTCAAGTCCAAGGGCCTGGCCATGCGCCGCGCCGGCAATGTGATCATGGTGGCGCCGCAGGAGGAGATCGCCGCGCGCGAGAAGCTGGAACTCGAATCCCAGAAGCAGATCGCCGAACTGGCGCCGCTGAAGACGGAATTCATCCAGATCAACTACGCCAAGGCCGGCGATCTGTCTACCCTGATCAAGGCGGAGAAGAACAACCTGCTGTCCGAACGGGGCAATATCAGTCTGGATGAGCGCACCAACACCCTGTTGATCCAGGATACCGCCGACAAACTGGCGGAGATCCGCAAGCTCATCGAGAAGCTCGATGTGCCGGTACGCCAGGTCATGATCGAATCGCGCATCGTGATCGCCAACGATGACTTCAGCAAGGACCTGGGGGTCCGCTTTGGCTATTCCCAGAAGAGCAGTCAGGCGACGCAGGGCCGGGGGCATCTGTTCTCCACCATCGGTGGTCGGGTCCCGGGCGACGTCGATTTCGGCGGCACCACCAGCTTCAATACCAACAACAACGAGAACTACATCGTCAACCTGCCGGTGGCCGGACCGGCCGGGGCGCTGGGCTTCGCGGTCGGCAAGATCGGTTCCTACCTGTTACAGCTGGAATTGACCGCCTTGCAGAAAGAGGGCCGGGGCGAGGTCATTTCCAGCCCGCGCGTGATCACGGCCAACCAGAAGGAGGCCGTGATCGAACAGGGCACCGAGATCCCCTACCAGCAGGCCTCATCCAGTGGCGCCACCGCGGTATCCTTCAAGAAGGCGGTGCTCAGCCTGCGGGTGACGCCACATATCACCCCGGACGATCGCATCATCATGGACCTGAAGGTGAGCAAGGACGCCGTGGGCACCCTGTTCGCCGGGGTCCCGAGTATCGATACCCAGAATGTCGATACCCAGGTGCTGGTGGACAACGGCGAGACCGTGGTCCTCGGTGGGGTCTATACCCAGGAAAAGCGGGAGGACAGCTCACGCGTGCCCTTCTTCGGCGATTTGCCCTATATCGGCTTTCTGTTCAAGAACAATCAGAAATCCAAGACCAAGAAGGAACTGCTGATCTTCGTTACGCCGAAGATCCTGAAAGAGGGCATGGCACTGAACTGAGCGGTATCGATATCGCAGCCAGGGCGAGCTGTTTCAATCGGGGTGTGGCCAAGGCCACACCCTTTTTTTTGGTGCGCCAG